>CAIOSP010000001.1 GCA_903861005.1 uncultured Pseudomonadota bacterium
CGACGGCTACCTCAACACCGAGGACCGCTGGCCCGACGAGGTCGCGTGGCCCGGCCACACGTCCAACGAGACCCTCTACCCGCACACGTCGAGCGACCTGTGGACGTTCTACGTGCCCACCGAGGCGCTCACCCGCGTCGGATACTTCTCGTTCGATCAGAACGCCGGCAGCGTGACGGACGCGGCGATCGACTCCAACGGCGTGCTGTACGCCGTCACCTTCTCGGACCTGTTCATCTGCCTGGCGGCCAACGCCAAGTGCCGGTGGATCGCGTCGCTCCCCAGCCAGTGGAACGGGCTCACCTTCGTGCCCCCAGGCATCCTCGGCGGCGTGAACGACCAGCTCGTCGGCATGGGCGGTGTCAGCTGGTACAAGCTGACCATCCCCGCGGGCACGGGCCGGGTCACGTTCAGCATCCTGGGCCGCTTCGACAGCAACGGGTCGTCCACCACCGGCGACGCGTTCAGCATCGCCACGGTCGGCACGTACGCGTCGCTGTACCGCAACGGGAACACCGGCGTGACCGACCTGGCGCGCCTGGATCCGACCACGGGCGCCGTCACCGACTGGATCCTGCGCTTCAACAGCCCGGGCAACTACTACCGGGTGTACGGCCTCGCAGGCTGGGACGACGGCTTCATCTACGGGTTCGACGAGAGCGGCGACATCCTCAAGATCGACGTGAACGCGGCGACCTACACGGTGATCTCGCCGCGCCAGCACCCGGCCTGGTGGGGTGCCGCTGTGCGCACCAAGATCTCCATCCCGATCCCGTAGCGACCGCGATCCTCGGCGGAAAGGTTGCGCGATCCGCCTGGATCGTGCGACTCTGGGATTTCGCTGGGGAAACCACCATGCCGCTGACGCCGTTTGAGATCATCTCTATCCTGCTGACCGTGCTGTCCTGCTGGTTCGCCATGACCCGCGCGGCCAACGCGCCCCGTCAGGCATGGCGCGCGCAGGCGGCGGCGCTGGGCGTCGGCCTGATCTGCCTGGGCGTGGGCGGCACCACCTGGCTGTTCCGCTCCAACCTGGACGCGGCGATCGGCATGAGCGCCACCACCCGCAACCTGGTGTTTGAGGCGGGCCTGGCGCACGCGCACCGCCCGCTGCTCATCTCGGTGGTCGGCCTGCTGATGTACACGGCGCTGCTGCGCTCGTCGGGCAACGGCGACGCCCACAACGTGCGCACGCCCGGCAACCTGCTCGCCATGGTGATGGTGGTCGGCGCCATCGGCACCCTCGCCACCGCCGCGGTCTACACGGTGCTCATGTCCATGGGCAACGTGGGCCCGGACGACGCCCGCACCACGGCGCTCATGCACTGGAACCTGATCCTCGCCACGGGCACGTTCGTCATCGCGATGCTCGGGTTCCTGTGGGGCACCGTCCGCTCGTCCGCGATCGCCACCGCGTAAGGATCCGCGCGCAGGTGCCGCGCCCACGCGCGCGCAGCCCCGCGTCGTCGCTCACTCGTCTGCCGCGCCCTTGGTCGCGCTCAACGGCGCGCTGTCGAACCACGCCGACGGCTCGCTAGGGCGGCCGCGCGCGGGCCTGGTGGAATCCTGGTAGGACACCGGCGCTGGCGCCTCCATCGGCGCGCCCGCCGGAACCTCGGGGCTCCAACCTCCGTCCTCGTACCGGGCCGGAGGAGACTGCTCGCGACGCACCGGGACGGGCGGAGGCGCGACCGCTCCCCACGACTCCATCCGCAGCGACACAAACGAGTCCAGGTCCACGGAGATCTCGTCGGGCCCCATCGGCAGCGCGACCGTCACCTTGTCGTCCTGCAGGTGGCCGATCAGCACCGTCCCGGTCTGCAGCTCGATCCGCCAGTCGCCCTTGGCCTCACCGACGGGCGCCACGGAGCGGCACTCGGAGAGCTTGGGGGCGAAGGTCCCGAACTTGTTGACCAGCACCAGCTCGGTCTTGGTCGGGTCGACCAGGAAGTCGTCGCCGGCGGTGGTGCGCATCCGGTAGACCGGACCCGTGGGCCAGGCCGCGCCGCCCTGAAGCTGAAAGCGCGACAGGTCGTTCATCGGCAAGTCGATCGGCACGTCATCCCCACCGACGACGATGCTCATCGCCAGCTTGGGGTCCGCCCACATGCCGCGCAGCTCGCTGCCGTTGCGCAGCCACACGTCGACGCGGCCCTCGGACTCACCCAGGCCGCCCACCGCCGCGGGGACCACCTCGCCCACGTCCTCCAGCGGGATATCCAGCAAGCCCGACCCGCTCTGCAGCTTGAGCGTCTTGGTGTGGACCTCGCCCATCAGGATCTGGCCGTCGCCGAAGGTCGCGCGGACGGGGGTCTCGGGGGTGCCGTGGAGGAGGAGCATGGACAGGAAGTGCAGCATCGGATCTCCTGGGGTTCGCGGCGAGAACGAACGCCCCGCGCCCGCGCTTACACCCCGGCCCCGCCGATCACGCCGCGCCTCCTAGTGGGCCGTGGCGGCGGCCAGCGCGCGCACCTGCGGCTCAAGCACCGCCGCCACCTTGTCGGCGCCCTCCCCGTTGAGGTGGCACGCTCTGTCCACGCCCAGCGGCGCCGGCTCGACGCCCGTCCACGCCGCCGCCGGATCGATCACCGGCACGCCACGCTTGGCTCCCCACGCGATCACGTGGCCGTAGTCGCCCGACGTCCGGTTGGCCGCCGCCTGCGTCGCGAATGGCACGTCCAAGCGCGCGGCCAGCCACACGAGCAAGCGCCCGTCAGGGCCCGCCGCGGCGGCCACGCGATCCAGCCGCGCAGGGACACGCTCGGTCCAGGACGCGCGCTTCTCGACGCCGGCGCGGCTCGCCAACGCGAGCGCCGCGTAGCGCCACGCGGACGAATGAACCATCGCGACGTGATGCAGCCACGTCGGCAGAGGCACCGGCGACGCGGGCCACCCTTCCTCGTCCGTTCGCAGCCCGCCGGTGGAGATCGCCAGGTCACCCACCCGCACGTAGTCCCCGCCGTCGTTGTTCCAGACCTCGAAGATCACCAGCCGCGGGTGCCAGCGGGCGATGCCGGCCTCGGCGGCGATCCGCTTCTGCTCGCCGGTGTAGGCCGGCTGCCCGACGTTGTGCACGCACCACGCAGACCCATCCGCGCCCAGCCGCTGCTGAAGCTTGGCCGCCACGGTGTCTCGCGCCTCAAGCAGGATTCCAAACGTGATCGAGCTGCCCACCATGAGCACCTCGGTGGCGCCCGGCGCGCACGCCGGCTCCTCGCGCTCGTCCGAGCCCGTCTGCCGCCAGATCGGGTAGCCCTCCTGCCAGGACGCGTCGGCCATGATCGCCTGGTCGACGATCTGCACGCGCGGGGTGGGGTTCAGCCAGCGGATCGCGCCCTCGGCGAGCGCCGCCGCGAACACGGTCCCCAGGACGATGCCGCCCAGCGCGACCGTGACGCGCCTAGTGAAAGCAGCCAAAGGCCGATCCACAGTCCGTGAGCGCCTGCTCCAGCTGGAACGTGGCGCAGTCCTCGCCCTCCAGCACGTCGAGGCAGTCGGCCGCCTTGTCCTTGTCGAACGCGCAGCCGAGCTCCGCGGCCGACGCCGCCGCGTCCTCCATCAGGTGCCGCTCGCGTCGTTGGCACTCGTCGAGGTCCCCGAACGCGTCCACGAAGGTGGCCTCGTCACAGGCCTGCGCGTGCGTGCAGCCAGCCTCCGCCGCGTCCCTGGGGAACGAGGCCTCTCCACCGCACGCGGCGACCGCAAGCCATACGAGGGCGCGCATCAGCCGCCCTCCTTGTCGTCTTGCGGTGACCCCTCGCGCGGCACCAGCGCGGCGTCGGGCAGCGCGCGGTGCAGGCGGCGCATCGCCTGCTTCTCGTCGGGCGACAGCGTGCGGTCCAGCAGGTTCTTCTGCTCAAACGGGTCGGTCCGCACGTCGAAGAGACCGACCTGCTCGCCGTTGCGCATCAGCAGCTTGTACTGAAGGTCCTGGATCATCGACTCGTGCCAGGGCCACGGGTCCATGCCGTTGGGACCAAAGCGCTCGGCATACGCCACCGGGCGTTGCGACGGCAGCGTCGGGTCCGCGAGCAGCTTGGCGAAGCTGACGCTGTCCGCGGGCCGCGGCTCGTCCAGGTGCAGCAGCTCAGCGATCGTGGCGTAGAGGTCCGTGGAGTTGATCAGCGCGTCGGCGACCGCGCCGTGCGCCGCGACGTCCGGCCCGCTGACGATGAACGGCACGCGCACGCCGCCGCGCGACAGCGAACCCTTCGCCAGCGTCTTCACCCACGGGGGCAGCACCGCCGACGGCGCGCTGCCGTTGTCGCCGAGGAACACGATGTCGGTGTTCGCGCGGACCTCGGGGGGCATCGACGCGAGCAGGCGGCCGATCTCCGTGTCCATCGCCTCGACCATCGCCCGGTAGAGCTGCGGCTCGGTCGGCTTGGCGGGCAACGGCGTCTTGAGCAGCTCGGCCGGGGGCTCGTGCATCGGGAAGTGCGCCGCGTGGAACGCGACGTAGACAAACCACGGCTGCGTCGCGTCGTGGATCACCTTGACCGCGTCGTCCACCGTCGCCGACGTGATGTAGCCGTCCGCCGGCGTCGGCTTGCCGTCCTCCACGTGCTGCCAGTGGAAGTAGGTCTGCGGCATGGCGTCGCCCGGCATGTACCCGAGCAGGTTGCCCATGGTGCCCAGGTGGTGGTCAAAGCCCATCTTGCGCGGGTGGTCCCACCCGCCGCGGTCCGGCGAGGCCAGGTGCCACTTGCCGATCGCGTAGGTGACGTACTTGCCGCCGGTGTCCTCCTTGAGCATGCGCGCGAGGGTGCGCTCGGTGGTGGGGAGGTCCCAGCCGGGCTTGGGGGCGATCGCGCTGCCAATGCCGTAGCGGTAGGCGTACCGGCCCGTCAGCAGCTCCGCGCGGGAGGGCGAGCAGAGCGGGTCGGTGATGGCGTTCGTGAAGCGCACGCCCTGGTTGGCCAGCGCGTCGATGTTGGGCGTGGGGGGCGCCGCGGGGTGCTCACCGTAGCCCGACACCATGTCGACCCCGACATCGTCCGCCACCAGCACCAGCAGGTTGGGGAACGGCCCGGTGGCGATCTTGCGATCGGCGGGCTGCGGGGTGAGCGCGGCCCAGGCCTCCGGACGCGCGGCCGCCGCGGCCTTGGTCGCCGCGTGGTCGTCATCGTCGAACGCGGTCGCGCCGCCGCCACCGCCGCCGCGACGACGCTCGGGGGGAGCGATCTGTCCGCGTCCCCACCATCCCGCCCCAAAGCCGGCGAGCAGCGCGACCATGGTCACGCCGAACGCGGCAGGGCGGGAGACGCCGCTCACTTCAGGACCGGGAACGCCGAAGGCACCGCGGGCGGGGCCGCCACCGGACCAAAGAATTCGGCCTCGGTTCGACCGAGCTCGCCGCTCTCGTCGATCACGCCGCCATCGCTCACCAAGGCCTCCGAGAAGCCGAACTCGCCGACGTCCACGCTGCGACCGGCGGTGTCCGAAGCCAGGAACACACGCACCACGCCGTGCCTGTCCGCCTCCATGAAGATGGGGCCGATCTTGCGGGCGTCGACCAGCAGCAGCGGCGCCTCGGCGTTCGTGCGGCACCACCACCAGCCCGGAACGTTCGGACGCTCGCCGGTGAACTGCGAGGTGGCGTCATCATCCACGCGGCGCACGCGCACGGCGCCCGTCAGCTCGCCCGGCGACACGGGCCCGGCGAAGAAGGTCGCGAAGCGATCGCCCGACGCGGCGTCCAAGCACGTCAGGTCGCCGTGCTCGAGCGTACGGAAGTCCGCGAGCGGCGACAGCAGCCGTCCGTCCGCGCCAATCCACACCAAGCAGACCACGCCCGCGGAGGCGTCGTACGCGTGTCGGCCCAGGTTGCGCGGCCGAGCCACCCAGTACCAGCCAGGCGCGCGCGTCGCGGCGTCCCGGAACGCGTTCGTGTCGTGGGCGGCGATCCTCCACTCCATGCGATCCTCCCGATCGCGGCCACCGTAGCCGGGCGCGGCGGGCGCGAAAAGGGGGCGGCCCCAGGGCAGCCCTCACGCCTGGGCCCGACCGGCGCCCACAGCGCGAGGTCGTCGACCCGAGATGGCGTCGCGCGCACGACCTCAACCTCGTCTGATCGAGCGAGGCGGCCGTCGTTTGCAGAGCGAAATGTAGCTGTTCTGTCCGTGTTCGATGTTGTTCGAATCGGCGTCTCTCTAGCGGCCGTCCAACCTTCGAACCGGAGTCCAGGACGATGTGAGGGTCCGCTCAATGAACTCCATGCGTGCACCGGCTCGCCCCCCCCGGCATTCCCCAACGCCGATCCAGCTGATGCTGGTGCACCCCGCGCGACCCCACATCGTCTCCCCCCTGTCTCTCCGCCTGGCGCTCGCGCCGGTGCGGTCCTTCACCCGTTGGTTCGGCGCCTCGTACGCGCCGCTTGATCTCGCCATGGACGCGCTCGTCCCGGTGAGCCTGGACGGCACCGTCACCGACGAGCCCTGCACCTTCCGCGCCCTGGACCACGCCATGCGCGTCGCCGAGCTGGTCGCCACCCTGGAGGCCGCGGGCCTCGACGACGACTTCTCGCTCGAGCTCGACGAGGACACGCCTCGCCAGGACGCCGGCAGCGCGCTCCCCGGCCCCGACGCGCACCCCTGGGCGAGCCCGCAGGGCTCCCAGCACGCCGTCGGCGTGCCGCAGCGCAGGGTGCCTCCGTCTCGCAGCCCCGCGGTCGCCAAGGCCGTCGCGGCCCTGGGCGTCGCCACGCTGGTCGGCTGCGCCCCTGCACCGGACCAGGCCACGCCGCTCACCACCTGGAGCGACGCGCTCATCGGCTCTCTGGAGCCCGCGCAGAACGACTACGCCAGCGAGCCCACCGTCGTGACCTGGGCGGGCATCAGCGACGCAGAGGAGAGCGCCAACCGCTCCAAGTGCGCGTCGTTCGTGTCCGCGGTGTTCACGCAGGCCTACGACCGCGACGTCGAGTCGTGGATCGGCTGCTCGAGCCCGCTCGCCGCCACCTGGCACGACCAGATCGCGATGCGCAACGACTTCGACGTCATCGACAACGTGCGCGACATCGCGCCAGGCGACGTGATCGCGATCCGCTACGACGACGCCGGCTGCGCGTCCGTGCACTGCGGCACCATGCAGGGCTGCGACTCGAGCGGCCACATGGCGATCGTACGCACCGCGCCAGTCCACCACGCGGCGTCCGCGCCGCTCCTCGTCGGCACCCGGCAGTACGAGCTCGACGTCGTCGACTCCACCTCCGACGTGCACGGCCCGACCGACAGCCGCGCCGGCATGGAGCTCGACGGATCGGACGACGCCGGCGCGGGCGTCGGCACCATGCGCCTGTACGCCAACGCGTCGGGCGAGATCGTCGGCCACACCTGGAGCACCGCGACGCAGTCCGACTACCGCGACGTCGCGAGCCGCCCGTTGGTCATCGGCCGCTACGCGCCGCAGCCCTAAGCTCGATCACCCTGCAATCGGGGCGCTGGATCGTCGACGAGGGTTGCAAGACTCCCACGAGGTTCTCCATGCGCGCCCCCACCCCCCTCCTCTTCGTCACCTTGATTGGTACGGTCGCGTGCAAGCAGGAGGCGCCGCCGGAGGTGTCCATCTCCATCGCCTGGCAGCCCGTCGTGCAACTGGAGGCGAAGGTCGACGGTGAAGGCCCGTTCGTCTACCACTGGTCGGTCGATGGCCTAGAGCGCCCCGACCTGCTGACCAACACCGTGGAGAGCCGCTTCCTGGACTACGGCCAGAGCTGGCACGTCGAAGTGGCTCACGTCGGCCTGACCGGCTCCGAGGGTCCCGCCGGAGAGGCGTCCGCCGAGATCGTCGCCGCGCCCTCGATCACCGCGCTCGTGTCGCCCAGCGCGCCCACGACGCATGACCCGCTCGAGGCGCGCGTCGTGGTCACCGATGGCTTCCTCCAGACCCCGGTCTACGAGCTGCGCTGGTCGGTGGACGGGACGCGCCGGCCCGAGTTCGACAACAACCCGGTCATCCCCGCCGAGGTGACCGAGCGCGGTCAGACCTGGGTGCTTGAGCTCAAGTCGATCGACCCGTGGAGCGGCACGCCGCAGGTGATCACCACCACGATCGTGAACTCGCCTCCCGTGATGGGCCCGGTCAGCATCACGCCCGAGAAGCCCTACGCTGGGAGCGGCCTGGGCATTCGCTTCACCGCCAGCGACGACGACAGCGACGAGCTCAAGACGACCGTCCGCTGGTCGGTCGACGGCGTGGTCGTTCAGGAGAGCCTGTCGCGCTTCCTCAACGCGTGGGAGCACCCGGTGGCGCGCGGTCAGGACGTCGCGGTCGACCTGATCACGTCCGACGGCGAAGCCGAGGCGACCGGTCGCGCGAGCACGGTGATCCTCAACACGCCGCCCACAGCGCCGGGGGTCGCACTCGAGCCGCACAGCGTCACCGAGAACGACCCGTTGGCCTGTGCGATCACCACCCCCTCCGTGGACGCCGACGGCGACCCGATCACCTACACCGCCGTCTGGACGCTCGACGGCGCGCCCTACACCGACCTGAACGCGGACGGCGCCGTGCCCGAGAACGTCACGCGCCCTGGTGAAGCCTGGCGCTGCGAAGTCACCGCGTCGGACCCTTACGAGGCAGGCGGCGTCAGCGGCGACGGCGTGTTCGTCGGCTATCGCTTTGTCGCCGCCACGGCGGGCGGCCGTCACACCTGCGCTCAGCGCCTGGACGGCGTCGTGACCTGCTTCGGCGATGACAGCCGCGGCCAGTCCACCCCGCTGCAGACACAGCCGGTGGCCATCTCCGCGGGCCTGGAGCACACCTGCGCGCTCGACGCCGCCGGCGAGATCGCCTGCTGGGGCTCGAACGACAGCAGTCAGCTCGACGCGCCCACAGGCCCCTTCACGGCGGTCGCGGCCGGCGCGTGGCACACCTGCGCGCTCGACGAGAACGGCGGCGTGGTCTGCTGGGGCCTGGACGTCGGCCAGCTCGACCCGAGCTCCGCCAACAGCTTCTCCGCGCTCACCGCGGGCACCTTCCACACCTGCGGGCTGACCACCGACGGCGCGATCGAGTGCTGGGGCTGGAACGGGCAGGGTCAGAGCAACGCCCCCGCGGGCGACGACTTCGTGGCCATCGCCGCCGGCGCCTGGCACACCTGCGCGCTCCATGAGGACGGCGAGGTCACGTGCTGGGGCTGGAACGCCTCCGGTCAGAGCAACGCGCCCGCCGGGCCGTTCACCTCGATCGCCGCCACCGACGACGCCACCTGCGGCCTGCGCGAAGACCACACCGCGATGTGCTGGGGCAGCAGCAGCAACGGCGTCACCACGCCGCCCACCACGCGCTTCTCCACGCTCGACGGCGGCGGCGCCCACGTCTGCGGCCTGACGATGAACGGCCTGCTGGTCTGCTGGGGCTCGAACATCGCTGGCCAGAGCTCGCACACGCCGACGCCATGAGGGTGGCGCGCGCGGTCGCTCGATCGGCCGTCGCGTCTGCCACCCGAGCGCACCTACCCTACGGTCATGCCCCCGCGCGCCGCCACCGAGGTCACCAGGGCGACCAAGGCCATCAGCTCGAACGGCTTCATCAGCACCTGCACCCGGCCACCCTCGACCAGCTTACGACCCGCTGGGTCCATCGCGCCGCCGGTCATCACCACGGTCCGGCTCCAAAGCGCGGGATCCGTCTGTTCAAGCCAATCCACGAGGACGGCGCCGGACCCGTCCTTGATGGTCAGGTCGCAGAGGACGACGTGGAACGGAGCGGACGTCTCGACAGCCGCCTTGCCGGAGGCGATCCCGTCTGCGGTGACGACGTCAAAGCTGGAGGCGGCGAGCGTGCGGCGGATCGCGCGGCAGATCAGGGCGTCGTCATCGACGACAAGGACTCGAACTAGGCTGCTCACGAGAACGCTCCCACGTTGAGATGCACGTGGTCGTGATCACGGTTGGCCGCCGCGTTCACGCGCTCGACGAGCGTCGTCATCTTGAAGGGCTTGGTCAGGACCTCGCTCTCGCCGTCCTCGACCAGCGCTCGGCCCACGTCGTCCACCGCGCCGCCCGTCAGGACGATCGTGCGATCACCCAGGCCAGGGTGCGCTCGACGAAGCCAGTGCACCAGGTCTGCGCCGGATCCGTCACGCAGCGTGAGGTCACACAGCACCGCCGAGAAGCGCTCGCTGAAGACCAGTTCGCCCATCGCCTCTTCGTAGCCGTCGGCGACCGCCACGCTGTAGCCGACCGACTCCAACAGGCGCCTAAGCGCGCGCGTGGTGCAGGCGTCGTCGTCCACCACCAGGACCACCCGACGCGCGGCCTGCGGGCGGTTGAGGGTGCTCTGGCGAACACTCGCCACGTTCGACTGAGGCTGGGCCCAGGCGCGCGGGCCCGGCGCGGCGTCCTCGGCCAACGCCGGCACAAGCTGACCACATGAACCACAGGCGACCGGATAGGCGAACGCCGCGGTGGACGCGAGGCTCTCCGTCACGGTTCCAGGCAGCTGCGTGAGCGGTGCGGGTGGTGTCACGGGACTTCCAAGGCTGTGGCGATCGGCATCGCGGAGGGACGGGACTTCCACATGATGAGCTGGGTGAGGCGTTCCTCGGGTCTTCCTCTATCGGCACGGAATTGGACAACCTGAAACGCGGCCCCACTCCCTCCGCAAATTCACGCTTTCGGAGACAAAAAGCCGCGTTGACCCCGTCTGAAAAATCGGACGGGTATGGCACCCGTTTGGCCTATCTTGGGGTGGCCTCGCAGCCGTCCGGCTGCACCATGCTCACGTCAAACACCGCCTAAACCAGGCGTCGTAACTCACTAAATCGAGTGATTGCGGGCCTTTGAAATCAGATCTTCCACGTGTTCAAGGTAGGCGGCGGCGCCCTCTGCGGCCTGCCGGAGGTTGCGCGCGGCGTCGCGGAGCGTATCGAGCTGCTTCGGCCGTCCAATGGGCGCGGGCTTGCCGGCCTCACCGTCCGAAAGGCCAGTCAAAAGCTGCTCGATGGCGAATGACTCCATGGTGATGGCGGACACCGCCCCGTTGAGGTCGTGGAGCAGCACCCTCAACACCTGCTCCACCGCAGCGCCGTGGGGCTCTGGGATGGCAGAGATGGCCTTCTCTACGCGATCTACGCGGATCATGGCGCGCGCCCCGATGCGGGAATGGACACCTTGACGACCGGAAACGGCGCGCCAGGGCGGGCGAAATAGTAACCCTGGAGCAGGTCGCAGCCGAGATCGGTCAGCAGCGTCGCCTCCTCGATCGTCTCGATGCCCTCGGCCACCACCAGGATGCCCGCGCGACGGCAGACGAGGATCAGCGACTCCAAGATCTCGCGCTTGAGCGGCGACACGCACGCGCCGCGCACCAACGACATGTCGATCTTGGCGATCTCAGGCTTGAGCTGCGCGAGCCACGTGAGGCCCGCGTACCCTTCGCCCAGGTCATCGATGGCGATCCGGTAGCCGGCCTTACGCAGCACGCGGACGTGCTCCGTCAGCTCAGCGCCCATCGTCAGCGAGGCGCGCTCCGTCACCTCCAACACCACACGCGACGCGCACGCCAGCAGCGGCTCGTTCGGGGCGCACAGCAGGTCGCTGCGCACTTCGCTCGGGTGCAGGTTCACGAAGATCGACTCCTGCCGTTCCGGATGCTCGGCCAGGGCGTTCGCGACCGCGCGTCGCACCGCGCGTCCCAGATCCTCGGTGCGGTCCAGCACGTCCGAGGCGGCGATCAGCCGGTCCGGCGTCCCCAGCGTCGGGTGATCGCTGCGCATCAGCGCCTCGTACCCGAAGATGGCGCCATCCGCGGTCGAGACGATCGGCTGAAAGACCATGAACAACACACGCAGCGCGCTCTCGAACGCGCGACGCGTGGCCGGAAGGTCCACGAGGAACTCGCCAGCCCCCGCCTGCGCGGCGACGAGCTTGCGCTGCAGGCGCGCCACCTGCCCCGACTCCACCGCCACCCGAACCTCTTGCACCAGCGAGGGCAGCGAGAAGGGCTTGGTGAGGTAGCCGACCGCGCGACTACGGAGCGCGAGCGTCGCGGTCTCCACCGACGGCGCGCCGGTGATCAGGAGCACCGGCATGTCCGCGTCGCGGGCACGCGCGGCGCGCAGGATCTCCAGACCGTCCGCGCCCGGCAGACCGATGTCCGTGATCACCGCGTCGTAGCGACCCTCGGCCAGCAGCGCGAGCGCGCCCTCACCGGACGTCGCGGTCTGCACCGTAAAGCCCGCGAGGTGCAGCGCGCGCGAGTACGCCCCGAGCAGCGCGGCGTCGTCGTCGACCAGCAGCACCTTCGCCTCGTCGGCGCCGCGCTCTGGCGCCTCGTGGACAACCCGCTCCGCCACCACCGCCGCCCGATTGCCCCCGCCGCCCGCCACCAGTCGACCCACACGCTCCAGCAACTTGGCGGGAGGCAATGACTTGCGCAGCACCTCCACGCCGAGCACCTCGATGCGCTGCAGGCTGTCGTCGTCCAGGACGCCGCCGGTCAGCACCACCGTGCGCTCCAGCAGCGCGGGCCTGTTCGCGTGGATCCACGTGAGGACCTCGACGCCGGAGCCGTCTGGCAGCGTCATGTCACACAAGACGCCGTCGACGGCGTGACCGTCCGCAAGGGCCGCGACCGCAAACGCGACGGTGGACGCCGTGACGACCTGGTGCCCGGCGTGGGTGAGCACGCGCTCGAGCGCAGACAGGATCGCCTCTTCATCCTCCACCACCATCACCACGCCGACCTTCGGTTCAACAGCCGTGGCGGTGGACTTGGCCATGTGCACCTTGGCCCGGTGCGCCGAGAGCGCGTCCCCCCCGGCGCGCAGCAGATCGGTGGACGTGTAGGGCTTCCACAGCAGCGGCCCGTCTACGGGTTCACCATCGACCACGGCGCGTCCGTCCAGGTAGCCGGAGGTGAGCAGCATCGCGACATTTGGAAGGTTCTCCCTAACATAGCTCGCGACCGCGTACCCGCTTGAACCCGGCATCACGACGTCCGACACCACCAGATCGATCATGGTCCCGTGGACCTTGAGCTGCTGGATCGCGTCATCGCCATCCGCCGCCTGCAGGACGTGGAACCCGGCGCTCTCGAAGATGCGCACGGCCGCCTTGCGAAGCGGCGCGTCGTCTTCGACCACCAGTACCGCGGAGCCGTGCGCTCCCTTCGGCTCGGCGGCGTTGCCTGTAGCGGGCTCGCTCACCTCGACGCACTCGGGCAGGTCGATCGTGAACGTCGTGCCGACGCCGACCTCGCTCTCGGCGGTGATCACGCCCCCACCGTCCTTCACCAGCGCGTAGCAGGTGGACAGGCCCAACCCGGAGCCCGATCCCACAGGCTTGGTCGTGAAGAAGGGATCGAACGCGCGGCTCATCGTGGCCGCGCACATGCCTACGCCCGAGTCTGCGACCTCCAGGCGAATCCTCGCGGCGGCGTCCCCCTCGGTGGGCTCCGTCCGGGTCAGCGTCAGACGCAAGGTGCCGCCGTTCGGCATGGCGTCCCGCGCGTTCAGCGCGAGGTTCAAGAGGATCTGATCCAGGTGGATCGGGTCCATCTTGACCACCGTGGGGAACGCCGGCGCGGAGAAGCTCAAGCTGATGTTCTCGCCCACGCTGCGGCGAAGCGTCTTGAGGAAGTCGTTGACCAGCAGGCCGAGATCGACCGGCCGCTTCTGCGACACGTGACGGTCCGAGAAGGCCAGCAGCTGGCGGGTGAGGTCGCCCGCTCTCCCGGCGGCGCGAAGCACCTCCACCATGTCCTCATGCGCGGGCCCGCCTACCGGCAGCGCGTCTCGCACAAATCCGCCGAACGAGAGGATGATCGCAAGGATGTTGTTGAAGTCGTGCGCGATGCCGCCCGTCAGCTGGCCCACGGCCTGCATCTTCTGCGCCTGCAGCAGCGCCGCCGCCGTCTGTTGACGCACGCTGATGTCGCTGAAGAAGACGACGGTCGCGGGACGCCCGTTCCACACGCCGGCCGCGAGGTTGACCTCACAGGGCAGCATACGTCCCGTCGCAGTCTCCACCTGGATCTCGAACTGCGCGGGCACAGGCATACGCTCGCGGTTCTGGTTGAACTTCTCGAGGAAGTCGCCGCCGTCACGCACGCCACGCGCCAGGTTGGAGACGCTTCGGCCCTCGACCTGCTCACGGCGAAAGCCACCGATCGAAGCCGCCTGCTCGTTCGCGAACAGCACGCGTGCGTCCTGCACCACGATGATCCCGATCGTCGCGTTGTCCGCGATCGACATCAGGTTGCGCTCGCTCTGACGCGACGCGAGGTCCGCGGTCACGCGCTCTGTGATGTCCTGGCTCGCGCCGCGGAGACCGACGGCCCTGCCGTTCTTGTCCGTGACGACCTTGATCGCGGTGGTGATCCAGACGGTCGTACCGTCGCCGCGAATGACGCGGAAGTCCTCCACGAAGTCCGAACGGGTCGCAATGCCCCGCCCGATCGCAGCGACCACGCGCTCACGATCGTCCGGGTGGACCATCGCCAGCAGCAGGTCCTGGATGTCCCCCTTCGTCTGCTCGGGATCGATGCGGAAGATGCGGTACATCTCGTCCGACCACCAGGAGTCACCGCGCGGGATCGTCGCCCGCCAGCTCCCGATGCGCGCCAGGCTCTGCGCCTCGCGGAACATCGCCTCGCTCTGGACGAGCTGCGCCTCGCGCTGCTTTCGTGGCGTGACGTCGCGCATGGTGCCCACGAAGTGGGTCACGGCGCCTGCCTCGTCGCGCGCGGGCGACATCAGGACCTCGTTCCAGAAGGCTGTCCCGTCCTTGCGCTCGGTGACGATCTGAGCCTCAAAGGGCTGGCCGGCCAACAACGTCGTTCGCATCGCCTCCCGCTCGGCCGGCTGCGGGCCCGGCAACGAGTCGAGCGGCCGTCCCACGATCTCGTCGAACGCAAAGCCGGACACCCGCTCAATCACCTCGTTCACATAGGTGACCAGGAGCTCGGCATCCGTGGTGATCACACCCTGCGACACCGCGCGCAGCGCCTCCTCTCTCAGCCTGAGCGACGCCTCCAGGCGGGCGGACGTCGCGCGCGCACGGGCGAGGCGCCGCCTCACCAACGCCACCGCGAGCCGAGCCTGATCGACGGCCGGATCGGCGCGATCGGGATCCGCCACCGGCCCTCGCTCGGCGGCACGAAGCAAGGACGCGATCGACGACGCGACGTCCTCTGATTCCGCCACGCTCGCCACCGCGCCCGCGGCCCGCGCGGCCACCGCGTCGGCGTCCGACGCGCACATCGCGATCACGGGCTCCGCGGACTCATCGAGGACATGCGCGCGAAGCCACGCGAGATCACCGTCTCCGGCCACGCGCAGCAGCACCACGTCCAAATCGGTCGAGGCGTCCTCCACCGCGCTCGGCAGCTCCTCCACCGAGTAGACGTCGATCTCCGGTGCGGCAGCGTGAAGCGCGCGAAGCGTCTGTTCCTGCCTTTCGCGGTCTTGGTCGACGAGCAGCGCGATCATCACTCCCCCAAACGCAGTCCAGCTTCCATACGACCCGCGTGGACACGCGAGGGCAGATGAGGGCTACCCGTACAGCGTGACGTCCCCTCATCGGGTAGCGCGTCTCCCAGTTTCGTCAATTCGTCCGAAAAGACGTGCTCGGTTCCGCAGCGCCGGGATGCACCGTTACTGGCGCGCTATCGCGGCCGCGGCGGCGTCGAGGATGGCGCGCAAGATGTCCGGCGGGATGGGCTTGCGGAACACGTCGAGCACGCCGATCTCAGCGAGGGCGTCGACGCGCTCCTGGGTCAGCCGCCCGCTGAGCACGACGAACCGAGTGCGCTGGAGCGACGCGACCTTGCGCGCGCGACGCACGACCTCGATCCCGTCCAGGCCCGGCATCTCGATGTCGACGAACGCGACGTGCGGCCGCGCCGAGCCGAGCACCAGCCCTGCCATCAGGCCGTCGGAGGCCAGGTGGATGGACGCCGTGGGCGCGAACATGCCGACGAGACGCGCGAGCGCCGCCGCCTGACTTGCGTCGTCCTCGATGATCGCGACGTGCAGCTCGTCTTCAACGGGGACCAGCGGGTTCTCATGACCCTCGGACTGCGTCGGCAGCGCCGACTCGTCTACGCGCCAGTGCCCGCCCGGCGACCGTACGCCCTTGAGCTCACCGTTCACCAACCACCGCAGCATCGTGCGTGGCGTCACGCCACACCGTCTCGCTGCTTCGGTTGTGGTCAGGAGCGCCAAGCTCACCCCGGTCAGACATTTCTACGCGGTTGGGCAGATAGCCTGGGCCCGAGTACCGGCCCAACGCCCATCCGGCAATGTGGTGACCGCGGGATGACACCATCCGTTACCGGAGTGCTCGGTGGAGATTTCCCCGGGGGCGGAGCAAGTCCCCCAACGCGGGTCGCCCCAAAGGGGCTGGCCGCCGGTAGGTCGGGTCAGACCGAAGCGTAGCGCTGCAGACGGAAGGCCAGGCGCTCGACGCCACGGCAGCGGAGCTGGTACGCGCGCGACAGCGCCACACCCAGGACCTCGCCGATGCGCTCGAGCGAGGCGTTCTCGAAGTAGTACATGCGGACCGCGAGGGCCTCGCGCTCGGGAAGGCAGCGCAGCGCCGACTCCACGTCCGCGCTCAGCTCCCGATTGGCGATGCGCTCGAGGATGTCCTCGTCGTTCGCCAGGGTGGACTCGATGGTGGCGTTGCCGTCGGCGCCCAGGGGGGTCTCCATCGACACGACCGGCACCGCATGCGCGTTGGCCTGCATCCGGTGCATGGTGTCGACCGAGACGGCCAGGACGCTCGCCATGTCCGAGACCGTGGGGGCGTGGCCCAGGTCCATCGCGAGCGACTCGCGGCCCTGACGGAGCACGTCGGCGCGGACGCGGACACCGTGGGGGACCCAGTCATCCGAGCGGAGGCTGTCGACCATCGCGCCGCGGATGCGGGAGCGGGCGAAGGCCTCGAAGGGGACACCGCGCCCGAGCTCGAAGCGGTCCGCCGACTCGACGAGGCCCAGGGTGCCGGCGCTGATGAGGTCGTCGACCTCGACCGAGGACGGGAGGCGGGTCACCAGCCTGCGGGCGATCGCCTGGACCATGCCGTAGTGCTTGGCGATCAGCGCCTGGCGCCAGCCCTCGCGGCCAGACTGGGCGGGGCGCGCCTTGGGCGCCGCCTCATGGGCGACGGGGCGGTTGGACGACGGCACGCTGCGCCGGTCGGGCGCGACGGTCTGCCGCTGGTTCTGGAGCTGGGCACCCAATGCCGACGGGGCGTGCATTGCGGATGGGGTGGAGTTCTGGTTGGTGAGGGTGGCCATGGTGTCCTTCCTTGATTTCGTCCCGGTGAGGTCGGGGGTCATCTTGACGGGGCTTGCTGTTCTCGACAATCTCGACATTTCTGTTTGATGTCCCAACCTTAAATCCGACATTTCGGACAGTCAATCCGATCAGACGAGAATTTAGAGGCCACGTTCGACTTTTTTGTCGTGATCGCGTCGCCAGCGGTGCGATCTCGGATCGCATTTTTCGAGATCGAGCACCCAGTCGACGGATATTTCGGACATTCTCGGGTGCCGGCGCGGCGCACGCACCCCAAAACGGAAGCCGCCCGGTCCGTGGGAGCGGACCGGGCGGGGCCGGAAGCTGCGAAGGGTCGGCGGCTAAGGCTGGAGCGTCCGCTCGACGACGTTGGACACGTCCGTTCCGGCCGTCCCGGTGTCCGCCCAGGCTGCCTGGAACTGGACGCCGAGCTGGCGCCACAGGAAGCGCGGCACGAAGATCGGCATCGTGGCGTGGCCCTTGGAGTCGGCGACCCCGCGCGCCACCACCACCGGCCGCACGATGTCCAGACACGCGGCCGACTGTGGCAGGCAGGGGCCGTCGCCCAGGCCCGACACCGACGCCAGGACGTAGACCCGGGAGCCGGGGAGCGCGTTGCCGACGGTGAACGACATGGTGTGGCTACGGCCCACTCGGCTCACGTCGAGGATGAAGTCCTGGTCGTCGCACAGGCCGTCGAAGTCCCGGTCGCCAGAGGCGTCGTCGCCGTCGCACAGGTCGAGCGAGTCACACACGCCGTCCCAGTCGCTGTCGTTGTACATGTCCACCGGGCAGGCGTCGGTGTCGTTGCACAGGCCGTCGAAGTCGGCGTCACCGGTGCGGTCGTCGCCCGCGCAGGCGTCCAGGCAGTCAGGGACCGTGTCCTGGTCGGCGTCGGCCAGATCGTCGTCACCGGGGCAGACGTCGGCCACGTCGCAGACAGAGTCTCCGTCCGAGTCGCCGGTCACATCGAGCGGGCAGGCGTCGACGTCGTCGCACACCCCGTCGCCGTCCGAGTCGCCGGACGCTGGGTCGCCCGTGCACACCACGACGGCGCCGGTGTCTGCCGGGCCACCGGTGTCCGAGGCGGTGTCGGTGACGCTGCCGGCCGAGCCGCCAATCACGTCGGTGTCGGTCGCAGCCACCGCGTCGGTGTCCGCCGCCGCGACGCCGGTGTCGTCGGTGATGGTGACGTCGCCCCAGTCGTCGTGCACGTCGGTCTCGTATACGCGGCCCGGGTACTGGCCACCGAGAATGTCCGTGTCAGGGCCCGCGGCGGGTCCGGGGTCGACGAGCGCGTCGGTGTCGGCCGAGCCAGGCACGTCGGTGTCGATCTGGACGAAGATCTCAAGCTCGGCCGTGTCGCCCGAGTCGACGATCGGGCCATCCACACCGAAGGTGTCCAGCGAGCCCGTGTCCGCCGAGCCCGTGTCCAGCGAGCCCGTGTTCGCCGAGCCGACGTCGGTCTCGCCGGTGTCGGTCCAGCCGGTGTCGACCACGGTCCCCTCACCGGCGCCCAGGTAGAGGCCGCACTCGAACTCGATGTCGATGAGCTCGCGACAGGAGGCGTCCGACCCGCACACCAGGTCCATGAACCAAGGCTGGCAGGCGAACGAGTCCGCCGCAGCGAACGCACGGGTGGTGGGAGTGACCAGCAACGTGAAGAGCACGGCTCCGACCCATGAGAGCTTGCGCATAGAATCCTCCGACGAGACCGCAGACCGCGAAATCCGCGCTCCTTGGATGCCTTTGAGGTCGAAGGACGGCGGCCGCGCCTAGAGCCCGAAGCTCATCACGAATTGTCACGACGGCGGATGCGCCTAGGTTCGACTTCGATTATTTCCCGGTCGAGGGCAACGGCCCTAAGGTACTCATGCGTCTGAGCGACCCCAACGGCCCCGTTTGCTCTCCAACTCGGGGTCCGTGCATCGATCACCGACTTGCGGGAGGTGCATCGTGGGAAGATCGCTCTGGATCATGGCGCTGGTCTGCGGTTGGCTCGGCGTCGTCGGCATCGGCTTTGGCGCCATGGTCAACTGGGAGAACACGCCTGGAGAGCAAGGTTCGCCGCCCGCACGGTGGCCGGAAGCCAGCCGAATCGCCCGCACAGGCCGAGCGACGCTCGTGATCGCCGCGCACGAGCACTGCCCCTGCACCCTCGCCACCCTGCGTGAGATCTCTAAGGTCCTGCGGCGGAGCCCGGACGCGGACGTCGACGTCTGGGCGGTGATCGACGGTTCGGAGCCGTCCGAGGTGGCCGACGCCGCGGCCGAGTTCCCGTGGCTTCACGTGCTGCGCGATCGCGACGCCGCGGAGCTGCGCTTGTTCGACGGGCTCACGTCTGGCGAGGTCAGCCTGTACGGAGCCGACGGCGCGCTGCGTTACCACGGCGGGGTTACCGGCAGCCGAGGCCGCGAGGGCGCCAACCCCGGCGCCGCCGCGCTGCTCTCGGCGATCCTCAAGCACGACGGGCCGAGGGCCGCGCCGGTCTACGGCTGCGCCATACAAGGAGGCGCATGATCCCAGACGACGCCGCGATCGAGGCACGAGCCCAAGCGCTCTACGAGCAGCACTCGACGGACGTCGCCATGCGCACGGATCGCATGTTCGGCATGTTGATCGTCGCGGAGTGGGTCGTCGGGATCTGCGTCGCCCTCACGCTCACCCCCTTTTCGTGGCACGGGCACGTCGCGAGCATCAGCCCCCAGATGTGGGCGGCGGTCGTGCCTGGCAGCGTGCTGGTGATCGGCGCGCTCACCACGTTGCTGCTGCGCCCCGGCACCCGGCTCTCTCGCCACGTGATCGCCATCGCGCAGATGGGCTTTGGCACCCTCTTCATCCACCTCACGGGCGGGCGGATGGAGACGCACTTCCACATCTTCGGCTCGCTGGCCTTCCTCGCTTTCTACCGCGACTGGCCTGTGCTGATCACCGGCACCGTCGTCGCGCTGTTCGGCAACGTCGCCCGTGGCCTGTTCTGGCCTGACGCCACCGGCGCGCTGACGGCGCTCACCACCGCCCGCGTGTTCGAGTACGCCGGATGGATGTCATTTGAGGACGTCTTCCTGATCGCGTCGTGCGTGCGCGGACAGACCGAGATGCGCGCGATCGCCCGGCGCGTGGCCCAGCTGGAGCACGCGTCCAACCTGGAGGCGCTGATGGAGGCGGCGGAGGAGTCCAACCGCTCCAAGAGCGAGTTCCTCGCCAACATGAGCCACGAGATCCGCACGCCGATGACGGCCATTCAGGGCTACGCCGACCTGCTGATGGAGCCCGACACCACCGAGAGCGACCGCCTCGAGTACGTGCAGACCATCCGGCGCAACGGCGAGCACCTGCTCCGCCTGATCAACGACATCCTCGACCTGTCGAAGATCGAGGCGGGCAAGATGACCGTCGAGCACATCTCCTGTTCCCCCGCGAGCGTCCTCGTGGACGTGGCCTCGCTCATGCGCGTGCGCGCGCTCGACAAGGCGCTGCAATTTGATGTCGTGTACGAGACCGACGTCCCCACGACCATCCAGAGCGACCCCACGCGGCTTCGGCAGATCGTGGTCAACCTGGTGGGCAACGCCATCAAGTTCACCGAGCGCGGCGGTGTCCGCATCGCTGTTCGCTGCGAGCGGTCCGACAGCGCCGACCCGCGCCTGCGCATCGAGATCGCCGACACAGGCATTGGGATGACGGAAGAGCAGATCGGCGTCTTGTTCACGGCGTTCTCGCAGGCGGACACGTCGACCACGCGACGCTTCGGCGGCACGGGTCTGGGCTTGGCGATCTGCCGCAAGCTGGCAGGCCTGCTCGGCGGTGAGGTCACGGTTCAGAGCACGCCCGGGCAAGGCACGTCCTTCTTCCTCGACATCGCCACCGGTCCGCTCGATGGCGTCCAGATGCTGACCGGCTACTCCGAGGCGGGCTTTCAGGTGGAAGCCTCCCCCGCGTCCGACGCGCGCCACGTCGACGCGCGCGTCCTGCTCGCCGAAGACGGCCGAGACAACCAGATCCTGATCACGACGCACCTCCGTAAGGCCGGCGCGCACGTGACCATGTGCGAGAACGGCCGCTTGGCGGTCCAGGCGGCGCTCCTGGCGAACGCCGGAGGCACCCCGTACGACGTCATCCTCATGGACATGCAGATGCCGGAGCTGGACGGCTACGGCGCCACCCGCATGCTTCGCACGCAGGGCTACAAGGGCCCCATCATCGCGCTGACCGCACACGCCATGGCGGGGGATCGCGAGAAGTGTCTGGCCGCCGGCTGCGACGACTACCTCACCAAGCCCATCGACCGCGCGACGCTGGTCGAGGCCATCCTCCGCTGGCACACGCCCGCGCCTGGCCAGGACGCCTCCGCCGACGTGTCCGACGCCAGCGAGGATGAGGACGAGGAGATGGCTGAGCTGCGGGCGGACTTCGCGCAGCGCCTCCCGGTGATCGCCGGAGAGCTGGACACCGCGATGGACGCGGGGGACGAGGTGCAGGTGCGGCACATCGCGCACCAGCTCAAAGGCGCTGCAGGTGGCTACGGCTACCCGGCGCTGAGCGCCGTGGCGCACCGGGTGGAAGAGGCGGCGCGTCATGGCCACGACGTGGCGGCCGCCGCGCGCACGCTGCTCAAGGCCATCCGCGAGGCGCGCTAGACCACGACGAGGGCCGCGTGGCGGTCGTCCCACCACGCGGCCCAGATCTGTCACGCATGCGCCGAAGCGCGCGGCATCAGGACAGCGGCACCCGGAGGAGCGGGCTGTTCTGGAGCTGCTCCAGGGGTCGGCAGCCCAGGTTCGGGGCGGTCGGGTCGGTCCACCACAGGTTGATCTCCTCCGACGAGGGGATGCGGTCTGCGTCGTAGTCGCCGGCCGGGTCGAGCACGACCACGCGCAGCAGCTCGGTGGTCGAGGGCCCGTGCGCGCCCGACACCGTCACGAACAGCGAGACGAGGTGGTCGCCAGCGCTGGCAGGCAGCGCGATGCTGGCCATGGCCGTTCCACCGTCCAACATACGGCCATGCGCCTGCACGTGGTGCTTGCGGTCCGTATCGGTCACCACGGCGATGGAGAACTTCGCGTGGTGCGCCGCGTACGGCAGGGAGAGCTTCACGGCGACCGTCGCGCCGGACAGCGCGTAGCGAGGCACGGTGACGCTAAGGGCCGCGTCATCGTCACCCACGACCGCCGCAGAGGGCGCGGGAGGGGCGTCCTGGGCGGCCAGGGCGGGCGCGCTGGCGAGGACCGCCTGAAGCGCGAAAGCGAGGGGGATGGTGTGGTTCATGACGTCACTCGGGGGAAAGGGGTCACCCATAGAGGTCGCGTGCCGCCCCCCCGAATTTGAGATCGATCTAGCCCAGTTTCCGCGACGCCCACCCTACGCCGCTCTTCGGCAATCCCAACGCAACGAGGCACGCGTCCTGGACGCGTGCCTCGCTTCGCTCCACTCGCGGACGGCTGACGCCATCCACCCGGTCGCGCGGCCTTACAGCACCTGCTGCTGCTGGGTGATCGTGGTGAACTCACCGTGAGTGGACGTCGGCAGGCCCGGCACCAGGTTGGTCACCGGGACGTAAGGCACCTCCACGCGCACGTCGAGGTTCATCCAACCGTCGCGGTCGATCCACTCGGCGGTGACGGTGCAGCCCGTGTCGCAGGGGATGCCTGCGGCCTCCAGCGCCGCAGACGCCTGGGCGATCGCCATCTCTGCGATCGCCGTGCCGGTCGGGTCCGCGCCTTCGATCGTGCCGGCGCCCGCGCGGGCGGCCTCACGGGCGACACGGTTCACCAGCTCCACGCGGCCGGTCAGCATGCCAAGCTCAGTGATGCCCATGGTGACGTAGAGGAGGATGGGCATGGTGAGCGAGAACTCGACGATGCCGACGCCACGACGCGCGCGACGCATCACGTTCGAGCTGGGGGTCCGGGGGGTCATGTGTGCTCCACGTCGGCGGCGTTCTGGCGCTGCCACTCGAGCCAGGTGGTGTCGACCGCGCTCAGCTCCGTGATCTGCACGTAGACGCCGAGGAGCGGGGTGAACGGCAGCGTCGCGATGCACTCCAGCGTGCGGGCCGGGGCGATGCCTCGGACGCCCACGCTGACGGTGCATCCTGCGCAGCCGTCGGGGGTCACCGGCGCGAGGTAGTCGATGAGCTTGGCCGTGGCAGCGTCTTCGACGACAGCAAGGTTCTGGCTGGTCTCGCCCACGTCGAGGAGCGCGCCGGCGCGGCAGGCGATCCCGACGCCAGCGTCGAGGGTGGAGCGCTGGAAGATGAGCCAACCGTAGTCGATCATCGCCGTGACGAGCGCGAACCAGAGGGGGAAGGTCAGGACGAACTCGAGGACATAGCTGCCCCGGCGAGCGCGTCTGGAAGTGCGGCGAGTCATGGTCACTCCACGACGGCGATCGGAAGCTCGGCGACGATCTCGCGCAAGATTCGCGACGCGTCCGAGGCGCTGCTGGACTGTACGGCGTACCCGTCACCCTGGGCGGTGGACGCGAACATCACGTCGTCCGCGTTCAGCGCGACGACCCAGGTGTGGGCTGACCAGCTGCTCCGGAGACGACCGGCCGAAGAGATGCTGTCGTTGCGAATGGCGGCGAGCGCGTGGTCCGCGTCGCCGACGAGCTCGGGCCACCGAGTCTCGGAGTAGCTGTCGGCCGTGCGCTGCGTTCCGGAGGCCGCAGGCACCGCCTCCGGGTTGTGCCCGGTGATCAGCACTACCGCGCGGAAGCGGCTGGTCGCGCTCGAGGCGCTGTAGAGCGCCTCGGCGTTGCGCAGGCCGACCGACGGATCGGCGCCGGCCTCATCCACGTACGCGCGGGGCATGTCGGGGTAGCAGCCTCCGGCCACGGGAGCGCTGAAGTCGTCCTCGCTGCCGCCGGTGTTGTAGTTGCACTCCACCGCATCGGTCGCGTCCGTGTCTTCGCCCGCGCGGCTGGCCACGTTCAGCGCGGCCCACTGGGCGCGCACGGTCGCGGCGTCCGTGGCGTCCGCCAGGCTGGTCCACGGCGTCACCGTCCACGCGTAGCGGCTGTTGTAGACCGTCAGCGAGACTACGTCGCCGGGCGAAGCCGACGCCGCGAGCTTGTCGAACGCGGCGACCATGCCGTCACGGGCCGCGATGAAGTCAGCCTGGGTCCAGCTCGGCGAGACGTCGAGGACGAACGCGACCTGGGCGCTGCGGGATGCGGCGACCGAGTGGCAGGACACGTCAAAGGTCGTGTAGCCGATGATCTTGGAGAAGAGATAGTCGACCGCCGAGCCGTCCGTCCGACCGACCTGCATCGACACCGCGTTGGGGTGCGAGCCGCCCTCCGTGAAGACCGGGACAGCCTGGGTGTCATCCCAAGAGCCAAACTGCATGTCGAGGACGTCGGGGGTCACGCCGGCGACGCCGTTCGTCGCGACCAGGGTCTGGGCGGCCGAGGCGGCGGCGTCCACATCGCCGCTGCGGCGGAGGGTGACCAGCGCGGCGTGCGCCGCGGCGTCGGCCACACCCTGGGCCTGGCCCTGGGACATCAGACGGTAGGGGATGTCAATGGCGAAGGCGCCGAGCCCGAGGGCCACCGTGACCGCCGCTGCGAGCAGCATCACGTAGTTGCCGCGACGCGCCCGACGCGCCGGGGCGGCCAGTACCGGTTTCATCGCGTCCCCCAGTGGGCGTGCGGGGCAACCCAGGCGCCGAGATGCACGACGCTCGGGCCGAGCAGCACGACGAACAGGGCGGGGAGAATGAAGGCGACCATGGTGATGGTCAGGGCCGGTGACGCCTTGGCGGCGCGCTTCTCGGCGTAGATGGTGCGGCGGGTGCGGGTCATCTGCGCGTGGCCGCGGAGCGAGTCCGCGACGCCTGCGCCGAAGCGGTCGACCGAGCCGAGCAGGTTGACCAGCGAGTTGATCTCGGCGACGCCGGTCCGACGGACCAGGTGTCGGAAGCTCTCCTGACGCGGGATGCCAGCGGAGAGCTCGGCATGCACGGTCTGGATCTCGAAGGCCAGCTCAGGGGCGACGGTCTGCAGCTCGCGAGCGACATGCTCGAGCGCGACCTGGATGCCCAAGCCCGCGTCCAGACACATCACCAACATGTCCAGCATGTTGGGCACCGCGCGACGGATGCGGCGCTGACGCTGGGTGCGCATCGTGCTCACGACCAGCGCCGGGATGCCGTAGCCCACCGCCGCCGCCGTCAGGCCGACGATCGCGAGACCGACGTTGCTGCTGGGGCGAAGAAAGAACCACGCGAGCACCGGCAGGCTGATGGTCATCGCGCCGCGGATGGCGAACCACTGGGCAAGCGCCGCGCGACCACGGAAGCCGGCCTGGGTCAGGCGATGCTGCGACTGCAGCAGGACCTCGCGCTCGCTCGGCGCCGTCACCGACGCGAGCAGGCGGACCATCGGGGTGGTCGAAGCGGGCCGCAGCACCGCGGACGGGGCCACGTCCTTGCCGAGGATCGTCTTGCGCTCGGTCGCATACCACAGGGTCGCAAAAACGGTCAGCGCGCCGGCGAAGGTGCCACCACCCACGAGCAGCGCGAGGAATGAGATGTTCACTCTGCCTCCACGGTCGCCACGCGACTCATGATTGCCATGCCGCAAACCATCAGAAGACCCGCGCCGAAGAGGAGCTTCTGGCCGATGGCCACCTCAAACAGCGGCTTGAGGTAGTTGGGCGAGACGAGCATCAGCCCGCCCGCAGCGATGAAAGGCATCGCCGCCAGGACCGCCGCTGAGGCGCGAACCTCGGTGGTCATGGCCGCGACCTTCTCGACGAAGACCGCGCGCTCACGAATCGTCCGCGCCACTGACTCCAGGATCTCCACGGCATTGCCTCCGGTTTCCCTGTTCAGCAGCACGCAGCTGATGAACAACCGTACTTCGAAGTTGTGCGGCACTTTATGCAGCATTTTCTCGAGGCAATCGCGAAGTTCAAGTCCGAGGCCGTTTTCTTCGGCCACGTCGCCAAACAGAGTGGCCAGCGGCTCCTCGGACTCAGCCGCGGCGACGCGCATCGACTCCGGGAACGAGTGACCGACGCGCAGCGCGCGCGTCATCAGGTCGATCGCGTCGGGAAGCTGCGCGGTGACCTTCGCGTCCAGCTCGTGGGCGCGCTGCCGAAGCGAGATCATCGGGAAGGCGCCCATCGTCAGGCCGGCCAAGGCCCACGGCACGCCGTGCACCATGCCGCCGACCGTTGAGCCGAGGACCGCGGTCGCCGCCGAGGCCGCGACCACCTGGGTCACGGTCAGAGGCACGCCGGCGCGCAGGGTCATGCTGTGGATCCACTCGCCCACCGGCCCGAGCACCCGATTCGCGAGGCCCGTCTCGGCCGTGCGCTCAAGGCGGGGGCCAGCGCCACCCGGACCCAGGCGACGGGCGAACTCGAGGGCCACCGCCTGCCGACGCGTGCGCTGGGAGGTGACGAAGAGGCCGTAGCTGGCGGACATTCCGAAGAAGACGGAGAGTCCGAGGATATCGGGCGAAAGCATGGGGGCCTCCTACGCTTCCAGACGGACGCGGGCGGGCTGGGTGGGGAGCTCGACGCCGTACTCGGCGAAGCGAGCCGTCAGGCGCGGGTCCATCTCACTGAACTCATGCACACCGACCACATGGCCGGAGGCGTCGATGGACGTGCGGTGGAACCGGAAGATCTCGGAGGTGACGAGGTGTCCGTTCTCGATGCCCTTGATCTCGATGATGGAGACCAGGCGACGGCGGCCGTCCGTGTGGCGCTGGACCTGGAGGACCAGGTTCACCGTGTCGCCGATCATCTCGCGGATGGCGACGCTGGACAGGTTCGGCGTGGTCAGACCGATGATGGTCTCCAGCCGGCTCAGCGCGTGGCGGGGCGAGTTCGCGTGGATGGTGCCGATCGAGCCCTCATGGCCGGTGTTCATCGCCTGCAGCATGTCGATGGCCTCGTCGCCGCGGATCTCACCGATGACGATGCGGTCAGGGCGCATGCGGAGGGCGTTGCGGAGCAGGTCGCGAGCGGTGACCTGACCGAACCCTTCGAGGTTGGGCGGGCGCGTCTCGAGGCGGACGACGTGCCGCTGCTGGAGGCTCAACTCCGCGGCGTCTTCCACCGTGACCACGCGCTCCCCTTCCGGGATGAACGACGAGAGCACGTTGAGGAGGGTCGTCTTGCCGCTGCCGGCGCCGCCGCTGATGAGCATGTTCATCTTGGCGCGCACGCAGCCTTCAAGGAGATCCATCGCCTGCTGGGGAACGCTGCCCAGGGCCACCAGGTCATCACGGCGCATCGGCGAGCTGCCGAACCGGCGGATGGAGACCATGGGGCCGTCGAGCGCGACCGGCGGGATGATCGCGTTGAAGCGGCTGCCGTCCGGGAGGCGAGCGTCGACCATCGGCGAGGACTCGTCGATGCGCCGGCCCACCGAGCCGACGATGCGGTCGATGACGTGCATCAGGTGCTTGGCGTCGCGGAACTGGACGTTCGCCAACTCCACCTTGCCGCCGCGCTCGACGAAGATCGTGTCCGGGCCGTTCACCATGATGTCGGTGACGCCAGGCTCGCGGAGCAGACGCTGGATGGGGCCGAAGCCCAACACCTCGTCGAGGATCTCCTCAATCGCGTCAGCCTGCTGCTCGCGGGTCATGGGGAGGGCACGACCGTGAACCATGCGCGTCAGCGTCTGGCGAATCTGCGCTTCCAGCTCGCGGCGCGGGAGGGACTGGATGACGCCCAGGTCGAGCGATGCGACCAGCTCTGCGTGCAGTTCCCGCTTGGCGCGGATTCCGGGGGCTTCGGCCTCGGTGCCGTCCGCATCGGGGCGGAGCATGTCGACGATTCGGTTGCTCATGGAATCCTCCAAGACCTTCGAATGATGAAGCTATCGATCAGCGACGCGACCAGAACCAGGGGAAACCGCTCGGCTGCTTGATCGTTTCGCCATTGAGGCGGGCCCACAGGCCGTCGAGGTCGCGGGTGACGTCGGCGCGAGGCGCGACATCGGAGAGCGTGCGGCCCGCCGCGTCAGCCTTGCCGCAGGCTTCGTCGTTCTTGGCGATGGTCGCCACGAGCGGCACGTGGAGCTGCGCGGTGATGGTGTCGAGCGACACGCCCGACTTGGGGTCGTACTTGTTCAGCACCATCCGCAGACGCTCCTCGGGGATCGAGAGGCGGCGGAGGAGGTCGAACACGCGCTGCGTGTTGCGGAGCGCGGAGACGTCGGGGGTGGTGATGACCACCACTTCGTCCGCGATCAGCGCCGCGGCGAGCGCCGCCACATCGACTCGCGAGCCCACATCGACCACGACAACGTCGTAGGTCTGGCGGACCTGGTTGAGGAGGCGGTTGACCTCGATCGCGCGGACGTTGCGCAGCTCGGTGAGGTCGTAAGGGAGCGAGAGGACGTGCAGGCCGCTCGGGTGGATCTCGACCGAGCCGCGGATGAGCTCATCGTCGAGCGCGTCCAGGTGGTCGAACAGGTGGTTGACCGAACGGCCAGCCCGCAGGTCCAAGAACCCCGCGATGTCGCCCTTGCACAGGTCCAGGTCGATCATGCACACGCGCTTGTTCGCCGCGAGGGCGGCCGCCATGTTGGTGGCGACCATGGTCGCGCCGCAGCCACCCTTCGCGGACATCACGACGACGGTCGTGCAGAGGCGGAGGTCGAAGCGGATGGACTCATCGGTCTGGTCGGCGGTGTGGGCGTCGAGGTTGATGTCAGAGGGGGTAGACATGTGGAGTTCGTGGTTCATGTTGTCCTACCGGTCCGCAGCGGCGGGGAGGGTGTCGACGTTGTGGGTGGGGGCAGTGAACTGCTCAAGGCTGACCTTGTTGCCGCGGATGACGCGGGTGGTCGTGGACGAGGCAGCCTCGTCGGCCTTGACGCGGGCGACGCGCTGGGCCTGCGCCTGCTGAACAGGCTCGGGGACGCCGATGAGCGCGTTGGTGACTAGCGGGCCGTCACGCTTGACGATCTCGAGGTCCGAGCGGCCGCGGAGGGCCAGCTGAATCTGGCCGCGGCTGGCGACCAGGGCGACCGCCTCGGACTCGGCCGGCGACACCTCGAGGGTGACGAACTCGTCCTTGGAGCGGCTGTGCGAGTCGGCCGTCACCTCGTTGGAATGCGACGACGGGTCGAGCAGGTCCGTGCCGACGGCGAGGACGCGAACGCCCTGAAGGATGGTGTCGGTCACCCAGTTGGCGCCAAGGTCCTTCTGGTCCGGGCGGATGGTGACGATGACGTCGACGAAGGAGCCGGGGCGGATGAGGCCTCCGACTGCGGACGCCTGGCTCACGTGCACCGTGACGGCGCGGGAGCCAGGGGCGATGAGGTCCTCGGCGGTGAGGCCAGCGCCGCCCACGGCGCGAGCGTCATGCTTGATCGCGGCGCCGGCCGGCGTCGGGTCATGGACCATCTGGCCGACGACGTTGTCAGTCGAGAAGAAGGCCTCGTCGAGGCCGAGGCCGGCGGGACGGGCGCCCAGGGTCACGTCCGAAGAGGTGATGATCTGGCCGGGCTTCAGCTCGTGGGCTGCGAGCACGATCTCAAGGTTGCCGGCAGAGCCGCTGGCGTGAGCGAGCTCGGTGTCGTACTGCGCGACGACGTGCCAGGTGGTGTAGCCGGTGATCGCCGCGACCGCGACGGACAGCAGGCCGAAGAGGCGCGCGCGGTTGTGAGCCGACCGCATGGGCGCCGAGGGATCCGATCCATATCCAACGGTCATCTTGACCTCCAAGGTTCACTCGTTTGTGGTGAAGTGAGCCTCTATTCGAAGGTCGACCGGCGGCTTTATAGGGAAAGCACGCACAAATCTTATTTAGTGCCCTCCAACGCCAGGAACTTTCAACCCATGTGCCGCTGCATGCAGTAGCGGATCCGCTCGACGCCGCGGGTGCGGAGCTGGTACACCCTGGATAGGGTAACTCCCAAGGTTTCACCGACCTCTTCGAGCGTCTGGCCCTCCAGGTAGTAGAGGATCACGGCCTCGCGCTCGCGATCAGGCAAGCGCGCAAGCGCGGCGTTCATAGCATCAGACTGCTCGGTACTTGCAAGCAACTCCAGCACGTCGCCGTCATTGGCGAGCGTCGACCCGAGCGTGCGGTCGCCGTCCTCCCCCAGGGGGGTCTCGGTCGACATGAGGGTGAGCACGCGCGCCCGGGCCTCCATGCGGGCGAACCGGTCGGGCGACATCTCCATCGAGCTCGCCAGCTCCTCCCGGTTGGGCGCGTGTCCCAGCGTCTCGCTCAGGTGGTCCCGCGTCTGGCGGATGGCTTCGGAGCGACGACGCACCCCCGCAGGGACCCAGTCGTCCGAGCGCAGGCCGTCGTAGATGGCGCCGCGGATGCGGGTGCGCGCGAACGCACGAAACGGCACCTCGCGGCTCGCCTCGAACCGCTCCGCCGCGTCGATCAGCCCGATCGCGCCGGCGCTGATCAGGTCGTCGATGTCGACATGGCGCGGCAGGCGGCCGTGAACCTGGCGGGCGACGGCCTGGACCAGCCCGTAGTTCTCGACGATGAGCGCCTGGCGCCACGCCTCCCGGACAGGCCTGGCCGTGGGACGGTTGGGCGCATGCTGCGTGGCGGGACGCGCGACCTCCGACGGCGGGACGTCGTGCAGGCCGAAGGAGAAGATGGCTTCATCAGGACGATTCCGCGCGGGGGATTGGGATTCCGCGCGAGCTCCGCCGTGGGCGACGGTGTGGGACATGGATGTACCCTTCCGCCCCCGGGACCAAAGCGGCCTCGGGAGCATGGGCGGCGCGGGTGAGCGCCAGTGGTAATAGGTGGCCCCGTGGTGGGGCGTCAGGACGCCGTGGACAGGCTCCGCGCCAGCGTCGACGCTGTGCAGACCCTGTCCCGGCCAAGCTTCTTTGCGGAGTAGAGCGCTACATCCGCCGCGGCGACGAACGCCGCGGGTTCCAGGTCGCTAGAGGCGAACGTGTCCGTCGCCACGAGCCCGATGCTGCATGTCAGCACCTGGCCGCGTATGGGTGTGGGGAGTGAACGAAAGGTGGCGAGCAGCCGCTCGGCGCGGATCAACGCCGACGCCTCAGGCGTCTCGGTGAGGATCAGCGCGAACTCCTCGCCGCCGTAGCGACAGGCGACGTCCGTCTCGCGCGAGTACTGGGTGAGCGCGTCGCCCACCGAGCCGAGCACGCGGTCGCCCGCGGGGTGGCCATGCAGATCGTTCACCTGCTTGAAGTGGTCGATGTCGACCATCAGCAGCGACACGTCGCGACCGTACCGACGCGACGCCGCGAGCTCGTCCGAGAGCCTGCGGTCGAAGTACGCGCGGTTGTGCAGGCCGGTGAGCGCGTCGATGAACGCCCTCGCCGCGAGCAGATCGTGCGCGCGCTTCATGCGCAGCGCCGAGCGCACCCGCGCGCGGAGCTCGCACACCTCAAAGGGCTTCGTCACGTAGTCGATGGCGCCCAGGTCGAAGCCCTGCACCTTGACTTCAGGATCGGTGGTGCCCGACAGGAAGATGACCGGGATGTCCTGCGTGTTCGGGTTCTCTTTCAACGCGCGACAGACCTCAAGGCCGCCCGTGCCAGGCATCACCAAGTCCAACAGGATCAGATCCGGCTGCACCGCGGCCGCGAGCTCCAGCCCAGAGATCGAGTCCATCGCGTGGTGCAGCGTTACGCCCTCCGTCCTCAGACGAACCGCGAGCAGCCGGTGGATGTCCGGTGAGTCGTCGATGATGAGTACGCTAGGTGCCATGACGGCTCCTCGTCGCAGAGAGGGTCAGGTAGCGACGGCCAGCGGGCGTGCGCGCGCGCACAGCGAGGCCAGATCTTCGACAGCGCGCGCGATCGCCTCGCCGTTCCCGGCGACCCGCGTCGCCTGCTCCACAGCCTCCGCCGCCGCGGAGATCTTGGGGAAGCCGTAGCCGCCGCCTGCGCCCTTGAGCTGGTGCGCCAGGTTGCGAACCTTCGCGTAGTCGGCGCGCCTGACCGCCGTCGTCAGCTCCGACATGCGGATCACCAGGTCCGCGACGAACATCTCGACGACCTCCACCATCTCCGCGTCGTCCTCGTCGAGCTCGGCGATCATCGGGCCATCATCGACGTCCGCGTGCTGATCAGCGAGCACGCAGATCGTGTGGATCAGCTTCACGCGGTCGATCGGCTTGGTCAGGTAGTCGGAGCAGCCCGCCGAGATGCAGCGCTCTCGATCGCCCACCATCGCGTGGGCCGTGAGCGCGACGATCGGCCGGGTGTAGCCAGCGGCGCGAAGCTTGGTCGCGGCGCCATAGCCATCGAGCTCAGGCATCTGCATGTCCATGAGCACCACGTCGTAGGGCGTACCCTTGCACGCCTGCGTCATCGCCATCTGGTAGGCAATCTCGCCGTTGTCGGCGACGGTGACGCTCATGCCTGCGCGGCCGAGCTGGGCGCAGATCAGCTTCTGGTTGTCGCGGCCGTCCTCGGCGAGCAGGACGCGGATGGTGTCACCGCGCTCGCGGCCCACGTTCGGGGTGGTCAGCGGACGGTTCGAGAACTCCAGATTCTGCGAGACGCGCGCCACCTGCGCGACATCCACCGTCTCCTGCTTGGGCGTCGTCGGCGCGATCACGGCGCTCGGCGAAGCCATCGCCAGGACGGGAGCGGACACATGCGAGATGTCCTCCACCATCGCCCGCACGGTGTTGGCGGAATCGACGTCGAGGGGCAGGTTCATGCCCACCATCCAGCCGGACACGAGCACGCCCACGCACGCGCCGCCGAGCAGCGCCGGCACGGAGACGCCCGACGTCAACGCAAGCGCCGCCACGGACGCTGCGCCAAAGGCGAACAGACCGGAGGAGACGAGGGGGTAGGAGGACTGGATGTCGGGGCGGGACGGGGCCATGTGCGACCTCAAGTGGCCCGTTCATCGTTCGTCGCGATTTTCCATTGCAGATCAATTGTTCGGTCAGCGCCCTGATTCCCTCGATCTCCCGCTCGTGGGCCCGATCGTGCGGGTGTCACCGAAGTTGGAGACCCCGTCTGAAAAATCGGACACGCCCGGACTACGCCGCGATCTCGTGGTCGGCGGGACGCACCCAAAGCGCGCCCTCCACCTTGGCGGTGCTCATCGTGAACGTGAAGCACGACCCCTGCCCCACCGTGGAGATCACCACCACGTCTCCGCCCAGCAACTGCGCCAGACGCCGCGAGATCGTGAGCCCAAGCCCCGTTCCGCCAAAGCGGCGCGCCATGGAGCTGTCCGCCTGCGCGAACGGCTGAAAGAGCCCAGCCAGCTTGTCGGGCGGGATGCCGATCCCCGAGTCCTTCACGTCGACGACAAGCGTGCCCACGCCTGGCTTGGAGTCCTCGTCGTAGCGAACGCGGACGTCGACCGAGCCGCGCTCGGTGAACTTGATGGCGTTCCCCACCAGGTTGAACAGCACCTGACGGACGCGTGTCGGGTCGGACAGGAACAGGTCGGGCACCGGCGTGAGGAAATGGACCGACAGCACGATCCGCTTGGAGGACGCCTTGGCGTGCCACGCCTCCATGACGTCGTCGACCACCTGCGCGGGCGACGTGGGGATCTGCTCCACCGTCATGCCGCCCGACTCGATCTTCGAGATGTCGAGCACGTCATTGATCACGCCGAGCAGGTGATCCCCATTTCGAAGGATGGTCCCTACGAAGCTGCGTCGCTCGTCCAAGGTGGAGTCGGCGTCCAGCAGCAGGTCCGCGTAGCCGAGGATCGCCGTCATCGGCGTGCGGATCTCGTGGCTCATGTTGGCCAGGAACTCGCTCTTGGCGCGGTTCGCGGACTCCGCGAGCTGCTTCGCCGCCGCCAGCTCCGCCGCGGCCAGCTCTCGAGCGTACAGATCGGCGCGCAGGCTCGCCACCACTCTGCCGGTGGCGAGCAGCGAGATCAGGATCACCGAGATGCCGAGCATGCCGGCGTCGCGCGCGCGCCCGATCGCCTCCGCCCAGGCGGCGGCGTCGAAGTCCACGCCCAGCACAGCCTCTTGCCGTCCCTTGGGATCGTACATGGGTGCGTAGGCGCTCATCCACGTCCCCCACCGATCGCTGTACGCGCGCGGCGTGAACGCCGTCTGCCCCTCGAACGCGGTGCGCACGGTCGGGCCGCCGTCCAAGTACGGCTCTCCAATCGGTGTACGCCGCTCCCGCTCATGGTCGAAGACGCCATCGCGGTCGTAGTCGGTCTCCGAGTCCACCCACAGCAGCACGGTGCCGTCTGGAGCGAGTCGGTGGGTGTAGATGTCGTTGATCTGCGGGTTGGCGGCCAGCCAGCTCTTCTGCCAGTCGACGAGCTCCAAGTAGAGTGGATCATCCGCCTTGGTGTCGGGGCCCAAGCGCCAGTGGCCCAAACGCTCCAGGTCCTTGGCGTAGGTCACCGCCAGGCCACGCATGTTGTCGCGGAGCCTGTCTCGCGCATCGTGCCCCGCGTGGTCGACCCAGATCCACCCCGCAAAGACCAGGATCAGCATCGCGGCCCCGGTTCCAGCGCCGAGTCCTGAGGCGTGTCGAACACGAACCAGCCAGAGCTCGACCAGCAGCACGACGAGCACACAGACGGACACGAACGCGACGTAGTCCCAAGGTGCCGAGAGTCCGATGAACATCGCCTTCGCCTCCGGTGACAACCCCGCCAGATCGGCATGGCCCGGTGTTCGAATCGAAGCCGGACCGGACCGGTTCTAGGGCAATCTCCGCGCGACATCGACACCCACGAACATCACGCGCGACGCGACCGAAGCGCGGACCTCAGGCGATGCGCTGGCGCACGTGCTCGAAGCCGCGGGTGCGGAGCTGCTGGGCGCGCACGACCGACACGCACATCACGGTGGCCAGCTCCTGCACGTCGTAGCCATGGCGGTACGAATGCACGAGCGCGGTGCGCTCCAGATCAGGCAGCGCGTTGATCGCCGCGTCGACCGCTGAGTCGAGCGAGCGAGCGCGCAGCCGCCTAGCCACCTCCTCGCGGGAGATCGGGACACCGTGGAAGGTGGGGATCATCTCGTCGACGTTGATCGCCGCCAGCGCGCCGTCCCGCAGGGCCTCGGCGGCGTGGGGGGCGGGCGTCGCCACCTCCCGCACACCGGCCGCCGGGATCGGGCACGCGACGTGGAGGTCGACCAGCGCGTCCGCGCGGCGACGAAGATCCACATCCACCACGTCACGGCCAAGCAGGGCATCCAGCATGGAGCAGAGCACGGTCGCGCGGACCTCACTCTCGAACGCGACCGCGTGCAGGGCGAGATCAGGGTTCTCGTCGACGGCGCTGATCAGGCCGACGGCGCCCGCGCGCACCAGCTTGTCCAAGAAGCGCGTCTCGCCGTCCACCAGCGTGAGCGCCGTGTCCACCAGGAGCCCGACAAACGGGAGCGTGAGCGCCTCTGTCGCCAGGTCGAGCAACACGATGGGCCCATGATGCAGGTGCGGTCGACCGTCGGTCGGCGAGTTGCGGGCGTCCGGCGTCGACGCAAAGCGACGGTCGTGCGGCGCGCTCAGGCCCGCAGTGGGAACCACCTTAGGCGAGACGTAGGCGGCATGATCCAACGCGACCTGGGACATGTGAACCTCTGTGCGCATGCAAGCGCAACGTGACCACCCGTCGATCCCCCCGTCCCTCGTTTGTAGGACTTTCTTTCGATCCGCCGACAATGGCGGTCAAACAGGCCGTCGGATCCGGAATCGTGCGAACGCCCTCCAAATCGGGCTGACCAGACGCGACTCAGAGGGTGTCACCCCTCTTCGCATGTCGCATCTTGGAGCTGTCATGACCCGCACCACCCTCTCGACCCTCTTCATCGCCGCCCTGGCAGGCGCGTGCAGCGACACCACCACGTTCGCCGACCGGCAGTTTGAGGAGGCTTGGCAGCAGTCGCCCAGCGCCGAGGCCGACATCCTGTTCGTCGTCGACAACTCGGGCTCCATGGCCGACGAGCAGTCGCTGCTGGCCGCGGGCTTCAACTCGTTCATCTCCGAGATCGAGAGCACGGGCACCGACTTCCACATCGGCGTCGTGACCACCGAGTTCGCGCACAACGACGCCAAGCGCGGCCGCCTGCTCGGCTCGCCGTCCGTGCTGACGGCCAACGACGACTACGAGCGCCTCTTCCAGGAGCGCGTGCACGTGGGCATCGAAGGCAGCGGCAAGGAGCAGGGCCTGGAGGCCGCGTCCTACGCGCTGTCGTCGGTGATGACGACCGGCCCCAACTCAGGCTTCATGCGCGAAGACGCGAGCCTGCTGGTGGTCGTGGTGTCGGACGAAGACGACTGCTCCGATGCGGGCCGCCTGGGCGCCGATGACGATGGCAGCAAGTGCTACATCTGGTCCGACCAGCTGACGCCCGTCGGAAACTACGTCACCGACCTGCAGTCGCAGAAGGCGGACCCCACGCGCGTGAAGATCGCGGGCATCGTCGGCCCCGACACCGCGGGGTCCATCTGCAAGGACGAGACCATGCCTGGCAAGCGCTACGAGCAGGCCGCGGCGATGACCGCAGGTATGACCTCGTCGATCTGCCAGGGTGACTGGTCGGCGTTCATGGACCAGCTCGGTCTGACCGCGGCAGGCATCTACACCTCGTTCCCGCTGAGCCACGGCGCCGCGCCTGGCACGCTCCAGGTGTTCGTCGACGACGCGCCCGTGCCCCTGAGCGACATCGACGGCTACACGTACGACGGTGAAGCGCACACCATCACCTTCCACGGGATCTGGCTGCCCGACCGCGGGTCGAACGTGAACGCCACCTACACCATCGAGGCCGGCACCTGAGCGGCCGCGCTACGGCGCGCGGTCACACACGTAGACGAACGCGGGGGGCACGTTGCCCCAGATCACGGGCGACAGGTGAACGCGGTCGAAGGTGCGCTCCAGCAGCGCCCGCGCGCGCCTGCCCGCGGGCAGATACGGCGAGTGGGCGTACGTGAACGTCACCAGGCGCCCACCCGGCTTGAGCACCGTCAGGATCGCGTCGAACACCTCCTTCTGGAGGGGCGCCGGCCAGGCCGCGAACGGCAGGCTGCTCACCACGCGGTCCACGTGCGGCCAGCCCCGCTCGGCGATCAGCCGGGGCAGATCCTGGGCGTAGGCCTCGGCGACCTCGACCCCCGGCACGTTCTCGCGACACTTGGCCGCCAAGCCGACGTCCGGCTCCAGCACGAGCACGTCATGGTGCGGGTGCGCGTCGCGCAGCGCGCGGGTCATGGGGCCGGTGCCGGCGCCCAGCTCGACCACGTGGTCGCCGTCCTCGATGTGGGCCAGCGCCACCATGGTGGACGCGAGCGCACGTGACGACGGCGCGATGGCGCCGACGCCCGCAGGCTTGCGCGCGAGCGCACCGAGAAAGGTCCGAAGCTCGCTCATCGTAGAGACCCACCCTTGGCCGCCGTGGGTATCACCCCGCATCGAGGGCGACGCAAGGCAGCTCCGGGGTATGCTCCTCGCGAGAGGGGTCTTGCATGCTGCCCGTGCTTGATGTGCTGTCCAGCCAAGTGCTGCTCGGGCTGGCCCTCGGCACCATCCCGGCGCTCACCATGGCGCTGATGGTGCACCGGCTTGGCCTGTCGAACCCTGAGCCCGGCGCCCGAACCCCGTCCGGCGTGGTCGGGACCTTCCTGGTCACCTGGGCCGCGGTCGCCGCCTGGATGGGCGGCCTGGCGGGCGCGGTGCCGGACCTGATGACCTTCCCGTGGGCCGCCTGGGGTGCTGGCGTCTGTACGTTCGTGGGCCTCGCGGGCGCCGCACGCGCCGACGCGGCCGCCATGGAGGTGCTCAAGCTGATCGAGGGCCGAGTGACCAGCAGCCAAGCCGCGACCATGAACGTCGAGGACTTCGCGCGCCTCACCCGCGCCGTGCGGGGTGGCATCCGCTCGCTCACCGCGTTGGCGCTGGTGGTGCTGTGGGTGGATGTGCTGCCGCTCGGCGAGTTCACCTGGGCGGCGAACAAGCTGTTCCTGCTCGCGGTCAACCTGGCGGCGGCCGCGCTCGTCGTCAGCCTGGTGCTGGTCGCGATGGACGCGCTGGAGTCGCCCGAGGTGGCAGACGCGCGCAAGATGGCCATCCCGCTGGCCCTGCTGCTCGCCGCCATCACCGTGATCGGCGGCATCGGGATCACCGCGGGCATCGTCCTGCTGGCGGTGCTGTGGTGGGAGCGCCGCCGCGTGCTGCCGGTGCTTCGCGAGCTGTGGTCGGGGGTGCGCCTGCACGCGCGCTTCGACGATCTGCGCAACCGCAACATCTTCATCGATGGTCAGGCCGCCACCATCGCGCGCATCGGGCCGATGACCACGATCGTCACCCACGGCGACGGCGACCGCACGTGGCGCAACGACGAGCTGTGGGCGCGGGTCGCGGACGGCGGACCCGCCGGGTCGAGCCGCATCCCGTAGTCCCGGGCGCGCGTCACTCTGCAGGCGTCGCGCACACAAAGCGCGTCGAACCTGCCGGGGACGGCGCGCGCGCGCAGCCGGGAACGTCGACCTCGATAGGGTCTCCGAACACGATCACGTTCGGCGCGATCCCCGCCGCGGGCGCGTCGCACGGGATCAGGCGCCTGCCCTGCACCTGCTCGCAGTCGTGGATGCCGTGGCAGGACGGCGCGTCGGGCAGGGCGCGGGCGTGCTGGCCGGTCAGGTCGTAGACCATCGGCAGCACAAGCCCCTTCGGGCACAGCGCCAGATCGCCGGGCGGGAACGTGCCGTCGAGGATGGCGACGGCGATCTCGCGTTCGGCGTCGGACGCGCGCTGCACGCCCACGTCCGCTGAGGCTCGGGCGCGCAGGAAGGTCGCGAACAGCACGGCGAGCGCCACCGCGGCCGCACCACGCGCGGGCCGCCAACGGAGCAGCGTCGGCGCCGCCGCGATCACCGGCGCCACCAGCACGACCATGCCCACGGCGACGGGGGCGCGCACATGGCGCACCGCCGCGAACGGGATCACCGCGAACGGCAGCGTCCACGCAGCGATCACCAGCACGCGCAGCGCGGGCGTCATGCGCCGCCACGACAGCGTGCACGCCAGCAACACCACCAGCACGGTGAGCGCGGGCGCGCTGGGGTTGAGCAGGACGTCCGCCGCCCCCGCGTGCCACATCGGCGCCGCGTTCACGCCCAGGTCCAGGCCGACGACCTGATCGAGCACCGCGCCGATGCCGTGCTGCGGGGGCTCGCGGCGCGACACGTGCTGGGTGATCGGCCAGAACAGCGGCAGGAAGGCGACCGCCGCGGGCGCGTACAGCAGCGGCAGCGTCCGACGCCCGGGCAGCGCCAGCGCCCCCAGCAGACCCACACCGAGCAGCCAGGGCACGCTCAGGTAGTGCACCCACGGCAGGACCACCGCAGTACAGGCCACCGCCAACGCGGCGCGCGGACCTGGGCGAGCCACCCACGTGGTCAGCGCGACCAGGTGGAGCGAGAGAAGCCCCGCCCACAGCCCGTACGCCCGCGCCGTCACGCTGGAGTGAACCATCTGCGGGTCCATCGCGAGCAGCGCGCCCGCCAGCCACGCGCACCACCAGCGCCCGCCCACCGCGCGCGCCAGCCCCGCACCCAGCGCGACGCCGACCACGTTGGCGACCAGCGACACCACCCGCGCCGCGCCGAGCCGGTCTGCGCCGCCGCACAGAAGGATCACCCAGCGGATCAAGGGCGGGTTGACCAGGCTCTCCGCATCGTAGACCTGCCAGAGAAAGCCGCCCGGCACAAGGTTGGCGACCTCGTCCCCGTCCACCCCGTGCGCGAGGTCGGGCAGCCGCAGCGCGATCGCGAGCGCGACCGCCGCGGCGATCCCTGCCGCCGTCAGCGCGAGGTCGAGCTTGGGCGGCGTGACCGGGAGGTCAGCCCCATCCGGACCCCGTGCATCGACGTCCGCGCGGAGGTGCTGCACCAAGACGCTCCCGAAGGCTCGGCACTAGCCCAGCCACCCCGGCCGGGCGATCCGGGTCGTAGGGCGAGCGGCATCAGGGGCAGGATTCGGCGCATCGTGTCCTCCACTGAGGTGAAAGGGTCGGCCAGACGTGGGTCCCCAGGCGAGTGCCCTCGCGCTGCCCGCCGGCGTCGCCCACCACCACCGCTCGCGCGGAGGCGCGATTCACCACCACGCCTCGGGGTACTTCCTCCCGGACGACAGGTTGTTCACCAACAGACCAACCCCGACCAGCACCGCCGCGCCCAGTCCAACCGGGGCGAGCGCGTACGTGAACCCAAGCGCCTTGAGGTGCGCGGACCCGATCACGGCGATCAGCGCCGTAGCGCCACCCGGCGGGTGCAGCGTGCGCGTCAGGTGCATCACCGCGATCGCGGTCGACACGGCGAGCGCCGCAGCGACCTCCGGCGCGTTCGGTAGCGCCTGCTGGCAGGCCACGCCCACCAGCGCCGACACCACGTGCCCGCCGAGCACCGCGCGTGGCTGCGCGAACGGGCTGCGCGGGGCACCGTAGACCAGCACCGCCGTGGCGCCCATCGACCCGATCACCAAGCCACGGTCGACGCCCACCAGCACCACCCGGCTGAGCGCGCCGAGCGCCGACAGACCCAGCGTCGCGCCCAGCCACGACCATCCGATCTCCGAGAGCGAGACGCGCGGGAGCGTGTGGTGGCCGTCGCCGCGGAGCTTGCGGAGCAGGTGGTGGAGCGCGCGCGCCGGCATCAGGGTCCCCAGAGGTGCCGGTCTAACGGCAACGGGCGAGCGGGCCACGCCGGGCTCCGCCGGGCGCCCACCTGGCACGTCGCCTTCCACCGGCGCCTCTGCTACGCTGCCGTCTGAACCTGGGGAACCCACACATGCGCGCTCTCGTGCCCTTAATCGCCCTCGTCGCCTGCGCCCCTGCGCCGACGCCTCTGGCCACCGGCTCCGCCACCGCCGACGGATGGCGACTGTCGGAGTCCGCGACCCTGAGCACCGCCGTGCAGGGCGCGCCATCGGTCGCCTCGTGTGGCGACGCCTGCACGCGCTGGACCTGGGCCACGCCGCAGGGGGAGACGTGGTGGGAGTCGGTCGCCGGTCAGACGCACCAGGGCTGGCGCCTGGACCGCGGCCCCGCGCGGGTGGACGTATCGGCGCCGGGCGCCGCGGTGACGCAGGTCGGTCCGACCGCGCTGCGCTTCATCGCCGACGGGACCCTGTGGAGCTGGCGCGGCGTGGCCGCCTGGGACGCGACGGGCCGGTCGCTCCCGGTCCACCTGAAGGCCCGAGATCAGGCGTGGTCGGTCGAGGTGGACGACGCTGGCGCGGCCTGGCCGATCACCGTCGACCCGCTGCTGCAGCGCGAGGCTTTCTTGATCTTCGGCGCCGCCGAGGACCACCTGGGCGTGGCCGTCTCAAGCGCGGGCGACGTGGATGCCGACGGCTACACCGACCTCATGGCCTCCGCGCCGGACGCCCCCATGGGCGGGGTGCAGCGAGGGAACATTCGCCTGTACATCGGTCAGGCGGGCGGGGTGGCCCCGATCCCGTCGATCCAGGTCATCGGCGGCACCGACCGCGACCAGAACGGCGCGGTCATGCTCGCGACCGGGGACGTCAACGGGGACCTCCACGACGACGTGCTGTTCGGCTTTCGCGGGGGGACGGCCTTGCCGTACCGGGGAGCCGATCACGCCGGTCCCTACCTCGCCGTCTTCCCCGAGAGCTTCGACGATGTGTTGGACTCGGGCGGCGGCACGGGCGGCGGCACGCAGGGCGCGCACGGGGACTTCGACGACGACGGCCTGGAGGATCTGGCCATCGGCTCACCCGACGCGGCCACAAACGGCCTCGTCAAGCTGTTCGAGTCGGACGGGGCGCACTTCGTCGCGGCCGCCACGGTGGTGGGCGACGCTGTGGCGGGCCGATTCGGCGCCGCGATGGCGGCGGGCGACACCAACGGTGACGGCTTCGACGATCTGGTCGTGTCGGCCCCCGACGCGGAGGCGAGCGGCCTCGCGCACGCCGGCATCGTCTCGCTCTACCTGGGCAGCGCCACGGGCCTGTCGTCCACGCCGTACCTGACCTGGGAGGGCGACGCGGTGGACGCGCGCCTGGGCGCCGCCGTGGCGGTGGGCGACCTGGACGGCGACGGGCAGGCCGAGGTGGTGTTCACCCAGACCGACGCGACCGATCCGGCCGGTCGCGGGACAATCCACACCTACAGCTACGCGACCGCCGCGGAGACCGTGCTGACAGGCACCGAGGACGGCGCGCACTGGGGTAGCTGCGTGGCCGTGCTGCGCGACACCGACGGCGACGGCTTCGGCGACCTGGTCGCCACGTCGGCGGACGCGGACGGCTGGCGGCTGTGGCACGGCAGCGCCACGGGACCAGGCGCCACGCCCGACCGCTTCGACGGCCTGGCCCGCTTCGGCCGAACCAACCGCGCGTGCGCCGGCCTGGACGACGTCGACGGGGACGGCCTGGGCGATCTGGTCGTGAGCGACTCGGAGTTCTCGCTCGCCCCCACCCCGCACACCGGCCTAGTCGCCGTGTACCTGAGCCGCGACGTGGCGGCGGTGACCGACGCGGACGCGGACGGCGTCAGCGTGGACGTGGACTGCAACGACGACGACGGTCAGATCGGCGCGGCCGCGACCGTGCACCCGGACTTGGACGCCGACGGGCACGGCGACCACGCCACCTCCATCACCACCTGCCTGCCCCCCGGCGGCTGGTTGCTGTCCGGCGACGACTGCGACGACGGCAACCCCGCTGTGGTCCCCGGCGCCACGGAGGTCTGCGACGGCGTGGACAACGACTGCGACGGTACGGTGGACCAGGCGCCGACGGACGGCGTGCTGCGCCACCGCGACGCCGACGCGGACGGCCACGGCGCGATCGAGGAGACGTCGGCGTGCGCCGACGACCCCACCTTTGTGGACGTGGGCGACGACTGCGACGACGCGAACGCGAACGCCTACCCGGGCGCCACCGAGGTCTGCGACGGCGCAGACAACAACTGCGACGGCAACACCGACGTGGGCGCCAGCGACACCGTGGTGGTGCACCGTGACGCCGACGGTGACGGGTATGGCGTCGGCAACGGGAGCGTGGACATCCAGTGCCCCGGAACGCCGGGGTACGTCGCCAACTCCGACGACTGCGACGACGCCAACGCCAGCGTGTCGCCCGTGGGTGTCGAGGTCTGCGACAACGGCGTCGACGAGGACTGCAGCGGCGCGGACCAGGCGTGCCCGGCGGACACCGACCTGCCCGCGGACACGGACGTGGCTGGGGACAGCGACCTCGCCGCAGACACGGACCTCGACACAGACACAGACCTCTACGGGGACACGGACGCCGGCGAGGTCCCGACCGCGGGCGGCTGCGGCTGCGCGACCGAGCCGCCATCGGGCGCGGGCCTGTGGGCGGTGGCGGCGGCGCTGGCCGGGCTGCGGCGGCGGCGGCGCTGAACGGGCGCGGCCGCGACCTGGCGGGCGCGGAGATCCACTTGGCGCGGCTCTCGGGGTCGATCCGTTCGCTCCCGCGATGGCGCCCACCGCGTCATTTCCTGCGCCCTGACAGATCGTCCCGGCCCGCACGGGGATACAACCCGGCCCCTGCCCTTTGCGCCGGTGGTGACCGTGTCCCGAGCCCTGTTCCTCTCCCTGTTCGCCCTCTGCGCGTGCGCGCCGCCTGCCGTCCCCGGCGCCGTCGGCGGTGACCCCGAGATCGAGCTGCTCTACCCGCCTCGGGATGCAGTCACGCTGCCGTTGGACGCGCAGGGGCGCCTGTCGTTCCTGGTGGTCGTCAGCCTCGACAACCTGGAGTTCGTCACGCCGTCCGACGACAACGCGGACGTGGACGGCCAGGGGCACTTCCACCTGAGCATCAACGACGTGTACATCGATGCGCCGCCGCACCAGTACTACCCGTACATGTCGGCGCCCGACGACTACACGGTCGGCCAGGGGCTGTCGGTGCGCGTGTCGCTGCAGTCGAACACGCACCGCGACCTGGACGCGTCCGCGTCTTGGGAGGACATCGCTGAGTACACGGTCGGCGAGGCGCCGAACCCGTGAGCGAGCCGTCCACCGAGGCGAAGAACCGGAGGCGGTTCGAGCTGCGCAAGCGCATTGGCGCGGGCGCGTACGGCGAGGTGTTCCTGGCGGAGCAGGTGTCGAGCGGCGGCTTCCGTCGGCCCGTCGCGCTCAAGCTGCTCAACGAGACCGCGGCACGCATGAAGGAGGCCTCGCGTCGCATGCGCGACGAGGCGCGCATCCTGGGGCGCCTGTCGCACCGTCACATCGTCGAGGTCCTGGACCTCGTGCAGATCGGCGATCGCTGGGCGGTCGTCATGGCCTACGTGCCGGGCGCCGATCTGGAGCAGGTGCTCGCGCACCTGGAGGGCGAAGGCCGCGCCGTGCCCGGTCCGGCGGCGTGTGAGATCGGCGCGGCGATCGGTCGCGCGCTGGCCGCCGCCTGGGCCGCCACGGACGAGAAAGGTCGGCCGATGCGCGTGGTGCACCGCGACATCAAGCCGTCCAACGTGCGCATCACCCACGACGGCGAGGTGAAGGTCCTCGACTTCGGCATCGCGCGGGTGGAGCTGGATGGACGCGAGGCGCAGACGCGCAAGCCCGTGCTGATGGGCACGGAGCGGTACATGTCGCCCGAGCGGCTGCTGCTCGAAGGCGACGGTCCCCCTGGCGACGTGTACGCCATGGCGGCGACCGTCGTGGAGCTGATCACCGGGCAGCCGATCGGCCGCTCTCCGGTCCGCGACGAGCCCCACAAGGTGTTCGCCGATGGCGCGTCGCACGCGCTCATGGCCTACCTGCGCGGCCCGCACGAGGTGATCGAGGCGATCGTCGACACGGTGCGCTTGGCGCTCGACTCAGATCCGAACCGCCGTCCGGACGCGATGGCCTTCGCCCGGGTGATGGACGAGGGCGCGCGCAAGTTGGAGGGCGACAGCCTGGCCCAGTTCGCCGCCGAGGTGGTGTCGAGCGCCGCCCGCCGCGCCGAGGCCGAGCTTGAGTCGGCGACGGGGACGCTGATCGAGGGGTCGACCCCCGCCCCGGCCTCGCTGGGTGGAGAGGAGGTCGGGCCGCCCCCGCCGACCCGTGACCATCGCGGCTTGGTGCGCGTGGCGTTGGCCGTGGCGGGCCTGGCACTCCTAGGCACCATGGGGTGGATGGGCGCGGCCGCGCTGCGCGAACCCGACGCGCCCCCCGGCGATGGCGCGCCCGGACTCCGCGAGGCCGACGCCATCGCGACGCCGGACTTGGACGCGGCGCCGTCCGAGCCGGTGGGCGCGACGACCGCTCCCGCTCAGTCGCTCGGCAGTCCGGACGCGACCGGCGCTCCCGCGGAGCCGCTCCGTGGTCCGGACGCGATCGGCGCTCCGACGACACAGCCCAAGGCCCGGTCCGCGACCGTGACGCCGTCGACGACGCGCACGGTCCGCGCGCCCAGGGCCGAGGCGCCGCCGCCCACCGCGACGTCGCCGCTCGTCGAACCCGTCGCGCCCACCGCAGCTGCGGGCCCTCGGGTGTCCCGCGCGATGGTCGTCGTGACGGACGTGTCCGGCATTGACGTCACCTGCGGCGACAAGGTGTTTCACGGCACCTCGTCCGTGCGCATCGTCGACTTCCCGTCGGGCGAGTGCACCGTGCGCGCTGAGCGCGGCGGCACCTGGTTTCGTGGCTCAATTCGCATCGACGCACCGCGCGAAGTGGTGTGCACGGTGCAAGGGGACGCGCTCTCATGTCATGGATGATCCTCGCCCTGCTGCGGACGGCTGACGCCGCCGAGGTGGTCTGGCTCGACCCGTCTCCTACGTCCGAGGACGTGGCCCGCGTGGCGGTCGCGGCCGGCGCCACCCGCGCGCCGTACGACGCCACCGCGTTCCGATTTGGGGCCACGGATCCGTCGGTGGCCGACGCCGCCGCGTGGGACTCGCTGGACGCCAGCCTGCGCGACGTTCGCCAGTACGAGACGCGGCTCGACGGCGAGCTGGTGATCATGCGCGACCTGGCCCGGCCGATCGCGGCGATCACGCTGCTCCGGGACACCACCCAGCGCGATCGGCTGTTCAACGCGCTGGTCTACCAGGGCTTCGCGGTCGACCGCTTCTTCATGGACGAGCTTGGCACCGACGAGCGCGCCAAGGATCTGCGCGCGCTGCTGCCGGACGGCACCGCGGTGCCGCAGCCCTGGTTCGACGCGATGGCGATCGATCCCACGCGCGTGCCGACGCCCTACGAGATCGCCGAGGCGCCGCAGCGCGCACGCTACGCGGCGATGCGCGAGAAGGTGCTCGCGCTGCTCCCGGGCCTGCTGGTCGTGGAGGGCGCCATGCCGCGCGGCGCGCAGCTGTGGATCGACGGTCGCGCGGTCACGTTGGACGCCAGCGCGCAGGTGCGCTTGCCGCCGGGCCACCACGTCGCGCACATCGAGCGAGACGGTCACGTGCTCGCCCGCGCGTCGTTCCGCCTGGATCTCGCAGGCAGCGCGTCAATCGGCGTGGGGCTGTCGGACGAGGCCTGGTCCGGATGGCAGGTCGAGCTGCGCGACGATGGCCGCGTCGACGTGCCGCCGCCACTCTGGCCCGCGATCCAGGCGCTCGGCGGCGAGGTGGTGGTCGCCTGGCACGACCACGGCAAGGCCGTGTCGGCGTCCACGCTCACCGTCGAGGGCTGCGAGCCGTTGGTCCTCGCGCGCGTCGAGAAGCCAAAAGAAGACGCGCCCGCCGAAGGCGGCGTGCACCTGCAGGTCGGCCTGGGTGTCGGCGGCGGCTGGTTCGAGAGCGGCGACTTCCTGCTGCAAGATCCGGCCCACGTGCCCGCGACGTTGGCGTCCGTGAACGCGGGCGCGGTGGACGCCTCGGCCGACTTCTCGGTCGCGCTCGGCCTGTTCCGCGCCAGCGTGATCGGCGACCTGACGGTGCCGATCGGGCCAGACCACGTCGCGTTCACCGGTGACGGGTCGATGCGCGTGCGTCCGGACGTGTCGCTCGGCCTGGGTGTGAAGTGGGCGCAGATCACGGCCGGCTTCCTGTTCCCGTACCACCCGACGGTGGGCGCCCGGGTGTCGGTGCCGGTGTGGAAGGGCCTGGAGGTGCTGGGCAGCGCGCGGATCGGGATCCCGGTGTCCGTCACACGCGCGGACGGGTCCAACTGGAAGGGTCTGCCGGTGGCCGACCTGTGGGCGGGGATCGGCTGGCGGTTTGACGTGGCGACGCGGCGCTGAGGGGCGCTGGGTGAGGCGACGGTCGACGTCGACCTACCGTGATGCGCCAGAGACAGTGAAGTCGGCTCACGCCGCGGACGTCGCGTCGCCCGATCACCCGACCCCGCTCACCGCCCACACGCAGGCAGCCGAAACCACCGCCCGTCCTCGGTGCGCGCGATCGCGTCCAGCACGCCGTCGCCGTCCAGGTCGCCCAAGCTGCGCAGCTCGGCGCCGAGGCCGTCGTCCAGCGCGGGCCCCATCAGCTCGCCCGTCGCGAGGGCGCGAACGTTGCCTTCCAACCTTGCGCCCGGCACGAGCAGCACGGCGCCCTGCTGCGAGGTGGGCTCCGCGCGCTGGTCCGGACTGGCGTGGCAGCGGCGCTTCTCCCCCTCATCAGGAAGTCCGACGATCACGTCGCCGACGTCGTCGCCGTCCAGGTCGCCCGCGATCAGGAACGGCAGCGACGCGGTGGTGTAGGACGCCCCAGGCTGTGGGTTGTGGCGGAGCCGCGCAGACGCCACCAAGTCCGGCGGACGTCCCGCCGCGGGCCAGCCCTCAAACTGCCAGACCTCGTCGCGACCGGCGACGTACACCTCGCGGACCCCGTCCGCGTCGAGGTCCGCCGACGCCAGGGCCGCGCCGAACGCCCCGTTCGGGAACGTGTCCCCCAAGACGACGGTGCTCGGGAGCGTCGCGCAGTCCCCCGCCGCCGACGGGATCGGGCCCCGCACGAGCGTGAGCGACCCTGCGCGTCCACTGGAGGGCGTGACAAAGCCGAGGTCGTCGCGGCCGTCTCCGTCCAGATCGCCGACGAAGGCAGGCAGCTTCGAGCCGCCCCACCAGCTCGACACGGTGTCGACGGCGACGGTGCCGCGCGTGGAGGCGTCGATGTCGAGGATGTAGAGCGCGGTCGGGCGGTCGCCCGTGGTCACGGCGAGGTCGTCGTCACCGTCGTCGTCCACGTCTCCCACGTTGGTCAGGGTGCCGCCCAACCCGCCGTGAAGGCTCGATGCGGTGACGACGATGTCGGCGACGCTCGCGTCGAACGTGGCCGCCCCAAGCGGGCCCTCAAAGATCCACACCTGGCCGCGGAAGCCCGCGCTCATCCGGTCAGCGAGCGCGAGATCAATCGCGCCGTCCCCATCAAAATCGCCGACCGCGGACGCCCTCCACTGGCCACCTGCGGGCGCGACGTAAACGGAGAAGGCCTGGGAGTCGCGCAGCGGCGTGTCGAGCAGGCCCGGGCCGCCCGAGAAGATCAACGCGCGGCCACCGGCAGAGAAGGGCGCGTCGCCGAACACGAGCAGGTCGTCGACACCGTCGTAGTCTACGTCGCCCACGCCAAAGGCCTGGGGGTGGCTAAGCTTGGTGCCGGAGAAGTCGAGCGGGTCGGCCTGAAGGACGGCCTTGTCCCCAGGCCAGCCGCCACAGGCCGGCGCGGCGTCGGCGAACACCGCGTCGTCCTGACCGGGCGCGCACAGGTCGCCGGTGTCGCAGCCCGCGTAGCTCTCGGGGGAGGTCGGCACGCAGTCCAGGACCGCGGGTCCGATCCACCGGTCGCAGCGTCGGCTGTAGCTCCCCCGCTGCGCGACGAACGCCCCGTCGCGCGCGTCGTAGTAGGTCGTCTCTGTGTAGGGGCTGATCCAAGGCCACCACGGCCCTGGGTCAACGTCACGCGTGTGGACCACCAACTCCCGGCCGCAGGCGTTCCTGCACGTCCACGCTAGCGTGGTGCAGACGCGGAACGGGCCGTCGTAGGCGCGCAGCGAGTCCAGCGCGCAGGTCAGGTCGCAGCGCTCGGCCAGCGGGGGCAAGGACCAGTCGGAGCAGCCGGTGTCCGGCCCCGCGAGGGCGCGCCGCCCGCCGCACACCAGGACGGTGTCGTTCAGGCCCACCCAGACGGTATAGGGCCAGCCGACGCTGTCGCCACCGGTGTCCGCGGGGTCGGTGTCGGTGTCCGGGTCGGTGTCCGGATCGGTGTCCCCGTCGGTGTCTTGGACCGCGTCGGTGTCTTGGACTGCGTCGGTGTCTTGGACCGGGTCGGTGTCGACCACGTCCGTGTCGCCCCCGGGCAGATCGGTGTCCGGGCTCGCGCTGGTGCGATCGGTGTCCGACCGCGGATCGGGGGGCGCGTCGACGCGCGTGGCGCAGCCACCCACCAAGCCTAGCGAGGCGACCAGGGCGCGGAGCGTGCGGAGTCGAGCCATGCCGTCTCCGCGCCGAAGCACTTGGGCAGGGCGCATCGCACGCTCCACCGCGGTCATCGGAGGAATACCACAGGCGACCTCAACCCGCGCCCGCTGTTCGCCTCGCCCGCCGGCAAGAACAAAAGAGACGACGGCCGCGGCGTGTTCATCGGATACTCCCGCTCCGCTGGAGAGCCCGATGCGGCATCGTCGTCGTCAAGCCGCGCTTGTGCTCGCGCTGCTCGCGCTCGCCGCGTGGCTGTCGCGTGAGCAGCCCGCCGTCGTGGTCGAGGTCGTCGAGGCGCCCCCGCCGGCCGCCGACGAGGGCTGCTTGCAGATCGAGGGACCGATGGCGCTGCCGATGGCGGGCGTCGACGGAGACACCGGCGCACCACCGAAGCCCGCGCCCTTCCCGCCCACGCGCTGCCTGATCGACCCGGAGGTGGTCGCGTTCCGCCCCACCGGCACCGTGCGCCAGGACCGGCGCTCGGGTGCCGCGTTTGAGGCCGCGCGGTTCGACGACGGCGCGCTGCTGCTGGACACCTACGCCGACGCGATCGGCGGCACGGTCTACCTGGACGGCTTCTCGCCCGCGGAGCTGTCGTTCGTGGGCGGTCAGTGCCGCGTGGCCAAGGTCGTCCGGCAGGCCTCGGTGGCGGGTGTCATCATGCCGCTGATGGGCGCCGACGAGGGGCAGGTCGCGGTGCAGGGCTGCGGCGCGAACGTGCAGGTCGACCCGCACGGCAGCTTCTTCGCGCAGATCGATCCGGGCCCATGCACGCTGTTCGCCGTGCGGCGCGACGGCGGGGTCACCGTGCGGTCCGTCCCCGTGGAGTTGGACCCGGCGCCCGGAGAGGACGTCGTCGTCGACTTGGCGCTCCCCACCTGGGTGGCCGCCAGCGCGGGCCTCGACCTGCGGCAAGACGAGGACGGCGCCACGCGGATCGGGCCGGTGCCGCCAGACGGACACGCCGCCGAGCTGGGCCTGGCCGAGGGCGACGTGATCCTTGCCGTGGACGGCACCGACCTCGCCGGGCTCTCGCTGTGGGACGTGTCCGACCTTGAGGTCGGGCCGGACGGCACGGAGGTGGTCTACACGGTCCTGCGCGACGGCGAGCCGGTCGAGCTGACCGTGACGAGGGCGACGGAGCCCTGAGCGCGCCGGGCGCAGGCGGCGCGCCCGATCCCATGACCGAGCGCCCCGACGAACCCGCGGCTACTTCACGACGAAGTTCACCAGGCGCCCAGGGACCACGATCTCCTTGAGGATCTCCTTGCCCTCCAGGTGACGCGCGATCGTCGCGTCGGCCTTGGCGGCGGCGAGGATGGTGTCCTTGTCGGCCGTGCGCGCCACGGTCACCGCGCCGCGCATCTTGCCGCCGACCTGCACCGCGATCTCCAGGGTGTCGTCGATCAGCGCACTCTCGTTCCAGGTCGGCCAGGCCTCGGCGGAGATGGACGTGGTGTGGCCCAGGCGCAGCCACAGCTCCTCACAGACGTGCGGCGCCCACGGCGACAGGATGCGCAGCAGGTCCTCGCACTCCTCCTTGGCGGGCAGCTCGCCGTGGCAAGCGTTCACCCACTCCATCATCTTGGCGATCGGCGTGTTGAACTTGAGGAGATCGATGCCCTCGGTCGCCTCCTTGACCGCCGCGTGGATCGCCTTGGTGACCTCACGGTTGGACGGGCCGAACGGACGCAACGCGCCCGAGTCCTGGTCGATGAACAGACGCCACACACGCGCGAGGAAGCGGTACACGCCCTCGACGCCGCTGGTCTGCCAGGGCTTGACCTGCTCCAGCGGGCCCATGAACATCTCGTAGATGCGCAGGGCGTCAGCGCCGTACTCGACGACCACGTCCATCGGGTCGACGACGTTCTTCTTCGACTTGGACATCTTCTCGATCTTGACTTCGAGGGGCGTGTCGCCGCCGATCGCGTACCACACGTCGCCGCGCTGCTCGACCTCGTGCGGACCCAGGTACTTGCCGTTCGCGTCCTTGTAGCTGAACGACAGGATCATGCCCTGGTTGAACAGCTTCTGGAACGGCTCCTTGGTGTGCACCATGCCGCAGTCGTAGAGCACCTTGTGCCAGAAGCGCGCGTAGAGCAGGTGCAGCACCGCGTGCTCGATGCCGCCGATGTAAAGATCGACCGGGCCCCAGTAGCGCTCGTTCGCCGGGTCAAACGGGAGCTCGGTGTTCCGCGCGTCCATGTAGCGCAGGTAGTACCAGCAGCTGCCGGCCCACTGCGGCATGGTGTTGAGTTCGCGCCAGCCGACGACGCCGTCGACCTCGGTCTGCAGCCAGGCCTGTTCAGCGCGACCGAGCGGGGGCAGGCCCTCGGCGGTGGGCTTGAACTCCTCGATGTGCGGCAGCGACACGGGCAGCGCCGAGTACGGAAGCGTCTTCACTTCGCCGGCGTCCGTGTGCACGATCGGGAACGGCTCGCCCCAGTAGCGCTGGCGGCTGAACAGCCAGTCGCGGAGCTTGAAGTTCACACGCTTGCGGCCGTGGCCGTTCTCTTCCAACCACGCGGTGATCTGCTTCTTGAATGTGGCGACGTCCAAGCCGTCGTAGGCGCCGGAGTTCATCGACTTGCCGTCGCCGGTCCACGCCTCAGCCTGCACGTCGTGGCCCGCGGGCGCGCTCACAACTTGGAGGATCGGCACGCCAAACTTGGTGGCGAACGCGTGGTCGCGCTCGTCGTGCGCGGGCACCGCCATGATCGCGCCCGTGCCATAGGTGGCCAGGACGTAGTCGGCGATCCAGATCGGCACCTTGGCGCCGTTGACCGGGTTGATCGCGTAGGCGCCGGTGAACACGCCGGACTTTTCCTTCTCGGCGGACTTCTGGCGGTCGAGATCGGAGCGGTTGCGCGCGGTGGCGACGTAGGCGTCCACGTCCGCGCGACGATCCGCCGACGTGATCTTCTGGATCAGCACGTGCTCGGGCGCGAGCACGCAGTAGGTCGCGCCGAACAGGGTGTCGGGGCGGGTGGTGAACACGGTGAACGACGCGTCGTGGCCGTCGATCTTGAAGTCGACCTCAGCGCCCTCGCTGCGGCCGATCCACTGCCGCTGCATCTCTTTGACGTGCTCGGGCCAGTCCAGGCCCTCCAGGTCATCCACCAGGCGGTCGCCGTAGGCGGTGATGCGCAGCATCCACTGCTTCATCATGCGACGCTCGACCGGCTCGCCGGTCTCCACGTACTTGCCGTCCACGACCTCCTCGTTGGCCAGGACGGTGCCCTGCGCGGGGCACCAGTTCACCGGCACGTCGGCCAGGTAGGCCAGGCCGCGCTCGTGGAGCTTGAGGAAGATCCACTGGGTCCACTTGTAGTAGTCGACCTCGCAGCTGCTGATCTCGCGGTCCCAGTCGTAGCTGAAGCCCAGGCGCAGGAGCTGGCGCTTGAAGTTGCCGATGTACTCGCGGGTGATGTCCGCGGGGTGGCGTTGCTCGCGCACGGCGGCGCGCTCCGCCGGCAGGCCGAACGAGTCCCAGCCGATGGGGTTGAGTACGGAAAATCCGCGCATGCGCTTGGATCGCGCGACGATGTCGATGGCCGTGTACGACTCGGGGTGGCCGACGTGCAGGCCAGCCCCCGACGGGTACGGGAACATGCAGAGCGTGTAGTACTTGGGCTTGGTCGGGTCTTCGACCGCGCGAAAGGTCTTGTTATCCGCCCAGTACGCCTGCCAACGGGGCTCGAACGTGGCGGGATCGAACGCGTGGGCGGGTGTCGAAAAGCTGTCGGTCATGAGCGGCTCCGCGGGCCGGGCGGGTAACCCGGTAGCCTGCGATGCGTGGACACCCCTTTCCTGGTCGCGTAGTGTTGCGTCCGGAGGCGTCGATGTCAGCTGCGTGGTGGGCGATCGCTTGTGTGGCCGTCGGGGCGCTGTCGAGCGGCCCCGCGCAGGCCTCTGCGGGCGAGGCGACCGATGCCCCCTGGAAGTTCGAGCTGAACGCGCGCGCCCGGTACATGGGCGTGCCCGCAGGCGTCATGGACGGCTGGTTCCACAGCGCCAAGGACCCCGAGTGGCCGGTGGTCGGCAGCGACCGCCCCAAGATCCAGGGCGCCGCCTACGGCGCCGAGTTCTTGTTCTCCCGCGACAACTCCATGGGCCTGTTCTACGTCGAGTTCGCCCAGTCCTTCATGAAGGAGGGCTACTGGGACGACCGCGAGGACGGCACCGCCAGCTACATCGACGGCAGCTGGCTCCGTCCCACCCCGCTGTTCGGCGCGGTCATCGTCGGCATGAACGGCGCGTACGACGCCGAGCTGGTCCGCCTCACCCAGACCGACGGCAAGTTCGGACTGGCGTTTGAGGTGGGCGGCGGCCTGGGCCTGGCCACGTTGATCGGCCACATGGAAGAGTGGAAGCAGGACCCGTCTACCGGTGAGCCAGCCTACCAGCTGGTCGCGAACGGCATGCCGTCGACGCCTAAGAACCTACACTCGCCCGTGTGGCCTACGTTGGACGTGAACCTTGGCTTCAAGCTGAACTTCGCGGACCACGCCATCCTGCGCCTGGAGGCGGGCATCCACGACGCGTTCTACGTGGGCGCAGCGCTCGGCGGCCGGTTCGGCTCGCCCAGCCGGTCGCGGAACCAGTAGTCCACGAGCGCGAAGAGCTCGCGGACGTCCGTGTAGGCGCGGCGCATCGGCGCGTCGGTCACGCCGCTGGCGGTCGCGACCGCACCCAGCGCGTGAAAGCAGCGCGTCGCCCGCAGCACGTGCCCAGTGTCCGTCACCACGATGACCGAGTGAGGCTGCGCGAGCGAGAGCGTGTAGCGCGCGTTCTCCCAGGTGTTCTGCGACATGGGCTCGAGCACAATCGCCTTGCCCGGCACGCCCTGGTCCAGCGCATAGCGGGCGGCCACGCGCGCCTCCGCCTCCAGGCCGTTCAGCTCGCCGCCGGTGAGCACCAAGCTGGGCGCGCGCCCCTCCTTGAACAGGGCGACCCCGCGGTCCACGCGCCTGCGCAGGCAGTCGGACACCGTGCCGTCGTCGTTGGGCGCGCAGCCCATCACCACGATCGCGTCGGCGTGGGCCGCGGGCGACGCGATCGCGCCGAACAGGTCGACGCCCGCGACCGGCGTCGACGCCACGATCACGCCCAGGGAGATCGCCCGCTGGACGTGCAGCCACCTCATGAGTTGGGCACCACGAAGCCGCGCTCGAAGTGGCACGAGAAGCCCAGGATGCGCTCGCGGTCCACCACCGCCCAGCAGACCCAGAGGTAGACGCCCAGCCCCGACAGGATGTGCCACCACCCGTGCAGTTGGAGCGACTGGAGGGGGCTGTCGCACGGCAGCAGCACGTGCTCCGGCACCCAGCAGCAGAAGAACGCGACGCCGAACGAGATGAACGCGCCCCACGCGAGCTTGGGCATGGGCTTGGGCGTCTCCTGCCGCAGGTTGATCCACATGGAGTAGAACGCGACGAACGCCGTCAGCAGCCCGAACGTCGCCAGGAAGATGAGGAAGGTCCAGGTGGACACCGCGTAGGCCACCGTGAAGCCCACCGCGTAGACCAGCAGCGCCCAGGCCATGCCCACGCCCTGCCCGCGCGGCGTGTGGCGGTGCACCATGGTCCAGGTGGCGGCCAGGATGGCGTAGACCATCGGCAGCTCATCGAGCGCCTGGGGCCCGCGCAGCAGCGTGCCGTGGAAGGCGACCGACCCCAGCCCCACCAGCGCCAGCCCGCCAAAGCAGGCGAGGAACCTCCGCGAGATCACGTCCCGGTGCGTCCACGTCATCCACAGGCCGTACAGGCCGAGCGCGGCCATGGGCACGCTGGTGGACGTGTTCACGAACTCCGCGATGTACTGGGTGACGGCGTAATTGGGCTCGCACCAGTCCACGACCGCGGGGGCGCCCATGCCCACCCAGAAACCAGAGTCCGACAACAGGCCTCCAACGCCGGACGCCGTAGCCCGGCCAGTCAGGCTTCGTCACCCCCCGTGCCGAGAGAGGCGCCAACGCATAAGTCCGACCCCATCGCCCGTACGGTCCCTGTCGCCATGTGGCCTGGAGTCGACATGAACGTGTTCTTCCGTCGTAGCTGGATGCCTGTGCTGCTCGTGGCCTGCGCCGCCACCCCCGCGGCCCAGCCGTCCGGCAGCGCCCAGGCGCCCGGCGCGGTCCAGAGCACGGTCGCGGCCCTTGTCGCGGCGACGATGACCACGCGGCACTACGACCGTCACGCCATCGACGACGCCGTCAGTGCTGAGTGGTTCGACAGCTACCTCAAGATGCTCGACCGCGACCGGCTGTACTTCGTGCAGGCTGACATCGACGCGTTCATGCCGTTCCGCGACAAGCTCGACGACGACATCCAGTCGCGCTCGCCCAAGCTTGAGGCGGCGTACCTGATCCGCCAGCGCTGGGTGCAGCGCCTCACTGAGCGCGTCGACCACATCAACACGCTGCTCGACCAGGACAAGTTCAACTTCTCCGACCCCAAGGCCGCGATCCAGATCGACCGCGAGAAGTCACCCTGGCCCAAGGACACCGCCGAGCAGGACGAGCTGTGGCGCCTGCGCGTCAGCGAGCAGATCCTGCGCATGGAGCTGGGCGGCGACGAGCGCAAGACCGCGATTGAGCGCATCCGCAAGCGCTACCACCGCCTGCTGACCGAAGAGCAGGACCTCGACGCGGACGACGTGCTCGAGCCCTACTTGGCGGCGCTGACGCTGCTGTACGACCCGCACTCCGAGTGGATGAAGCCCATCTCCAAGGAGAACTTCGACATCGACATGGCCGACACGCTGATCGGCATCGGCGCGGTGCTGCAGGCGGCCGAAGGCTACGTGACCATCAGCGAGCTCGTCCCCGGCGGCCCCGCCGCCATGTCTGGTGAGCTCGCCCCCGCCGACCGCATCCTCGCGGTCGCGCAGGAGGGCCAGGACCCGGTCGACGTGGTCGACATGCGCCTGGACAAGGTGGTCAAGCTCATCCGCGGCGCGGAGAAGACCAAGGTCATCCTGACCGTGTGGCCGGGCGACGCCAAGGATCCGTCCGAGCGCAAACTGGTCACCATCACGCGCGACCGCGTGAAGCTGGCGCGTGCGGCCGCCACCGGCGCGGTGACCGAGGCCGACGGCCTGCGCATCGGCGTGATCGACGTGCCGTCCTTCTACGAGGACGACGAGGGCCGCCGCGCCGGTCTGGCTGACTGGGGCAGCACCGCGCGTGACACCGCCAAGCTGCTGGCTCAGTGGCAGGCCGAGGGCCCGCTGGACGCCGTGGTCATCGACCTGCGCCTGGATGGCGGCGGCGCGCTCGATCAGGCGATCGAGCTGACCGGCCTGTTCATCGACAAGGGCCCGGTCGTTCAGATCCGCGACGGCGACGCGCGCGTCGAGTCCCTCGACGACGAGGTGCCGGGCGTGGCCTACGCGGGCCCGATGGTGGTGCTCACCAGCGAGCAGTCTGCCAGCGCCTCCGAGATCTTCGCCGGCGCCATCCAGGACTGGGGCCGCGGCCTGATCGTCGGGTCCGAGACCACGCACGGTAAGGGCAGCGTGCAGAACCTGCAGTCGCTCGACCGCATGCTCCCCGGCCGCAGCCTGTTCAACGGCCAGGACCCGGGCTCGCTCAAGTACACCACGCACATGTTCTTCCGGGTTGAGGGCGCCTCCACTCAGATCCAGGGCGTGCACGCGGACGTGGTGCTGCCGTCGCCCTACCAGGGCCTCAAGATCAAGGAGTCGGACCTCGACCACGCGCTGCCGTGGGATCGCGTGCCGCCGGCCGCCTACACCAAGCAGCCGCTCAACGTGGACGTCGACGCGCTCCGCACCCCGAGCGCGTGGCGCGTGAAGTCCGGCGTCGAGTTCTCGTTCCTGCAGGCCGATCTGGCCGAGCGCGCGCGCCTCGAAGGCGAGACGACGCTGTCGCTCAACGAGGCGCAGCGCCGCGCCGACATCGACCGCGCCAAGCGCATCGACGAGGCCCGCACCAACGCCCGCGCGGCGCTCGGCGAAGACCCCAAGCACCTGCCCGACCCGATCATGGACGAGGCCACCTCTGTCGCGCGCGACTACGTGCTGCTGCTCCGCGGCAAGCCGACGCTGATCACGACGGTGAACGCCAACCAGCCCAAGCCGGTCGAGATCAAGGCGAACCCGTCGAGCAAGCCCGACGGCGGCCCGCCGACGATGCCACCGCCTGGCATGGAGCCCATGCCCGCCCCCCCGACGCCGCCCAAGCACTAGGCGAAAGCGCATCACCACGCGATCGTGCTCGCGGAATTTGCGGGCCCGGTCGCGGTCGTGCTATGGCGCCAACTCGATGAACCTCACCCCCGCCAACGCCGGTCTCTTCTGCTGCTGCACCGGCTGCTGCGCGTGCTGCTGTATGCGGCGCGCCGGGGCGTGTAGGGTCTGAACCGACGGTAGAGTCCGTCGAATCGAATCCGAAACCCTCCGGCGCCGACAGCCGGGGTGGAACCGGCTGTCTCGCGCCTCAACACCGCTGGAGACTTAGCCATGAGCCTGACCCCCACCGAGTACAAGACCGCGCCGCGACCGAGCGTGGCAGGCGATCACGACGCCGTCCGAGTCGAGGTCGACGACTACGCGAACACCGTCCAGCGCTTCCGCGACGGGCGCGTCTCGGAGCATGTCTTCTTGGAGAACCGCCTGCGCTACGGCGTGTACGGCCAGCGTCAGGACGGCGTGCACATGATGCGCTCCAAGCTGCCGCTGGGCCTGATCAGCCCCGAGCAGATGGACGCGTTCGCCGACATCGCCGAGCGCTACGGCAACGGCGTGTCCCACCTCACCACCCGCCAGGACATCCAGGTCCACTTCATCACGCTCGAGACCAGCGTGGACGTGATGCGCGTGCTGGACGCGGCCGACATGACCAGCCGCGAGGCGTGCGGGAACGTGGTGCGCAACGTGTGCGCGGCGCCGCTCGCGGGCGTGGAGCGTGGTGAGGCGTTCGACGTCACCCCCTACGGCTTCGCCGCGGCGCGCTTCCTGCTGCGCATCCCCGACGGGCAGAGCCTCGGCCGCAAGTTCAAGATGACGCTCGCGGGCACCGAGGATCGCCTCCACAACCTCGGCCAGATCCACGACGTGGGCCTGACCGCCAAGATCCGGGACGGCCAGCGCGGCTTCCACGTGGTGGTCGGCGGCGGCCTGGGCGCGGTGGCCCACGAGGCCAAAGTGTTCGCCGAATTCCTGCCCGAGGCCGAGCTGCTGCCGACGCTGCGCGCGATCGTGAAGATCTTCGCGCTGCACGGCGAGAAGCAGAAGCGCGCGCGCGCCCGCCTCAAGTTCCTGGTCGCCGACTGGGGCCTGGAGAAGTTCCGCGACGTGGTCCTGGCCGAGCGAGCCACCTTCGCGCCCGACCCCGCGTGGACCGAGCTGCTCACGGTGGACGACGTGTACGTCGATCACCCCAACTTCGAGCCGGGCGGCGAGACGCCCGCGCCGCGCGACGCCGACGACGCGCGCTGGCTGCGCACCAACGTGCACGCGCAGAAGCAGGACGGCTACGTCGCCGTGCAGGTGCGTGTGCCGCAGGGTGACCTGTCGCCGCAGCAGCTCCGCGGCCTGGCGACCGTGCTGCGCGAGCACGTCGGCGACACCACGCGCATCGGCCCGGACCAGTCGCTGTGGATCCGCAGCGTGCGCCCCGACCGCCTGCTCGCGCTGCGCGTCGGCCTCACCGCGCTCGGGCTCGGATCGGCGCAGGCCGGCGGCCTCGGCGACACCGTCACCTGCCCCGGCGCCGACACCTGCAAGCTGGGCATCACCACGCCGCGCAGCCTCGCCAAGCAGATGCAGGCGGAGCTCGACGAGCTGGCGCAACACCCGCGCCTGGAGCGCCTGCGCATTCACGTGAGCGGCTGCCCCAACGCGTGCGCCCAGCACCACATCGGCGACATCGGCCTGTTCGGCGCCGCGCGCACCATCGACGGCGTGACCGCGCCGCACTTCATGCTGCTCCTCAATGGTCTGCTCGGCGGCAAGTCGACCGACGTGTCGGGCGACGGCTTCGGCACCACCGTGCTCAAGCTGCCCGCGCACAACGTCGGCAAGGCCGTCCGTCGCCTGACCGACGCGTACCTGGCCGACGCACCCGAGGGCGAGCCCTTCGGACTGTTCACGCGTCGCGTGGGCCGCGCCAAGCTCAAGGCGATGCTCGAGGATCTGGCGGACCTTCCGCCGCCGTCGGTCGCACCTGAGCTCTACGTCGAGTTCGGCAAGGAGCGCGCCGCCTTCAAGGTGGTGCGCGGCGTCGGCGAGTGCGCCGGCGCGGTGGTGCTCCAGGGCGACCTGCTGCTGATGGACGCCGACCAGCTGTCCGACGACGCGACCGCGCTGTTCGACGTGGGCGGCGACAAGGCCACCATCCAGGCCAAGGCGCTCGCCGCGTACGACAAGGCGGCGCGCGCGCTGCTGTCGACGCAGAGCCTGTACGACGTGCCCGCCGATCAGGTGGTGCCGCTGTTCCGCGCCCACTTCTACGACGTCGGCAAGATCTTCGAAGGCGTCGGTCATTACTACCTGGCCGCCATGTCCGAGGACCCCACCAGCATCACTCAGGATCGCCTGCGTCGCTTGGTCGTCGAGGCCGGCCTGTTCGTCGAGGAGGCACACTCGATCGTCGGTCGCCTCACCAACCCCGCGAACCAGCCGGACGGCGAGGCGGCGGAATGAGCCGCGTTCCCAGCGTCGCCCCGACCGAGGGCGGCGGATCGCTGATGGTCGCGTGGCGGCTGGAGGGCCGTCGCGTGCTGGTGGTCGGTGGCGGCACGGTCGCCGCGGGCCGCGTGCGCCAGGCGCTCGATGCGGACGCGCGCGTCGTCGTGGTCGCGCCGATCCTCAACGCCGAGCTTCGTCACCGGTGGAGCACCGGCGGCATGGACTGGCGCCCGTCCGAGTTCTCCTCTCCCGACCTGGACGGCGTCGACCTCGTCCTCGCATGCTTGGACGATCATGAGGAGAGCGCGCACATCGCGTCGCTCGCCCGCGCGCGTCGCGTGCCGATCAACTGCGCCGATCACGTCGACCTGTGCGACTTCTGGTTCGCGTCCGCGCACCGTGAAGGACCGCTTCAGCTCGCGCTGTCCACCAACGGCAACGGCCCCGCGATGGGCTCGCGCCTCGTGCGCGAGATCGCCAGCGCGCTCCCACGCGACATCGGCACCGCGCTCTCCGCGTTCGGTCGGCTGCGCGCTCAGGTGCGTCAGGTCGATCCGGCGTCGACGTCGTCCAAGCGCCGCATGGGCTGGCTCGCGCACGTCGCGCGCACCTGGGCGTGGGACGACCTCGCTTCGCTCGACGACGCGGCGATCGAACGCCTGCTCGCGGCGTACGTCGCGGGTGAGGCGGCGCCGGATGGCCCGCCCGTCGTCGCCGTGACGCCCCCGCGCGCCGGTCGCGTGCGGCTGGTCGGCGCTGGCCCGGGCAACCCCGACCTGCTGACGATCGCCGCGCGCAAGGCGCTCGAAGAGGCCGACCTGGTGCTCGCCGACCGCCTGGTGCCACCGGAGATCTTGGACCTGGTGGCGGGCGAGCTGCGCATCGCGCGCAAGCTTCCGGGCCGCGCGCAAGACGCGCAGGACGAGCTCGACGCGTGGACGATCGAGGCCGCGCTAACCGGTCGCGACGTGGTGCGCCTGAAGTGCGGCGACCCGTTTGTGTTCGGCCGTGGCGGCGAGGAGTTGGTCGCGTTGGCGCAGCACGGGCTGGACGCCGAGGTGATCCCCGGCGTGTCGTCCGCGCTGGCAGCACCTCTGTCGGCGGGCATCCCCACCACCATGCGTGGCTACGCGGACCGCGTGATGATCCTGACAGGCCAGGGTCGCGACGGCGCGCGGGTGTCCATGCCGACGTTCGACGCGGACACCACCTACGTGTTCCTGATGGGCGTGGGGCGCCTGGAGACGCTCGCCGCCGATCTCGCCGCGACGGGCTTCCCGGCCCACTGGCCGGCCGCGCTGGTCGAGCGCGCCACGCACCCAGGGCAGCGCTCAGTCCGCGGCACGCTGGACACGCTCGCGCAGGTGGCTCGGGATGCGTCGATCGCCGCGCCGGCCACGCTCGTGATCGGCCGCGTCGTCGAGGCGCTGGCGAACGCGCAGGTCTCTGAGGTCGCGGCCCGCGCTGCTCAGGGCTGACCGGTCGCTGCACACATCGCGCGGGGGCGCCAGATCCAAACGGTGTCCCCGCCATGCCGTCCAAAACAACCCTTTGTGACGACATTTGGACCGCACGATCGTCACCTAAATCTTCGCAGTACCGTGCCGATACCTGGATTGGGGATCCAGGAACATGCACACGGGGGACGTCCCACGCTCCGCGCCTACGCTGCGGACGGGTCGGTATGATCAGGAAGAAGCGACCGGATCGGTGGAGGCCATCGCGCAAGCGGCGGTGACCATCGCCCAGGACAACGTCGTCCGTACGCTGCTCGGCCTCACCCTGGCGATCGGCGGAGGCGCCACATACGCGGGCTGGACCCCGGCGGTCACGATGCTCGCGGCGGCGTCCTGCGCGGTGATCGCCCTGGTCGCCCTCGCCAGCACGCTGTCCGAGCTTCGCGGCGGCGACGACCTGTGGAGCTCGATGCAGCGCGTCGGCCTCGGCGCGCAGGACAGCAACGCCGCGCACGACGTGGACCGCGAGGTGTTCGCGCCGTCCGACCGTGGCGGTGCGTCGTGGGCCGACGTCGGCTCCGGCCGCGCGTCGCGCGTGGAGGGCGCCCCCCCAGCCGGCACCGTCGAGGCGCCGGTGGTGGTGATCGTCGTGCGGATGATCCACCCCGACGAGCCCACGATCGTCGCGCTATCGCGGGTGCACGAGTGGTCGCCCATCCGCGTGTTCCCGATCCGCACCGATCGGTTCGATGAGCGCGCGTTCCTCACCGACGACCCCACGCTCGCGAGCGCGCCGCAGTCGCTGCTCGCGCACATCGCGGCGCTCTCACCGGGCGTCCTCGACAACGTACGGATCGGCGCGGCGCTCACCCCAGACGACGGCACCGCGGACCACGCGCGCACGGTCGCCGGACACGCCGCGACCCTTGCCCGCACCGCCGAGATCCGCTGGCATGACGACACGTCGCGGCGCCTGTTCGCGCGCGGCGGGCTCCAGGTGGGCGAGCTCCGCGAGGCGCTCCAGCACCACGAGATCGTGACCCGTTTCCAGCCCATCTACGACAGCCGCACCGGCGTCGTGCTCGGCGCGGAGCTGCTGGTCGAGTGGGAGCACCCCGAGCTGGGCCCGCTCTCCCCCGGGCGCTTCCTGCCGCGCTTCCAGCGGATGACCGAGTTCTCGGCGCTCACACAGGAGGTCTTCGCCAACGCGTGCCGCAAGGTCGCCGGCTGGGAGGCCAAGCACGCGCGTCGGTTTCAGGTCGTGGTGAACGCCGGCGTGCGTGACCTGTGCGCGCACGCGACCTTCGGCGTGGTGGCTCACCTGCTTCACCACGTCGGCGAGGGCCACGTGTGGGTGGACGTCGACGTCGACGAGCTGCTCAAGGTGGACGACCGGCAGCGCGCCATGCTCATCGCCCACGGGGAGGTTGGCCTGGAGCTGCTCGCGACCGGCCTTCGCGCCGAGTCGCAGCTTGACGACTTGGAGGGCCTGCCCGTGGTGGGCGTGAAGATCGACGTCCACCGCTTGAGCCGCAAAGGCTGGAGCGAGGTGACGCGACTGGCGCACGCGGCTCGGATGCGGGGCTACGAGGTGCACGCCGTCCGGGTCGGAGATCCGGAGAGCCTGGAGCGCGTGGTGGCGATCGAGTCCATCGCGTTCGTGCAGGGCTACGCGCTGTCAGCGCCGGTCGACGAGGCGACGATGGACCGGATCGCCGCCCACCGCGCGCCTGTGCGGTCCGAGCGGGCCGCGCAGGCGAACGACGGCTGATCGCGGGATCAGGTCACAGCAGGTCGACGACCTCACCGTACATCGGCACCTGCGCTTCCAGACCCAACGCCCCACGCACGCGCACCCGCATGGCGTCGCACGCCTCAGGCGTACCGTGGTTGAGCCAGATCTTCTTGGGTGGCGTGGGCGCGGTGGCCAGCCACGCCATCAGCTCGTCGGCGTCCGCGTGCGCGGAGAGGTTGTCGAGCGATTGCACCTCGCAGTGCACGGGCACGTACTCGCCGAAGATCTTGATCGACGCCTCACCGCGCAGCATCCGATCCCCGCGCGTGCCGCCCGCTTGGTAGCCGGTGAACAGCACGGTGTTGCGCGGGTCGGGCGCGAAGGCGCGCAGGTGGTGGACCACGCGACCGCCGGTCGCCATGCCCGACCCCGCCAGGATGATCGACGGCGTGGTGGACGCGGACAGCTTGGCCGACTGCTCGGCGGACTCGACGATGATCGGCAGGTCGCAGATCTCCTCGATCTCGCCGGGGTCGAACACGCCGCGCGGCGCGAGCTTGCGGAACACGCCCGTCGCGCGCGCGGCGAGCGGGCTGTCCAGGTAGACCGGCACGCGGGGGATCTTACCGGCCTTGAGCAAGCGGTTGAGGTGCAGGAGAACGCGCTGGGCACGGCCGACCGCAAACGTCGGTACGACGACCACGCCGCCGCGCGCCACGGTTCGGCACACCACCTCGGCGAGCTCGTCCTCGGAGTCGTCTGTGGGGTGCGGCCGCGCGCCGTACGTGCTCTCGAGCACCATCGCGTCGCACGCGGGCGGCGCCTCAGGCGGGCCCAGCAGCGGGTCGACGGGTCGCCCGATGTCGCCCGAGAAGACGATCACCTTGCCGTCGATCTGCATGCGGACCATCGCCGCGCCCAGGATGTGACCCACCGAGTGGAAGGACACCTGGATGTCGTCGGTTACGACGAGCGGCTCGTTGAACGGCACCGGGCGGATCAAGGAGATCGCGTGCTCGGCGTCGCGCACCGTGTAGAGCGGCTTGGCGGGGCGGTGCTTGGACCAGCCGCCACGGTTGGCGTGCTCCGCCTCCTCCTGCTGGAGGTGGGCGGTGTCGGGGAGCAAGATCGCGCACAGCGCCGCGGTGGCGGACGTGGCGTAGATCGGCCCCTTGTAGCCCTGAGACACCAGCAGCGGAAGGTAGCCGGTGTGGTCGATGTGCGCGTGCGTCAGCACCACCGCGTCCAGCGTGGACGGGTCGATCGGCGTGGGCTTCCAGTTCAACTCGCGCAGCTGCTTGAAGCCTTGAAAGAGCCCGCAGTCGATGAGCACGCGCGACCCGTTGTGCTCGACCAGGATCTTGGAGCCGGTGACCGTACCCGCAGCGCCAAGGAACGTGAGTCGGATCATAAAGTGACCTCGGGGTGTGCGCGAGGCGACAGGCCAGCGCGTTCGATCGGTAGGCTGGATTGCAACCCGCGCGCCAAGCGGCGAACGCCTACAGGTAGGGCGCGAACAGGTGCGCGATCCCGTCGCGGACCTGAAGCAGCAACGGACGCTCAAGGAGCGCGTCCTGGGTGAGCTCAGTGCCCCGATCTCGCCGCGCCTCGAACAGCTCTGTCAGCGTCGCCGCGAGCTCGGGCGAGTACGCCTCAACCAGCATCTCGAAGTTGAGCTTGAGGCTGCGCGGGTCCCAGTTGCACGAGCCCACGGCCGACCACTGCCCATCCACGATCATCACCTTGGAGTGGTCGAACGGCGGCGGCTGCGTCCACACACGCACGCCCTGCGCGAGCACGTCCGGGAGGGCCGCGCCCATCGCCCACTGGGCCATCGGCTGGTTGGAGCGCTCGGGCAGCACCACCTCGACCGACACGCCGCGCCGCACGGCCGCGCCCATCGCCCATACCAGCGGCTCTTCGGGCAGGAAGTACGGCGTGAGAATGCACACGCGCTCCTGCGCGCAGGCGAGCGCCTGCAGGTAGGCGTGCGCGGCCTTGTCCTGGTCCTCGTCTGGGCCATCGGGGATCACACGCGCGACCGTGTCGCCGGCGGGCGCGAGCGTCGGGAACCACGTGGGGCCTTCGAGCGCCTCGGCGGTCTCCCACTGCCAGTCCCACGCGAAGAGCGCCATCAGCTCGGCGACCACCGGCCCGTCAAAGCGGAAGTGCAGGTCGCGGTGCGCGTGCTGGCCCTGCTCAGACGCGACGAACCGTCCGCGCACGTTCATGCCGCCGGTGAACCCGACCTCACCATCGACCACCAGCACCTTGCGGTGGTTGCGCAGGTTGATGAACGCCATGCGGAACGGGTCGAAGCTCCACAGGAAGCGATCCCAGCGAAGGTCGGCCGCGCGAAGGAGCGGGATGATGGTCGGCCACGAGAACCACACGCCGACGCCATCGAGCAGGACGCGCACCTCCACGCCGCGCGCCTTGGCCGCCGCCAGCGCGTCGACGAAGCGCCGCCCCCAGTCATCCCGATCCACGATGAAGGTCTGGAACGCCACGCTGGACTGGGCATGGGCGATCGCGTCGAGCATGGCGGGGTACGCCTCGTCGCCGTCGATCAACACGCTGACCCGGTTGCCGGGCAGCAGCGGCGAGTCGACGATCTGGTCGATCGAGTGGCGCAGGGGCGCCAAGACCTCAGGGACAGACGGCTCGACGTGAGGCTCGACCACCGGCGCGCGCTCGGGCACATCGGCACGAATTCGCTCGGCCTTGCGCCGGATGCGGTTCACGCCCAACACCAGGTAGCTGACCGCGCCTACGAACGGAGACAGCCAGGTCAGCGCCAGCCAGCCGGCCGCCGACTGCGGGCGCTTTCGGCTGATCAGCACGTGGAAGCTGATCAGCAACGCCAGCAGGAGGTGAACGCCGAACAACGCGGCGGCGGCGGCGGTCGGGTCCTCGATCGAGGTCCAATGGCGGACTGTCAACCCGATATGACCCTCCAGGGGTGGACATCCACCCCCTCACACGGGCACCCTACTTCAGTCCAAGCCGCCAGGGAGAGCCAAGTGCGAGCCATCACCGTGATGACCTGGAACGTGCGCTACTTCGGGCACGGCCTCCGGGGTCTGTCTTCGACCGAAGGTGGAATGCGACGCGTCGCCAAGGCGCTGGCCAGCCTGGAGACGCTGCCGGACCTGGTCGCGCTGCAGGAGGTGGAGACCCGGTCGTTCCGCGCGGGGCTGGGCGGCCTACCGCAGCTGGAGCGCTTCCTGCGCGTGCTGGACGAGGAGCTGGAGGTCCACGGACGCACGGAGCGCTTCTCGGGGCTGTACTACCCAGCGCACCGCTACAAGCTGGGTCCGATGCCACCGGTGTACACGACGGGGCTGGCCATGCTGGTCGGCACACGTCTGGAGGTCGACGTCGACAACGCGGACGCGCCGCATGACATCACGCACATTCGAATTCCGTCCTTCCGGCACCTCAAGCAGCGCCGGGTCGTGGCGCACGCGCGGGTGCGCTTGCGCGACACAACCGAGACGCTCGACGTGTTCAACACGCACATGTCGCTCCCGGCCTTCTTCGAGGTTGGCCCCACCAAGGTGTCGGAGCGCATGGGTGACGGGTCGAACCAGGTCGCCGAGGTGCGCGCGCTGCTCGACTATGTCGCCTCGCGACGCGCAGGCGCGGCGCTGATCGTCGGCGACTTCAACACCCGTCCCGGGTCGCCCACCTACCAGGAGATCACCACCGCCGGCTTCACCGACGGGTTCGCGCACGCCAACGCGCTCGACGACGCGGCTCTGCACGAGCACGCGACCGCCGGCTTCGCCCACCGTCGCATGCACATCGACCACATGTTCTCGTCGCCGGACGTGCGCTGGGCGAGCGTGGAGAGTGACCGATTCGGCACGCGCGGCCGGTTCCACGGCATCTCGGATCACACGCCCAAGATCGGCCAGCTGACGCTGACCTTCTGACAAGTCGTGCACGCCGAACACGGCGGGCAACGGTCGCTTCCTTGCGACCCGTTCATGGACGCGCTACCTCGGCCAAACCTCACTCCAAGCGAGACTTTGCATGCGCATCCCCTCCCTGCTCCCTGTCGCCTTCGCCCTCACGCTCGGCGGTTGCAGCTCCGGCACCACCTACGGCCTTTGGGTCATCTCCCTCGGCACGCCCGCCACCAGCGGCACGTCCAGCTGCGACGAGAACTACGACCACGCCCGCTGCCTGGAGAACTCCACGGACGGCAGCAGCAAGTGGACCATCGAAGACAACGCCCAGGTCTCGGACGGTCTGCAGTTCGTCGAGGTGCTTGAGGGCACGGGCGACGGCGCGTTCCTCGTGTTCGACGGCCAGGTCTATCCGGGCACGCTCGACAAGGACGCCTTCACCTTCGAGTGGAAGTCCACCACCAAGTCGCTCCACTCCGAAGACTTCGAGGGCGACTACGAGTTCATCACGGACGAGAACTCGGTCATCAACACCAAGTTCACGTTCACGCTGGGCAAGGACGCCGGCACGCTGTCGGGTAAGCTCGCGCAGACCGTCACCTCCACGTACAACGTGAAGGAGACCGACCAGCCGAACAACGATCAGGTGCTCGGCTACGTCGGCCAGATCGACGACGACGCCACGCGCTACCTCGAGAACACGAACGACATCGGCGAAGCCGACGGCCGCTACAACTCCGCGGACCTGGAAGAGTGCCAGGCCACCGACTGTGAGATCGCCGTGGTCGAGAACACCACGACGAACTGGGACCTGTCCGGCAACTTCGCGACGGACCAGTCGATCGGCACCATCGGCGATTACCAGGACGTCGTGCAGACGCCCGGCGCCGACCCGGGCGACGTGCTGAACTAGTTCCCGCGGCCGCGCGGCGTCGTGCTCGCACGACGCCCGAGCTAGCGAGCGGTGCGGCGGTCCCTGCTGGACGGGATGCCGATGCGCTCGCGGTGCTTGGCCACCGTGCGACGCGCGACGCCGCTGAGCCCGCTCTTGGTGAGCAGCTCGGCGATGGCGTCGTCCGACAGCGGGCTGCGCTTGTCCTCGCGCGCCACGATGTCGCGAATGGCGGCGTGCAGGCCCGCCTCGGACGTGTCCTGGCCGCTGCCGCGGTTGGCGAACAGCTCGCGCAGCGCGACGGTGCCGCCGGACCAGCGGAAGTAGCGCCCGGTGACCGCGCGCGAGATGGTCGACGTGTCGCGCTGAAGGACCTCGCCCACCTCGGCCATGGTGAGGTTCTGCAAGTGGTCTGCGCCCTGCGAGAAGTACAGGTGCTGACGCTTCACGGCGATCTCGGCGACCTGCTTCACCAGGCTGTGGCGCTCTTCCAGGCAGCGCATGACCCAGCGCGCCTGCTCCAGCTTCTCCACGGCTTCGTCGCGGGGGGGGCCCGCAGGCAGCGCGCGCACGCGGGCCTCATAGGACGGGTCGAGCTTGACCTGGCTTCGCGCCGCGTCGTGCATCTCCACGCGCCACTCGCCGGTGTCCGGATCCTGGACGATGTCCATGGAGGGGCGGACGTAGTCGGCCTCTTGATCCGCGTAGCCGCGCGCGGGCGTGGAGCCGACCTCCTCGCGCAGCATGCGGTGGTACTCCTCGACGTCCTCGGGGTCCATGTCGAGGGCCTTGGCGATCGGCGCGTAGCGGCCGCGGGTCAGGTCTTCGAGGTGGTCGCGGATGATGTCGGGAAAGAACGGGTCCTCGGGCCACTGCTCGCGCACCATGTAGGTGAGGTACTGACGCAGGTTGGATGCGCCGCACCCTGAAGGGTCGAGGCCCATGACCACAAGCTGCGCGCTCTCGGCGTCGCCCACGGTGACGCCCGCCTCAGCGGCCACATCCTCCAGGGTGACGCCAAGGAAGCCGCGCCCGTCGAGGTTGCCCAGGAGGTACATCCCGGCCTGCCGCTCCTCGTCCGTCGTCATCTCCAGGCGGAACTGGTCGGCCAGGTGCTCGAGCAGGTCCGCGGAGGCGGACATGCGGTCTTCAATGGGCGGGAGGTCGTCGTCCGTGGCGCGCCGCGCGAACGCCTTGCCCACCTCGGTGCCGCGGCCGGTGTCCACAATGCGGGACAAGGCCGGGTTGGAGGACACCACCTCGTCCAGGTAGCCTTCCATGGCCACGTCCGGCAGCTCGATCATCTCGACCAGCTGACGCTGCATGGGCGTCAACGTCAGCGATTGCTGCTGACGCATCTCGCCGCGCATCACCATGCCGAGAGAAACCAAGTTCTTCGCCTCCTGTGGTGGGACTACTCCACTTCATGCCACGGGGAGGAACGGCTTGCAAGCAAGATCCGTGCCACAGTCCGTGCGACGCTAATCTTGCGGGTTCCGCTGCCCGTCGATACCCGGGCGCCCGGCACGGGCGCGTTCCCCGACCGGCGGAGGGCGCGCATGTCTCGTGACCTGATTCTGATCCTCGACTTCGGGTCCCAGTACACCCAGCTGATCGCGCGCCGCGTGCGCGAGGCGCAGGTCTACTGTGAGATCCGGCCGTGCTGGGAAGGTGTCCCGGCAGACCTAGCCAAGAGCGTGAAAGGCATCATCCTGTCGGGCGGCCCCGCCAGCGTGTACGCGCCGGGCGCGCCGCAGCTGCACCCGTCGGTGCTCGCCACCGGGGTGCCCATCCTGGGCATCTGCTACGGCATGCAGGTGCTGACGCACACGCTGGGGGGTGAGGTCGAGCCCGCCGCCCATCGTGAGTTCGGTCGCGCCGAGATCCGCATGACCAACCCGTGCGCGCTCTTCGAGGGCTTCGGCTCCGACGCCCCCGAGACCGTCTGGATGTCGCACGGCGACCGCGTGAAGCGCCTGCCGGACGGCTTCCACGTGGTGGCGGAGTCGCCCAACTCCCCCGCCTGCGCCATGGCTTCCATGGACGACCGCATCTTTGGCGTGCAGTTCCACCCTGAGGTCCACCACACGCCGCGCGGCCGCGAGTTCATCGAGCGCTTCCTGTTCGGCATCTGCGCCTGCAAGGCCGACTGGACCATGGGCCAGTTCATCGAGGCCGAGGTCACCCGCATCCGTGAGCAGGTCGGCGACGATCGCGTCATCCTGGGTCTGTCCGGCGGCGTCGACAGCACCGTGGTCGCGGCCCTGCTCGACCGCGCGATCGGCGCGCAGTGCACGGCCATCTTCGTGGACAACGGCCTGCTCCGATACCGCGAGGCCGAAGAGGTCTGCTCGTTCTTCGAGACCGCGTTCGAGGGCCTGAAATTCGTGCACGTCGACGCGTCCGAGCGCTTCCTGTCCGCGCTGGCCGGCGTGAGCGACCCCGAGCAGAAGCGCAAGACCATCGGCCGCATCTTCATCGAGGTGTTCGACGAGGAGGCGCACAAGGTCGACGGCGCCAAGTGGCTCGGCCAGGGCACGCTCTACCCGGACGTCATCGAGTCGGTGTCCCCCAACGGCGGCCCCTCGCAGACCATCAAGTCGCACCACAACGTGGGCGGCCTGCCGGACCACATGAAGCTCAAGCTCATCGAGCCGCTGCGCGCGCTGTTCAAGGACGAGGTCCGCGTGCTCGGCCGCGAGCTGGGCCTTCCCAAGCACAAGGTCGACCGCCACCCGTTCCCCGGCCCCGGCCTGGCCGTGCGCGTCCTGGGTGAGGTCACCAAGGCCCGCTGCGATGTGCTCCGCCTGGCCGACAAGATCTTCCTCGACGAGATCCGCGCCGCCGGCCTGTACGACGACATCTGGCAGGCGTTCGCCGTGCTGCTGCCGGTCAAGACCGTCGGCGTCATGGGCGACGAGCGCACCTACGAGGCGGCCGCCGCCCTGCGCGCGGTGACCAGCGTGGACGGCATGACCGCAGACTGGTTCCACATGCCTTACGACGTGCTCGCCCGCTGCTCCAACCGCATCATCAACGAGGTGCGCGGCATCAACCGCGTCACCTACGACATCAGCAGCAAGCCGCCCGGCACCATCGAGTGGGAGTAGGCGCGTAGAGGCTGGGCGCCGCCACGTCGCGGCGCCCGCTCACGCGAACCGACGCCCCAGGTCCGCGCAGATCGCCTCCAGGCAGGCCTGATCGAGCGCGTCAAACGCCGCCGGATGGTCGCTGTCCAGGTCGAGCACGGCCAGCAGGCGGCCGTCCGGCGTCAGCACCGGCACCACGATCTCGCTGTTCGTCGTGCCGGAGCACGCGATGTGGTCAGGGTGCGCGTGTACGTCGGGCACCAGCTGCGTCACGCGCGTGCGGGCCGCGGCGCCGCACACGCCGCGCGAGAAGGCGATGCGCGTGCAGCCGTGGCCACCCTGGTAGGGGCCCACGATCAGCAGGTCGTCGGACACCGCGCGGTAGAAGCCGGTCCAGTGGAACCAGTCGAAGCCGTGGGACAGCTCGCAGGCGACGGTGGCCAGCGCCGCGATCCAGTCGTCCTCACCGTCGAGCAGGCCGCCGATCGACAGCGCGACGTCGTCGTAGCGCTGAGCGCGCGCCGCGGGATCGGAGGGGAAGGAGAGTGGTACCAACATGTCAGCCTCGCGGGTTCTGCACGAGTGGAGCGACCCTATCCGCGCAAACGGATGTAGAAGGCCCGGCACCAAACCCAAACGCCGAGGCGTTTCCAGGAGGTCCCCATGCGTCTTCTCGCGATTCCGTTTGTGCTCGCCACGCTCGTCGCCTGCGCCGAGGACGTCGGCAAGGACAAGGCCGCCGCCACCGTGTCCGAGGTCCCCGCCGAGCCCGCTGTCGCCGAGCCCGCCGTCCCGCCGTCGTCCACCCTCAAGGCGCTGACCGTCGACGTCACCAAGTCGTCCGTCGACGCGGTCGCCGCGAAGATCACCGCGCAGCACCCGATCAAGTTCCCCGAGTTCAGCGGCAAGGTCGGCGTGGACGGCGACGCCGTGAAGTCGGTGTCCTTCGAGGTGAAGATCGCCACGCTGGCGGCCGACGCCGAGAAGCTGACCGAGCACCTGAAGAAGTCCGACTTCCTCGACGTTGAGAAGTTCCCCACCGCCACCTTCACCAGCACCGAGCTCAAGGCCGGCAGCGATCAGGCGGGCGCCACGCACACCGTCACCGGCGACTTCACGATCCACGGCGTCACCAAGCGCATCTCGTTCCCCGCCACGCTCGCCGTGACGCCCACCGAGGTCACCGCGAACAGCGAGTTCGTGCTCAACCGCCAGGACTTCGGCATCACCTACCCGGGCAAGCCGGACGATCTGATCCAGGACAACGTACGTCTGACCATCCACTTCGTGGCGCCGCGCGCCTGATCGGGCTGGCCAAGCGGCCCGAACGGTGCCACACTCCCGCGTCTTGAACCGCGGGAGTGCCAATGCGCTGGCTTGCAATGGCGATGATCACGGGGCTGGCGGCGTGTACGTCCAGCCCCAAGACCGGCGATGACACCGACGCGCCGGACGACTCCGACGGCGCGGACACGGACGTGGCGGGCGACACGAGCGCGCCAGCGGACACCGACGCGGTGGACACCGACGCCCTGGACACCGACGTCGCCGACACCGACGGGTACCAGGGCCCGATCGGCAGCTGCGACTTCCACCTGGGCTACTGCCAGGAGTACTGGACCGACGTGGCGACGATGGCCGTGTACGAGGGCGCGTGCGCCGACGGCAGCGGCACCTGGGCTGACGCGGCCTGCTCGCACACGGACGTGGTCGGAGGCTGCCGCGACAGCTCGGCCGGCTGGATCATCCTTACAAACTGGTTCACCGCGGCCTCCGGCTACGCCGACGCCCACGCGGTGCGGACGGCCTGCCAGTCGGGCGGAGACACCTACGTCGGCCCGTGAGCGCCGTTTTGGGCTGCCACGTTCGGTTGTGATCGAAGCGCTGGCCAAGTGGTCAGCGGATCGGGTATCGTGCGCGTTCCCCCCTCCGAGGTGTTTGATGCGTGGGTCCGTCTTCCTGCTCGCCGTGCTGACCGCTTCCGCCTGCAACCCGCCGCCTCCGGCGCCGGAAGGCCTCGACGCGTCGGCCAAGTACATGGTGCGCAACTTCTACGCGGACGACGCCACCTTCCAAGCGGGCATCGAAGGCTTCCTGGCGTGGTTCGACGCCGAAGGGAAGGACCTGGTCGGCCTGGGCCCGGACGAGAACGCCGGCCGCCCGACGGACGCGTTCACCGTCAACGACCTGGAAGCCGACGACGTCGCGCTCCTTCCGCTCGACGCGGAGATCGTGCTCGCCGAGAACAACCCCGACGACGACGCGGACGATGAGATGGGCCCGCGCGACCTGTCCAAGGCCCCCGGCGTCGTGTCGGTCGCCGAGATGAACTGCACCTGGAAGGACTCCGAGAAGCTGCTGGTCCGCCCGGATCAGAACAACGTCTTCGTCCTCGACTGGGAGGGCTACGAGCGCACCTACGTGACGCCTCGAGAGACCTTCGAGACCGCCACCACGGACGAGGTCTTCACCGAGATCAAGGAGGCGTTCAACCCGTCCGATGCCGGCTTCGTCGCCGATGACTACGCCAAGAGCGTGTTGCTCACCCAGAACATGGCCGACCCGACCGCGCTGATGGGCGTGAACATCCCCGCGTACCCGCTGCGCCTCGAGCTCCGCCACGGCGTCTTCACGCCCACGGACGGCGGCGACGACTTCGGCGTGTTCGCCATCCTGACCTACGACCCGGGCGCGGTCTGGGGCCCCACCGGCGACAACGGCCTGGTGCAGGAGTTCAGCATCGAGATCAACGTGCAGCGCCCCGGCAACAAGACGCTCCGCACCCTGGCCGTGTGGGCGCAGCCCGAGAGCCCGATCATCGGCGCCGACAGCGTGCTCGCCCTGAACTACGCGGTCAACAAGAGCCTGAAGTCTTCGCAGACGCTGTCGGACGTGTGCGACGGCACCACCGAGATCGTGCCCGAGTAGTCGCGGTGGTGCCGCCGATCGTGGCGCGCGCAAGTTAGGGGTCGGCGCTTCCGGGAGTGCCCTTGACCGACCCCAACCCGCTGCTCGATCGCGCCTTCGCGATCCCCTTCGATCGCATCCTGCCCGAGCACGTCGTCCCCGCGGTCGATGCGCTGTTGGCGTCTGGCCAGACCGGCCTGGACGTGCTCAAGGCGGATCCGGCGCCGCGCACCTGGACGTCCACGTTCGGCGCGTTCGAGGTGGCCCTGGAGCCGCTGGAGCGTGCCTGGGGCATCGTCGAGCACCTGCGGGCCGTCCGACACGACGACGCGCTCGCCGCCGCGCACGGCGAGGTCCTGCCGCGAATCACCGACTTCTTCGCGGGCCTGGCGCTCGACGAGGACCTGTACGCGGTCATGAAGGACTACGCGGCGACCGATGAGGCCCGCGCGCTCACCGGACCCGCGCGTCGCCACCTGGACCGCAGCCTGGAGGGCTTCCGTCGCTCAGGCGCCGACCTGCCGCCGGACCAGAAGGACCGCCTGCGCGCCATCGCCATGGAGCAGGCCGAGCTGGGCACCAAGTTCAGCATGAACGTGCTCCAGGCCACCACCGCCTGGGAGCTGGTGGTGACCGACGCGGCCAAGCTCGCGGGCCTGCCGGACTCGGCGCGCTCCATGGCGGCGGCCCTGGCCGCGCAGAAGGGCGTGGAGGGCTGGCGCTTCACGCTCGACGCCCCCAGCGTCATCAGCGTCCTCACTTACCTAGACGACGCCACCACCCGCGAGCAGGTGTGGCGGGCCTACACGTCGCGCTGCGCGTCGGGTGACCTGGGCAACGGCCCGGTGATCGCCGACATGATCCGCCTGCGCCGCGAGCAGGCCGCGCTGCTCGGCTACGACGACTTCGCCGACTATGTGCTGGCCGAGCGCATGGCCAAGAAGGGCTCGCACGCGCTCGCCTTCCTGGAGCGCATCGAGGCGCGCGCCCGGCCCGCGTTCACCCGCGAGACCGAGGAGCTGCGCGCCTTCCGCAAGTCGGTCGACGGCGGCACGACGCTCGCGCCTTGGGACTTGGGCTACTACGCCGAGAAGCAGCGCCAGGCGCTGTACGACCTGGACGCCGAGGCGCTCCGCCCGTACTTCGCGGCGGACGCGGTGCTATCCGGCATCTTTGATCTGGTGGGCCGCCTGTACGGCATCACCGTAGCTACGGTCGAGATGCCGTCGTGGCACGTCGACGCCAAGACCTACGAGGTCCGCGACGCCGACGGCACCGTGCTCGGCGCCTTCTACGCCGACCTGTTCCCCCGCCCCGAAAAGCGCGCCGGCGCCTGGATGAACGCGCTCACCACCGGCGGCCCGCGCGCGGACGGCTCGTTCGCCCCACACCTGGGCCTGATCTGCGGCAACATGACCCCGCCGGTCGACGGCCACCCCGCGCTCCTGACCCACGACGAGGTGGAGACCGTCTTCCACGAGTTCGGCCACCTGCTGCACCACCTGCTCAGCCGGGTCGCGATCCGCGGGCAGGCCGGCACCAACGTCGCCTGGGACTTCGTGGAGCTGCCGTCGCAGATCATGGAGAACTGGTGCTGGACGCGCGAAGGCCTGGACCTGTTCGCCAAGCACTGGCAGACCGGCGAGCGCCTGCCCGACGTGCTGTTCGAGCGGATGCTCGCCGCCAAGAATTTCCGCGAGGGCAGCGCGCTCGTTCGCCAGCTCGGCTTCGGCGTGACCGATCTCGCCCTGCACACGCGCTTTGATCCGGCCCATGACGGCGACCCGCTGGCCTACGGCGAGAAGCTGATGTCGCAGTACGCTGCCGTCGAGGCCCCTCGCGGGCACGGCATCCTGCCCACCTTCCAGCACCTGTTCTCCGACGCCGTGGGCTACGCCGCCGGATACTACAGCTACATGTGGGCCGCCGTGCTCGACGCCGACGCGTTCACGCGCTTCGAGAAGGAGGGCCTGTTCTCTCGCACCGCAGGCCTGGCCTTCCGCGAGTCGGTCCTGTCCAAGGGCGACAGCGACGACCCCGGCGTGCTCATCCGCAACTTCCTCGGCCGCGACCCGGACCCCGACGCGCTGCTGCGTCGCAGCGGTCTACTGTAGGAATCCTGCCGAGCGGGCCGAAAACGTGGAGCGGATCGCGCTTCCCAGGCGTTAGGTTGCGGCCTCGCCTGGGATGATTCGATGCGCGGTTGGCTGCTGCTTGGCCTGGCTGGTCTTGGTGCGTGCGCGGAGAAGGGTACGCTTGACGTCCCAGGCGGCGACGACGTCGACACCGACTTGGTCGCGGGCGTCGACCACGGCGGCGGTGGCGGTGGCGGTGGCGGCGGCGGCGGCGGCGGCGGTGGCAGTGGCGGTGGCGGCGGTGGTGGCGGTGGCGGCACGACCGACACGGACGACACCGACACCGTCGTCCAGGACACGGACACCGGCGGCGCGGCGCTCCCCACGTCGTGGACGCACGTCGTGAACTCGATGGCGCTGCTGCCGTCGACGCAGGGCTTCGACGTGGACGGTGACGGCACGATCGACAACGCGCTGGGCACGTTCCAGCCGCTGATCGGCAACATCCTCACGCAGGCGATCCGCGGCGCGAGCACCGTCGAGATCTACCAGACCTGGGGCGTGAACGATGGGAACAACCGGGTGGAGCTGGGCATGCTGCTCGGCGGAGACCTGGACGCCATGACGTCGGACAACTTCAACGGGCACGAGGCGTTCTCGGTGACCAGCGGGCTGCTGCCGTCCGGTAAGGCGCAGCTCACCCTGCCCACGACGCTCAGCAGCCAGGGGGCGTTCTCGGGTCAGCTCCCGGTCGGCGTGTTTGTGGTGCTCGGCGTGCCGCTGCCCACCGTGAAGCCGATGTTTGTCACGGGGACCGTCACGGCCGCCTCGATCGACGGCCGCTTGGGTACGGCGCTGTCGGCCCAGATGCTGGCCGATGCGTTCACCGCGGCGGGTCTCAGCCTCGTCGCGCCGGTCATCCTCGCCGCGGCCGACATCGACACCAACCACGACGGCACGAACGACGCTGTGTCGATGGCCGTGTCGATCACCGGCGTGCCCTGCTCGATCGCGCCCTAGACGGCCCACGGGGCCTCGGCGCGTCGGCGACGGGCCAAACCAGGCCCGCGCGCGCCGCGACGCGCACGAAGCGGAGAAAGCAAGACGGCGCGAGGGGTGACCCTCGCGCCGTCGGTGTCTCACGCCCGCGTGCCGCGGGCGTAGGGACTACTGGGCAGCCGGCGTGTCGCTCTGGATCTCGACGGCGGGCGCGGCGGGCGCGGCCTGACCTTCGTCGACCTGCACCTTGCGGGCGGTCTGCTCGAGGATGGACAGGGCGACGCGGCGGTTCTGCGCCTGACCGGCCTTGGTGGCGTTGTCGGCCACCGGCTTGGTCTCACCGAAGCCCTGGGCGACCAGGCGCTCCAGGGCGACGCCCTTGCCGACCAGGTACGTCACGACCGACTGGGCGCGGCGCTGCGACAGGTCGAGGTTCTTGGCGTCGTCGCCCACGCTGTCCGTGTGGCCCTCGACCCGGATCTTGGTGATCTCCGGGTACTTCTGGAGGACCACGGCGACGTCGTTGAGCAAGCCGAACGAGGTGGAGCGGATCTTGTCCTTGCCGGTCTCGAAGAAGACCATCTCGGTCAGCTCGATGGTGCCGGCGGACACGAACACGCGCGACGGGCAGCCGTTGCTGCGCAGCGGGTCGATGTTCTTGGCGGCGGGCTTGTCAGGGCACTCGTCGCGCACGTCCGGGACGCGGTCGCCATCACGGTCGGGGCAGCCGAAGGACTCCTTCGGGCCAGCCACGGTGGGGCACTCGTCGTCGCCGTCACGCAGGCCGTCGCCGTCGGTGTCGGGGCAGCCGCCGAACTCGGCCGTGCCGGCCTGGGTCGGGCACTCGTCGTTCTTGTCGGCGATCAGGTCGCCGTCGGCGTCGGGGCAGCCGTCCGTGGCGGCGGTGCCCTTGTCGAGCGGGCAGGCGTCAACCTTGTCGAGCACGCCGTCGCCGTCGTTGTCCGGGTCGGGGCAGCCGTTGGCGTCTTCGAAGCCGTCGAGGTCCTCGGCCTCGTTCTTGCACTCGTCGACGTCATCCTTGATGCCGTCGGCGTCGTTGTCCAGATCCGGGCAGCCGTCCTCATCCTGGAACTGGTCGAAGTCCTCAGGATCGGTGGGGCACAGGTCGCCGTGCTTGTCGGGGATCTTGTCCTTGTCCGTGTCCTTGGCGAGCTTGATGTTCACGCCCAGGCCGGCGGTCCACAGGAAGTCGATGAACGGGCTGCGGTACAGCTCGTCTTCCTTGGCGGCGGTGACGAGCATGCGCGCGTCCGTGCGGAAGTGCAGCGGGCCGACGATCGGTATGATCAGGCCGGTGCCGAACGAGCCCATCGCCTCCATCCGGGTGTGGGCGTAGTCCTCGCCGCGCACGCCCTTGCCATCGATCATCTTGTCCCACAGGCCGACGCCCAGGGTGATGATCGGCTGCACGGGGGAGTGCTTCTCCTCCGGGATCGGGTTGCCGACGAACTGCAGCTGCGGGGCGACCAGCAGGAACTTGTGGCCCGTGGCGTCTGTGTTGCCCGTGGAGAGGCCCACATCCACTTCGAGGCCGGCGCCGTGCGTGAACCAGACGCCCAGCTTGGGCGCGACATACCAGCTGGTGTGGATGGTATCGAGCTCGTCGACGAGGACGGCGCCAGCCTGGGCGCCCACCTCGAAGGCGGGGTCTCCGGCCAGCGCGGGTGCGGCGTAGAGCGCGGCGGCGAGGACGAGGAAGGGTCGCATCGAGTCTCCGAGGCCCAGACAGGCGGGCTGGCTTCCGGACATCACCGTCCGGCAGTGTCGAATTCGACACCGAATTGGGGTGCCCTCCTATTTCAGCTTGGGGGCCAGTTGTCCAGGGTTCGCGCCGATCCACGGTGAGACATCGAACACGTCATTCCCTGGCCGCGCGCGCTCGCTCTGCCGAAACGGCCCGTTTTCCGCCGAAAGCGGCGTGTTTTTGCCGCCGTGACCGACCGTGGCCAACTGGCGCTTGCGGAACCCCCACCCCCGTGCGACCGTGCCGGTCTAGACGCCATGAGGCCCTCGATGTCCACGCGACACGCCCTGGTCGCCCTGCTGACCCTGGCCGCCTGCTCCGGAGAGTCGACCGAGGCCCCCGCGTCTGCGCCGCAACCGCTCGACGTGCGCGCGCTGTCCTTCCCGGCCGCGTGGCTGGTGCAGCGCGTCGCAGGTGATGCCGTGACGCTGACCAATGTGAACCCCCCGGGCGAGGACCCGCCCGCCTGGCAGCCGTCCGGCGATCTGGTGGCGGACCTGGGCAACGCCGATCTGATCGTCGCCAACGGGGCGAATTACGAGGCATGGGTGACGACCGCGTCGCTGCCGACGGCCAAGCTGCTCCAGCTCGCCGAGGAGCAGGACCTGATCACGCTGCCCGGGGTGACCCACAGCCACGGCAAGTCCGGCAGTCACAGCCACGCTGGGATCGACCCGCACACCTGGGCAGATCCGACGCTGCTCGCCAAGCAGGCGCTGGCGCTGCACGACCAGTTGGTCGCGATGGACCCGGGCCACAAGGCCACGTTCGACGATGGCCTCGCGCGCGTGCAGGCGGACCTCGAAGCGCTCGACAAGGAGCTGGCCGCCGCGCTCACGGGCGCCAAGGTCCACCGGATGGCCGCGTCGCACCCGGCGTTCAACTACCTGGCGCGGCGCTACGGGTTGGACGTGACCAGCTTCGGGTTCGACCCGTCCGAGTCGCCGGACGCCACCGCCAAGGCCCCGTTCGACGCCTGGACCGCCACCGCGGGCGCAGACCCCGTGCTGCTGTGGGAGGCGGCGCCCGCCGACCCCGCGCGCGCCGCGTTCTCCGCGGAAGTCCGCCAGATCGTCCTCGACCCGCTGGAGCAGCCCGGCGCGGACGGATCGTACGACTATCTCGCGAAATCTCGCACCAACGTGGCCGTCTTCACGGGCCTGTTCCCGGCGAACGGTGCAAGTCCTGGTGCCGCAACGCCGTAGATCTGCCCAGCGCAGGCCTGGCGCTGTCCTCTTGCGGAATGCCCGGTTACCTCCACCGGGTTTTCGGAACGGAACTCCAACCAAGGTACGGAACGACGATGACGCGTCCCTCCCTCTTTCTCGTCGGGCTGATGTCCCTCACGGTGGCCTCGGTCGCGCTGGCCGACAGCGTGCCGCCCAAGCCCACCATGGCGCCCCGTGTGCCCGCCTACAACCTGTCCACGCAGGTGTTTGACTTCCCCACGGGCCTGCGGATCATGTTCCAGTCCGACCGCAGCTACCCGGTCGTGTCGGTCTACTCGATCATCGCCCACGGCAGCTCGGATGATCCGCCCGACAAGAAGGAGGTCGCCCACTTCGTCGAGCACACCTGGTTCCGCTCGATCCACGGCAGCCTGCCCCCCATCATGCAGGTCGTCAGCGATCTCTCGGGCGTGTTCAACGCGTCCACCTGGAGCGACTGGACCAACTACTCCACCGTCGCCGAGTCGCAGTACCTGCCCATCCTCATGCGCCTGGAGTCCCTGCGCCTGACGGAGTTCTACGCGGGCGTCACGCCGGACGTCACCACGACCGAGCGCGAGGTCATCCGCAACGAGTGGCGCCGCCGCAACGAGAACGGCAACGCGCTGCTGTTCGACTACGCCAACAACGTCGTCTACCCGGACACGCACCCGTACCACGCGACGTCCACCCACGACTCGATCACGAACATCACGCTCGACGACATCAAGGCCTACGTCGACGCGTACTACAAGCCCTCCGAGACCACGGTCATCGTCGTCGGTGACGTGGACCCGCAGGCCGCGTCGAGCGCCATCTTCGAGAACTTCGACATCAAGAACCTGGACCCGAAGCTCACGCCCGAGATGATCGTGCGCTACCCACGCCCAGGCGTCGCCAAGGCGGACCCGGCCAACCCCGCGGACTGGTTCATGGGCGCCTGCGAGCCGTCCACGTTCGTCGCGTCCACGGCGACCAAGCGGGGCACCTGCGAGCCGTACAAGTTCGTCACCGCGCCGCGCTCGCCGCGCGTCTCGCCCATGGCGAGCGAGCCGCCGCCGCTCGGCACCAAGGAGGTCGTCACGCGCGAAGCCCCGGTGGACAACCCCATCGTGCTGCTCGCGTGGTCGCTCCCCGGCGGCTACCGCGCCGACCACTTCGAGCTCGACACGCTCGGTCGCTTCGCCAACGGCATCGTCGGCAACGGCCTGTTCCAGCGCTACTCCAGCGCTGAGATCGGGGACACCGGCTGCTTCGTGCAGACCGAGGTCCTCGCCTCCACGATGATCTGCCTCGCGGAAGTGAAGAGCAAGAAGGTCAACAAGGAGGAGGTGCTCGACACCATGCTGGACCAGGTGTCCACCCTCTGGTCGGCCGACGAGCTCGTCCACATGCAGCTCAACAACGCGCTGCAGAACGTGAAGAACGTCCAGATCGCCGACTCCCTGCTCCGCCTCGACAACATCGTGTCGATCTTTGGCGGTCGCGCGGACACGGTCGGCACGTACACACACCTCACCGGCTCGACCGAGTACTACAGCGACACCATCAACAAGCTCGGTCAGATCGACCTGGGCCGCATGGTCAGCCTCGCGTCCAAGTACCTCAAGCGCGATCGCGCCGGCCGCCTGATCGTCAACAAGCTCCCGGACGACGACGTTGACAAGTCGAACAGCTCATCGGGCTACGTCGGCGCGTCCAAGTCGGACGACCAGATCGCGTCGAGCGACGACCTCGCGCGCGTCACGCCGGACGCCATCCGCGCCGCGTACGTGCACCCCGACCTAAGCCAGGCCACCGACACGCGCCTGTCGAACGGCCTGCGCGTGGTGATCTTGCCGCACGGCGAGGCGCCCATGGTCAACGTGTCGCTCGTCGTGGGCGGCGGCACGCTCGGCGAAGGCAAGGCCATCACCGACTTGGTCCAGACCTTCACGCACGGCGCGGGCGTCGATCCGTCGACCGCCGCCTCGTCGATGAACTACCCGGTCTTCAACCCGCAGCTCTACGGCCTGTTCACCGAGTCGGGCCCCGCGGTCAGCCTGCCGCTGGCCGGCACGATCGGCGGCACCACGGCGCGCCTCGCGTTCTCGGGCCCGTCGGGCAACCTCGACTCCGGCCTGTGGATCCTACGCGACGAGGTCGAGTCCATGGCCCCCAACATGGACGGCCTGGGCGACTGGAAGAAGGACTTCCATGACGCGCTGATCGCCAGCTGGAAGTCCAAGGACACCAACATTGACTGGCACATCCAGGACATGGTCTCGCAGCATCTGTACCCGAGCACGCCCTCGCGCCACGAGTACACCTGGGCGGACTACCAGACCATCCTCGGCTACGGCTCGGGCTCGGTCACGGACTACCTGAAGTCGCACCTTTACCCGGCCAACGCCGTGCTCCTGATCGTCGGCAACGTCGACGCCAAGGCCGCGCTCGCCACCGCCGAGTCCATGTTCGGCAGCTGGAAGGGCCGCAGCGAAGGCACGACCTTCCTGGCCGACGCGCCGCCGCCCGCCATGCCGGAAGAGGGCACCAAGGTGTACCTGTTCGACAACGAGCGCGCGACGCAGTCGCAGACCAACATGTACTGCCGCCTGAACTACGCCGGTCACCAGGACGATGGCGTGGTCGACGTGCTCGGCAGCATCGCCGGCGAGCGCGTGTTCACCCAGCTCCGCGTGAAGGAGGCCCTCTCCTACACGCCCGGCGCCTTCGCCGGTCAGACCGCCGACCGCTCGGCCACGCTGACCTTCGACTCGCTGGCCCTCAACGTCGGCGTCGGTCGCACCATCCAGTACTTCATGGAGACGGCCAAGGCGCTCGAGGCCGGTGACGTGAAGTCGGACGAGGTGACCATGCACCAGCTGCGGTCGTCGCGTCAGGCCGGCCTGGGCCGGCAGTCGGTCGAGCAGCTGGCCGGCTCGCTGTCGCGCGCCGTCGCCAACAACGACAAGGACTGGAGCAGCATCACCAACTACGGTGGCGCCCTCGCAGACGTCACGAAGGCTCGCATCGCGTCCGTCATGCAGGGCTGCTCGGACCACGCCATCGTCGTGACGTCCGGCCCCAAGGACATGATCGGCGCCGAGCTCGACAAGCTGGGCATCAAGTACGAGCTGGTCGATTGGAAGGCCCGCGGCGACGCGCTCTACAACGCCGCCGATCCCAAGGGCTTCGCCGCCTACGCCAAGGCTCGCGCCAAGGCCGAGGCCAAGAAGGCGAAGGACGCCGAGAACAAGCCGGAAGCTCCCGCTCCCGCCGCTCCGACCACTCCCGCGCCGTAGTCGCCTGGCGACCTCGCGCTCCCGCCTACGTCATGGGCGGGAGCGCGACGGTCACCGGCGCCGAAGCGCCGACTCGCTCTTCAGGCCAGCAGCTCTTCGAGCTTGCGGAGCGCCTCGCGCTCGTCCGCCGACACGCTGCCCAGGCCGAACAGGCCGCCGGACGCGCGCGCGATGCGGCGGGCCTTCTCGATCAGGTCGGCCTTGAGCTTCGCCCGGTCGGACTCCGACAGCTTGGGCAGGAGCGCCTGGTGGTAGGCCTTCCAGGTGTCGAACAGCTTGGGCTCGGGGGCGCGGGTCAGCCAGCCCTCGAGCAGCGAGTACGCGGCCGAGCCACGGAACACGCCGCCCGCGACGGCCTCGACGAGGATGGCGTCGCGCTCGGACGAGTCGAGCACCTTGTCCGACCAGGCCACGTGCAGCAGGGGCACCAAGCTGAAGGCGGCGAGGGTCTCAGACGTCACGCCGAGGCCGGCGATGGTCTGCAGCACGCTCGTGTCGGACACGCCCGTGATGCTGCCGATGTCCACGGCGGCCTGCTCCTTGGCAGCGGCGTCACGAAGGGCGTTGATCAGCTTGCGGTCGCGCTCCGCGAAGAACATGTCTTCGAGCGCCTTGCCCCGCTCGTGCAGCGTGTCGGTCATCGGTGGCTCCTGTTTCAGCTTAAGGACGCGCCTGGCGCCCGCAAAGGGCAAGCCGGGTAACGGGTCCGCCGTGCATCCACCACATGCAGTTCGCATGCCCGCGACGACAGCGGCGGCGGCGTCCCCTGACGAGTAGAATAGCCGCTCTGGAGGCGAGATGGAGCGCAGCGCCTGCGACGAGGTGGACCGGTGGAACGACTGGTCGCACGATGTGGACCGTCTGGATGCCGACATTGTCGGCGATCTGCCACCGCTTCCTCCCATAGAAGAGCCAGGAGAACGGCCACCCCGGTCGTCCTCGGCGAGGCCCGCACCGCCCGCCCCCGAGCTCCCGTGGCGCTGGCTCTTCGCCGCGCTCGCCACCATGGCGGCGCCTTTCGCGCTGCAGATCTTTGCGCTCAACCTCGGCGCCTCCCAAGGCACCGCCGCCGCGATGACGCTCTCGTTCGCCCTCACGGTCGTGTTCTCGGTGCCCCTGCTGATCGGGCGCGCTTGGGTTGAACGGCACCGGAGGCCCGCATGACTGACACCGGAGCGGAGCCCCTCCCAGGCGCAGCCCTGCACCGCGGCGAGCTCGCCAAAGCCGCGGAGGGCTGGTGGCAGGCCGCCCGACAGACCCGCGACGCGCAGGCCGGGCGACACGCCACCGCATGGTCCGCCGTGGCCTCAGCGCTCGCCGGCGACCGCCCTCGACTGGACCGCGCCCGGGCCGTGCTTGCCCGCTGCGCGCCGCCCGCCACCGCCGTGGAGCGCCTCGCCGACGCCGCCCAGGCCGCCCTGGAGGGCCGCGCGGAGCAGGTCACGCAGCTCGCCCAGTCCGCGAGCGCGCTCGCCTCGTCCGACGCCGACGTCCGCGCGTGGGCGGAGCTGCTGACGGCGGAGGCGCAGGCGTCCTTGGGCCACCCGAGCGCGCGCGTGCACGCCGAGCAGGCCCGCGCCGCTGCGGAGCAGGCAGGCCTGCCCTACGTGATCGGTCGACTCGACCTGCTGCGGGCGGACCGCGCGGTCCACGCAGGCGACGCAGGCACGGTGTCCGAGTCCCGCGCGCCGACCGACCCCCTCCCCGCGGTCCAGGGCCGACGTCTTGGGGTGCTCGCGCGCGCCGCCCTGGTCGAGGGCCGTCACCTGGACGCGCGGCGGCTCCACGAGCGCGCCATCGCGTTGCTGGGCGAGGTCGGAGACGGCCCCGGCGTGGCCGCCAGCGTGGGCGGCGTCGGCCTTTGCCGCGTGGCTGCGAGCGCGAACGCCGAGGCGGTCGCCTGGCTCACCCAGGCGATCCATCGGGCCGGCAAGATGGGCGCGCTCTCCGACGAGCTGCTCTGGCGCAGCCACCTCGACGACGTGCTCGGCCGCCTCAACCGTAACGAGACGCGCGTGTCGGACTTGCTCGCGGCAATCTCGCTCGCCCGCAAGCTCGGCCGCCCCGATGAGGAGGCGGCGCTGTGGCGCACGCGCCTAGCCTGCTGCGAAGACGTGTTCGACCGTCCGGGGGCCGAGGCCTGCCGTCAGGCGTTGGCGACGCTCTTAGACTGAGCGCCCCGGTCAGCTGCCGCTGCGCAGCGCGGCTTCGACGGCTTCGACCACGTTGAAGCCGGCGCCGCTCTTCTGCACGAACTCGACATCCGTGAAGCCGCCGACCGCGGCGATCGCGTCCTTGTCGTAGCCGGTCATGGCCAGAACCTTGGTGTGGCCGTGCTGCCGCGCCAGCGCGAGCGCCTCGCGCCAGCCGTCCGAGCCATCCGACAGGCGGCTGTCCGCCACGATCAGGTCGACGGGGGTGCTGCGGAGCGTCTCGGCGAGCTGCTCGGTGTCATCCACTTCGATGACGTCGTAGCGCTCGCTGCGAAGGACACGCGCGACGCCGCGACGGAACAGGAGGTCGTCGTCCAGCACGACGATCGTCGCCCGCGGCGGGTTCGCCGACTGGAGCGCCTCATTGGGGCGATTTCCACCCTGCTGCTGCCCGGTGCTGTTGCTTACCGCCATGGTCATCCCAACCCAGTGAGGTGCGAACTTACCACGACCGAGGCCGCGGCGACCGCCTGAGTTGCATTTCCACGGCCTTAGGGGGCCGTCTGAGGTACGGTCAACACCTGATCGGCCGCCACGTCGTCGAGCGTCTGGTGGGTTCCGTCAGGCCAGATCACCTCGATGTGATCGACTTTGCTGGCACCGGCCAGCCCGAAGTGAAGGCGCCCGAAGTTCTGCGCCATGTAGTGCGTGCCGCCGCCCGCCTCTCGCATCTGCGTCAGCCCGCCCGCCGTGACCAGCGCCGTGGATCCGATGGCCTCGTGGTTCGACGTGGTCCCGACCAGGTCGATCTCCAGCCAGTGGTTGGTGTTGCCCACGTTGTGGAAGAGCTGGTGAGGTCCGTCGTTAAACGGGGGCGCGGCGTACCCGTTGGTGACGAACAGATCGACGAAGCCATCGCGATCGTAGTCGGCGACCGCCACCGAGTCGCCGCGGCCCAGCAGCGAGCCCGACGCGCCGAAGTCCTGCACCTCGGTGAAGTGGCCGTCGCCGTCGTTGAGCAGCAGCCGATCGGGGAGGTTCTCGACCGGGGTCGCGCAGACCATGAACAGGTCCAGGTCACCGTCGTTGTCAAAGTCGGCCGCCGCGGCGGACGTGCACGTCGTCGGCTCGCGGATGCCGCGATTCCAGCCCTCGTCCTTCCAGCCCGCGTCGGTATTCATCCACAGGCGGTCGCGGTCGTAGGACAGCACCTCGTCCTCGGTGAGCGGCGTGACGTCCAGCTGCAGCCCCTCCAGGGCCTCGGTGCTGCGCAGGGTGAGGTTGCCGCGGTCATAGGAGTCCGTCGCCAGGCGGAGGGTCCACTCGCCGCCCACGCGCCCCACGAACAGGCCGCGATCGACGCCCTCGGTGAAGGCGCAGTTGCCCTCCGCGCCCGGCTCGTCGTTGGCGATGACCTGCGTCAGCGACGTCGCGCGCGTGCACGCGCCGCCCACGCGGATCTCGTTCGCGCGCCAGAACCACGGCGGGTCGAGCTGCACGGTGATGTCGCCTGCAGTGCGGAAGCGCACGCCCTCGGCCACGCCGAACAAGCGCATCGCCAGCCGGACGCCCTTGCCGTCGTCGTCGACCACCGCCTCGGACGCCTCCTCCCACCGGGAGATGAAGAAGTCGTTGCGCAGGTCATTGTCGAAGTCGGCCACGATCACGTCGAACGGCCGGTTGGTCGCGGGCACGCCCAGCTCGGCGGTCACGTCGCGCAGCTCGCCGGAGCGCGCGTCGTGCGCCGACAACCCGTTCGGCCGACCAAAGCGGACCAGCTCCAGCACGTGGTCGCCGTTGAGGTCCGCGAGGAACCCACACAGCGCGGTCGCCTGCTCAGACGCCGTGGGGATGGTCGACTGGAGCGAGAAGTGGCCGTCAGCGCCCTGCGTGAACAGCGCCGTGGGCTGCATGCCGTCTGGCCGGGGCTGGTTCACCAGCAGGACGTCCAGGCGACCGTCCTGGTTCCAGTCGTAGGCCACCGGGCAGCGCCCCGAGTTGCCCGAGTAGGCCAAGCCGCTCGCGACCGCGACCTCGGAGAAGGCGCCCGCGTTCTGCACGAACAGCCGGTTGGACCCACCGCCCGTGCCGGACAGCGACCCGGCCGACACCAGCAGCTCGTCCTTCCCGTCGTTGTCCAGGTCGAGCATGGACAGGCCGTGCGCGTCGAACGTGCGGTCGCTTGGGAGCCAGGTCTGCGACTCCTCCCTGAACGTGCCGTCGCCCTGGTTCATGTACAGGCTGGGCTCGGCCGCGTGGTTGCCGCTCCACATGTCGGGCAGGCCGTCGCCGTTGAGATCACCCCAGCCCATGCCGAACGTGCTGCCGTGCCCGGTGACCCCGGCGGCCACGCTCACGTCCTCGAACGCGACGGTGTGGACCACGGCCGGCGCGTCGGTGTCGGAGCCGTCCTTGCCGCCGTCCACGTTGTGCAGCCAGCCTTGGCAACCCCCGCTCAACAGCAGCATGGACCAGGACAGCCAACGCATCTGGACCTCCGCTCCCAAGCGTAGCCACCGATCGGACGACCGACGACAGCCGTCCGCGATCACCCGGTCAACTTCCGGTTTCCGGGGCCGCCCTTGAGCGCCGGGTCGACCTCGGTCTCGAAGCCCGCTCGGTAGCCTTCGGGCGATCCTGGGGTGACGCCCTGCGGTCGCGACCGGTAGCGTACGCCGGACTGCCGCATCCACGACGCCAGCTCTCGGCGCTGACGGGCGCTCGCCGTGCCCGCGACGGCGTCGGTCGACAGCTCCTCGTGGCGCTCCCGCTCCAGCCGCTCCTTCACGCCCAGCACGAACGACACGCAGAACTGGTTGCGCACGTCGAGCTGCGCGGGCTTGCCCATCGCCGACCAGATCGCCTCGTCCTGGAGGTACGTGACCCGCGCCTTCCACGCCGTCTGCAGCGAGCGGATGTAGACTACAAACGCGTACTCGACGAGCGGCAGCGCGTGCGCCGGGCCGAACACCTCGACGGCCTCGCTCTTGTCGCGGTGCAGCGCCACGCAGTCGAACGCGTCGGCGATCGCGTGGACCAGCGTCAGCCGCCAGGCCTCAGCGCGCCCGACCTCGACCGAGCGCTTCTTGAAGTCGCCGTCCTCGACGCCGATCTCCAGGCCCACGCGGGTGAGGCCGTGCTGCGCGAGCAGGGCCTCGGCCGTCGCGAGCGCGGTGCGACCCTCCGGCGTGTCCGCCTGATCTTCCGCCAAGCGCAGCAGCTTGCGCGCGCGCGACATCGCGCGCAGTCGGCGCGTGGTGACGTCGGCGTCTTCGTAGAGCGGCGGGGGTCGGATCAACGACGCCTCAGGGTGCGGGCGGCGGAGCGGCGTCCGCCGGGGCCGCCTTCTTGTAGACCAGCTGTACGACCTGCTCGGCGCCGTCACCCATGAAGTTGACGGCGAGCGTCTGGTACTTCGGGATGTCCGCGCACTGGAACGTGGTCATGCCCGGCATCTGCGCGAAGTTGGGCGTCGCGCAGCCCAGCCGCACCAACTCGCCCTTGAAGTAGGTGTCCAGCCCGGTGGCGCCCGCAGGCGGCTTCACGGTGATCATGGTGCCCTCGGGCGTGGAGATCACCATCTGCGTCTCCCAGCCGCCCGCGGGCAGCGCGATGGGCAGATCCTCGGGCAGCTTGGCGTTCGCGCCGATCACGGCGCTGCCGTTCTCGGTCTGCACCTTGATCTCGCCGTCGGCGCCGTTGAGGTCCACGTCCACCTTGCCGGCGCCGTCGGCCTCAGCTGCCTTCTCGACCGCCACTTCGCCGGCCTTGTTCAGGACGCCGCTGCACGCCAGACACCAGGCTGCCGTCACACCGAGCACCATTGCGGACCTGCGCATGGAGACCTCCAGACGGGCGGAGTGTGCCCGCTTGCACGCGACCAAGCAAGGTCCGAACCGATCAGTACTCGTGCGTTGGACCGCCGCCGCCCTTGCGGATCATGGTCACGATCAGGCCGGCCAAGCCGAGCAACAGCAGCGCCGGCACGATCACCATCGGCGAGAACGGGCGGTAATTGAGGTAGTACGTGAAGTACTGACCGAAGCCCGCCGGGTGCTGGCCCTCGAACTTGCTATCGGTGAGCAGCGTGCGAACGGTGGCCTCAAAGCCCGGGTCCTTCTCGACCGGGGCGTAGGCGTACACGCGCGCGACACCGGCGCCGAAGGGCACGATGCCCGACACGAGCGTGCCCGCGGCGGTGTCGAACGTGTACAGGAAGCCCAGGTGGCCATCCTGGCTCACCACCTTCTCGACGGCGCGCAGCGGCGCACCCTTGAAGAAGCGCTCGCGGACCTGCGCGTCCACGCCATCAAAGCTGAAGTCGTCAACCACGCCGAGGTTCACCTTGCCGGGGCAAGCGACCAGCACATCGGGCTCGGCGTTCGCGTGGCCGCGGACCGCGGTCCAGCAGCCGGTCAGGTCCTCGATTCCAAAGCCGCGCGCGGGGCCCTGCAGCTCGGTCGCCTCGACCTCCAGCGGGATGTGCCAGCCCGCCGGCAGCTTGCTCGTGATGCCGGGCGCGGTGAGCTCGGCGCCTTCGACCGCGGCCTTGGGCGGCTTGCGGTACTCGGCCTTGGCGAGGATGGCGTCGAGCGACTTGGCGCCCTCAGCAGCCTTGGCGCCGAGAGACACCAGCCCGACGTGCACCACCTGGCCCTCGACCGTGAAGGTGGCGCCGGACAATGCGTACTTGGTGGCGCCCATCGCGTAGTCGATCTCGAAGCGAGCGACCGGGTGGCCGGCGATCTCGCGGACCTCCTTGACGCGCACGGAGGGATCCCGGCCCTTCAGCGCTTCGATCTTGTCCAGGTAGACCTTGGACCACGCGTCCAGATCCTCGGAGCGGATGTCGACCTGGACCTCCTTGCCCCACACGTAGATCAGCTGGCTGAGATCGACCTTGTTGCCGTCAAACGCCCAGTCCGACCACGCCGTGTTGTTCCAGTCGTCGCCCAGGTTCAGCTTAAAGCCGAAGTCACCGAGCAGGTACTTCTCATCCTCCGCGCGCGCCGTAGCGCTGGCGAGCATGAACGCGACGAACAGGGCTGACAACCGACGCATGGAGCCTCCGAGCGGGGCCCGAAATCGCCCGTAGAGGCCATAGAGTCCAGCCTACTCGCGCGTCCTCACCACGTCCTGACGTCATTGCGCGCAGACGCGGCGTTTGACGACTACCAGCCGGTGTCGGTCACGTCGGCCGACTGGGTCGGATCGGCGGTCGGCGTGGAAGGCGCGGCCGCAGGCTGAGGCGACGCGACCGGCGAAGGCGTCGACGGTCGCTCGGCCTTACGCAGCCCGTTGACCGCGGCCGGACGAGAGCGCGCGCCCGACGGCGTGGCCACCAGCGTGGACGCAGGCGACGCGTAGTCTGGGCAGGCCACACCACCTCGCCCCGGCGCGTCCGGGCAGCTGTCCGACACGTCCGGAACGCCGTCAGCGTCGTTGTCGCGATCCGGGCACCCATCGCGGTCGCGAAACCCGTCCTGGTCCTCGGCCACCGTCGGGCACGCGTCGGCGCTGTTCGGCACGCCGTCGCCGTCCTTGTCCGCGCCCGCCGCGTACGCGACGCCCGCGATCGTCAGGCCAATCGCCAGCGTGAAGCGCCGCGCGCGACGGTGGTGAAGCATCGAGACGCCCTCCGACCGAACGATACCACGGTTCAACGGGGGTCGCGCGCACTCGAAGACCCGGACACACCCGTCGCAGGATAGCGTGTCCACCATGGACGCCGGTCGACCGCACACCCTCGTGTTCAGTGACATACATCTGTCGACCGCCGAGCCGGTCGACCCGGCGCGGCCGTTGTGGAAGCGGTACAAGCAGCGCGACCTGTTCGTCGACGACACCATCGCGCGCATGCTCCGCGCCGCCCGCGACATGGTGCACGGCCGACTGGAGCTGATCCTCGACGGCGACGTCTTCGACTTTGACGCGGTCACGCAGATTCCCTCGCCGGAGCCCTGGCCCGTGAGCTGGCTCGAGCGGAGCCGCGGCTTGAACCCCACCGAGTCCAAGTCCGCCTGGAAGATGGCGCGCATCCTGGACGACCACCCCATCTTCGTCGCCGCGCTGCGCGACCTGCTGGAGGCCGGGCACCGGCTAGTGTTCGTGATCGGGAACCACGACATCGAGCTGTTCTGGCCCGCCGTGCAGAAGGTGCTCCGCGAGCGCCTGGACGTGCCCGACGCCGACCTTCGCGTGTGCGAGTGGTTCTACGTCTCCAACGGCGACACGCTGGTCGAGCACGGCAACCAGTACGACGCCTACTGCCTGTGCTCGGACCCGCTCTTCCCCACCATCCGAATCCCGCCGGTGGGCGACCCGCGCGTTCGCCTGCCGTTTGGCAGCTACGCCGCCCGCTACATGGTCAACGGGATGGGCTTTATCAACCCGCACGTCTCGTCCGCGTGGATCATGTCCATGTGGGACTGGCTGGTGTTCTTCTACAAGCACGTGGCGGCCAACCAGCCCTTCCTGTTGTTCACCTGGCTGTGGGGCGCCGCCGTCAGCCTGTACGCCAGCCTGCGCGACGGCATCTTGCCGTCCGAGGCGGACGTGCTGGAGCTCGACGACCGGGTCGACGCCATCGCCGAGCGCGCGCAGTCGACGCCGCGCGTGACGCGCGCGCTCAACGCGCTCAAGGCGCAGTCGGCGGTGTTCTTCCCCTGGAAGATCGCCCGAGAACTATGGCTTGACCGTGTCTTCCTGCTGATCGCCATTTTCCTGGTGACGCTGGAGATCCACGGGTTCGTGCAGCTGTTCGCGACGCTCGGCGTGTTCTGGTGGTTCGCGCTCATCGCGCTCGTGATGCCCGCGTTCGTCTTCTACGCCCGCACCATCCAGTCCGACGTCGACAACCTGGACTGGCAGATCCGACAGCGCCTGCCCACCGTGGCGCGCCTGCTCAACGTGAAGCGCGTGGTGCTGGGGCACACCCACCGCGAGGGTCACCAGTTCGTGGAGGGCGTGGAGCTGCTCAACGCGGGGACGTGGTCGCCCGCCTTCTCCGACGTCGCCTGCACCGAGCCGGTCGGCCGCCGCTGCGTGGTGTGGGTGCGACCGGACGGTCCGGACACTCGCACCGCCAGCGTCGAGGCCTGGACCGAGCAAGGCTTCGTCGTGGTCCCGCCCGAGACCCACGTCGACTCAAGCCCGCTGCCGAAGTTCCCCAAGCTGCCGAAGCTGCCCAAGATCCCGATGGGCAGGCTGCCCAAGATGAACATGAGGCGGCCCAAGATGCCCCGTCGGCGTGCCGCCTCGGGCTGACCTAAAGCGCGGTCGGCCCGTGCTTGGCGGGCGCGGTCTGGTCGATCCTGTCCAGGTGCATGATCATCTGTCCGTCCGGGCCGCGCTCGATCATGTCGACGAAGCCCTGGCCAAACCGGAGCGCCTCAGGCGCGTAGAGCGTGCGGGCGTGGACCGTCTGCGCGAACGTCTCGTCCGTGCCGCTCACGTTCACCACGATGCCCATCAAGCGCGAGTTGGCGGTCTCCGCGGTGATGCCAAACAGCGGGCTATCGCGATCGAGCTTGTGCATGATCGTCCACGTCAGCGAGAACATCGGCTGGGTGTCGCGCTCCAGGCGTAGATCGCGCACGCGCCTGAGATGTTGACCCTCCGACGTGACCTCGTCGATCAGCGCGTTCACCGTCGCGCGCGCCTCGGCGATCTGGTTGCCCCGCTCGTTGGCCAGACGAATCAGCAGGTAGGGCGCGCCGTCGCGATCATGAATCACCGCCACCTGGCTGAACCGCACCCGCGCGGAGGGTCGGGAGAACTTGGCGAACACCAGCCCCGTGCCCAGCGCCACCGCCACCATCCCGGTGAACGACTCGATCATCACCAGCGTGTGCGCGTAGAGGGTCTTGGGCGCCAGCGCGCCGTACCCGATCGTCGCAAAGGTCTGAACGCTGAACGCGAACGCGTCGAGCGGGGTGAGGCGCTCGATGCCGCTCAGGCTCTCTGGCTGCGCGAGGAACAGCGCGCCGAACACCAGGTTGATGGCGATGTAGGCGGCGAAGCCCAGCGCGAACAGCGTGCGCCACCGGATGCGCAGCATCCAGTGGTAGACGTCCACGAACCCCGTCTGCTCCTGACCACGAATCACGGGACGGAAGTTCGCCATCCCCGTCAGTACCGGTCGAGGCGGCGCCTGCTCTTCCTGCTGCTCGTTCGACATGCGCACCCCCAAGGCGCGCATGTTCGCACGATCCCGGGGCGAGCGCCCTAGAAAGAGGCGTTCATCGACAGGCTGATCTCGTCGTTGTCGACCTTCGGGCCCTCGGTCTCCTGCTTGAGCGCATACGCGAACACGGCGCGGAGGTCGTGGATCGTCTTGAACATGGGCTTGTTGGCGTACAAGCCGATGCCGATGGTCGACTTCCGGAAGGCCTGGCCGCCGTCGAGCGCCGGGATCTCGCCGGGGTCGCCGTCGGTGATCTTCGCGTCGCCCTGCTCCACGCGCGCGAGCACCGCGAGGTGATCCTGCGCCCAGGGCACCGCCATCGGGAACACCGCGGCGGACACGTAGAAGCCGCTCTGCTTGAAGTCGCTGCCGGCCACGTCGACCGCGTCGATCGTCCGGTAGGTGAACTCGCCGTTCACCGTGAAGAATCGGTACGCGACCATCGCCTCGGCGTTGTGCGCCAGCGTGTGCGTGACCGCGTCCTTGGCGCCCTGCACCGCGTACGACGCCGAGTAGCCGAGCGAGAAGGTCGGCATCTGCTGACCCTTCTTGTTGGTCTCGCCCGCGTCGCGGAGGACCTCGGCCTTGGTGCCCGGGCCGCCGAGCGGGCTGAACACGAGGCGACCGGCGTACAGCATGCCGGGGTTCACGTCCTTGGTGACGTTCGAGCCGTCACCGCCCCACACGCCGGCCTCCCAGTCCACCACGTGCTTGCCGTAGAAGCCGAAGAACTGCGCGCCGATGTCGCGGTCCGGGCCCCACTTCGCGAACGCGTCGCGGTCCGGGAACATGGTGGCGGAGTCGCTGGTGAGGTTGCCGCGGTGCACCGGCACCTTGAATTGGCCGACGCGGAACTGGATCAGGTCGCCGAACGAGAAGTCGACGTAGGCGTCCTTGAGCTCGGGCGTGGGGACCAGCTCGACAGAGAACTTGTTGTGCATCGAGAAGCCGAACTTGCCGTCGCCGCGGGCGAGCAGGTCGCCCTTGAACTCAAGGCGCATGCGCTGGACGTAGATCGTGGTCTCGGGATCGATCGGCAGGTCCGCGTCGGGGAAGACGTACTTGAAGCGCGGCTGGAAGAAGCCACCGACGCCCACCTTCAGGCGGCCGAACGGCCCCTTCTCCACCGGCTGGTCGTAGACATCCCAAGCCCGAGCGTCGGTCTCGGTCCAAAACAGCATGACGGCAGCAAGGAAGGGGGCGACTCGACGCATGGGGGCTCCTGGGTGTGCGCGTGTTCAGACGTGCCCGGCTTACCGGGGACGTCGGCATACGACACCATGCCGTCACACACGAAATGACTCCGGGAACGTGACGCGTGGCGTGATTCGGCGTCTATCCCACCCTCTTCACCGGACCGTCACCATTTGTGACACGCATTGTTCACGTTGGCGTCACGTCGTCACACAACCGACGCAAATGCGGCGACACGGCGTCACGAAGCTGGGCGAACGGCACACAAGCGCCGCGTTCACGCCACTCTGCGCTCACGGGTCCGCCACGCGCTAGGGCGCGACGGCCACGATCGTGCAGGGCACGCCCTTGAAGGCCACGGCCAGTGAGATCGAGTCGTCCGTACCGTCGCCGTCGACGTCCACGTCCGCCGCACCATCGACCAACCCAGTGAGGAAGCCCAGGCCGTTCTGATCGAGCAGGTCGGTGATCACCTGCGTGGGGATCGCCGTGCCAATCTGTCCGTCGATCGCGTCCTTGGTCACGGTGCCCGAGATGAACACGTCGGTCGACGTCGGCAGCGTGAACCCGGCGATGGTGAACGACCCAGCGGCGATGCGCGCCTCAAAGGTGTTGGCCGGGTCCAGGGCGGTCGCCGCCACGATCTCGGCGCGGCCATTCGGCAGCAGGCCGCTGCTCACGTCAAAGGACTCGGACCCTGAGAAGTTGTCCGACGGGTCATTGTCCGTGTCGGTGCCCGACACGATGCCGATCTGAACTCGGTTGTTCCCGTCGTTGACGCCCCAGGTCTGGATGATCCCGACCGTGCCCGCGTTCTGGACCAGCCCAGACAGCGCGCCGCCCAGGTAGCGAGCGAACCCGCCCAACGCGTTGTCGATCTGGCCGTCGCCGTCCAAGTCGAACCCCTGGCCCGATCCCAGCAGCGTCAGCTCGCCAAGCGCGTGGTCCCAGGACTCGACCGGGCCGCCACCACCACCGCCGCTGCCCGTGTCCCCGTCCGTGTCTTGACCGCCGCCGCCGCCCGCGTCCGTGTCCTGGATGTCGGTGTCGGTCGCCGTCGTGTCGTCCCCGCCGAGCCCGTTGGGGTCAGCCACCACGAGGGTGCCCGTGTCCGCACACGCGATCAAGATGGTCAAAGGGGCGAGGGCAAACAGCTGAAAACGCATAGGGGGCCTCCGGCAGGCGTGCACAGCCTACTCCTTGAGAGCTCCCCCGATTGTCACCAATTCGTCCGCCGCGCGGACGACAGTCGATCAGCCGCCGAACGCGTCGTGCATGTAGGCCATGACGTCGGCGATCTGCTGGTCCTCCAGGGCGTCGCCGAACGCGGTCATCTCGCCTTCGCCGGTGATGATGGTCCCGATGAAGTCGTGCTCGCCGTTCGGCTCGTCGATCAGGAGCTGGACCAGGTCGACGCCCTGGCCGCCATTGCTGTCGCCGGTGCCGTCCTCAAGATGACAGACGGCGCAGTTGTCGGCGTACACGGTCTCGCCAGCCGCCACATCGCCAGTCAGGCCCTCGATGCTGGTGGCGCGGTCGCCGCCATCGGACCCGCAAGCCATCGCACCCAGAGCCACCAGAGCAAACTCGAAACGCATCGTTCCTCCTCTTCGCGCAGGGTTGCGCGGCGCACGCGTTTTGCCACAGCGCGCGAAGAACGAAAGCAACAAATTCGTTCAGCGCGATCGACGCCACGCGCGCAGCAATTCCTCCGCGGCAGCGACCGGGGACTCGCTGTCCGCCTCGACGTTCGCCTCGACACGCTCGACGCAGCTCGCGACGCCCGGATCCTCGCGGAAAGCGCGCAGCACTTCATCTCGGGTGATCGCCCACATCCACGAGACGCGCTGGTGCTTGCGACGAGCATCGAACTCGCCCGTCTGGGTCATCGCCGCGCGGTGCGCCTCCACGCCGGCCCACACCTCGGCCAGCCCGTCGCCCGTCACGGCGCTGCACGTGAGCACGGGCGGGGTCCACCCCTTGGAGCGCGGCGTGACGAACCGCAGCGCGGCCTCGATCTCGCGGCGCGCCAGCTCGGCGAGCGTGACCTTGTCGCCGTCGGCCTTGTTGACGGCGAGCACGTCCGCCACCTCCAGGATGCCCTTCTTGATCCCCTGGAGCTCGTCGCCGGCGCCCCCGATCAGCAGGACCAGGAAGGTGTCGACCATGTCGGCGACCTCGATCTCCGACTGCCCGACCCCCACCGTCTCGATGAGCACCACGTCAAAGCCGGCGGCCTCCAGCACCCGCATGGACTCGCGCGTGCGCCGGTGTACGCCGCCCAGCGTGCCGCCCGACGGCGAGGGCCGCACGAACGCGCGCGGATCGGTCGCCAGCCGGTTCATGCGCGTCTTGTCACCCAGGATGCTGCCGCCGGTGCGCGTGCTGCTCGGGTCGATCGCCAGGACCGCGACGCGGTGGCCCGCCTCGACCAGCCGCATGCCCAGCGCCTCGACGAACGTGCTCTTGCCGGCGCCCGGGGGGCCGGAGATTCCGACGCGGAGCGACGCGCCCGCGTGCGGCAGCAGCCCCGCCAGCACCGTCGCCGCCAGCGCGCGGTGGTCTGGTTTGGACGACTCCATCAGGGTGATCGCCCGGGCCACGGCCACCCGATCGCCCGCGAGGACGCCGGAGATGTGGTCTTGGGCCGAGAGGTTCGCTGCCATCGCAGCCCCGCTGTATCCCCTCCTCGGGCGAGCAGTTAGATCGCCTCGGGAGACGCGATGTCTGCGTGGGTGGTCCCAGTGCTGCTGTGTGGCGGCAGCGGCACGCGCCTCTGGCCGCTGTCGCGTCCGGACAGGCCCAAGCAGGTCCTGTCGCTCACCACCGAGCGCACCCTGTTCGCCGAGACCCTCCACCGGCTGGACGGGTTCGCCCTGGGCACCACCATCGCCATCACCGGCGCGGCCACCGCGGACCTCGTCGCCGCCGAGCTCCCGCCCGACGCCCGCATGATGATCGAGCCCGAAGGCCGTGGTACCGCCGCCGCCATCGCGCTCGCCGCGTTGGAGGTCGTGGCCGACGACCCCGTCCTGGTCGTGCTCCCCACCGATCACCACGTCGCCGACCCCGTCGCGTGGCGCGCAGCACTCGACGTCGCGATCCACGCCGCCTCGCAGGATGAGGTGGTGCTGCTGGGCGTGAAGCCCACCCGCCCTGAGACCGGCTACGGATGGATCCACGCGCCCCAAGGCACCACGCCCGCGCTCCCGATCGTCCGCTTCGTCGAGAAGCCGCCGCTCGCGGTGGCCCAGGGGCTGCTCGACGAGGGTGGCTGGTGGTGGAACGCAGGCGTGTTCGTCGTGCGCGCCAAAGTGGCGCTCGCCCTGCTGGAGCTCCACGCGCCCGACGTGCTCGACGCCGCCAGGCTCGCCCACGCCGAGATCGTGCGCGATGGCTCGCTGCGCCTCGGCGACCGCTTTCGCGCCATCCCCAACATCCCGTTCGATCGCGCGGTCATGGAGCGCACCACCGCCGCGCGCTGCGTCCCAGTCGACGCCGGCTGGACCGACCTCGGATCGTTTGACGCCTTGTGGCAGACCACCGCGCACGATCCGTCGGACAATGCCACCCGCGGCGACGTCCTCCTGCACGACGCCCACGGATGCTACGTGCACGCCACCCACCGCCGCGTCGTCGTCGTCGGCGCACAGGATCTGGTCGTCATCGAGACGGCCGACGAGATCCTGGTCGTCCCACGCGCCCGCGCCCAAGAGGTCCGCGACGCCGTCGCCCGCCTTGGAGATCCCAAGTGCCGGTGATCCGCCCGCTGCGCTGCCGCGTGGTCGTCCCCTGCCATAACGAGGCCGCGCGCCTCGACTCCGACGCGTTCGACGCCTTCGCCGCCGCCAACCCGCACGTCACCTTCCTTCTGGTCGACGACGGCAGCACGGACGACACGCTGGCCGTGCTGTCCGCGCTCGCCACGCGCCGCGCCGCGTCGTTCGAGGTCCTCGCACTCACGCCCAACCGCGGCAAGGGTGAGGCCGTGCGCGCGGGCCTGCGCCAAGCGCTCAACGCCACCTGCGACGCCGTCGGCTACTGGGACGCCGACCTCGCCACGCCGCTCAACGCGTTCCCGCTCTTCCACGACCTGCTCCGCGACCGCCCCGAGATCGAGATCGCGATGGGCGCGCGCGTGAAGCTCCTCGGCCGCGACGTCGACCGCCCCTGGAACCGCCACGTGTTCGGCCGCGTCGCCGCCACCGCCGCGTCGTCCATCCTGCACTTGCCCGTGTACGACACGCAGTGCGGCGCCAAGCTGCTTCGCAAGACCGACACCCTCAAGCTCATCCTCAAGCGCCCGTTCCTGAGCCGTTGGGCGTTCGATGTGGAGCTGCTGAAGCGCTGGCTGGTCGCACACGGCAACCTGGCGGAGGGCGAGGTCGAGCGCCGCATCGTGGAGATCCCGCTCCACTCCTGGCACGACGTCCGTGGCTCCAAGGTCACCGCCGGCGACATGGCCAAGGCCCCGCTCGACCTGCTCCGCATCTGGTGGGACGGCGGCGCGGTGGACAGCAAGGCCCGCTAGTGGCCTTCGCCGTCGCGATCGGCTCGCGATAGCCAGCGCTCGGAGCGCGCTGCGTCATGGCCCACTTCTTCACGAGCGACCTGCACTTCGGACACGCGAACGTCATCCGCTACGCCGGGCGTCCGTTCGCCAGCGCTGAGGAGATGAACGACGCGCTCGTCGACCGGTGGAACGAGGTCGTCACCGCGCACGACGAGGTCTACGTCGTCGGTGACTTCGCGCTGTGTCGGCGTGAGGACGCGGTGCGCCACGCGCGACGGCTGAACGGCCAGAAGTTCCTGGTGCGGGGCAACCATGACAAGGGCATGCACCACGAGCTGGAGGCTTGCTTTGGCTGGGTCAAGGACCTCTACACCGTGAAGGTCCCCGACGCGGACGCGCCGGACGGCGTGCAGCGGATCGTCCTGTGCCACTACGCCATGCGGGTGTGGGACATGTCGCACTACGGCGCCTGGCACCTGTACGGCCACAGCCACGGTTCGCTCCCCGACGACCCGTTCGCCCGCTCGATCGACGTGGGCGTGGACTGCTGGGACTACAGCCCCGTGTCCTACGAGCAGGTGAAGGCGCGCATGGCGCTCAAGCAGTACCGGCCGGTCGACCACCACGCGGACCGGTAGGCGGCGCGCTCGCGGGGATGCCCAAGATCGGATAGGACAACGGGTCCCGCCGATTCGTTGCATCCGGAGCCGTCATGAGCATGCAGAAGGTCCACGTCGTCTCGCTTGGCTGTCCCAAGGCCCGCGTCGACACGGAGGTCATGGTCGGCCTGATGAAGCGCGCCGACTTCGAGCTCACCGACGACCCGTCCGAGGCCGACGCGATCGTCGTGAACACCTGCAGCTTCCTGGAGTCTGCGGTCAACGAGTCGATCGAGACCATCCTGGAGATGGCGCGCATCAAGGGCAAGAGCCCCAAGAAGCTCGTCGTCACCGGCTGCCTGCCCTCTCGCTACGGGCAGGAGCTGGTCGACGGCATGCCTGAGGTCGACACCTTCCTCGGCACGTCGGACCTGCACCGCATCGCGGACGCCATCACCGGCAAGCTGCCGGACCGCGCCTACATCCGCCAGGGCTACTCGCACCTCTACGAAGACGTGGAGGACGCGCGCATCACCACCACGCGCGGCTCCAGTGCCTTCCTCAAGCTGGGCGAAGGTTGCAACCGCACCTGCACGTTCTGCATCATCCCGCAGATCCGCGGCAAGCAGCGTTCGCGCCCCGTGCAGACGGTGGTGGAAGAGGCCAAGCGCCTGGCCGGTCAGGGCATCCAGGAGCTGGTGCTCGTGGCGCAGGATCTCACCAGCTACGGCACGGACCTCGGCGACAAGCGCAGCCTCGTGAAGCTGATCGACGACCTGGAGAAGGTCGACGGCATCCGCTGGATCCGGATGATGTACGCCTACCCGTGGAACTTCACCGACGAGCTGATCGACCGCCTGGGCTCAGGCGGCAAGCTCGTACGCTACGTAGACATGCCGCTGCAGCACATCCACGAGCGCGTGCTCACCGACATGCGCCGCAGCATCCAGCGCGACGCGCAGGCCCGCCTGCTCGAGCGCCTGCGCGCGGTCGACGGCATGGTCCTGCGCACCACGTTCATCACCGGCTTCCCGGGCGAGACGGACGAGGAGTTCCAGGCGCTCTACGACTGGGCCCAGCAGATCCGCTTCGACCGCCTCGGCGTGTTCGCCTACAGCCAGGAGGCCGGCACCCCCGCGGGCGAACGCAAGGATCAGGTGCCTGAGAAGATCCGCGCCCAGCGCCGCGACGCCCTGCTCGCTGCGCAGCAGAAGATCCACCGCGAGAAGATGAGCGCGATGGTCGGCGAGGAGATCGAGGTCCTGATCGACGGCACCAGCGAGGAGCACGAGCTGGTCTTCGAGGGCCGCTACTACGGCCAGGCGCCCGAGATCGACGGCACCGTCATCCTGTCGATCGACGACCCCGAGATCGAGGTCCGCCCTGGTCAGTTCGTGCGCGCGCGCGTCACGTCGCACGCCGACTACGACCTGGCGGCGGACGTCCTAGGCGTCATCTAGCTCCGATCAGCGCCGCCGACGCCGCCACGCGAGCAGCCCCAGCGCGACCGCGCCAAGGCCCGCGTCCGGCGACATCGCGCAGCCCTTCTCGGGCGGGTTCGGGTCGACGACCTCGTTGCAGTCCTCGTCGAGCATGAAGCCGTCCTTCACACACTGGTGGCCGCGGCAGTACTCGCCGTGCTTGCCGGGTCCACAGACGGGCGGCGGGCCGACGTCGGCCTCGGCCGTGGCCAGGAGCGCGGTCAACAGGACGAACATGGGCACCTCCGAAGGGCACCGTAGCACCGAACGAGGACACCGCGCGACGGCTCACGTTGGCCGCGCGCAGTCATCCATGCTGCGCGCCGACCAGGGGCCGCCTTACTTGTGGCGGAAGACGATGCGACCCTTCGACAGGTCGTACGGGCTCACCGCGACCGTCACCCGGTCGCCGAGCACCACGCGGATGTGGAAGCGGCGCAGCTTGCCAGCCAGGTGCGCGTGCACCTCGGTGTTGGCTTCGGTTTCGACGAGGAAATTCCCGCCCGGGAACACCTCCTTGATCACGCCCTCGATCTCGATCAGATCCTCAGCAGCCACTAAGCGCCTCCATAGACGACGGCACGCGGGGTAACGCCGATCGGACCCCTACGCCAACCGGAGGGTCCCGGAATTGGCGCTTCAACCGCCGCTGCGTGAGCGTCGGGGCGGCTGTTGAGTCCGTCCGCCCGACTTTCCCTGGCCCTCGCCCTCGGGGTTCTCGGGCTCGCCTTCGTCATCCAGATCGCGGACCGACTTGCGGAAGGACTCGAAGGTCCCGTCCAGGATGCTGGCGCGCATGGTGCCCATGAATTGGTGGAACCAGGCGATGTTGTGCACGGCCGCCAGCGTGGCGCCCAGCACCTCGCCCACCCGGAACAGGTGGTGCAGGTAGGCGCGCGTGTAGGTCTGGCAGGTGGAGCAGGTGCACTTCTCGTCCACCGGGCGCATGTCCTTGCGGTAGCGCTTGTCGGTGACGCGCATGCGGCCGTGCCACGACCACATCACGCCGGACCGGGCGTGGCGGGTCTGGATCACGCAGTCGAACATGTCGATGCCGCGTGCCACACCCTCGACCAGGTCGAGCGGGCGACCGACGCCCATCAGGTACCGGGCGTGGTTCCAGGGCATGTGCGGCGTGGTGACGTCGAGCACGTCGCACATCTTCTGGTGGCCCTCACCCACCGACAGGCCGCCGACCGCGTAGCCATCGAACCCGATGTCCGCGATCTCCTCGGCGCTGCGCTTGCGCAGGTCGGCCCAGAAGCCGCCCTGGACAATGCCGAACAGGCTCTGGTCCGTGCGACCGTGCGCCACCTTGCTGCGCGCCTCCCACCGGGTGGTGCGGGCCACGCTGGCCTCGACGTACTTGCGGTCCTGGCCGAACGCGACGCACTCGTCGAACACCATGGCGATGTCGGCGCCCAGCTTCTGCTGGATCTCCATCGACACCTCGGGCGACAGGAAGGTCCGCTGCCCGTCCACCTCGTAGGCGAACGTGACGCCGTCCTCGGTGACGTCCTTCTCCAGGCTGAAGACCTGGAACCCGCCCGAGTCCGTGAGCAGCGGGAGCTCCGTGCCCATGAACCGGTGCAGGCCGCCGTGGCGGGCCACGAGGTCCTCACCCGGCCGCTGATGCAGGTGGTAGGTGTTGGCCAGCATGATCTGCGTGCCGGTGCCGTGCATGAGGTCCATGTGGACCCCGCGCACCGCGCCCTGCGTGCCGACCGGCATCCACACCGGGGTCTGGACCGTGCCGCGCGCCAGCTTGAGCGTCGTCGCCCGAGCCTGACCCACTGCGCCATCGATGGAGAAGGGAATGCTTCGCATGGCGGCCCGATTAGCGCGGGTTGAGCGTTCGCGCCGCTGTCCGCCTGCGGGTGGAGGCGGGTCGACGCCCGATCCGGTGATCTGCGACCGCTACGGGCAGTCCAGGACGAAGGTAATCGAGCCCTGGCTGCCGCCCTGGAGCTGGCCCGTCGCCAGCGTGGCGCCGTCGCCCACCCGCACCACCTCGTAGGTGGCCGTGTCGTTGCGCCCGGTCCAGCCGTCGCCCGCGGAGTCCAGCTGGAAGAAGCGGTAGTCGCCGTCGGTGAGCGTGAGCGGCGTCGCCTCGGTCGTGGCCGCCGTTTGGAAGCTGCCCGAGGCCATCTCCTGAATCGGCCGCCCCTCGTAGGACTCCAGCCGCCAGCCGACCTCGGCCGGGAACAGGCCGGTGTAGATCCGGACTTCGACCCGGCACTGTCCCCCGTTCAGCCACACGTTCTGCTTGGGCGGCGTGAACGCGCTGCCCACCTTGGGGTGGAAGCAGAACGACTCACCGCCGACGTAGTCGCCGCCCTCCCACTCCGCGAGCTTGAGCTGGCGCTGGAGGTTGAAAACGATCCCGCGGCTGCCGCCGTCGCCGAACGCGTCCTGCACCACGAGGCAGCTCTCCTCGTCGCCGTTGACCTGCACCTCCTGGAAGTACCCGTCCCCCGCGGACCGGAAGTTCCCGAGCGCCGCGGTCGCGCCGTCCGCGGTCTGCAGCGCCCAGTCAATGTCCTCGTAGAACACGTCAGCCTGCACGCCGATCCAGACCGACTCGGCGCAGGCGTTGGTGGCGTCACCCGGACACGGGTCGGACGTGTCACAGAGCCCGTCCGCGTCCTCATCCACGTCGGTCACGCCCGGGCACAGGTCGCAGGCGTCGGGAACACCGTCGGCGTCCACGTCTTCGGCGTCGCTGCCGGTGGCGCACAGGTCGTCTGGCGCACACACGCCGTCCTCATCCGCGTCGTCCTCCGGGTCCGCCGGGCACGGGTCGTCCTCGTCGCAGCTCCCGTCTCCGTCTGAGTCGTCGCAGGCGAACGGGTCGACCGGCGGACGCACGATGCACGCCGACCCGAAGAGCGCGAGCCCCAGCCAGCGCCGCCTCATGGCGTGCGCTCCGGAAAGCGGGCGACGTGCAGCGGGTCAGCGATCCGGAACATGCGGCCCTCCTCGTTGGTGATGAGCACACCGCCGCCATCCCACGCGACGCCCTCACACTGACGCATCACACCCTGGTTGAAGTCGACGCGGTGGACCAGCTGCCCGAGCCAGCTCTTGCCATCGGCGGGGCGCTCGAACACGAACAGCGCATGGTAGCTCAGCAGCGCCAGATAGCGGCCCGTTGGGTCAAGGTCCGCGCCCGTCGCGCTGCCTCCGTAATGGTTGGGGTCGCCGCCCAAGTCGAAGTCCTGCACGCGCTCCAGGGCCACGTCGCCGCTGAGTGCGGGAAACCGGTACAGCACGGTCTTGAGGTCGCTGCGGTGCTTGGTCAGCAGCCAGAGCGTGCCGTCCGCCCAGAACAGTGACTCCGCGTCATAGTTCCGGGACGCCGGATCCGGGAACCCGCGCTGCTCCGGGTAGGACACGTGGATCAACGCGTCCGCGCGCCCCCCGCCGGTGCCTGCTGGATCCGGCTCCGGCAGGCCGTAGACCGTGAGGTCGCGGCGGTCGTTCCCGTTGTTGCCCGTGTCGGCGATCCACAGCCGACCCGGCTCGCCCACGGCGATGTCCTCCCAGTCCACGTTCTTGGCGCCCTCGACCGCCACCTCACGCACCAGGGCGCCGTTTGACCGCACCGCAAAAATGCGCGGGGCATCGCCAGAGTCGTTGTGAGTCCAGAACACCCCGGGCCATGCCCGACTCTCGACCAGCCCGCTGGACTCGTCGATCCGAGCGTCGAGCTGGCCTGTCGCCGCCGCCGGCGCGGCGTGAGCACACCCCGCGAGCCCCATCATGAGCAGCCGCAGCGCGCAGTCCAACAGCCCCTCCGCAGCCCCTGGCCGTAGCCGCTCCTCGGTCGGAATGCACCGGCCAGCGGCCAAAACACAACTGTCAGTGCGAATTTTGCATGGCCAACCCGATCACAGTCTGCTAAGGTCGGCCGCGTGCCATGATCTACGGGCACAATTAGGAGACGACATGTCCACCAGCCTTCGCAGCCTGATCAACCTCCGCGTTGCCGCCCTCCTGGCGGCCGTTGCCATCGCCGCCACCGCTTGCGGCACCAAGGACGACTCGGGCGACACCGACGCGGCCGACACCGACGTCGCCGCGTGATTCAGGCTCCGTGAGGGTTCGCTCTCGCGGCTGTTGGAATCGCAGTACAACAACCCCCGTGCAGCTTCGGCTTCACGGGGGTTGTCTGTTTTGTGGGTCTGACGCTGGGCCCTTCCCCCTCCCCAGTTCGTGGCTAATCTTGGTGCATCAACGGCATCCGGCGCGCCTCCTGCGCCACGAGATGCCAGGAGCACCCATCCATGAACGCCGAACGCTACACCCGAAAGGCACGCGAACTCCTGGTCGACGCGAGCAACCTCGCGGACAAGGCCGGCAACCCTGAGCTCCGCCCTGCGCACCTCTTGGTGGCCGCGCTGGTGCAGCAAGACGGCATCACGCCGTCGCTGCTACGCAAGTGCGGTGTGGATCCAGATCTGGTCCAGGGCCGGATGCAGGACCAACTCAACACGCTCTCCAAGGTCACCGGCGGCAACAAGCCCCAGGTGAGCCGCGAGCTGCACGACCTGATCGCCGAGGCGGAGGTCGACGCCAAGAGGCGCGGTGACGACTACGTCGCCGTCGAGCTGCTCGTGCTCGCGGCCGTCAAGGGGTCGAGCAAGGAGGCCAAGGCCCTGCGCGACCTCGGCCTGACGACCGAGAAGATCAGCGCGACCATCGAACAGCTGCGCGGCGGTCAGGTCGTCGACACCGAAGACCCCGAGGCCCGCTACGAGGCGCTCTCTAAGTACGCGACCGACCTGACGGAGCTCGCCCGCGCGGGCAAGCTCGACCCGGTCGTGGGCCGCGACGAGGAGATCCGCCGCGCCCTGCAGGTCCTGTCCCGCCGGACCAAGAACAACCCGGTGCTCATCGGTGAGCCCGGCGTAGGCAAGACCGCGATCGTCGAGGGCATCGCCCTTCGCATCGCTACCGGCGACGTGCCCGAGAGCCTGAAGAACAAGCTCGTGATGTCGCTCGACATCGCCGCCATGCTCGCCGGCGCCAAGTACCGCGGCGAGTTCGAAGAGCGCCTGAAGGCCGTCATCAAGGAGATCGAGAACGCCGAGGGTCGGCTTATCGTCTTCATCGACGAGCTCCACACGATCGTCGGCGCCGGCAAGACCGAGGGCAGCCCCGACGCAGGCAACATGCTCAAGCCGGCGCTCGCCCGCGGGCAGATGCGCCTGATCGGCGCCACCACACTCGACGAGTACCAGAAGCACCTGGAGAAGGACAAGGCCCTCGAGCGTCGCTTCCAGCCCGTGTTCGTCGATGAGCCCTCGGTCGAGGCGACCATCGCCATCCTGCGCGGCATCAAGGAGAAGTACGAGACGCACCACGGCCTGCACATCACCGACGACGCCGTCGTCGCCGCGGCCCAGCTCTCCGACCGCTACATCTCGGGCCGCCAGCTGCCGGACAAGGCCATCGACCTGATGGACGAGGCCGCCGCGCGCATCAAGATGGAGATCGAGTCCAAGCCGGTCGAGGTCGACATCCTGGAGCGACGCATCGCGGGCCTGGAGGTCGAGCGCGCCAGCCTGTCGAAGGACGAGGACCGCATCGCCAAGGAGCGCGCCGCCGCCATCGGTCAGCAGATCGCCGAGCTGCGCGAGGAGCTGACCACGATCAGCGCCCGTTGGCTCAACGAAAAGGCCGTCATCGAAGCGATCAGCAAGCTGCGGGAGGCGGTCGACGCCAAGCGCTCCGAGGGCGAGGCCAAGCAGCGCGGCGGCGACTTCGAGGCCGCTGGTCGCATCATCTACGGCGAGGTCCCCGGCCTCGAGAAGCAGATCGACGCCAAGGTCGCCGACCTGGCCGAGATGCAGAAGGACGGCGCCGTGCTCCGCAAGGAGGTCACCAGCGATGAAATCGCGCAGGTGGTCAGCCGCTGGACGGGCATCCCCGTGACCAAGCTCAAGGAGACCGAGCAGCGCAAGCTCCTGGACATGGAGCTGCGCCTGCACGAGCGCGTCGTCGGCCAGGACGAAGCGGTGACTGCGGTATGCGACGCCGTGCGCCGCTCGCGCTCCGGCTTGCAAGACCCCAACCGCCCCATCGGCAGCTTCATGTTCCTGGGCCCCACCGGCGTCGGCAAGACCGAGCTCGCGCGCGCGCTGGCCGAGTTCCTGTTCGACGACGAGTCGGCCATGATCCGCATCGACATGTCCGAGTACATGGAGAAGCACTCGGTGTCCCGGCTGATCGGCGCGCCCCCCGGCTACATCGGCTACGACGAAGGCGGCCAGCTCACCGAGGCCATCCGCCGCCGCCCGTACGCGGTCGTGCTGTTCGACGAGATCGAGAAGGCGCACCCCGACGTGTTCAACGTGCTGCTCCAGGTGCTCGACGACGGTCGCCTCACCGACGGCAAGGGCCGCGTGATCGACTTCAAGAACACCGTGCTCATCATGACCAGCAACATCGGCAGCCAGCGCATCTTCGAGGCGGGCTCCGACCTCGACGCCGCCCGTCGCGCCGTGCGCGAGGAGCTCATGCGGCACTTCCGCCCCGAGTTTCTCAACCGCGTCGACGACCAGATCATCTTCACGCCGCTGGGCCGCGAGCACATGTCCCGCATCCTCGACATCCAGTTCAAGCGCGTCCAGAACCTGTTGGACGCCCGCGGCCTGTCGCTCGAGGTGTCGGCGGCGGCGCGCGAGCAGCTCTGCGAGCTGGGCTACGACCCGGCCTTCGGCGCCCGCCCGCTCAAGCGCGTGATCACCACCGAGGTCATGAACCCCATGGCCAAGGCGCTGCTGGGCGGCGGCTACGGCAAGGGAGACACCGTCCGCATGGACTGGAACGGCGTCTTGTTCCGATTCGAGCACGCGCACGCGCCGGAGCCCGACGCGTAAGACCCTGGTCCGACCTCGTCCGCGTTTTAGGTGGACGGGTCGGCCAGAACACGCCCGTCGACATGAATGTCAAGCATGACGATTCGTCCCACGGAAACTACGTTCTAGTCGCATTCTGACCCAACTCGTAGAACCAAACTGGATCCGCAAGGCGAGCCGTCAATAGGCCGCGGCCTAACTGCGTAAAAACAAATTCGAGACTGGCTCACGTTAAACTTTCGCGGCTGGCATAGCGTCGGTAAAAACTACACTTTAAGCTCGTGAGTCAACGCGCACCGGCCACGTCACGCACCTCGAATTCGCGTGATGCTACGTTTGACGCCGGTTGTTTGCGTGTGTACGAATGGGTGCGGCCAATTGGTCGGCCCTTGGAGGTCTTATGATCCGCGAACGACTCCGCGAAGTGCAGCAGGTTCCCCATCACCTCGTCACCCTCAGCGAAGGTGCCCGTGAGTGGGCGCTCCGTCGGGTGAGCGGCGCTCGTGAGCAGAGCGAGCAGCGCCTCTGGACCCTCCAGATGTCGGCCCTTGAGGGTGCCTCCAACCTCATTGACCGCGCCGCCAAGGTGCCGGCCCTCGAGCGCGTGATCCCCAACGCCCGTGACCTGCTCACGGCCGTCGAGAAGGCCACGACCACCCCGCCCATGGTCGACTACGACGAGCTCAACGTCCGCAAGATCCTCGGGTCGCTGCACACGTTTGATCGCCTCGGCCTGTTGCGCATCCAGCACCATGAGGCCGCGGGCAAGAACCGCAAGACCATCCTCGACGCCGTGCAGCGCGAACTCGACCGCCGCATCCGCCTCGCCGCAGCCTAGCGCTTCGTCGCCGTCCGGCTTCGTCGCGCGCGCTTGACGACGGAGCCTGGACGGCGCACGTTCCGGGGCTCGCACGTAGACGCGCGCGCGACGGGTCGTCTTCTTCGGAATGCGGTCCCCGTCGCGACCCGTCCGGGGAAGCCTTGACCACGAGCCCGCGCACCTTCGACCTGACGCTTCAGCCCATCCGGCTGGAGGCGGGTGTCGCCCTGCGCTCGCTGGTCGTGCACGGCTGGTGGTCCGGGCCTGAGCAAGACCTGGAGGCGCTGGCCGCCCTCGGTGCCACCGAGCCTGGGCCGGACGAGGGCCAATCGGTGCTCCCACCCAAGTCGGATGAGCCCAAGCTGCGGGTCGCGCTGGACCCCGCCGTGCCCACCATCCTTTGTGTACACGCGCTCACCGGAGACGCGCGCGCCGGCGGGCCCGGCGGCTGGTGGGAGCCGCTGATCGGCCCGGGCGGCGCCATCGACACCACGCGCTTCCGCGTGCTCGGCTTCAACAACCTCGGCAGCTGCTACGGCACCACCGGCCCCGTGGACCCTGAGTTCCCCCGGCTGGCACAGGTGCCCGGCGCCATAGCCGCGGCGGGCAAGGGCGGCTTTGAGCTCCCCGAGGCCGAGATGCCGGCGCCCATCACCACCTGGGACCAGGCCCGCACCATCCTGCTCGCCCTCGACGCGCTGGGCGTGGGAGAGGTCGCGCTGGTCTGCGGCGGGTCGGTGGGCGGCATGATCGCGACGGCGCTGGCCACGTTAGCGCCGGAGCGATTCCCCCGCGTGCTCGCCCTGGCGGCGCTCGATCGCGCCACGCCCTGGATCATCGGGTGGAACCACATCGGCCGCCAGGCCATCGCCGAGGCCCTCCGCTACGGCGAGGACCCGTCACGCATGTTGGCCCTGGCTCGTCAGATCGCGCACATGACCTACCGCGCGGGCGCGGGGCTGATGGAGCGACACGGACGCCGCATGGTCGGCACCGACGCCACGTGGTCACCGCGCGCGCCCTACGCCGTGCAGACCTACCTGGAGCACCAAGGCACACGGCTGGTGCGTCGCTACCACCCCCTCGCCTACCTCTGCCAGATCGACGCGATGGACCACCATGATCTGGCGCGACGGCCACCGGACCCGGACCCGCACGAGACCTGGACCGTGCAAGACCCTTGGCCGGGCCTGGGCCGCATGAGCGGGCGACTCGATGCCATCGCCATCGACACCGACGAGCTGTTCTTCGCCCGTGAGATCCACGACATGGTCGTACGGCACCGCATGCACGGCCACGACGCAACCTGGGAGCTCCTGTCCAGCCCACATGGCCATGACGCCTTCCTGCTCGCGTGGGAGCCCTTGCAGCGCATGGTGGAAGCCTGCGTGCGTCGAATCACCCCCCAGGAGCGTCCGTGACTCGGATCCGCGTGTTGAAATTCGGCGGCTCCGCCTTCGTCGGCGCCGACCGCGCTGAGCAGGCCTTTGCCCTCCTCCAACGAGAGTTGGCGCTCGGCCCCATCGCCGTCGTCGTGTCCGCGATCGGGCACACCACGGACCGGCTCCTGAGCGCTGCGCGCCTGGCGTCCCGCGGCCTGGAGGTCGAGGCCGAGCGCGAGGTCGACGCGATCGTCGCCTACGTCTTCAATGAGCCCGCTCTGGCGGCCGCGCTGACGGACGACGCCCAGCGGCAGCTCGACGGCCTGATCGGCGAGCTTCGCAAGCTCCTGTACGGCGTGAGCCTTCTGCGCGAGCACTCCGCCGCCAGCCTCGACTTGATCCTGAGCTTTGGCGAACGGATCGCCGCCCACGCGGTCTCCGCGGTGCTGGCCTCACGTCAGATCGCGGCCATGCCTGTCGACGCGCGCGACCTGATCTGCACGAACGTTCGCTTCGGCGACGCGCTCGTGGACTGGGACCGCACCGCCGCCAGCATCCACGACGCGGCAATCGCCTGGAACGGCAAGGTGCCCGTGATCACGGGCTTCCTGGGTCGCGCGCCGGATGGTCGCACGACCACGCTCGGTCGCAACGGCTCCGACTACACGGCGACCCTGCTCGCCCGCGCGCTGGGCGCCGCCGAGGTCCAGTTCTGGTCGGATGTCCCCGGCGTCATGACCGCCGATCCGGCCCTGGTGGACGAGGCGTGGCCGCTCGCACGCATGACGTACGCGGAGGCCTTGGAGCTCGCGACCTTCGGGGCGCGCGTCTTCCACCCCCGAACCATGATCCCGCTGATGGAGTCGGGCATCCCGCTGCGTCTGCGCAACACGCTGGAGCCCGACGCCCCCGGCACCCGCGTCGACGCGGCCGGAGACTTGAACAGCCAGCGCGCCACCTGCGTCACCTCGCTGGAGAACCAGGCGATGCTCGACGTCCAGGCGCGCCGCCTGGAGCACCACGCCGGGGTCGCCGAGCGCGTGCAGTCCGCCTTGGCCCAAGACAACGTGTCGGTCTGGATGATGACCCAGTCCGCGATGGGCCAGGCGATCAGCGCGGTCGTCCCGATGGCCGACGCCGACCGCGCCATCCAGGCCATCGAGCGCGCCCTCGCGCCCGAGCTGTCGCGCGGCGACTTCCTGCCAATCGGCGTTCAGCGTCCGGTCACGTTGCTCACGCTCGTCGCCGAGGCCATGGGACGCACCCCCAACGTCGCCGGCCGGATGTTCAGCGCGCTGGGCAACATCGGCATCTCGGTTCACGCGATCGGCCAGTCCGCGTCGTCTCGCTCCGTGAGCTGCGTGGTCCACGCGCGCGACACCCGCGACGCGGTCCGCGCGGTGCACGCCGGGTTCAACCTCACCCACCAGCGTATCAGCATGCTGGTGATGGGCACCGGCGTCGTGGGCGCCGAGCTGATCGGCCAAGTGCGCGACCAGGCCGCGGGCCTTCGGGATCGCAACGACTTGTTCCCCGTGATCGTTGGTCTCGCGACCTCACGTCGGATCGTCTTCGATCCGGACGGTCTGGACGCCGCCCGCGCCAACGAGCTCCTCGCCGACACGCCCGAGGTCAAGCATGGCCCTGGCGGGCCCGTGAGCCCCGCGGTGCTGGACCGCCTCGCGCGCCTCACGGCACCGGTCCTGGTCGACTGCACCGGCGCCGACGGAATGGAGTCGCTTTACGAGGCTGCGTTCGCGCGCGGCATCCACGTGGTCGCGGCCAACAAGAAGCCGCTCACGCTGCCCACCGCGCAGCGCGACGCCCTGCTCGACTCGGCCCGCAAGCACCACCGCGCCTACCGATACGAGACGACCGTCGGCGCCAGCCTGCCCGTGATCGAGACGCTGCAGAACCTCGTCCAGACCGGCGACACGGTAGAGTTGATCGAGGGCTCGTTCTCCGGCACGCTGGGCTACCTCACCAACGAGCTGATGGCGGGCGTGCCGCTCGACAAGGCCGTACGCGTGGCCAAGGAGCTGGGCTACACCGAGCCGCTCCCGCAGGACGACCTGTCGGGCCTGGACGTGGCCCGCAAGGCGATCATCCTCGCCCGTGAGCTCGGCATGCAGGTGGAGCTGGCCGACATCCAACTCACGCCGCTCGTCCCCGACCACGTCCTCGCCAACCGTGACCTCACGTCCTTTTTCCAGGCGTTGGCCGACTACGCGCCGACCATGGAGGAGACCGTGAGCCGCTATCGGACGGAGGGCAAGGTGCTTCGGTACCTGGCCCGCGTGGATCCGGGCGCCGCAGCGCGCGGTGAGCCCGCACTCACGGTGGGCCCGGTGGGCGTGCCTCTCGACCACCCGGGCGCGCGTCTGCGCGGGAGCGAGGCCTTCGTGGCGTTCACCACCCACCGCTACAAGACCTACCCGCTGCTGGTGCAGGGCTCCGGAGCCGGGGGCGCGGTCACCGCCGCGGGCGTGCTCGCCGACGTGCTCCGCATCGTCGCGACGCTGCGCGGCCGATGAGCTCCCGTGAGCCAATGCTCACCGGCATTCTCGGGGTTCGGCCGCGCGGACCCATGTCGGCGGACCGCCAATTTCCATCTCGAGCATCGAGGGCCAGTGGGTGGTGGTGTTACCGCCCATCCATGCGCTTGATCTGTCTGCTCCCCGCGCTCTTGGGTGCGTGCGCCATGTCAGAGGACCACTTCGGAGACGAGGTGGCCGACCGTTGGTGCGTCCGTCAGAAGGCCTGTGACGAGGACGCGTTCTTCGAGCAGTGGCTGCTCGGTACGCCCGACTGCCGCGCCGCCGTGTCCGATCAGGTCGACGACAACCGCTACGGGAACGGCGACGCCGCCTGCAGCTACGACGCGGACCTGGCCAAGGACTGCGTGACCCAAGTCGAGGACGCCACCTGCGACGAACTGCTGGCGAGCAACTTCGTCGACCACTGCGCGCGGGACGTCTGGGACTGCATCTCCATCGTCAACCCGGGTGCACCATGAAGCTCACGCTTGGACTCACGCTGTTCCTGGCGGGCTGTACGTGCAGCTCCCCCGCGACGCCGCCCCCCGTGGCCGAGGCTCCGGCGGTCGCCCCCGCGCCTGAGGCCCCCCAGCCTGTCGACCACGGCGCGGTGATGTACGAGTGGCACACGCGCCTGCCGACGGGTGCGTTCACCGGCTTGCGCGCGTTTGCAGATGGCGCCGTCGAGATTGGCGGCACAGGTCCGCGCGGCCTGTCCTGGGCGCCGCTGCGGCAGATGGGTCCAGGCGAGCTCGTGCTGTTCGAAAACATCCGGAACGGGCCCAACCTGGCCGGTCTCCCCAAGCTCATCCCTGACGCCGCCGCGCCCATCGACGAGCGCGTGAGCTATACCCTCACGACCACGGCCGGTGAGCGGAATATCCTGGTCGAAGGCGCCCGACGGACGCGCATCCCGGCGCTCGAGGAGCTCGACCACCTGCTGTCGGGTGACGCGGGGCTTCCGCGACGCTCGTGGGTCACGGCGACCACGGCCGGTGGCCCGCGTGAGGTGGCCGTGGCCTGTGACGCGCTGTCTCAGCGCGCGTTCCGTGGTGTGGCGATGGCGATCCAGGGCGTCCCCACGCCGGACACCCAGGCGCCGACCAGCACCGCGATCGTCCGGATAGAGAACGTGTCCCTGCTGCGCAGCGACGTCCTTGAGGTCCGTGAGGATGGCGCGCTCGTTCGCCAGGACGACGAGGGCGCGATGCACGTGGGGCGCCTCGACGCCGCCCATCTGGCGACGCTACGCTCCGCGCTCGACAGCCTGCCGTGGGACAAGACCGACACGCTCTGCGTGCCCTGAGCACCTTCGACCGTCGTCGTTCCTCCGCCGGCGTGGGCAGCCCGAGATACAATCGCGCTGAGGTCGACGATGGACATCGCGATCACGAACGTAGGCCTGGATCTTGGCGGCGAGCGCCGCGGCACCGACATGGGGCCCAGCGCCATCCATGTGGCGGGCGTCGTGCCCAGGCTGCGGGCGCTCGGTCATCAGGTGGCGGTCGTTCGCGACGTGAAGGTCGGCTCGTACGAGGCCTCGGCGGCCGACGTGGGTGACCCGCGCGCGCGCTTCCTCCCCCAAATCCGGGACTGCGTCGCCCACATCGCGAAGCACGTGTTCAGCGACGCGCAGCAGGGTCTGTTCCCTGTCGTGCTCGGTGGCGATCACGCGCAGGCGATGGGCACGGTGGCAGGGCTCGCGAAGCACTACCGCCAGACCGGACGCAAGCTCGGCCTGGTCTGGGTGGACGCCCACACCGACATGAACACGCCGGGCTCCACGCCCTCGGGCAATATCCACGGGATGCCGTTGGCGGTGCTGTTGGGGCACGGGCCGCAGTCGCTGCTGGACGCGTGCGGCGAGTCTCCGGTCGTCGACCCGGCGAACGTCGTGATCTTGGGCGTGCGCGACGTGGACGCGACCGAGCTCCCACTGGTCAAGCAGCTCGGGGTGCGCGTCTACACCATGAGCGAGCTGGACGCGCGCGGCACCAACGTCTGCGTCCAAGAGGCCTTCGAGGGCTTGCGGTCCCGCACGGACGGCATCCACCTGTCCTTCGACCTGGACGGCGTGGACCCCTCCGAGGCGCCAGGGGTGGGCACGCCCGTGCCCGGCGGCCTCTCGCTGCGCGAGTCACTTTTCCTGTGCGAGGTCGCCCACCGAACGGGCCGCCTGGCCGGCATGGAGCTGGTGGAGCTGAACCCGACCCTCGATGTGCGGAACCAGACCGGCCAGCTGGCAGTGTGGCTGCTGCTGTCGGCGCTCGGAAAGTCGATCCTGTGAGGTACGGCCGTAAGGCATCCGCGAGATCGCCGTTGGGGTGGGCAAGCGGAGACGCGCGCCCGACGACCCGTCGCAGCCGGCCCGCGGAGACCTCATGCCGCGCTTGATCGCCCTCCTGCTGCTCGCGTCGTGCGCCAAGGCGGTGCCTGTCGAGGCGACCGCACAGGCCCTCGAACCCAACGAAGTGACCGTGCAGAAGGACCCGAACGCACTGCACAAGGCCAGCGACGTCATCGAGGTTGGACCCGGGGGCGCCTACCTGCCCCCCTGCGTGGCCGATCTCACGCTGGGCATGCCCATGGCGAGCGTCGAGCCGCTCCACGCCATGACGCCGGCCGACTCGCTCCTCGACTTCCGACTGCAGCGTGAGCAGGCTTTCGCTGCTGGACCTGTGTCCAACGTCACCTACTACTTCGACGGTGATCTGCCGGGTCACCCGCTCTACGAGCTGATCGTCGAGTGGCGCGTCCCCGCCGAGCGCGACCTCTGGCTCAAGGCCACGCTCGGCGCACCCAACGCGGGGGACCAGTGGTCGGTCTCCGGGCTTGAGTGGCCGGTCCGCGCCTGGGTTTTCGACAACCGCTACGTGGTCGCCGCCGGGATGCCCGGCACCGAGTGGGCCGAGTAGGCCTCGCTAGTGAACGGCGGCCGCCGTGGACTTCATCTCGACGTCGAAGTTGGTCCGGTACTGGGTCATGGGGTCGAAGGCGCTCATGCGGCGGTCCATGATCGGCGTGATCTGCGGCTTCACGATCGTCGCGTCGATCAGCGTCGGGTCCATGATGTCGATCCGGGTCTCCTTGGCGTAGATCACGGCCACGCCGGTCTCTGGGTCGGTCTCGACTTCCTGGGCGGCGGCGGCCGTGGCGAGCGCGAGGCCCGCGAGGATGATCCAAGTGCGCATGCACACCTCCTGATGGCGGGGAAGACCGCCACGATCAGGATGCGCTCGCCGGAACCAAGCCGCAGTCAGCGGACCGTCAACCGCGTTGAACGGTGCGACTTCTCACCACGCCGCGCCCCACCTGTCCGGGTGGGCGCGCCGTCGCATGGCTGGCGGCCCAGCCACGGGGCTTGAACGTGACGGATGCGCGCCGAATGCGCCCGAGCCCGCGGATCTGCGTTAGTCGGCGCCGCCCGAGGAGAGCCCATGACCGCGCCCCTGCTGCTCACGCCTGGCCCGCTGACCACGTCTGACGCCGTCCGCGCCGCGATGACGGTGGACTGGGGCTCCCGCGACCCTTTGTTCGTCGCCATGTCCGACGAGGTCCGCGCCACGGTCGCCACGCTCGCAGGCCCGGCCGACCAGGTCGTGTGTGTACCCGTACAGGGCAGCGGCACCTTCGCGGTCGAGGCGACGATCGGCACGCTGCTCCCGCGCGACGGGCGGCTGCTGGTGCTCGTGAACGGCGCGTACGGTCATCGCATGGTGCAGATCGCGCGCACGGTGGGCCGCAGCGTCACCGCCTATGAGTGGGTGGAAGACGCGCCGGTCGACCCCACGCAGGTCGACGCGTTGCTCGCGGCGGACGCAGCCATCACCCACGTCGCCGTCGTGTACTGCGAGACCACCACCGGCATCCTCAACCCGCTGCGGGAGATCGCCGCCGTGGTCGCGCGACACGGTCGGCGCCTGCTGATCGACGCGATGTCCGCGTTCGGCGCGCTGCCGCTGACGCTTGCCGACGTGCCCTTTGACGCGGTGATGGCGTCCTCCAACAAGTGCCTGGAGGGCGTGCCCGGCATCGGCTTCGTCATTGTGCGCCGTGAGGTCCTGGCCACCTGCAAGGGCAACGCGCACTCGGTCGCGCTCGATCTGTACGACCAGGCCGCGCGCTTCGAAAAGGACGGGCAGTGGCGCTTCACGCCGCCGACGCACGTGCTCGCCGCGCTCCACGCGGCGATCGTCGCACACCGCGCCGAGGGTGGCGTGGCGGGCCGTGGCGGACGCTACCTGGAGAACCGCGACATCCTCATGGCCGGCATGCGCGCGCTGGGGTTCCAGACGCTGCTGCCCGACGCGCTGCAGGCCCCGATCATCATCACGTTCCTGCAGCCCGCCTCGACTTCGTACGAGTTCGAGCGCTTCTACGACGCGCTTCGTCGGCGCGGCTTCGCGATCTACCCGGGCAAGCTCACCGTCGCGGACACGTTCCGCGTGGGCTGCATCGGGCAGGTGTTCCCCGACGACATCCGCCGCTTCCTCGTCGCCGTCCGCGAGGCGATGAACGAGCTGGGCATGACCGACGGCGCCGCCGTCACCGTGGAGTGAGCATGAGCCCGATCAAGGCCGTCGTGTTGGACTGGGCGGGCACCACCGTCGATCACGGCTCGCTCGCGCCGGTGGGCGTGTTCGTCGAGCTGTTCCGCCGTGAGGGCGTGCCGGTCACGATGGAGATCGCGCGTGGCCCGATGGGCGTGCACAAGCGCGACCACATCAAGCAGGTCATCGAGCTGCCGGAGGTCACCGCGCGCTGGACCGCGACCAAGGGCGCGCCGCCCACCGACGCCGACATCGACCGCATGTACGCGGCCGCCACGCCGATGCAGATCGAGGTGCTCCCGCACTACAGCGAGCTCATCGACGGCCTGATCGACACGGTCGCCGCGCTGCGCGCCAAGGGGATCCGCATCGGCAGCACCAGCGGCTACAACCGCGAGATGTTGGACGTCGTGGAGAAGCTGGCCGCCGCCAAGGGCTACACGCCAGACTGCGCGATCGCCGCGAGCGAGGTGCCGCAGGGCAGGCCCGCGCCGTTCCTGAATTGGCGCGCCGCCGAACGCATGGGCGTGTGGCCCGCGTCCGCGTGCGTCGCGGTCGGCGACACCCTCGTCGACGTGCAGGCCGGGCGCACCGCCGGGTTCTGGAGCGTGGGCATCGCCCGCACCGGCAACATGGTCGGCGTGAACGCCGCCGACTGGGCCGCGCTGCCCGCCGCCGAGCAGGAGGCCCGCCTCACGCGCGCCCGCGCGGCGCTGACCGAGGCCGGGGCGCACCTGGTGATCGACACCATCGCCGACCTGCCCGGCGCGATCGAGGCCCTGGAGTTGCGCGCGGCGTCCCAGGGAGCGTAGGAGCGGGCATGCGCTCGCTCACGCCCCTGCTGCTCGTCCTGTCCGCCTGCGGGTACCCCAAGGCCACGTTCGTGCAGGACCGCAACGAGGCGCTTTGCGCGCTCTACGTGGACTGCTTCGGCCTGTACGCGGACGCGGACGCCTGCGCGTCGGCGCAGCGGCGCGACCCGGAGCGCCCTTGCCATGGCTATGAGCCCGCCACCGCCGCGCTGTGCGTCGCCCAGCTCAAGCAAGAGGCCAAGGACTGCCCCACCGACGACGTAAACCTGTGGCAGGTGCCGCCGCGCTGCGCGGACGCGTGCACCTACCCAGTGTGGGACACAGACCTCTGACCCCGGATCAGGGGAGCAGGCGCGTCCAGGGGAAGCCGCCCGGGTAGGCGCCGCCACAGCCGGCGTTGGCCGGGTCGGTCGGGTCCGCCTCCGTCACCTCGACCGCGTCCGACTCACGCGCCGCGTCGTACGCGGACTGGCAGTACCAGAGCGTGCCCACGCCGTCGGTCGTCCAGTCGAACCGGCTCCACAGGCCCGGGAAGAACGCGTTGCTGGCGTCGTTCTGCGCGACCAGGAAGTTCCGCGCGGCGTACCACTGGGTGATGTTCCAGGTGCCGTAGGCCGACACCCAGGTGTGCTCGTCGATCACGTAGGCGTCGGCATAGTCGTCGGTCCACTGGCCGGTGACAGGCAGGTCGGCGACCTGCAGCCGCGTCCACGCAAAGCCGCCCGGGTAGGCGCCGCCGCAGCCTGCCGTCGTCGGGTCCGTGTCGTCCGCGCGCGGCGTGTTGAGCGCGTCCGTCAGGGTGGCGGCGTTGTAGGCGGTCTGGCAGTACCAGTCGAAGCCGCTGGCGTCGGTGGTCCAGTCGAATCGGCTCCACAGGCCCGCGCCGAACGTGTCCGGGCCGTTGTGCGCGACCACCCAGCGCTGCCTGTTGGAGAAGCGCTCCACCTCGTAGCTGCCGAAGTCGAACCAGACGTGGTTGTCGATGTCGTGGCCGTAGCCGTAGTCGTCGACCCACGACCCCATCAGCGCGAGCGGGTCGGAGACGTGGCGCTGAACGGTCGCGGTCTTGCGAGCGCGACCGCCGCCGTAGACCACCGCCTGGAACACCGACGTGCTGTGCGCCGCGCGGGCCGGCACGTTCACCCGGATCTGCGCGCGGCCGTCCGCGCCCACGGTGCCCCGACCCACAAGCGCCGGGTTGAGGATGTCGAGGCACACGCCGGAGCAGGGCCCCGCGCCGACGCGGCCGCCCTGAAACAGCATCACGCCCGCGCCGATCGACGTGCTGGTCACGGTGATCGTGACGCGGTCGCCGTGCACCACGGTCGGGACCGACAGCGCGGGCGCCGCCACCGGCGGTGGCGCAACGTCGGTCGGCGCAACCAGGGGAGTCAGGGCCGCGGACTCGGGCGTACAGGCCGCAAGCGCGACAAAAAACAGAGGGCGGAACATAGGAACTCCTGCTCGGGAGTCCCCGGATCACGGCGGAACGAAGACGCGGCTGTGCCACGCCCTCCCTCCATCCCTGGACCGGGGATGTGGGTGGAACGTCGACGCACCAGGTCTCCCGACTGACGGCCATTCTCCCCACCGCCTTCCCGGGCCTGTGCCCAGTGGCTTCGTGGTGGGGCTCGACCGCTCACGGTGGCGGCACCGTGCCGGAATTGCACCGGCTTCCCTCTTGCGCTCCTCCGGAGAGGAGCGAATGCGACGAACAAGATCGCGAACGCGATGTCCGCGGACTTTACAACTGCCGGGCCACAGGCGCAATCCCGACGCTTGGTGACCTCGGCGCCGTGCACGCACGCGCCGAGGGGGCTACGACGAGGGCCCCCTCGGAGGCCCGATGAACGCCCCCGCCGTCCGTCATGACTGGACGACCGAAGAAGTGCTCGCCCTGTTTCAGCTGCCCTTCCTGGCGCTGCTGGACCGTGCGCGCGACACCCACCGCGCCTTTCAGGACCCGACCAAGGTCCAGCTGGCCACGCTCGCGAACATCAAGCCGGGCGGCTGCACCGAGGACTGCGCGTACTGCCCGCAGGCAGCTCGGTACTCCACCGGCGTGAAGCCCGGCAAGCTGATGCAGGTGGAAGAGGTGGTCCGCGCCGCCAAGGCCGCCAAGGAGGCTGGCGCCAGCCGCTTCTGCATGGGCGCCGCGTGGCGCGAGGTGCGTGAAGGTGCCGCCTTCGATCGCGTCGTCGACATGGTCCGCGAGGTCAACGCCTTGGGCGTCGAGGTGTGCGTCACGTTGGGCATGCTCGACGGCCCGCAGATCCAGCGCCTCAAGGAGGCCGGCCTGTCGGCGTACAACCACAACCTCGACACCAGCCGCGAATTCTACGACGACATCATCTCCACGCGCACCTACGACGACCGCCTCAAGACGCTCGCCCACGTGCGCGAGGCCGGGGTGAGCGTGTGCTGCGGCGGGATCGTCGGCATGGGCGAGACGCTGCGCGACCGCGCTGGCCTGATCGCCACGCTCGGCAACCTCAACCCGCACCCTGAGTCCGTGCCGATCAACAAGCTGGTGCAGGCCAAGGGCACGCCGCTCGAGGGTCAGCCTGAGCTGGACAGCGTCGAGTACGTTCGCACGGTCGCCGTGGCCCGCATCGTCATGCCGCGCTCGATGGTGCGCCTGGCGGCCGGTCGCCTGTCGCTCTCGCGCGAGGCGCGCATCTTGGCCTTTCAGGCTGGCGCCAACAGCATCTTCTACGGCGAGACGCTGCTCACCACCGCAAACCCCGCGGTGGACGAAGACCTGGCGCTGCTCAAGGAGCTCGGCCTCACCCCGATGGAGGCGCGCTGCGCCATCTCCGTGCCGGTGGTGCACGAGCACGATCACGACGCGCATGCGTGACCTGCGCGCCCGCCTGGACGCGCTCGCGGCGCGCGACCAGCGCCGCGAGCTGAGATCGACGCACGGCGTCGATCTCACCAGCAACGACTACCTCGGCCTGTCGACGCACCCGCGCATCCGCGACGCGCTGATCGACGCGCTGACGCGCGGCGCGCCGCACGGTGGGACCGGGTCACGGCTGTTGAGCGGGCAGCACGCGGCGTGGTCGGACCTGGAGGCGCGCTTCGCGGCCTGGCAGGGCGCGGATGCGGCGCTCTACTTTGCCACCGGGTTCGGCGCGAACACGGGCCTGATCGCCTCGCTCGCCCAGCCCGACGACGTGATCGTGAGCGACGCGCTCAACCACGCGAGCCTGATCGACGGCGCGCGCCTGTCGCGCGCCGAGCGCGTGATCGTGCCGCACGGCGACGTCCACGCGGTGGACGCGGCGCTCACCGCGCGTCCCGGTCGCAACGCCTGGGTGGTGATCGAGAGCCTGCACAGCATGGAAGGAGACGAGCCCGCGCTCCTCCCCTACGTGGAGGTGTGCGAGCGCCACGGCGCGCGTCTGATCGTCGACGACGCGCACGCGACGGGGCTGGACGGGCCGCAAGGTCAGGGCCTCGTGGTCCGCGACGGCTTGCGCGAGCGCGTGTTCGCGAGCGTCCACACCTGCGGCAAGGCGCTAGGCCAGAGCGGCGCGTTCGTCGTCGGGTCGCAGGACCTGATCGACTGGCTGGTGAACGCGGCGCGGCCCTTCATCTTCTCGACCGCGCCGGCGCCGTTCCTGGCCGCAGGCCTGCACGCGGCGATCGACGTGGTCTCGAGCGACCCTGAGCTTCGGGCGCGCCCGAGAGCGCTCGCGGACCGCCTGCGCAATGGACTGCGGGGTCGGGTGGACACCGGGCGGTCAACAGGTCCCATCGTACCTCTAATTGTCGGCACGAACGCCGCGGCACTCGCGTTGCAGTCCAAACTTGCGACGCGGGGCTGGGATGCCCGCGCCATTCGACCGCCTACCGTCGCCGAAGGAGCCAGCAGGGTGCGCGTGGTCATGCGCGCGCCGCTCACCGAGGCCCAGGTCGATTCACTCGTGGGGGACGTGTGCGCAGCAATCTGAACCACGTGTGGCCCAACCCGCTCTACGTCACCGGGACCGACACACACGTGGGCAAGACCTACGCGTGCGCGGCGCTCTGTGCGGCGCTCGGGCGGGACTACTGGAAGCCCGTGCAGGCCGGCCTGGACGGTCCAACCGACTCTGAGATCGTCGCGAAGCTGTCGGGCGCGCGCGTCTGGCCTGAGCGCTACCGCCTGCGCCGCGCCGCGAGCCCGCACGCCGGGTCACGCGACGAGGGCGTCGTCATCCAGCCGACCGACTTCGTGGCGCCCACCGCGCGGCCGCTCGTCGTCGAAGGCGCGGGCGGGTGGATGGTCCCCTACGCCACCCACCCGATGGTGTGGCAGTCCGACGTGGTCCGCGCGCTGGAGCTGCCCGTGGTCGTCGTCGCGCGCACGAGCCTCGGCACGCTGAACCACACGCTCTCGACGCTCCGCGCGATCCGCGCCGACAGCGTGCGCGTGGCGGGCCTGATCCTGGTCGGCGAGTCGCACCCGGAGAACGAGGCGGACCTGGCCATCATGGGCGAGACCACCGTGCTCGCGCGGCTTCCACGGCTGGACGAGACCGGCGCCCAATTCGCCACGCTCGTGGAGACGATCAGGGCGTACAGGTAGCCTCGTCCGTGTCGCCCTCGGGCGGCTGCGAGAACCACGGCATGTTCCAGCACACGCCGACCGCGCGGCAGTCCACGGCGTCCTGAGCGCACGTGATCGCGGCCTCGTCGGGTGCGCAGGCGGAGTGCTGGCATGACTCCATGCAGAGGGAGTCCGTCGGGCACAGCGCCATCTCGGCCGCGCAGAAGCGCTCGCAGAGCACGAGCTCTTCGTTCACCGTGGTGTCGGTGCGGTCCGTGTCTTCGTCCAACGTGAGATCGACGTCGGTGATGCCGTCACAGACGCTGTCTGGCACCACCGGCAGATCGTGGTCGGCGCACAGGCCTCGCTCCGACAGCACGGGATCGCCGTTGTCGCGGCTGCAGCACACCACGTCCGAGCGGCAGCCCGCCGCCGACAGGAGCAAACCGAGCCACAAAGACTTTGTCATCGAGCACCCCCAGAGATGCCTTGGATCCTAGCGGATGCGGGGCGCGAGGTCACGCGATCAGCGCGCGATCCCACACACGGACATCGCCTCGTCCGAGGCGATCTGCACGTTGCGGGCGATCCCGAGCGCCGAGTCGCCCACGTACACGAACGTGCTGTCCGCTCGGGCGACGAAGCCGTACGACACGCGCAGACCGAACACGCCCGTGTAGACGCGACGATAGCCGCGGTCGAGCGCCGCCCACGCGGCGCAGGGGATCGCCGCGACCTCGTCGGGGGTGTCGATCGCGCCGCTGTGGTCCGCATCCCAGGTGGACGTCATGAGCCCGCGCGCCGACGCGGCCCAGGTCTCATCCTGCGGCAGCTTGTGGATCTTGCCGACGACGCCCGCCCACGCCGGCGTCGCCATCGCGAGCGCGACGAGGACCACCGCGCCGACGCGCGCCGCCTGGTTCATCGGCAGCCCGTGGTGTCGCAGATCAGCGACGTGACCAGCGATCCGCTCCAGGTCGCGCCCGTCGACGTCTCGATGTCGTTCGGGCGGTTGTCGTACTGCGCGGGAGTCCACTCGGTCATCGCCGCCGAGAGCGTCCCGCCCTGCAGGTACACGCCGCCGCCGCGCGTGGCCTCATTGTTGCGCAGCGCGCAGGTGTCGAAGGAGAGCGCGCCGAGCGAGTAGACACCACCGCCATCGGTCGCCGTGTTGCCGTCGACCGCGAGCGCGTCGAGGTGCAGCCGCGCGCTGGTGCCGAGCCACACGCCGCCGCCGGTGGGCGCGTGGTTGTGGGCGATCTCGACCTCATTCAGCGTCACGCCCTGAACGCCGGAGGCCACGCGCAGGCCGCCGCCGCGCAGCGACGCCGCGTTGTCGCGCAGCGTGCCGCCGGTCCAAACCAAGGAGGGTATCGGCCCGCCGACCTCCTCGACCAGCACGCCCGCGGCGTCCTCGCCGGTGTTGCCTTCCACCGACACGCGGGTCAGCGTCGCGCGCGCGCCGACCAAGAGCGCGCCGCCCAGGTCGGCGTCGTTTCCGGAGAACGCGACGTCGGTGAGCGAGAGCGTGCCGTCGCCAAACCACACGCCGCCGCCTTCGGTCGCGCCACCGTCGATGATCGCGGAGCGCGCTGCGGTGACGTCGCCCAGGTTGTGCAGGCCGCCACCCTGCAAGAGCGCCGTGTTGCGCCGCAGCGTGCTGTCGGCGAGGTCGAGCGCCCCGCCCGAGGCGACGAACAGGCCCGCGCCGTCATCGGCCGCGTTGTCGTCGATCGACACGCTACCCAGCGTCAGCGTGCCGCCAGACGACACAAACGCGCCGCCGCCCGCCGCCGCGACGTTGCCGTCGATCGTGGTCGCAGAGAGCGTCGCGACGCCGCCGTCGCCCATCCAGACGCCGCCGCCCGCGATGGACGCGGCGTTGCCAAACAGGCCGCTCGAGTCCAGCGTCAGCGACCCCAAAACGCGCACGCCAGCCCCGAACTTGCCGCGGTTGTCGCGCACGGTGAGGCCCGCGCCGTCGAGCGAGCCGACCGCGCCGATCCACAGGCCGGCGCCCTCCACGGCGGCGTTGTCCGACACCTCGCCGCCACTCCACGTCGCGGCGCCGCCGAGCCACACTGCGCCGCCGCGCGTCGCGCTGTTGCCCAACAGGTTCACGCTGCGCAGCGTCAGCTCCGACCCGACGACCGCGTACAGGCCTCCGCCCTCGGTCCCCAAGCTGTCGGTGAGCGTCAGATCGTCGAGCGTGACGGGATCGGTCGAGGTGACGCGCAGCGCGCCGCCCGCCGCCGCCACGCCGTTCGTCAGCGTCAGGCCGGAGACGTGCACCGGACCGCCGGCGCCCGGTCGGATCCACAGCGCCGAGTCCACGCCGCCACCGTCGATCACCACGTTCGCCGTGCCGCCCATGCCGTGCAGCTCGTGACCGCCGTCGAGCACCAGCGGCCCCGCCCAGGTGCCCTTGCACACGTAGACCTCGCCGCCGGAAGCCGTCGCGTCGATCAGCGCCTGGAGGTTCGTGTCGGACAGGCCCGCGTCATTGCTCGCAGTGCCGTCTTCCGAGGTGGCCTCGTCGCAGTCGTCGTCGAGGCCGTTGCAGATCTCGGTGCCGCCGGGGTGCACGCTCGCGTGAGCGTCGTCGCAGTCGTCGCCCGTGGTCGACTCGTCCGCGAGGCACACGCCGTTCACGCGCAGGCGGATCGTGCCGCCGTGTCCGTCGCCGTCCGCGTCGCGCCAGCAGGTCACGGTGTCGGCGCCGTTGCAGTCCTGGTCGACGCCGTCGTCGTAGACCTCGGGCGCGCCCGGGCGCGTGGTCGCGACCGCGTCGTCGCAGTCTCCGGTGCGCGGCGCGCTGCCCGGAGCGCAGACCGCCTCGGGCGAGGTGGCCGCGAAGTCCACGCCCACGCCGTCCCCGTCCACGTCCGTGTAGCAGGAGATCTGATCGGTGCCGGAGCAGTCCTGATCGATGCCGTCGTCCGACACCTCGGTGCCGCCAGGGAACGCGTCCGCGTGAAGATCATCGCAGTCGCCGCCGACGAGCGTCTCGTGCTGGGCCGCGTCGCAGGTGCCGTCCGCGGCCGCGACGCTGTCCGCGCCGTACCCGTCGTCGTCGGCGTCCGAGAGGCACCAGACCGCGTCGACCTGGTTGCAGTCTTGGTCGATCCCGTCCTCGGGCACGTCGAAGGCGTCGGGCGAGAAGGCGGGGTCCAGGTCGTTGCAGTCGTTCGGGAGCGGCGCCTCGCCGGCGATCGTGTCGCAGCGGCCGTCGTCCGCGAGCAACGTGTCGGTGGTGCCTGCGCCGTCGTGATCCGAGTCCACGTGGCAGGTGATGGTGTCGGCGCCGTTGCAGTCCTGGTCGACGCCGTCGCTGGCGATCTCGGCCGCGTCGGGGAACGCGAGCACGCTGGCGTCATCGCAGTCGTCCGCGTTCGCGACGCGGCCCGACGGCGCCTCGCACGCGGTCACCGCGTCAGACGGATCGCCCCAGCCGTCGGCGTCGGCGTCGGCGAACCAGGAAAGGCCGCAGGTGTCCCCGCCCAGATCGGACTTCTGCCACGGCGAACACGCCGCCATCCCCACGCTCGCGACAATCCACCATGGCGATCGCATCGACTTCCCCAGCGCACCGTATCGGACGGTTCTAGCTCGGATTGCGTCGATCCGCGATCATCCCAGCGACCAGCGGATCCCGTCCGGCGTCCGCGTCCGGTAGACGATGCCCAGCTCAAGCAGATCCACGAGCGACTCGCGGATCTTGGAGACGGTCACGCCGACGGCCGCGGCGAGCTCCTGCGAGGTGGCGCCACCCTGGGTGCCGATCGCGTCGAGGAGGCGCTTGGTGAGCTCGTCTTCGAGGCTCTTAGGCGTGGGCTTGGGCGCCGCCTTGGGCGCGGGCGCCACCGCGACCTTCTCCGCCTTGACGCGGGCGGTCGGGCGCGCGACAGGCGTCGGCGCTTCGAACGCGGCGGACTCGTCGGAGTCGCGCTCCACGGTCGGGGCGTCGGCGTCGGCCACGGGCAGCGCCTCGGCCTCCACGCGCGGACGACGGCGCAGCACAGGCCGGTCGGTGATCTGGTCGACCATGCGCAGCGCAGCCTGCCCGCCGCCTTCGTAGATCGGCAGGAGCGTAGGCAGAAGATCGCCCTCACCGGGTGGGGGGCCGAGCGCGCGCACACCTGCTCCGGGCTTCACGACCGCGCCGTACGAGCAGCCAAAGTCCGGCACACCCACCGGCGACTCGAACCAGTCCAGCTCGGGCGGCGCCTCTTCGGTGCGATCAGGGAGCTCCGCGAGCGGCGCCTCATCACCCCACCCCGCGCGCAGCGACGCGAGCAGCTGGTCGCGGCTACGACCACGCATGGTGAGCAACAGGAACGGGTCGCCATCCAGCGCGTCGCCCAGGACGTGGAACACGGTGGCCACATGCGTGCAGGGCATCACGTAGTCGCCGCAGTCGCAGTCGTAACCGAGCTCGTCGGTGGCGGGCAGCAGGCGCACGCCCTTCTGCTCCAGGCGGTCATGGAGCGCGCGCGGCAGCTCCCCTTCCAGCAGCGAGGCGAGCAGGTCCAGATCGCGAGAGAGCTCCTCGACGATCGTCACCCACTCCGTGCGTCCGAACGTGCGGACGCGCAGCGTGGGGTGACACAAGGTCTCGCAGAAGACCTCAGCCGTGGCTGTGCCGGGGCCGATGTCGATCGCGCGCAGTCGGCCGCGGCGTGCGTAGTTGCGCCCGCGCAGCACGCGATCGCGCGCGTCGGCGCTCGGGCCGTCGAGCAGCGTGCCCCAGCGCGTGCCCAGCCAACCCAGCGGGTGGTTGGAGAGCGCGACGCCGTCGTCGGGCAGCGGGAGGAGCTGCACGTGCGCGGGCATGCGCTGATGCTGCCAGGTGCTCATGCGTCCTCCACCACGGCATCATCACCGAGCGACACCAGCGCGCGCAAGGCCGCGTCGTCGAGCTCGGTCACCAGGCGCTCGCCGGAGCCCACCACCGACTCCGCCAGCGAGCGCTTGTCGTCGAGCAGCGCGTCGATGCGCTCCTCCAGCGTGCCCTGGCAGACGAACTTGTGGACCAGCACGTTTCGGTGCTGGCCGATGCGGTAGGCGCGATCCGTCGCCTGGTCTTCCACCGCGGGGTTCCACCAGCGGTCGTAATGCACGACGTGCGTGGCGCGGGTGAGGTTGAGGCCCGTGCCACCGGCGCGCAGCGAAATCAGCAGGATGGGCGAGGCGTTCTCGTCCTCCTGGAAGCGCCGCACCATGGCGTCGCGCTGGATGACGGGGACGCCGCCGTGCAGGAACGGCACCGTGAAGCCGTACACGTCGAGGAAGTGGCGCACTAGGCGCTCGCCCATCTCGCGGTACTGCGTGAACACGATCGCGCGCTCGCCCTGGTCGATCACCTGGCCCAACAGCTCGGTGGCACGCTCCAACTTGCCGGAGCGGTCGGCCAGCGGGCCGTTCTCCTTGAGGTAGTGGTCCGGGTGGTTGCAGATCTGCTTGAGGGCCGTGAGCATGGCCAACACCTGACCGCGGCGTTCGGACGCGGACGCGCCCGCGATGCGGTCCAGGTGCTCCTCGGAGATCTCGCGGTACAGCGACGCCTGCTCGCCGGTGAGGCCGCAGTACTCGTGCTTCTCGATCTTGTCGGGCAGGTCGTCCACGACGGTGGGATCGGTCTTCACGCGGCGCAGCAGGAACGGCGACACGCCCATCTTCAGGCGCAGCGCCACGTCCTCGTCGCCGAAGCGCTCGACCGGGATGGCGACGGTGCGCAGGAAGTTGGCGCGTGTTCCGAGCAGGCCGGGCACCAGGAAGCGCATCAACGACCACAGCTCTTCGAGGCGGTTCTCGACGGGCGTGCCGGACAGGCCCACCCGGTGCCGGGCCTTGAGCCCGGACGCCGACTTGGCGCGGCGGCTGTCCGGGTTCTTGATCGACTGCGCCTCATCCAGCGCCACCACGTCCCAGGCCACGTCGGCCAGCGCGTCGCCGTCACGGGCGAGCAGGCCATAGGTGGTGAGGACGACGTCGGCGCTCTCGACCGAGCGCTTAAGGTTGCGGGTCAGGCCATGGTGACGGGCCACACGCAGGTGCGGCGCGAAGCGGGCCAGCTCGCGGGTCCAGTTGCCAAGCACCGACGTCGGGCACACGACGAGGCTCGGGCGGTCGCGTCGGCGGCTGTGCCGCTCGACGATGTGCGCGACCAGCTGCACGGTCTTGCCCAAGCCCATGTCGTCGGCGAGGCAGGCGCCCAGGCCCAAATCGCCCAGGCAGGCCAGCCACTCGTAGCCACGCTGTTGGTAGGGGCGGAGCTCGGCGAGCAGGCGGCGCGGCACCGCGCGCTCAGGCGGGTTGCGGAGCGCGTCGATCACCATGCGCAGGCGGTCGTCGGCCACGACCGGGATGCCGTCGTGCTGACCGGTGAGCACCGCACGCAGCGCCTCGGCGGCGTCGAGCTTGCCCTGACGGGGCAGACCCTGCGGCACCTTCGACAGCTCGGCGGGATCGATCAGGACCCAGGTGCCGTGGAAGCGGACGATCGGCTCCTTGGCGGCGAGCAGCTCGGCGATGTCCTGTTCCGACAGCACGAAGTCGCCGAGGACCACCTCCCAGTGGAAGGTGAGCATCTCGGCCAGATCGATGCCGGCGTCCGCGTTGGCGGCGATGCGGAGGCGCGCGCGCAGGCGCTGGGTGCCCGCCTTGCTGAACGAGGCGGGCAGCTCCACCTCAAACCCGGCGTCTTGGAGCGGCTGAACGCCGTCGTGCAGGAACTTCCAGGCCTCAGCGGGCGTGAAGGCGATCTCGATGGGCTCAGCGCCCGCGAGCGTCGCGGCGATCGGCGGGAAGATGCGCTTGGCCCGCGCGAGCGCGCGCAGGGCCGTGTAGGCCGGGTGGCCGAAGGTACGGTCGCCCACCCGCAGCGTGCCGCCCGCGCGCCACGCCGCCCGCGTGGAGACGCGGATGGTCGGGTCGTGCGGGTCGTGCAGCCACAGCGCGAGCGGGAACTTGGAGCCCGCGTCCTGCGGCAGCGACAGCGTCATGCCCAGGTGCAGGTCGCGCGCGCCTTCGCCCGTGGCCCAGGCCGACAGCTTGGCGGGCACGCCCTGGCAGCGGGCGTCGCGCGGGTTGAACGTGGGCTGGTCGCCGCGGAGCGCGTCCGCGAGCTCCAGCACCCAGCCGCGCGCCGGTCCCGGCCACGCGTTGCAGCGGAACAACGTGTCGGCGACGGCATCCAGGAAGGAGCGGACGACGATCTCCGACGTGTGCAGCCGCAGCGGCCCCTGGTCCCGAGTTGGAGCTAGGCGCGCGGCGGCCGGCATGGCGGCGACGAGGGCGTCGAACCGTTCCAAGTCCGACCGGCGGGTCAGCAGGGTCTGCCAACGGGCCTGTCCGTCCCGCACGCCAGGGGCGACGACCTGACGCACCGCCAGCTCAAGCGCGAACCTTGCAGCCATGGACCAACAGCGCAAACTGTCGGAAAGATATTCGTCGTTTCGCAAGGCTGGCAGGAGCGGAAGCACGCGTTGCAGATCGGCAAACACGCCGTCCACTTTCCGCCTTCGGATGGGGGGGCCGAGCGCAGCAAGGGTCATGGATCCAGGAGAGTCGAGCAGGCCCGAAAACTCTGGAACCTCCTCCCGAATCGCCTCGTCAACCGACCCCTTGGACGACCAAAGGAAGAGCTGCCCGGACGGATTCCACGTCGCCTGCAGCCGACCCATTTCCGCCCCTCATAGAGAACCAGGACGGTCTTATGGGAGCGCAACACCGGACGCAACCCATCCGTACGGGAAGCGGCCAGCACCTTGGGCAATCGACCCTTCCAGGGACGCGGAGCCGCGGCGCGTCAGGCGCGCAGCTCACGACGCATCGACTAGAACTCCTCGTCGGCGGCCTCTTCTTCTTCCTCTTCCTCGTCGTCGTCCTCATCGACGTCGTCCTCGACGTCGTCCTCGTCCTCGTCCCACTCAATGTCGGACAGGCGCTCAAGGAGGGCGACGACCTCCTCCTCCGTGTACTCGAAGTCGTCGTTGGACGACATCTCGGACTCGAGCTCATCCTGGAGCGAGCCGTCAAGCGCGCCGGACTCTTCGAGCTGGGCGACGACATCCTCGATGCCCTTCTCGTCCGCGTAGTACTCGAGCTGCTCGATCAAGAAGGTGGCCACCATCTCCGGCTCCGGGTCGTCCGGGAGGTTGGAGAGGAAATCCTCAAGATCGTTGACCAGCGCTTCGCGAATGGACTGTGGGAGCTGCACGACGGATCTCCGATGCCAGGAGTGGGTCGGCGGGCAGGCAAAACCCGCGCCAACCGCGTTCGCGCTCGTGCTACCGCAGCCACGTGAAAGGCGCAACGACTCGATTGACCTCGCACGAACGAACCCGCGAGGCGCGCGGGCACGGGCTATGCTTCCGCCACCGCACCCAGGAGCGAAGATGCCGCATCCGCCCTACACACACGCGGTCCTCAGGGCCCTCCCCAAGTCCGACCTCCACTGCCACCTGGACGGTTCGTTACGCTTGGAGACGTTGATCGATCTGGCGAAGCGGAGCGGCGTGACGCTGCCGTCGTACACGCCCGAGGGCCTCCAGGAGCTGGTCTTCAAGGAGCAGTACCGGGACCTGCCGGACTACCTCCAAGGCTTCGCCTACACCTGCGGCGTCATGCGAGACGCCGAGGCCATCGAGCGGGTCAGCTACGAGTTGGCCAAGGACTGCATCGCGGAGAACACGCTGTACCTGGAGGTCCGGTTCGCGCCGCAGCTGCTGGTGCACCAGGGCCTGGACCTCGCCGGCGTGCTGCGGGCCGTCGACCTGGGTCTGGACCGGGCCCGTCGCGAGCATGAGGCGCACCCTGACGTGGCGAGCGGACTGGTTCCCCCCTTTCGTTACGGCATCATCGCCTGCGCCATGCGCATGTTCTCCGAGGGCTTTGGCCCCTGGTACGCGGGCCTGCTCGGCACGCTGGAGGGCTGGCCGCAGACCGAGGCGTTCGGGATCGCGTCGCTGACGCTCGCTCGTCAAGTGGTGGACGCCCGCGACCGGCTGGGCATCCCCATCGTGGGCTTTGACCTGGCCGGCGCCGAGGCCGGACACCCGGCCGCCGACCACATCGAGGCCTACGCGTTCGCGCACAAGCACTTCATGAAGAAGACGGTGCACGCGGGCGAGGCCTACGGGCCGGAGTCGATCTTCCAGGCGATCACCAAGCTGCACGCCGACCGCATCGGGCACGGCACGCGCCTGTTCGAGTCGGGCGAGGTCGGCGACGCCGACGACCCTGCCCGCTACGTCCAGCAGCTCGCCGGCTACATCGCCGATCGCCGCATCGTCCTGGAGGTCTGCGTGACCTCGAACATGCAGACCATGCCGCACTTGCGCCGGGTGGAGGACCACCCGGTCGGCCGGATGGTCCACGAGCGCCTGTCGGTCGCCATCTGCACGGACAACCGGCTGGTGTCGCGCACCACGAGCACCGACGAGCTGTTCAAGGTGGCGAACGCCTTCAAGTTCGACCCGTCCGAGCTGCGCAACGTCATCCTGCACGGCTTCAAACGCAGCTTCTTCTCGGGGACCTACCTGGAGAAGCGCGCCTACGTCCGCCAGGTGATTGACCACTACGACCGCGTCGCCGCCGAGCACGACCTGGGCGTGGGCATGCGGGGCGGCGGCTGATGGGTCTGCGGTCGCTGCCAATCTGGCTGGCGCTCGCCTGGGCCGCGCCCTCACCGGACGCGGTGAACGCGGCCGCCACGGGCGTGGTCCAGCTGCGGGTGGACGCGGTCCCGGTGGCGCCGGAGCTGATGTCGATGTGCCGCCGCGTGGGGATCGCCTGCCCTGGTCATGGAGGGCCGCGGACGCAGACGGGCGCGGCGTTCCCGGTGACCGGCGGCCTGCTGACCAACGCCCACGTCGTGGACGGCGCGCTCAGGGTGCAGGTCGTCGAAGGCGACGCCGTCACCACCGTCGAGGTCGCCGACGTGCGCGTCGACGCGGACCGCGACTTGGCCTTCCTCCCCTTCACCGGCCTGACCGCGATGGTCTGGCACGCCGCCGAGCCCGCGGTCGGCACCCGCGCGTGGGCGGTCGGCTACCCTGACGACGGGCCGCGGACGGTGCTGGCCACGACGATGCACGGGACGACGGAGTGGACCTTCGGGGGGCGCGCGCCGCGGACCCTGCTGCGGATCCGTGGGCCGGTGCACCCGGGCGACTCGGGCGGGCCCCTGCTGGCGACGGATGGCGCGGTCGCGGGCGTGGTGGTCGCCGGCTCCACCGAGGACTCCGAGCTCAAGGGCGACGGGCTGGTGATCCCGGCGGGCGTGGCCCAGAGGGCCGCGGGCGCGCTGGCGAAGACCTGGGACACCCATCGGCGCGTGGGGATCGTGGTGGCGCCGTCGGCCAGCGACGCGGTCGGCCTGACGGTCCTGGCGGTGACGCCGGGCTCGGCGGCCGATGGTGCGGGCATACGCGCGCTCGACCTGATCGAGCGGGTCGACGGGGACGTGGCCTCCCCGGCGCTTCTGGCGCGGCGCACCACCCTGGGGGCGCCGCAGGTCTGGTCGGTGCGACGAGACGGGAAGCTCCGCGAGGTCCACGTGGCGGGCGCGGTGCCCGCCAACCCCCCCGCGCTCCACACGGCTGCGCCGCTGACCGTGGGTCCGGAAGGGATCTACTCGTTGAGCCTGCCGTGACCGTCGTCATCGCCCGCGTCGGCAGGGTCGCCGGCGGTGGGTCCAGGGATCTTGTAGCCCTCGTCGAGCCAGCTCATCAGGTCCAGCTCGCGGCAGCGCTGCGAGCAGAAAGGGCGGTCGGCGTTGGCCTTCGAGTCATCGGCGGGGCGGCCGCAATGGGGGCACTTGTGGGTCAACGGGGCTCCAGAGGAGAGGAACGAGGGTGAGGCGGCGGGCGCTTGGCGGCAAGCATCTCATCAAATCTTGCAAAGTCGGCGTATTTGGCTCACTAGTCAGAGGCGGGCGGAAATCGTCCGCGTCTGCCCATCGCACCTGAAATGGCAACGTTAATCACCGGCCGTACCAAGGAGGTTCCATGACGGTCAACAAGGTCATTCTCATCGGCAACCTCGGGCGTGATCCCGAGGTTCGGACAACTCAGAGCGGCACCAGCGTGGGCAAGCTCAGCATCGCCACGTCGGATCGGCAGAAGGACAAGGACGGCAACTGGGTCGACCACACCGAGTGGCACCGGGTCGTCGTGTTCGGCCGGGACGCCGACACTATCGCCAAGTACGCCAAGAAGGGCAAGACCCTCTACATCGAGGGGCGCCTCAAGACGGACAAGTACACGGACAAGGACGGCCACGAGAAGTACTCCACCGAGGTGGTGGCGGAGCGCTTCCGCTTCATCGGCGGCGGCGGCGGTCGTGACGGCGGCGAGGACGAAGGCGGCGGCGGCGGCGGCGGCGGCGGCGGCGGCGGCTACGGCGGCGGCGGCCGTGGC
>CAIOSP010000002.1 GCA_903861005.1 uncultured Pseudomonadota bacterium
ACGGCGAGCAGTGTGGCGGCCCGCCTGGTGGCGGCGCGACCGGCACGACGGGGCCGCGGAGCCACCGCGGGGGTCGGGACGGACGCGGCTCTGGACGGGGGGAGCGTAGCGAGGGGGTGGGACATTGTGGGCCGGCCGAACCAGGACACAAGTAATCGTAGCCGAACGAGCAGAACTCTCGACATGTCGCGGCGGTTCCCTGCGTGTCAACATGAGTTTATGCGCAGCTGCGCATAAACCCTTGTTGACACGCAGGGATCACGCGAGCGGACATTATCGACCCGTTCCTCGCCGGCGATCGCTCGTGGGACGAGGGCAAGATCGAGAAGCGGACCCTGGCTCTTGAGAAGGAGTTCATGCAGCTTTGGAGCGTCGCTCCGACGCCCTGACACCGCGGTGGCGTCGCGAAACGGAAGGTGGGCACGCTCACCCCAAGAACGTCGCCTCCCGATGCCACTCCAACGCCTTCAGATCCGGCCTGTCCGCCGCCCGCTGCGGGATCCACAGCCGCTTCCCCTCGTCCTGCATCCGGTAGTAGTTGACCCCGTTCTCGAAGTCCTCGCGCAGGCGCTTGCTGACCACGATCCGATGGTCCTCGTCGAACGTGATGTACCCGCGGTCGAATAGCCGGTGCAGGTCCGACCGCAGCGCGATGCCGTTGCTGACGCTGTGCACCCCCTCTGACGCTTAGGGCCGGATGTGCGCAGCCTCCACCACCGGCAGCGAGTGCTCGCGCGTGATCGCGCACGCGCTCTGGTAGGCCTTGGTGACCGCGACACGAAACGCCCCTTGCCCCAGCCGCGGGCGGACGCTCACCGGCGCGCCCCACTTGTTGGCGCTGGCCGCCAGCGGCGGCGCCACCTGCAGCGCCTGGGCGCGCTCCTGGCAGTCGCGCCACAGCCGCGCGCCCACGCCCACCGACAGGTCGTAGTAGGCGCCGCGGACGACGTTCTTCTTCCAGTCTTCGGGCGCGGGCACCCACTGGTCCTGGCTGAAGAACGTGGGCTGCACGATCACCAGGCAGCCGATGTCGAGGGAGCGGAACTCGGTGCCCGCAGGGGCCTTACGGTATTGACCGATGCGCGAGAACATCTCGTTCTGCGTGGCCGCGCCGTTCTTCTCGCCGAAAGTCTCCCAAGCGTACCAGGCGGGGAGCTCCATGGCTTCGACCAGGTACCCGAAGCCGCAGACGACGTTTCCGAACTCCTGCTTGAGCTTGAACAGGAACGGGGTGCCCTTGTCGGTGCCCTCAGTGCGCAGGAGGCCACCGGGGCTGGGGAACCAGAAGTTCACCTCGTCGAGGTCCGGGCGGGTGCGGAGGAAGCGGTACCAACCGACGTCTGTGTTGCCGACGTAGCCGCGCATGTGAGTGGTGCCCCCGGGGATCACTCGGCCCATAGTTCGATCTGCGCACCGGGGCCTCGAGGCTCCGGCCAAGAGCGGGGGAAGTCGGCCATGCTGCATCGCGCTTCACGGGCACTCCAAAGAACGGGAATCGCGCGACCTTGCCCTTCATAGCGATTCGACCAGCATCCTTGCGCCCGGGTCAGTCGCACACTTAAAGCAACTGGACCGGAACAAGGGCGCGCAGCACATGTCCTCGACTACGAACTCGCCCCCGGTCCGCGTCGCGCATCTGCTCCACTCCTGTCAGACGCTGGGCCCCGGCATGCGAACGGTCGTATGGGTCCGAGGATGCACCCGGCGTTGCGTGGGTTGCGTCGCCACGCCAATCCTCGGTGACGGGCCGGTGCTGAATCTAAGTCCTGAAGAGCTGGCCCGGCGGGTGAGCGCCACGGCGGATGAAGGCGTTACCTTTTCGGGCGGCGAACCGTTTGAACAGGCTGCCGCGCTCGCACAGGTTGCGGATCTAGTACGTAAGGCGGGAAGGACGGTCATGGTGTACACGGGGTTCACCTTGGACGAGCTTCGAGCGTCCCAGGACGCTGACGTACAGGCTTTGCTGAACAGAACCGACATCCTTGTCGATGCTCCATTCGAGGCCGGAATGCAGGCTGACCTGCTTTGGCGGGGGTCGTCAAACCAGAAGATTCACCTGCTCTCACAGGACGTGGCCCACCTACGCGCATCCCTCGACTCTCCGGGAGTCGGTGTCGAGCTCCGCATCGGCGTCGACGCCGAGCTGTTCTGGGCCGGCGTGCCAACCAAAGACTTCGTCGGCCAACTTCGCCAAGCGGCGGAACGTCGCGGAATCACCCTCAACGGCCAGCCAGGAGTTTGGGCATGAGCGGTTCACCGTCGTACGCAGAGATCCAGCTTCGCAGGGCGGAGGAACTTCGCCTCGCAGAGGAGCGGCGTCGGAAAGCAGAAGAGGAGCGCCGCCGCCGCGAAGAGGCGGAGCGCCGCGCGCGCATCGAGCTGGCGAATAGACTCCGCGTGACGTTGGCAGAAGAGGCGGAACGTCTGCAGGACGATTTGGTCCAACTTCGGCTTGCGGCCGCCAAGGGTCGGCTAGCCGGCGCCGTGCCGCATCTGGAACCGAAAATCGCACTGATCGTGGCATCCGCATCGGGAGGCCCTGAGACCGTATCAGCAGCGCTGGGCAAGATCCGCGCCGCAGCCGCCGTGACACGCAACCTCTCGAGCACCCTGCAAAAGCAGGACCGAGCGGTCGCCGCCGCGCAGGACGAGCTCAGTCGCGAGGCGGCAGAAGAGGCAGCGCGTCTGAGCGCTTCGGTAGGGTCCTCGGAGGCGACCCGGCAACACCAGGCCATCGAGGCATCGGAGTCGCTTCGCGCGCGAATTATCGGCATCGAAGCCGATGAGGTAGCGATGACCTGGTCGGGTGACGATGTCCGTGCGGTCGCCGATGCAATCGCCACGGTCCAGGATGCACCCCGTCCTCAAGACGCGGCTCAAGATCTCAACCGCAGGCTCGACGCCGCGCTAGACCGGGCGCAAGAGCGCCAATTGGTCGAGGAGCGACGCGCATACGTCGTGGCCTCGTTGCAGCAGGGTCTGCGCGAGCAAGGGTTCCATGTCGGGGACGCCACGCTCGTCGGGTCAACCATCGAGGGCGAAGTCGCCTTTCGCGCGGTGCGAGCCGATCGCCGGTGGGTGGACGTCAACGTACCGTTGACGGGTCACGTGTTCTACGACGTGGACGGCACCGACCGCGTCACGGAACAAGGTACGGACGGTTCGGCGTACACCAGGTGCGACGAGACCGAAGCGCGTCTGGACGCGCTACACGCCGACCTGGACGCACGATTTGGCATCGAGGCGGGTGAGCTCCTCTGGGAGGCCAAGGACCCGAACCGCGTCCGCCGCAACGCCAACGCGTTGCCCACCGGCGGCCCCGCCGCCACACGAACGAAGGGGTGATTCGGAATGTCGAAAGGTCGCATCATCGCGGGTCGATACCGCGTCACGCAGCGATTGGGACGCGGCAACTTCGGAGTCGTGTGGGAGGCCGAAGAGCTCCTGTCCGGCGAGTCAGTCGGCAAAGTTGCGATCAAGGTCTTCACCGCTGAGGTCGACCGACGGGAAATCGCCCTGCTCGCAGGCCTGTCTCATCCGAGCATCCTTGCCTACCGCGCGGTGGTGGAGGACGACGACGAGGTCTGCCTGGTCACCGAGCTGGCCGATGGTGGTGACGCGGCCGGCAAGCTGAAGGCTTGGCCGGACGGGATTCCACCGAACGAGGTGCGCCAAATCGTGCACGCAGTCGCGGATGCCTTGCGGCACCTGCATGGACAGGGCTGGGTCCACCGCGACGTCAAACCCGCGAACATCTTGTTCGTGAAGGGCACGCCGAAGCTGGGCGATGTCGGCACGGCGCGAGCGCTCACCTCCACAACCAAGGCAACGTCAACCGCCAGCCTCGCGTACACAGCGCCCGAGTTCTTCGCAGGAAAGACCACGCCGTCAGTCGACGTCTACGCTTTGGGGTGCGCGACGTTCGAACTGCTCACCGGTCGCCTTCCGTTCGACGGAAACATGAGCGAGATCGTCCACAAGCACCTCACCGCGGACGTGGAATTCCCAGCCGACATGCCGGCGGACTTGAAGGCGCTAATTCAAGGCTGTACCGTAAAGGCGCCGGAGCGCCGCTGGACCATCGACCGGGTGATGGACTGTCTGGCCCCCGCGAACACGCCCGCGCCCGCCACGTCCGAAGCGAAGCCTGCACAAAACGTCCCGCCCGCCGCCAATCAGCAGAGTCTCGTGGAAGGCGCCAGGGAGCGGTTGCGCGAACGTCGCCACGCTGTCGCCCCGGCGGCCCCTGGGCCCCAACAAGCCGCCCCAACCAAGCAGGCCCCCGCCGCCGCGCCCGCAGCCGTTGGCGGGCCAACTCCGCTGGACACCGCGCTTCAACGGCACCTGAGGCTCCACGGCGCACGGTGGGGCGACGCGGAGACTTGGCGAACCTTCATGGAGACAGCGTCACCTGCCGCAGCCGCTCACAACCTGTCCGAGCGCGCCCTGATTCGTCGAGCGGGCGAGCTGTGGCCGGAGGTGCAGACGGCGGCCTTGAGCGAGATGGAGAAAATCTCCCAGATCGGCGCCTGGGTCATGGGCCTTCGCGGCCGTCGGTGGACGGCGCCAGACTGGGCCGATCTCCTGGACAGGCTCAACACGGCGGATGACGCCACTATGGCCGCACATCGGGATGCGTTGCTCCTTCGCCTCTACCCAACGGCACCTGGCGCCACGCGCACCCTAAACCTCGGCGGCGGCCTGCTACACGTGCTGGTCTATCGACCCACGACGCAACTCAATCGACCCGTCGCGAACATGTTCGACGCGCTCATGGCCACGAACGGCGTGCCTTCGACACTCCAGGGCGTCTGGTGCAGCGCGGAGCCGCTGACCCTTCGTGAGTGGTCAGCGATCACGGGTCAGCTCGTGCCCGCGGGCCTGGCGCCACAGAGCACTGCGGTCGGCAACCGCGTAGTCGCCGATGCCGTGCTCGCTACGCTCCGGCGCCGCTTCCCCACCGACGAGCTCCGGTGGCCCACACTGACAGAGTACGATGGCATGAAGAAGATCCGAACCAAGGCGACAGAAGCGGCGCTTCGGCAGGTTGCCGCGACGCCCGGCGCGAGTCAGGCGAAGGCGCGCGCTGCCTTGGTGCAGATGCTCAAGCCGACGCCCAAGCCGAAGTCCCTCGGCGCGGCCGTTGTGCAGGCCTTTGGGAAGGTCGCCGTCGACATGGTCAAGGAGTTCGGCGAAGCGTGGCTCACCGACCCGCCGTCGGCGCAGGCCACCAATGGCACGGCACAGCTACAATTGAATATCGTGAGCCCCGTCCCGAAGGTGTCCGAATGACCACAACAGCTCGGTGGATCCGCGACACCGTCGCGCATCTCCGCCGCGGGCGGCACGTCATCCTCCACGGCAACGTGCGCGACCTCGCGATGTTCGAGGGTGTCCCCCTCTCATTTGCTGACGCACTCGATGCCGCGCTGGAGAGCGCTGGCTACGACGTGCGCGCCCGTTGGAACCAGACCGATGGCCTCACGTTCGCCGACCCCACTATGCGCGGGCGCTGGGAGGAACTCGAACGGGATCCCGCGCTGGCCGATGCCCCCCGTGGACGCGCCTACAAGATCCCACAGCGCGTGCCGACTGAGTCGCCACCGCCATCCGCAGCGCCGCCAGCGGGATCCACTCCCGTGCCAGCGCTCCACGTACCACCGCAGTTGGCGCTCGCGTCTGCTCGGCGCGTCCTCGCGCGCACCGAGGCGTCGTCCTCGATGGTGATCGACCTAGCCGACCGGATCTTCGCGGAGCAGCAGCCCGTCGAGGAGCGCGGGCTGCTCGTCGCGATGCAGTTGGTGATGGACGAGGCCGTCCGCCACACCACCGGCACGCGGGCCGGAATGCGAAACGCCTTTGTATTGGTCGCGCCCGTCCTCGGGCAGATCCCGACCTGGCTTTACCGCGAACACCCGCTCGTGCAGGTCGTGGGCGTGGGACGCCCCGATCGCCCGGAGCGCGAGGCGTTCCTCGCGCGCCAGTGGCGCGGCTTCTTCGGTGCCGCCGGAGAGGTGCCCCTAGCTGACGTGCTCGACGCCTTCGCTGCGCTGACCGACGGCATGTCGTTCTGGGATCTCGAAGCACTCCGGCTCGCATCCCACCACGAACAGATCGCGATCGGTGAGACGCGGAAGCTGCTGGACGTGTTCCGGCACGGCACGCGGGAAGACCCGTGGGAGCGCCTGAGCGTGGACGTACTGGCGCAGGCGCGCGGCCAGTTGACCCGTCAGGTCATGGGCCAGGAAGCCGCCGTGGATGCCGTGCTGGACGTGCTCACGATGGCTCGCGGCGGCATCGGGCTCGACGGCGCGCGACCCTCCCCCCGGCCGAAGGGCGTGTTGTTCTTCGTCGGCCCTACGGGCGTTGGCAAGACCGAGCTCGCCAAGGCCGTCACCGAGCTCGTCTTCCACGACCCGACGGCGTTCGCTCGGTTCGACATGAGCGAGTACGCGCAGGAGCACGCCGCCGAGCGCCTGACCGGCGCCCCTCCCAGCTACGTCGGCTACGAGGCCGGTGGGCAGCTCACCAACCGGATGAAGGAGCGGCCGTTCAGCCTCATCCTGTTCGACGAGGTGGAGAAGGCCCACCCCCGCATCCTCGATCGCTTCCTTCAGATCCTCGACGATGGACGGCTGACCGACGGCCTGGGTGACACCGTCTACTTCGGGCAGGCGTTCCTGATCTTCACGAGCAACATCGGCTCGACGCGCATGGAGCGTCAGCCGGATGGCACCGAGCGCGTGGTGTCCTCGGTCGACCCGAACCTCGACGCGAACTCCCTCGGCGAGCACTACCGTCTCGCGGTGCGCGAGCACTTCCTGCGCATCGGACGCCCCGAGATCCTCGGCCGCATCGGCGAGGAGCGCATCGTGCCGTTCGACCGGCTGCGAGAGCTCCACATCGACGGCATCCTTGGCAAGTTCCTGCGTGGGATCTCGGAGTCGGCACGGGAGAAGTACAGCGTCGACGTGACCTTCGAGCCGTCGCTGCTTGAGCTCGGTCGGAAGGAGTGCCAGCACGCCGCCGTGATCGCGCTCGGCGGACGTGGGATCCGCAACTTCGTGCAGAGCCGAGTCCTGGCCCCGATAAACCGTGCCGTGCTTGCGAACCCCGGCCGCAACTTGGCTGTCGCGGCGCTCGACGGTCGCGTCGTGGTCGAGGCGACGCGATGACCCTTCGGGCTGAGATCGGCTGGGACAGATCAGCCTCGACCGGGGACAGCGAGCACTGGTTGTCCGTGGCCTTCGAGGGACTGCCCTCCGCGAACGCGCCCGCTTCGGTCGCCATTCTCGTGGACACGAGCACGTCGATGGTCGGGGATCGGCTGGAGCAGGCTCGGAGCGCCGTGTCTTCGCTCGTGCGTGCCTGCCGACCCGAAGACCGTGTGGCCGTGTTCTCCTTCGGGAGCGAGGTCCGTCGAGTGGTCGAGGCACACGGAGGCGAGGAGGTTGCCGACGCGCTTGGTACCCTCGTGGCTGGCGGAAAGACGCGCCTCGACCTTGCGATGGAGGCGGCGTCGGCGTGGCTCGCGACCCGCACCGACGCCCGCCACCTCGTGCTCCTCACGGACGGCGATCCGACCGACGCTGACGGACGCCGAGCTCCGACACAACCGCTGCTCGACGGCGCCGTCGCGCTCGGTCGCACGGGCGTGCGGGCGGCTGTCATCGGCCTGGGCCGCACCGAGGGCTACGACCCCGCCTTTCTCCGCGCCTTCGCCGATGGGTGCGGCGGGACATCCTTCGTCGGCGTGCCGCCCTCGCTGCTGGCCGCGCGTGCCCTGACGGCACTCCGCACCGGCCAGGCCGACTCCGCAGACGTGACCCTCCGCGTCGAGTCTGGCGAGCTGACGGTGATTGAGGCGTGGCGCGTGACGCCCCGCGTGCAGCCGTTGTCGACCGTCGGCGGCGCAGTGTCACTGGCCACCGCGAACGGCGGCATGATTCTGGCGCGCTGCCGGTTCACCTCCACGCTCGGCGCGGCTCGCGGCGCCCGCAACGTCGGGATCCTGCGGGTCGAAGGCGCGTCGACGCCAGCCCTCGAGATCCCCCTGACCCTCGACCTAGTCGGTCCCACCTCGATGGAACAGAACGCCTTGGACCCGGCGGTGGACCGACTCCGTGTCCGGGTCGAGCTGGCTCGCACCGCTGCCCTTCGCGCTGCGTCCGAGGACGCCGAATACCAACGGCGCCTCACCCGCCGCATGTCGGACCTCGTGGAGCTGGTGGGCGACCCGCGCGCGACGGTGCGGATCACCAGCGAGCTGCGCCAACTGGCCAGCGGGACCACTCTCGACCGAGATGCGCGCGAGGCCGCCGTCGAGGCCGCCCGAGATGGAGGAGACGATGCGTGAACGGAAGGGCTTGTCCGCACCCGTGCCAGAGGGGGCCGAGCCTACCGAGCCCGCGCCGTCCGCTCGCCGGAGCGCGGTCGAGGCAGCGACCCCCGATAACGTCCAAGGACGGCTCGGGCTTCACCTTGGTGGTGCGCGGTGGCCGCTCACCGGGACGCGCATGGTCGTGGGCCGCGCCGATGGCGGCGTCGGGGCCCACGTCGAGATCGACGACGCGAGCTTGAGCCGCCGTCACGCCGAGTTGGTCGTCACGCCTAACGGCTGGCAGCTTCGCGATCTCGGCAGCACGAACGGAACGCGCGTCGGGTCCGCGACACTGGCGCCTGGCGAAGCGCTCCCCGTTCAAGACGGTGATCTACTGCGTTTCGGGACCGTCGAGGTCCGCGTCGCGCGCTGGTAGGCGGACAACTCGTCCCATACAAATCGACTTGGTCAGCAACGATGCTCCGTGAGATCCGCGAGAACGTCCGCCTTGGACATGACGACCGACAGTGTGGCACTCTGCGCGGGCTGGGTCGTTCCGACAACGACGGTGGTACCGGGCAACGTGCAGGCGGCGAAGCGTGAGGAGCGCCGGGTTCACACAGGGCTGAGCGCTCGGACCTTCACGGTCGCGTCCGAGCGCTCACGCGCGGTCACCCGCGTCCGCTCAATTGTTGAACGTCTCGGAGTTGCCGAGCTCGTCCTCTGCGTAGAACGACACGTTCTGCATGTCGCTCTCGCAGTCCATGCCGAGGTCGTCCTCCCAAGCCTCGCCGTACCACTTTCCAGCCCGCGTCTCATCGAGAACAATGGGACCGAACGTCAAGCCGCTCTGGTCGATCTCAGCGTCCACGTAGACGACATCCGTCGACGTCTCAACCTCCACGACGACAAGCCAGTCGGTCACGGACGCGGTCGGGTCACACACGAACGAGGTCGAGGTGAAGAACGACGTCTGGTTGATGTCCGAGGTCTCCAATGCTCCGCCGCCAGGGCTACACGCGGTAAGCGCAAACGCGGCGAAACAAATCATCAAACGGGTCATCTATCCCCTCCTTGTTGGGTGAACGGAGCGCAATCGGACCGGTTCAGGGCGAGCACTAATGCAATGTGGTGTCGACGGCCATACGGCAGCCCACTCCCGTGGTGTGTTCGACGCGCGACGATTCGAGCGTTCGTCGTGAGGACCGCCAAACGAATAGCGATCGCACTAGATATGGGACGACCCCAACTCCGCTGGAGAAATTGTGCGTGTACTCGCCGGCCATGACATCCACCACGCCATCGTCGAACTCGTCGACTCTGCGACCAACACGCTCATCCTCGTCACGCCGTACATCGATCCCTGGAGCAAGCTCCAGACGGCGATTCGCACGGCGGTCGTCGTCCGGAACGTAAAGACGCTACTCGTCGTGCGAGGCGGCGAAGACCGGGCCAAGCAGGAGCGTCAGGTCGAGAAGCTCGGCCTCGGCAACCGCCTTGTCGTCCGCTACGTCGACTATCTCCACGCAAAGGTCTATCTGAACGACCGACACCTCCTCGTGACCTCGATGAACCTCCTGGAGTCGTCGGCCATGAACGGCTGGGAGATCGCGATCGAATACGACTGGGTCGCTGACCGACCGGCGTTCGAGGAGGTGCTCCGCCACCTCAATCCGATCCTCAAGCAGGCAAAGGTGGAAGAGGAGATCCGCGCGAAGCTGGCCGCCACGCCCAAGCCAATCGCGCCTGGTGTCCAAAGCGCACCGAAGCCCCTCATGGCTCCCGCGCCTCGCGCACGTTCGGCGGCGCTGGCGAAGGCAAAAGCCGTCTGCATTCGTTGTGGGGACGGCATCCCAGCCAATCCTGCGAAGCCCCTCTGTCCAGCCTGCTACAAGAAGTGGTCAGTGTACTCAAACCCCGCGTATGGGGAGCATTACTGCCACACGTGTGGCGCCCAATCGGCGACGAGCGTCGCACGTCCCGTCTGTAGATCCTGCTTCAAGGCTTCTTGAGCGCGACGTGAAGCTCTGGGCGGACATCTTCGGGAAGTAAGCGCTGTCCCAGACACAACAGGCGCGTTCGCGCCCCAGCCCTCACCCCCGCCGAAACCTCCCCCGCCGCACCGTCACCCGCTCCACCACCCCGGCCTCGCCCGCGACCACCAGCACCGTCGCCGCGACCGGCAGCCCCTCGTGCCACCACTCCGCCTGCCAGCTCCGCGGCGCCTGATCCAGCTGCGGCAACGGCGCGAACGGCCCGACCGCGCCCTTCAAGTCCTCGAACGTGGCCGCCAGCCCCGCCGGGAGCGAGAGCTCCAGCAGCCCGACGCCGCCGTCCTCCCAGGGCCGGATCCGCACCACGGCGCCATGCTGCGCCGCGTCGAGCGCGGCGCGCAGCGCGCCAGAGTCGGAGGCGAGGCACAGCGCGTCCAGAAACGGCGCGAGCCAGGCGCGCAGCGCAGCGGCGTGGTCGTTCATGCGTCCTCCCTCCCTGTCAGCGCCGTAAGCTGCTTCTGCACCACCTCCAAACGCGCGAGCGCCGCGTCGAAGTCGGCTCGCGCGGCGCGGGCGGCGGGCGTCTCAGCCGCGTCGGGCGCCGTGAGCAGCGGCTCCAGCGCCTCGAACGCGCGCTCGGCGTCGGCCTGGGCGGCGGCGAGGCGCGCCTCGATCGCCTGGCGCTGGGCCATCGCCAGGCCAGCGGCGTCGCCGGCGGCCCAGGCGTCGGCCTCTTCGGGCAGGGCCCGGTAGGCCTCGTACGCCTCCAGGAAGGCCGCGTGCGCGTCGGCCACCGCCTGGTCGGTCGCCGCGGATCGGCCGCGGGCCTGGCGCGCGGCGTTGGCCTGTTCCAGCGCGGCGCGGGTGGCGTCCATGCGCGCGTACACGTCCGCGCGGTGTGCGGCGTCGGCGCCGTACACGCTGGCCTCCCACGCGTCGGCCTGCTCGCGCAGCGGCCCCGAGTCGGGCAGCGGCTCACCGGGGCGCGCGCCGGTCTGGACCTCCCACGCGGCGATCGCCACCTCGTCGGGCACGCCGAGCTTGGCGGCGATCTGCTCGGGCGTCATCCCGGACGCGGCGCCCTGCTGCGCCATGCGGAACCACTGCTCCGCGTGCCGCACCTCGTGCACCGTCGTGCTGAGCGCCTCGCCGAACTGCGCCGCGGAGATGGCGTCCGACGCGACCAGACCGTGCGTGATCATCACCTCCCACTGCGCGAAGTTCAGTTCCCCTTTGCTCGAGCCGCCCGCGCCCACCACGCCCATCAGCGCGGGCGCGCCGATCCGTGACAGGTCGCCGCCTGCGAGGTCGACCAGGGCGGCGACGCGCTCGTCGGCGCTCAACGAACCCCACCGCTCGAACACGCCGCTCCCCGCGGCCGCGAGCGCCGCCGCGTCGGGCACGGGCGCGAGCTCCTCCTGCGTCGTGGGCGCCGCCTCCTCCTGGATCACGGGCGCGACGTCCTCCTCGGTCGCCGCCGCGACCTCCTCGATGATCGGATCGAGCGCGGTGAGCTCCTCAGCGTCGACGTCGACGGGGGCGATCTCTTCCGTGATCGGATCGAGCGAGGTGAGCTCCTCAGCGTCGACGTCGACGGGGGCGATCTCCTCCGTGATCGGATCGAGCGAGGTGAGCTCCTCCACGTCGGTGTCCGCCGCCGCGACCTCCTCGATGATCGGATCGAGCGCGGTGAGCTCCTCAGCGTCGACGTCGACGGGGGCGAGCTCTTCCGTGATCGGATCGAGCGCCGTCAGCTCCTCCGTCTCCGCCACCGCGACCTCTTGGGTGACGGCGTCGTGAATCGAGAGATCCTCCGTCTCCGCCACCGCGACCTCTTGGGTGACGGCGTCGTGAATCGAGAGATCCTCCGTCTCCGCCACCGCGACCTCTTGGGTGACGGCGTCGTGAATCGAGAGATCCTCCAGCTCCACCCCTGGCGCCTCCGGCGACGTGGTCTCGACCGTGGCCGGGTCCGCCGAGGCCTCGGCGGCGGCCTGGACGCGCGCGGCCTCCTCCGTCGCGGCGGCGACGCGCTCGGTGTTCGCCTGCTCCGCGACGTGGGCGTCCCGCACCGCCGCCAGTCCACCGACCGCGTTCGCGAGCTTCGTGAAGAAGGCCTCCAGCGCCGCGCGATAGACCCGGTCCTTCTCCGCCTCGGACAGCGTGGTGCTCTGGTTGGCGTCGACCATGCGGCCGATCTCGACCACCGCGCCCGCGCTCTCCAGGAACGCGGTGATCCCGGCGATCAGCAGCGGGCTCGGCGGGGCTGTGCCCGGCGGCGGGGGCGCGCGCATGCCGGCGCCGCTCGCCACGGCCGCGAAGATGCCGCTCGCCAGCGCGGCCGCGTGCGCCTGGAACTCGCGATCGCCGATCACGTCCTCGGCGCGCATCGCGTCGCCGCGCGCGCCCTGCACGCGCGTGATGTCCGCCGCGATCGACTGCGCGGACGCCACCACGGTCCCGAGCGCGCCCAACGCGCCCAGCGCCGCGAGCGCGCGATTCACCGCCACCGCGGCCTCGCCGGCCGGCAAGACCATGGAGCCCACGGCGCCCGGCGCCCCCATGGCGCCGCCCGCGCCCATCATGGTCAGCGCGGCCAGGATCTTTCCGCCGCCCAGGCCGATCTGGCCCGCGCTCGCGCCTCCGAGCGTGTTGTCGTGCTTCCACGCGTCCCCGAACGCGGCGTCCCCGATGATGTCGTACTGGCCCTCGATCCACCCGCTCATCGACGTGGGGTCGGTCAGGTGGAACGCGCCGGTCTCATCACCCACCAGGTTCGCGACCTTGGTGATGCCCGTCGCCGCGCCGTCCGCGATCCCCGCCACGCCCGACGCCAGCCCCTCGACCATCCCGACGCCGCCCATCGCCAGCGCCTGGCCCATGGTGCCCCACAGGCTCTCGGGCGCCGCGCTCTCGGGGCCGCTCGTCGCCTGCCGGCTGCCCTGGATGATCGCCTGGAAGTCGGTGAGGCGATCGTCCTCCAGCTCGTCCCATAGGATGTCGTACGCATTGACCCAGGTCTCGATCCAGCCGGTCGCCGCCGTCGATCGCGGGAACGAGCGCGCCTTGAGCTGCATGAGGATCCGGTCCACGTGCGGCGCGCCCTGCCCACCCTGATCCGACCGCCACGCCTCGTCGGCCTGTCGCCAGGCGCGGAGGCGCTCGACGATCTCGCCCTCTTCCGAGGCGGTCAGCACCTGCTCCTTCAGCGCGTCGACGATCGCCGTGACGTCCGCCGACTGCTGCGCCACCACGTCGGGGGTGATCGGGCTGTCGGTGGGCGACGCGGCCCCACCCGACGCGGCCCCGCCGCCGCCGTCCACCGAAGCGAGCGCGGCCATCGGATCGTCGACCGCGGCGCCCGCGGCTTCTTGCGTACGCAGCGCGTTCCCCACGCCGCCCGACGGCGCGACCGCGTCCGGGCCCGCTGGCTCAGGCGCGCGTGTAGCTCCGGCAGCGCGCCGTGCGGTCATCCGGTCCCCCGTGACGCTCTAGCTACTGCGAGCGGACCCCGCGATCCGTTCGGGGAGACCCGAATGCCTCGGCGGTCTGACGGAGACCTGCGGCCCACGCGCCTACTCGGACGTCGCCCCGCGCCGCATCCTCTCCACCCACCGCCCCACGTCGGCCCGCGCCGCCGTCGGCCCGACGACCTCCCAGCCCGCGCCGTACTTGAGCAGCCGCCGCAGCAGCAGCGGCAGCGTCGGCGTGTGCAAGGTCCGCAGCACGCCCCCATCCTCGGTCGCCTTGGCCGGCCCGTCGCCGCCGAACCACGCCGCGGAGCGCGCGCCGTGCCCGGGCTGGAACCAGACGTCGACCGTGATCGGGTTGGGCGGGGCGTCGTAGAGCTTGGCGCGCCGGACCTGGGCCTCGGTGGGCGGGGCGGCGTCGTGCTGGACGGCAGTGCGCTCGACGGCGAGGACGCGGTCCAGGCGCCACCAGCGCAGGCGGCCGTCGGATGGGTCGCGGCCGGACAGGTACCAGGACTCGCCGTGCTGGACCAAGAGCAGCGTCTGCACGACGCGCACCTGGAGGGCGTCGCGGCTGGCGTTGTAGACGGTCATGCGCACGACCTCGCGCGCGGTGGCGGCGTCCGCCAGGACGGAGACGACCTCCGGGTCGACGGCCTCGGACACGGCCCAGGTCATGGCGCGGGAGCGCAGATCGGTCTCGGCGCGTAGCTCCGGATCGACGGCGGCTTCGAGGCGGCGGAGCAGGTCGTCGCAGCGGACGCGCCGCGCGCGCGGGAGGCCGCCACGGACGGCGCGCAGGGCGGCGATCATGCAGGCGGCGTCGGTGGTGTGGAAGGGCCAGCCGACGCCAAGCTCGTCGGGGACGTCGACCTCGATCCAGCCGCCGCGCACGACCAGGGTGGCGACGTCCTCGCCCAAGAAGGGTGGCACGCCGAGTTCGCCGCGGGTGAGGCGCTGCACCACGCCCGCCACCTGGGTGACGGGCACGCCCAGGATGCGCGCGGCCTCGGGCAGCGACACCATGCCGCCCTCGCGCCGACCGACCAGCAGGAGCCTGGCGATGCAGTCCGGACCTGGCCTCACGCGCCCTCCTTGTGGCTGGCGCCGACCTTGTCCACGGCGGCGGCGAAGCGCGCGACGAGCTCGGGCGGGGCGAGCGGGCGCACGCGGGGCGCCCAGTCCCACACCACGTCGTCCACGCCTTCGAGGTTGGTGCACGCGAACGTGACGTGATCGCCGTCGACCCGACCGCCCACCGCGCGTGCCACCAGCACGCTCACCTCGTCGCAGAGCAGCACCACGTCGACCGGCGGGTGGACCGCCCACTGCCACATCTCCATGGTGGCCCAGGCGCGGACGTCGGCCTGGGGGCCGCTCGGGAACTCGAACGCGCCCGCGCTCGGATCCACCTGGAGCGACGCGATGGCGGACAGCCGGAAGCTGCGCGCCGCGGTGCGGTCGCGGTCGTGGCCGAGCAGGTGCCAGGCTCCGTGGCGACGGAACACGCCCCACGGCTCCACCGCGCGGCGCGCGCGTCGGTCGTCGAGCGTGGTGTAGTCGAACGCCAGCAGGCGGCGGTGCCAGCACGCGTCGACCAGAGACTCGAACAGCGCCATGTCCTGCGGCGGCGTCGGCTCGTGCACGGCGAACGCGGGGCGGCCCCCGCGGCGCAGCTCGGTGGCCTCTTCTTGCTCCAACGCAGCCTCGACCCGGGGCGCCAGCGTTCCCTCGCGCAGATCCGTGAGCCGCCTCACGGACTCGACAAGCAGCTCGGCGTCGTCCTCGTCGAGGTGGAGCGACACCGGCGCACGGGCCGAAGGCGCGAGCAGGTAGCCCTGCTCCACCGGGTCCCAACGAACCACCACGCCAAGGGCGTGAAGTTCGCGGAGGTCGCGACCGAGTTTCTTGCGCGCCGCCTCGGGATGCGCGGCGGGGTAGCCATCGTCCATCCTCCCCATCACGGCGAAGATCTGAGCGCGCGTCACCGCGTGGTTCGAGCGGCGGAGCAGCGCCACCAGGGACAAGAGCCTGCGTTCGACCTTCACGCGTGCCCCCGGCGCGAGGCCACGCGAGTCCACGCGAAGAGTGACCGCGCAGCGCGGGCGTCGGTAGCGGCGAGCAAGGAGTTCATGAGCACCGTGCAGAAGGATCGTTCATGCCCCCGCAGTGAACGCAGCCCATGTTCTGGACCATTTTGTCGGGGCTCGAAACACTTCCATACGCGAGAACAGCCAAAGCGCGCGTCCGTATTCATACGAACTCGGAGTCGCCGACACTTGGCGCGGTGCCTGCCACAGAGCGCGAATCGACCGTCGACGCCACTCGCAACAGGACGGCTCCGCATGTGTTCCGTGAAACGGGTGCGCAGGCTGTGTGGGGCTTGGGCGAGGGTTCGATTCCGAGGCAAGGACACTCCGGGAGGTGTCCCAGAGCGCCACCCATTCCCGCCCCCTCTTGATTCCAGAGCTGCAACCGAGCGCTCTGGTCTCCGGCGATGAACGACCCACCGCTTGCGGTGGCGCGGTGCCCGATCGCCCCCTGGCCGAAACCAGAGGGGAGCGGGCATCGTGGCTCTGGACCCGGGAACCGTAACGACACGGTGGGACATTTTTGATGTGTCGCGGGAACGACCGGGAATATCTAACCTTTCACCGCTCTATTCTAGGCGGCGTCCAGCTCGATCTCGTCACTAAGAAGGCTCGCGCCCACAACGCAAAACGCCGCCGGAACCCTTCGGCTCCGGCGGCGCTCACCACGACCTCGAATCAGTCCGCGTTGCGGAAGAACGTCGGGATGTCGTAGGCGAGCGACGAAATTCCAGGACGCTAAATTCGGCGTTAGCCCAAACATTTTTCGCGCGCCACGTGATCCGGAGGCGGTCGCTCTTGGTTCGCCCCACACGGAAACGACCCCGAGTGATCAGGGCCTGCGGGGCGCCCCCACGCGCCAAACACATCAGGTTCATCCCAATCAATTGTCGCGCCTTGTCGTAACGAGACGCGACTCGTCGCGCCAACTCGCCGAGCAGGACCCCCTGCAGCTCTCTCCTTGGACGCCACGCCATGGCGCGCGTCGGAGCCAACTCGACACATCGGCCGCGCCCTGGCCGCCCCACTTGAGGTCGGCGACAGTCCTTACGTCGAAGGCCAGCCGCGGAGCCGCGCTTGTGCTGCCCGCCGCTGTGAGCCCGGACGAGCGGCAAGCTCGACCGCGAGCTGCGCCTGCAGGTCCGCGTCGAGAAGCAGGAACTCGACGGAGCCCAAGGCTCTCCGCCGCGCGGATCTAGGTCTTGGGTCCAGCGAGTTCACGCCTAACCGCGCCCCAATCGACTGGACGGTCATCCATGGGCTGGCTCGCTGGGCCCGCCCGCTTCGGCCTGGACGGGGCAGCGACCTTGGGCTCAAGGAGGCCACGCCACCACGCGACGGCCTCGTCCGCATCCACGAAGAAGCACCGTCGCGCCGGCGCTCGATCAGCGCGCCGCCGCGCCAAGGTGTCCTCTGAAACCCCTAGGACCTCAGCCACGGCGCGCCAGCTGTTGAGCGGTCGCTTCGCTGTCTGTACAGCGGCCCGCACACCCTGGACGCTCCGCATCACGTCACCCCATCGGTACACCTCGACCCGCCCGATCCGACCAAACGGCGCGACGTGCGCCCCGATCCACGGGGCGTTGTCCTCTGGATTCCCCGGCAACCCTTCAGCGGCCTCCAAGAGGGACAGCAGCGAGTCGGCGCGGAGCGCCGCGCGCCAAGTCCTTCGGAGATGCTCGGTCGAGTCGATCATGCAGGAAGGTGCTCCCGACGGCCAGCGGCCTGCTGCGCCCATAACGTGAGTCCAGGTGAACTCGGGCGTGCCGAAGCCGCGTGATCCAGTGACGGCTCGTTCCGGAGATCGCTGCCCGAAGGATCTCCGAGCGTCGGGCACCCCGCAAAACGGGAACGCGACCTGCTCCCGACGGCGTCTCCGAGGTGTCGCCACACTCAGGAAGGTGCGCGCGTCGGCGGGCGGCGCCAACCCCTCCCCAAGGCCGCGTGAACGCGAACGACATCATCCGCCACGACGCCGGTCGGCGTGCATGTCCGGGGGGCGTCCACGTGCATGTCCGTTCGCAGCCACCATGCATGTCCGTAGGGGGCAAGCTTTCACGCTCGCCGCCACGATTGACGAACGGCCCCCTCCCCGGCCGCGCTCGTCCGCGTCACGAGGAGGACGGGTCGTCCTTCGGGCGAGCCGTCGC
>CAIOSP010000003.1 GCA_903861005.1 uncultured Pseudomonadota bacterium
AATGTCGAGCGTGCGCGAGGCGATGTTGCCCGCCAGGTCGCCCATACGCTCCAGGTCGGTCACGATCTTGAGGATGGTCGTGACCATGCGCAGCTCGTACCCAGTGGGCTTGTGCACCGCGAGATAGCGCACGCACAGGCCGTCGATCTCCAGCTCCAGGTCGTCGATCGCGGCGTCCGCGGCCAACACCGAACGCGCCAGGTGCGTGTCGTGCTGGATCACCGAGCGCGACGCCTGCTGCACCATGGACTCTGCGCGAGAGCACATCTGGAGGAGCAGCGTGCGGATGCGCTCCAGGTCCATGCCGATCACAGGGCGACTCATGGCTCGTGCCTCGACATGGGCCCCCGTCCCCGACAGGGAAGCCCCGATTCCAGTTTGCTTAGCTCGCCCGATCGCGCCCTGCTAGCGCGCCTTGAAGACGCTTCACGCCTGCCACGTGCGCGAGACACGCGGGGTCACTGCGGCGGGGATCCACACGCTGAACGTGCTCCCCTTCCCCTCCTCGCTGGTGACCGTGACGCGGAAGCCGCCCGCCATCGCCAGGTGCTTCACGATGGCCAGGCCCAGCCCCGTGCCGCCGAGCGCGCGGCTGCGGCCCTCGTCCACCCGGTAGAAGCGCTCGAAGACGCGCTCCTGGTAGGCCTTGGGGATGCCGATGCCCGTGTCGCGCACGTCGATGCGCACGCCGTCCTCGACGCGCTCCGCGACCACCGCGACCGACCCGCCCTCGGGCGTGTACTTGGTGGCGTTGTCCGCCAGGTTCCCGAGCACGGCCGACAGCGCCTCGCGGCTGGTGAACGCGTGCAGCTCCGGCGGCACGTCGACGAAGAACGCGATCTTCTTGGTGCGCGCGGCGTCGGCGGCCGTGACCACCGCCAGCGGCACCACGCTCGACAGCTCGACCTCCTCGCGCGGCATCTCCTCGCGACGGGCCTCGATCTTGTAGAGCGTCAGCAGATCCTCGAACAGCTGGCGCAGGCGCTTGCCGTTGCGGTGAATGGTCCGCACCAAGGGCGCCATGTCGTCGGGCAGGCCGCCCGGCGTGTCGAGCAGCGTCTCGGCGTAGCCCAGGATGGCGGCGATCGGGGTGCGCAGCTCGTGGCTGACGTTCGCGACGAACTCGGTGCGCGCGCGGTCCAGGCGACGCTCGCCGCTGACGTCGCGCACCAGCACCAGCACCGCGTCGCCCGCCGGGTGCGCGCTCACCGCCAGGTCGCGCTCGCCCTGCACAAAGTCGAGCGGCCCGCCCTCCCGACCGGCCAGCGCGTCGTCGAGCACGGCCAGCAGCTCGGCCGGCGGCAGCAGCTCCACGATCCGCGCGCCGATCGCCTCGCGCCGGAAGTCGAGCAGCTGGTTCATCGCCTTGTTCGCGAGCTCGATCCGCCCGTCCGCGCCGATCACCAGCACGCCCCACGGGGCGGCGTCAAAGGTGGCGAACACGCGCTCCAGGGCGCGGCGGCTGCGCTCGTACGCGCGGCGCGACACCTCCTCGCGACCGGCGGATGCCCGCGCGACCCGACCCGCGTCGCCCGGCAGCTCGCGCGGGGTCTCGCGGTCGGCGTCGACCGCCTCGACCAGCGCGTCGAAGGGTTCCAGGTCCGCGCGCAGGCCAGCGCGGAGGCGCCAGACGGCCACGCCCGCGACCGCCGCCACGCCAAGCGCGGCCTGAACGCCGCCCAGCGCGAGCGCCACGACCACCGAGGTCGCCGACGCGCCAAAAGTCCACCGATCCAGGCGCTCGACGAGCGACCGCCGCTCAGGCGGACCCGCGTGCGCCACCCGTCAGACCGCCGGGTTGGCGTTGAAGCGGTAGCCCACGCCGCGCACGGTCTCGATGTGCTCGGCGGCCGAAGCCAGCTTTTCACGGAGGCGCTTCACGTGGGTGTCTACCGTGCGGGTGTTGAGGTCCGGCGGCATATCCCACACGTCTTCCAGCAGCGACCCGCGGGTCTGCACGCGGCCCGGACGGCGCGCGAGCGTCATCAGCAGGCGGAACTCGGTAGCGGTCAGCGGGATCTCGTCGTCGACCACCCACACGCGGTGGGCGGCCTCGTCGATCTTGAGCATGCCGTAGGAGAGCGCGTCAGACGGAACGCCGTCGTGGCCCGGCTCGGCGGCGGCGGCGCGGCGGCGGAGCACGGCGCGGATGCGCAGGATCAGCTCGCGCACGGAAAAGTTCGCCTTGATGACGTAGTCGTCGGCGCCCACCTCAAAGCCCACCACGCGATCGATCTCCTCACCGCGGGCGGTGAGCATGATCACCGGCACATCGGCCAGGCGCGGGTTGGAGCGCAGGCGGCGGCAGACCTCGGTCCCAGGCGTGTCCGGGAGCATCAGGTCCAGCACGATCAGCGCGGGCGTGTGCTTCTCGCACAGGTCGAGCGCGGCCTTGCCGCTGGTCGCGCGGAGCGTCGTAAAGCCCTCGCGGCGCAGGTTGATATCGACGAGGTCCAGAAGGTCCTCTTCGTCGTCCACAACGAGGATCGGGCCAGTTCGGTCCATGATTAGGGCTCCTTGGCGCTAGCACCCTAGCGTGTCGACCGCCCAGGAGGGAGCCTCGCCGCCAAGGTGCAACTTCGCCGATGCGCGTTCGTCACACAAGGAGTCGCTTGACCAGGGCCACCTTTAGAGGCACGAAGAGAGCGAGGTCTGCCCCACCTGATGATCGGCCGCGCACCCCTGGCGATGCTGTCTGCCGTGCTGACCACGTGGTGCCTGTCCGGGCCTGCGCGCGCGGCGACCTATGACCCTGAGCTGACGTGGCGGACGATCGTCACGGAGCACTTCCGGATCAATTTCCACCAGGGTGAAGAGCAGCTCGCGGACGAGCTCTCCCAGTCCTGCGAGCAGATCTACGCGACGATGAGCGCGGAGCTGGACCACAAGCTCCAGATGAAGGTCGAGGTGGTGCTGGTCGACCGCACCGACCGCGCCAACGGCTTCGCCACGGCGATCCCCTACAACACCATCACCATCTACGTCACGGCGCCCCAGGAAGACGAGACGCTGTCGCTCTACGAGGACTGGTCCGAGGCCATCCTCACCCACGAGCTGACCCACGTCCTGCACATGGAGACCCACGACGGCGTGGTGTCCGCCGCGCGCGCGGTCGTCGGCCGCATCGCCTCCACCAACGCCGTGTCGCCGCTGTGGGTGACCGAGGGGCTGGCCACCTTCCAGGAGACACGCCACACCGCCGGCGGCCGCGGCCGGTCGCCCTACGTCGACATGCTCCTGCGCACCGCCGCGCTCGAGGACCACTGGCCCTGGCTGGGCAGCATGGACGGCTTTCAGGCCCGCGTGCCGTCCGGCAACCTGCGCTACCTCTTCGGCCAGGACTTCATGCGCTACGTGTCCGACCACACGGGCGAGGACGTCTGGACCCGCTGGACGCACGACTACGGCCGCACCATCCCCTTCTTCCTGCCGGCGCCAGAGGTCTTCGGCCGCAAGCTGCAGGGCCTGTGGCGCGAGTGGAAGGGCGCGCGGATCCAGAAGTACCAGACCGTCGCCGACACCGTCCGCGCGGAAGGTCTGCGCGAGGGCAAGCTGCTGTCGGACCCCAAGGCGTCCTGCACCGCGCCGTCCTTCGCGCCCGACGACTCCTGGCTGGTCTGGTCGTGCAGCGACCCACGCACCGGCAACGCCATCTGGCGGTCGGAGACCGACGGCAGCGGCCCCAAGGTGCTGGTCAAGGACTACGGCGCCAAGAACTTCACCTGGCGGCGCGACAGCCAGACGTTCGTGTTCGCGGCCACGCACATCGTGAACCGCTTCAACACCTGGTCGGACATCTTCATGTACGACCTGCGCGCGGACAGCATCAAGGCGCTGACCAACGGCGCCCGCGCCCGCGACCCGGAGTTCAGCCCGGACGGCTCGCGCCTGCTCGTCGTCACCAACCGGGCGCAGGACACGCGCCTGGAGGTGATGACCATCGACCAGCAGCGCGAGGTGCTCACCCACGAGACCAACCACACGCAGTACGCGACGCCCCGCTACGCGCCCAGCGGGAAGGCGTTCGCGGTGTCGGTGTGGGACGAGGGCCGCCGCGACCTGTGGCTGATGGACGCGTCTGGCGCGCGCAAGCGCAGGCTCACCGAAGACAACCGCAACGACCGCGACCCGGCGTGGTCCGCGGACGGCCAGTGGCTGTTCTTCTCGTCGGACCGCACCGGCATCCCGAACGTGTACGCGGTCGAGATCGCCACCGAGCACCTGTGGCAGGTCACCAACGTGCTGACGGGTGCTGCGCACCCCGACCTAGCCCCCGACGGCAAGCACCTCGCCTACCAGCAGTACAGCAATGACGGCTGGGAGGTCCGCCTGATGGACCTCGACCCGTCGACCTTCCTCGACCGCGGCCCGCTGCCCGAGCCGATCACCGGCGCGCCGTCGCTCGCGTCGATCGTTGACGGGCCGTTGGTGCCGGTGAACACGGTCGTCGCGTCCGCGTGGGACGGCCCCAAGGTGCGCAAGTCGATCGACGGCGGACCGGGACCCAGCATGGCCGCGATGGACGTCGGCGGGCCGTCGTCCGCGGGCCCGCGCGTCGCGGAGGCAGGCACGGGCGGCTCGAGCGACCGCGCCGCGGGCGAAGGTGCCGCGGTCGGTGAGCCGCGCCAGGACTCCGAGCGCATCGACACGTTCAGCCAGGCCAAGGTGAAGGACGCGTTCGGGTCGGAGGAGGACTACCCCTTCCACATCAAGCCCACGCGCTACAACCCCGCGCGCACGCTGGTGCCCTGGTACTGGGTGCCCAGCTTCTCCACCACGCCGCGCCTGTCCAACCCGCCGTCGGACGGCCCGTTCGCGTTCTTGCAGAAGTGGCCCGCGCCGTTCAACATCCCCGGCGTGCAGGTCACCGCGTCCACCAGCGCGCGCGACCCGCTCGTCCGCTACATCTGGGGCGCCTTCCTCGACTACCGCACCGACGCCAACTTCGTGGGCGGCGGCGGCAGCGTGACGATCAACCGCTGGCTGCCGGTGTTCGGCTTCGGCGCCTCCACGCGCGCCAACCCGTACACCTACCTGGTCGCCGCCGCCGATCAGCCCGTCGACGAGAACGGCGACCCGACCTTCACCAGCGACGACCTGCGCACCATCTTCATGCGCGAGGTGAACGCCTACGGCACCTTCCAGTGGCCGTTCACCCAGGTCTCCACGTTCTACGGCACCTACTCGTTCACCGACCGCCGCCTGCACGGCGACCTGGAGAACGGCGCCTACATGCCGAGCGTCGCGCTGCGCGGCACCATCGGCAACCTGACCGCCGGCTACCGCTACGAGTGGAACGAGCCCACCGCCTACGCGATCAGCCCGGAGGACGGCCGCACGTTCGTGGCGTCCGCCACCATCACCGCGCCCTGGCTGGGAACGTTCGCGGTGGATGAGGGGTCCAACACCAAGACGCCCGTCACCCAGGTGCTCCTGCAGGTGGACTGGCGGGAGTACGTGGTGAACCCGCTCGCCCCCAACCACGTCTTTGTGTTCCGCGCCGGCACCGGCGTCGCGTTCGGCGGGTCAGAGCGCTTCCTGGGCAACTACCAGCTAGGCGGCAACGGCGTGGGCGGCTTCCGGGCCATCCGCGGCTACCCCACGGGTGCCGACCGCGGCGACACCTACTGGGCCGCGGGTGCTGAGTACCGCCTGCCGCTGTGGCGCATCGACCGTGGCTTCGGCACCTTCCCCGCCTTCCTGCGCGCGCTGTCCGGGTCGGTCTTTCTGGAGGCCGGCAACGCCTTCGACAAGGTGTCGACCTTCACCGACGTGTTCAAGGGCACGCTCGCGGGCGCGGGCGCTGAGATCCGCCTGTCGACGATCATCGGCTGGGGCGGCTCGCTCGATCTTCGCCTCGGCTACGCCGCGGGCCTGACGCCGGGCGGCTACCTGCCGACCGAGCCGCGCTCGGTCTACTTCCTGGTCTCGGGGGGCCTGTGAGCGTGCGGTTCGCCGTCGCCGTCCTGGCCTGGGCGATCGCGGCCCCCGCCTCCGCGCAGGACCCGTGGTCGACGCTCGCGCTCGCCGACGCGGCGCCGGTCGCCTCCTGTGACGCGCTCGCCGCGCGGATCGGCACGCCCGACGACGACGCGGAGCGCCTGACGCTGGCCGCCTGTCTGGTGCGCCAGGCTCCGGCCTCCGCCGAGCGCGCGCTCCAGGGCTTGGCCGCTAGCTCGCCGGTCGCGCCCTTCGCCGCCCTGCTCCGCGCCGACGCCGCCGCCAGCCTAGGCAAGCCCGCCGACGCCCTCACCGCGCTCGACGGCGTGGTGCTGACGGGGAGCGCTGAGCGCGAGGCCTCGCTGGTGCGTGCGCGGGCGCGCCTGGCCCTGCACCGCAGCCTGGAGTCGCGCGACGAGCTGCGCGCGATGCTCACCGGCCCCGACGCCGACGAGGCTCGAACCCTGCTCGCGCAGGGCGCCGAGGATCGCGCGGACAGGGACGCCGCCGTCGTCACCTACCGCAAGGTGTGGACCGACAGCACGCGCGGCGCCTGGGCCACGGCGGCGGCGGAACGCCTCTCCGCGCTCGGCTCGCCGGTGCCGGACCTGAAGTCGCCCGAGGGCCTGGCCCTGGTGCGCGCGCGGGCCGCGTCGCTCTCGTCCGCGCAGCAACACGGCGACGCGCTCGCGCTGGAGCTGATGGCGCGCGCCGTCGACCACAAGCCGGACGACGACGCGCTCGCGCGGCTCGAGTTCAAGGCCCACGCCTACACCGACGCGGTGCGGACCTGGCGCGCCGTGTTCGGCGACGACGGCGCCAAGGTCACCGACGTGCGCACGCTCTTCGACATGGCCTTGGCCCTCGCCCGCACCGGCGACTACGCCGCCGCCAGCACGCTCTACCGCTCGGTCACGGCGCGCTTCCCCGGCACGCCCCAGGCGGACGAGGCATCGTACAAGCTGGGCTACATGGCGGCCGACCGCGGCCAGTGCGTGGACGCCATCGCGCGCTTCGACGAGCACCTCGCCGCCTTCCCCAAGTCGTCCTGGGCAGCGTCCGCGCGCTGGTTCTCCGGCTGGTGCCGCTGGACGATGGGCGACCGCGACGGCGCGCGCACCACGTGGACGCCGATCGCCACGACCGACCAGCGCTCCGCGCTCACCGTCGCCGCAGCCTACTGGTCCGCCCGCGACCAGGGCCTCGACGGCGACACGATCGGCGAGCGGACCGCGCTCGAGCAGCTCGTGCAGCGCTGGCCTGACTCCGCCTACGCGTGGCTGGCCGTGCACCGCCTCGGGCGCGCGTTCCCCGCCACGCCAGACGCCAAGCCCGCCGCCTGGCCCGCCGCCTTGGCCGCCAAGCCGGAGGTGCAGCGCGCCGAGACGCTGGTCCGCGCCGGCCTGTCGCCCTGGGCCCTGCCCGACCTGCGCGCCGTGGAGTCCGAAGCCCGCGCCACCCGCGACGGCGCGCTGGCGCTCGCCTGGGCCTTCCTGCGCGCAGGCGCCCCACAAGACGCCCAGCGCCTCGCCCGCCCCTACTGCGTGGACCCGTGGCGCGGCGGTGACCCGGTCGCGCAACAGGTTTGCTACCCCCGCCCCGGCCGCGCCGTGATCGACGCGGTCGCCGACCGCTACCACCTGCCCCACAACCTGCCCTACGCGATCATGACCGTGGAGTCGGGCCTGGACGCCAGCGTCACCTCGCTCGTCGGGGCGCGCGGGCTGATGCAGATCATGCCGCACCTCGTCGGCGACCTGCACACCGCAGCCCAGGTCGCCGGTCCGCCGGACGCCGACCGCCTGTGGACCGTCCCCTACGCCACCGCGCTCGGCACGACCGAGCTCGGCCTTCGCTGGCAGGCGCTGCTGGGGTTTGTCGCGCCCGACGCCACGCCCGCGGTCATCGCGTCGTACAACGGCGGCGAGGACGCGGTCCGACGCTGGGTGATGGAGCTCGGCGGCCCGCCCATCGAGATGGACACGTTCTCCGAGGAGGTCGGCTACACCGAGACCCGCCGCTACGTGCGCAGCGTGCTCGGGCAGCTGATGATCTACACCTGGGTGTACGGGGAGCGGTGAGGGAGCGGGCCCCAGGCGCCTGCTGGCCGACAGCGTTCAGACTTCAGCGGACCGCCAAAAGCCCAAGCGCCGACGCCCCACCGGACCCAAGCCCCTTCACCGCAGCTCCAGCTCCTCCGCGAGCATCGCCAGCGGCTCGCCCGGGTGGCTCGCCAGCAACTCGACGCGCTCGGCGCGCGCGGGGCCGAGCAGGCGCGCAAGCACGGCCCCGACGGGGTCCGGCGCGATGACGCCCAGGCCCTGACGGCGCAGCAGCGCGCGGACGGCGGTCATGAACATCGACTCAGGCGCGGTCGTGAGGTCTACGCGACGCCAGCCCGGGGCCAGCTCGGCGAGCTCTGCGGCGCGCGCGACCGCGTCGAACAGGTCGCCCACGCGATCGACCAAGCCGACACGCAGCGCGGCGGGGCCGCTCCAGATCCGCCCGCGACAGTGGGGCTCGATCTCCTCGACGGTGCGGCCGCGCCCGGTCGCCACGCGCTCGACGAAGCCGTCGTAGACGTGCTGCAGTGACGCCCGGAAGCGCTCGCGCTCGTCGTCGTTGAAAGGGCGGCTCGGCGACATGCGGAGCGCGCCGGGTTGGGTCGCCATGGGGAACATGGTGACGCCGATCCGACGGAGCGCGTCGCGCAAGACCAGCTTGCCGCCGAACACGCCGATCGAGCCGGTGATGGTGGTGCTCCGCACGAAGATCTCGCGGACGGGGGCCGCCAGGTAGAAGCCGCCTGACGCGGACACGTCGTGGAAGCTCGCGACCACCGGCTTCTTCTCCGAGAGGACGCGCACCGCCTCCCAGATCAGGTCCGACGCGAACGCGCTGCCGCCGCCGCTGCGCACATGCAGGACCACCGCCGCGACCTCGTCGGCCTCGGTCAGCGCACGCAGCGCGGGCACCACGTCGCGCGAGCGGATCATGTCGCGCCCGGAGTTGCCGTCGACCACGATCGACCCGTCGAGGTGAAGCACGGCCAAGCGCTTGCGGCCGCCCCAGCCTGCCAGCGACTGGCGCAGGCCGTCGCGCATCGCCCACGCGCGGAACGGCACGCGCCGGGTGCCCTTGCCCAGCGCCTCCTTCCAGGTCTTGAGGACCGTCTCCCGATAGCCGATCGCGTCGATCAGCCCGGCCTCGACGGCCTCGTCGGCGGTCAGCGGTCCCCGCGCCATCAGACCGCGCACCACGTCTTCCGTCAGGCTCCGTCCGGCGGCCAGGCCCTGCACCAGCACGCTCTCCACGTCCGCGAGCAGCGCCGACGACGATTCCCGGTTCTCGGCCGACGGGTAGGTGCGGGTGAACGGCTCGCCGAAGGACTTGTACGCGCCCGCCGAGCACACATCGGCCTCCAGCCCCAGCCGGTCGAGGGTCTCGCCGAAGAAGGCCATCTCGCCGCCCAAGCCCACCAACTCCACGTCCGCCAGCGGCGGCACGACGATCGCGTCACAGGCGGCGGCGAACAGAAGCACGCGCTGGCTCGGGTCCTCCAGGTAGGCGGTGACCTTGCGTCCGGACGCGCGCAGCTCCACGATCACGCGCCGCCAGTCCTCGCAGGTCGCCCACGCCCCCGGCGCGCCGCGGACGTCCAAGAACACCGCGCGCACCAGCGGATCGTCGACCAGTCGACGAACGCGCGCCAGCAGCAGCGCCCCGGCGGCCAGGTCCTCGCCCGGCGCCACCACGATCTCCACCAGCGCCCGGCTCCCCGTGGTCAGGCGGTGCAGCGAGCCCACGCCGACGCGGAGCGGCAGCGCGACCAACCGGCACAGCAGGGACAGCGGGCTCCACGACATCGGGGCTTCTCCAGGTCGTACCGGATAGTCCGCGCCCCGTGAGGCTGCCTTGTCCCGTCGCGCCGGTGTGGTCGGATTTGTGGTCCTTGGGGGCGCGTTGCTGGCCCTCGGGCTGCGTACGGACACGTGGTGGACGGTGCTCGGAGGCGTGTCCTCGCTCGCTGCGGCCGCCTGGTGGACCACCGAGTCTGTCTGATCCGCGGAAAACCACCGCCCTTGCGCCTTGACAGCGCACGCTCCCCTTGGGAAGGTGGGCGGCCATGAGGTGACTGATGGAGATGAAGACCTGCCCGTCGTGCGGCGCTGAAGTTCCGGCGCCGGCGTCGACCTGCAAGACCTGCTTCCACGACTTCAAGGCCACGGCCAAGCAGAAGTCCAGCAGCCCGGTGCTCATCCTCGTCGCGGTCGCCGCGGTCGTGGTGATCGCCGCTGGCGCGCTGTGGAGCAAGACCCAGGTCGAGCTCGGCAGCCGCGTGCTGATCGACAGCACCTCGAACTCGGTCCAGATGATCCGCGAGTTCTCGGACGGCAAGACGGAGACGGCCTCGGTGCCGTTCGACCAGATCGCCAGCGTCGAGTTTGTCGAGGACCTCCCCGACGGCACGATCTTCCTGATCACCACGTCGGGTGAGCGCGTGAAGCTCGCCCATGGTGACCCGCGCGAGCTCAAGCTCAAGGCCAGCGACTACGCCGAGGCGGTGGGCAAGCCCCTCACCACCAAGGACGAGTCGTCGGTCAAGGTCCAGCAGTAGTCGCCGGCATGCCCCGCGGGCCCGTGCGCGCGGCCGAGATCGCGATCGATCCCGGGTCTTGGACGCTCCGCGTGGCCACGCGCGGCGACCGCGCCCCGTGGTCCACCCCGTCGATCGTCGCCCGAACCGCAGGCCCAGACGGCGCCCGAGTCGCCCTGACCGGCGGCGAGGCCCGATCACGCCTGGAGTCCGGCGGCGGCGAGTCCGGGGCCGTCCGTCCGATCCGCGGCGGCGTGGTCGAGGACTGGGACGGCGTCGAGGCCCTCCTCCGCGCGGCCATCGCGCAGACCCTCGGCCCCGCCGCGGCGACCGCCCGCGCCCTGGTCGCCGTCCCGTCCGACGCGTCCGAGACCGAGCGCCGCGCCTGGCTGGAGGTCCTGCGCGCCGCGGGCCTCGCAGGCGGTCGCCTCGTCCCGTCCGGCTTGGCGGCCGCGCTCGGGGCCCAGCTGCCGATCTCGCTCGCGACCGGCTCGATGATCGTCGTGGTCGGCGCGGGGAGGACGGAGGCGATCGTGTGCAGCGTCGCGGGCACGGTCGTGCGCCGCTCCGTGAAGGTCGCCGGCGAGGCGATGGACGCCCAGATCGCCCAGTGGCTGCGCCGCAACCACAACCTGCTGGTCACGCCGCCGGTCGCCGAGCGCATCAAGATCGAGGTCGGCGCCGCCCGTCCACCCTCTCACTTCGTGCAGATGCGGGTGAGCGGGCGCGACCTGGCCACCGGCTCCCCCACCGTGTTCGACATCCACGGTGCCCACGTGGCGGAGGCCGTCCGCGAGTCGGTCGAGCGCATCCGCGACGTGGTGCTGGAGGTCCTGCGCGACACCCCCCCAGAGCTGTGCGCCGACCTGCTCGGGTCGGGCGTGTTCCTGGCGGGCGGCGGCGCGCGCCTCCGCGAGTTGGACGGCGTGCTCCGCGACGCCACCGGCCTGCCCATCCTGCTCGCCGATCACCCCGAGCGGGCGGTCCTCGACGGCCTGGTCAAGCTACTGGGTGACGCGGACCTGTTGGACCGCGTCACCCAAGAGGGCTGACATGGCCACGCGCCCCCCGCTCCCCGACCGCCTGCGCCCCCGCACGCTCGACGACGTCGTGGGGCAGCAGCGATGGCTCGGCCTCGACGCGCCCCTCAGGCAGGCGATCGTCGCCGGTCGGGTCCGCTCGATGGTGTTCTGGGGTCCGCCCGGCTGCGGCAAGACGACGCTGGCGCGCGTGATCGCCGGCGCGGTCGAGGCGCGCTTCGTGCAGCTCTCCGCGGTGCTGGACGGCGTGAAGCAGATCCGCGAGGTGGTCGACGAGGCGGTCCGCGCCCGCGCCCTGGAGAACCGCGACACCGTCGTGTTCGTCGACGAGATCCACCGCTGGAACAAGGGCCAGCAGGACGCGCTGCTCCCGCACGTGGAGGCGGGCACCCTGGTGCTGCTCGGCGCCACCACCGAGAACCCGTCCTTCGAGCTCAACGCCGCGCTCCGCAGCCGCTTGCAGATCGTCCGGCTGGATCCTCTGGCGACCGACGACGTCGTGAACCTGCTGCGCCGCTCGCTCACCCACGACGAGGGCCTCGCCCGCCCCGACCTCACCGTGGACGACGAGGTCCTCACCGCCATCGCGGAGTCCGCCGCCGGCGACGCCCGCCGCGCCATGCTGGACTTGGAGCGCGCCGCCGACGGAGTGGAGTCGGGAGGCCACCTCACGCTCGACCGCGCCCGCGCCACCTTGCAGCGCTCCGACCTGCGCCACGACAAGTCCGGCGACGACCACTACGACGTCGTCTCCGCGATGATCAAGAGCATGCGGGGGAGTGACCCGGACGCCGCCGTCTACTGGCTCGCCCGCCTGATCGCCGCCGGGGAGGACGTGCGCTTCATCGCCCGCCGCCTGGTCATCTTCGCCTCCGAAGATGTCGGCAATGCAGACCCGCGCGCCCTGGCCGTCGCCAACGACGCCGCGACCGCCGTGAACTGGATCGGCTTCCCCGAGGGCCGAATCGTGCTCGCCCAGGCGGCCGTGTGGCTCGCGTGCTGCCCCAAGAGCAACGCGTCCTACAAGGCGATCAACGCAGCCCTCGAGGACGTCGAGCGCTACGGCGCCCTGCCCGTCCCCTTCCACCTCCGCAACGCCGTCACCGCGGACATGAAGGCCGAGGGGTTTGGCAAGGGCTACCTGTACCCGCACGACCACCCGAACCGCATCGTGCGCCAGCAGTACCGCCCCGCCGAGGTCGCCCACCGCCGCTACTACGAGCCGTCCGGCCTGGGCGACGAGAAGGTGATCGCCGAGCGGCTGAAGTGGTGGAAGTCCAAGCTCGAGGGGAACTGAGCGGTCGGTTCAAGCGCAGACGCGCCCATCGGCGCGCGCTCCGAACCCTGCGCGGTCGCGCTAGCCGCAAGGCGCGGGTCGCCGCCCCCAAACGCAGACGCGCCCGGCGAGGACCGAAGTCCGCGCCGGGCGCGTCGCTCAAACCCGCCAGGTTCTACGGAACCGCGGTGTCCGCGCCGGCGCCACCGGGCACCACGACGTCGCTGCCGGGCTGAAGGCCGGAGAGGAGGTCGTACTTGATGTTGATCTCGGCCAGCGGGCTGGGCACGAAGTCCGTCATCAGGATGGAGTTGCGGACGTTGTCGTACGCGTAGGGGAAGCAGTTCGTCTTGCCGAGCTGGGTGCACTGCTCCCGGACCGACGAACTGGCGGGGATGTCCGCCTGGTTCAGGCCGTCGTACTGGACGTCGCCGTCGACAACCCATACCTCGACCGTGCCGGGGACGGGCAGCTCGGACAGGAAGTACTCGCGGCGCAGACCGGCGGCCTGCAGGCCGAGCTCCTCGAGCACTGGATCCCAGTCCTCTTCGCAGATGGAGCGGAACACGCCGCCGATGGCGTTGGTGACGGCGATGTAGATGGAGCCGGGGACCGCGTCCGCGTCGGGGCTGTGGCAGCCGTTCGGCGTGGGGCCGACGATCGACGAGAAGGTGACCGGGGTCTCAGCGTCAGGCTTGAGGTCCTGGAGGAAGGTCACGAACTCGTTGCGCGTGATGCGCGGGGCCGACTGGTCCTCTTCGTCCGAGATGGTGACGATGTGGAGCGAGGCGGACTCGCGATAGAAGCCGCGGTTGGTGTCCTGGATGCCGGGCGTGGGGGCGGTCAGCGCGCGGAACGCCGCAAGCAGGCCCTCCTCCGTCGACGAGCCGCCGGTGCCCAGCGACGCCATGGCGGCGAACACCGCCACAGGGTTGGAGACCTCAGGCGTGATGAACTTGTAGCCGCCGGCGCCCTGGAGCTTGCCGTTCTGGCGGTCGTCCGCGACGTCCGTGGAGACGACGCCGATGTGCCAGTCGAGGCCGGAGTTCAGGAAGAAGTTGATAAACTTGGGGAAGCTCTCGGTCAGCTTCTGCTGCTCTTCGATCATCGAGCAGCTGTTGTCCACGACCCAGAGGACGTCGACCTCAGGCTTGGTGACCTGAACGATCTTGTCGGTCTTGGTGGGCGTATCCAGGCTGGGCGCGTCGCCCGCGCCAGGCGGAGGGAAGTCGTCCGTGATGAAGACGTCGCCCTTGCAGGCCGAAGATCCAGCGACGAGGAGCATCATGAACGGCAGCAGACGCATAGGAGGCCTCCGAAGGGGGACGCAGGACACCTTCTCAGGCGCCTTAGCGTGCCGCACCCTACACGATCTCGGGCGCGTTGGGCAAGCGGATCCACACGCTGGTGACGATTTCTCGGCGAACCGGCATCGGATCCTACGGAGAGTTCGGATGGGGCAGCGAATGGCGTAGGGAACGGGCAGGTTGGTGGCCGACTCCGCTCAAACCGAAGCGCTGTGCGGGATCGCGTTTCGGCAGGTCGGACGACCGCGTCGCGGGGGAGCCCGACTCGGGCGACCGAAGGCCACGGCACGGTCGGACAGCGGAGCGGGAATCCTGTTCCGGAGAGCCGGAATGCCCGGAGCGCGCGCTCGGCTGGGAGACGCGTCCGGGAGGCCAGCGGGCGCCGCCGCCAAACGGATGACCGGGGACCCACGCCATCGCCCGATCTGCCGTTCGTCAGCGGCGACCTCGGAGCCGACAGTGGCCAATCGAGCGACGTTGACGCACCGTGGTCCGTCGACGAAACTGGGCCCTCTGCCGTCGGCGGGGGCATACGAAGTCCACTCAGCGCCTGACAAAGCCCACTCGGCGGCCGCCGTACGCCGCTCGACCGCTGGCCACGCCTGGCCGAAAGCCGGACGGAGCCACTCGGGGCGAACCCGCCGCACGACGGACCCAATCTCGGCCGGCGCAGAAAGCGAGAAACCCCCGGGAGTCGTTACCGACTCACCGGGGGTTTCAAAAATAATGCTGGCGATACCTACTCTCCCACCAAGTTGCCTTGGCAGTACCATCGGCGTGCTCGCGTTTCACTTCCGAGTTCGGAATGGGATCGGGTGGTTCCACGGCACCATCGTCACCAGCAAAGTGACGGGTCTGTCCAAGTGACCGCCGCAGGCAAAAAGCCGGCGGGGGTGGTCACATGGCGGACCAAAAGGGATGCGAAAGATGGATGGGGGTCGACGTCGCGGCAGGACGGGCAAGCAAAGGAAGACCGAAGTCCTCCGATTCCAGTCGCAGCAAGTGCGCACTAGAGAGTGTGCCGAGGAAGAAGCCAAACGGGCGATTCGTACACGTTTGCTGAGCGCATTGCTGCGCGTACACATCGTGCCGATCGACCAGGTAGTCTTCCTGGGCCCTTCAGGGATTGCTCATCTTGAGGGGGGCTTCCCGCTTAGATGCTTTCAGCGGTTATCCCGTCCGTACGTGGCTACCCGGCAGTGCCGCTGGCGCGACAACCGGAACACCAGAGGTACGTCCATCCCGGTCCTCTCGTACTAAGGACAGCTCCTCTCAACAATCCTACGCCCGCAGCAGATAGGGACCGAACTGTCTCACGACGTTCTGAACCCAGCTCGCGTACCGCTTTAAATGGCGAACAGCCATACCCTTGGGACCTGCTCCAGCCCCAGGATGCGATGAGCCGACATCGAGGTGCCAAACCACGCCGTCGATATGAACTCTTGGGCGTGATAAGCCTGTTATCCCCGGAGTACCTTTTATCCGTTGAGCGATGGCCCTTCCATGCGGAACCACCGGATCACTATGGCCTGGTTTCCCACCTGCTCGACCTGTCGGTCTTGCAGTCAAGCCTGCTTCTGCCATTGCACTCTACGCTGGGTTTCCGTTCCAGCTGAGCAGACCTTTGCGCGCCTCCGTTACTCTTTGGGAGGCGACCGCCCCAGTCAAACTGCCCACCAGCCAGTGTCCCGCCGAAGCGGTTAGACGTCCAAATCGAACAGGGTGGTATTTCAACGATGCCTCCACCGAAGCTAGCGCCCCGGTCTCACAGGCTCCCACCTATTCTACACAGCTCGAGTCGAACGTCACTGGCAAGTTACAGTAAAGGTTCACAGGGTCTTTCCGTCTTGCTGCGGGTATGGGGCATCTTCACCCCAATGTCAATTTCGCCGAGTCTCTGGTCGAGACAGCGTGGAAGTCGTTACGCCATTCGTGCAGGTCGGAACTTACCCGACAAGGAATTTCGCTACCTTAGGACCGTTATAGTTACGGCCGCCGTTTACCGGGGCTTCAGTTCGCTGCTTCGCTTGCGCTGACAGCTCCCTTTAACCTTCCGGCACCGGGCAGGCGTCAGGCCCTATACGTCCGCTCACGCGTTCGCAGAGCCCTGTGTTTTTGGTAAACAGTCGCTACCACCGCTTTGTTGCAACCACCCCAGCCTGGAAGCGCAAGGCCTCTTCAACCGGAATGGCACACCTTATCCCGAAGTTACGGTGTCAATTTGCCTAGTTCCTTAACCAGAGTTCTCTCGAGCGCCTCGGTGTTCTCCACCCGCCCACCTGAGTCGGTTTCCGGTACGGTCGCGGTCCTCTCAACACAGTACGCGGCTTTTCTCGGAAGCTTGGGATCTGCACCTTCGTCCCGAAGGACTCCGCATCACGCCTCGGCTTTGAACCCGCGTTTTATTCCTACGAGTTCGGCCTACACGCTTGCACCAGGACAACCAACGCCTGGCGTACATACCCTTCTTCGTCCCCGCTCTGCTCCAGAACCTCGGTTCAGGAATATTAACCTGATTTCCATCGGCTACGCCTCTCGGCTTCACCTTAGGTGCCGACTGACCCTGCCCGGATGATCCTGGGACAGGAAACCTTGGGCTTTCGGCGTGAGGGCTCTTCCCCCTCATTATCGCTACTCATGCCAGCATTCGCTCTACTGACCAGTCCACCGTCACTCGCGTTTCGGCTTCGTCCCAGTCACTACGCTCCCCTACCACATGTTTCCATGTCTCCAGCTTCGGTGTCGTGCTTAGCCCCGTTATATTTTCGGCGCAGGAAAACTTGACCAGTGAGCTATTACGCTTTCTTTAAAGGATGGCTGCTTCTAAGCCAACCTCCTGGTTGTCTGGGCTTCCCCACATCCTCGACCACTCAGCACACACTTAGGGACCTTAGCTGGGAGTCTGGGCTCTTTCCCTCTCGGCAATGAAACTTAGCTCCCACTGCCTGCCTGCCGGACGTTACTTGCTGGCATTCGGAGTTTGATAGGGTTTGGTAATCCTTATGGACCCCTAGCCCTGTCAGTGCTCTACCTCCAGCAGTACTATCCGACGCGATACGTCAATATCTTTCGGGGAGAACCAGCTATTTCCAAGCTTGATTAGCCTTTCACTCCGACCCACAGCTCATCCCCCAAATTTTCAACTTTGGTGAGTTCGGGCCTCCACGCGGTTTTACCCACGCTTCACCCTGGCCATGGGTAGATCGCCTGGCTTCGGGTCTGCACCCCGTGACTATCGCCCTATTCAGACTCGGTTTCCCTACGGCTCGGCCTGACGGCTCCACCTTGCCACGAAGCGCAACTCGCTGGCTCATTATGCAAAAGGTACGCGGTCACCCCTAAGGGCTCCCACTGTTTGTAGGCACACGGTTTCAGGTGCTATTTCACTCCCCTCCCGGGGTTCTTTTCACCTTTCCCTCACGGTACTTGTTCACTATCGGTCAGTAAGGAGTACTTAGCCTTGGAGGATGGTCCCCCCCGCTTCCCACCAGATTTCTCGTGTCTGGCGGTACTCAGGATTCCGCCGGCTGCTTCAGACTTTCGCATACGGGGGTCTCACCCTGTATCCCTCAGCTTCCCAGCTGATTCTGCTAGTCATTCACAATACCGTATGGCGGTCCTACAACCCCGATCCAGAAACCTGGATCGGTTTGGGCTCTTCCCCGTTCGCTCGCCGCTACTAGGGGAGTCTCGTTTGATTTCCTTTCCTGCGGGTACTTAGATGTTTCAGTTCCCCACGTGGGCTCGGCTTGCGCCGTACCGGTCGACAGACCGGTGGGTTTCCCCATTCGGAGATCTTCGGATTGTCGCGTGCTTGCCCGCTCCCCGAAGCTTTTCGCAGGCTCCTGCGTCCTTCATCGCCTCTTACTGCCAAGGCATCCACCATGTGCCCTTCCATACTTCATTTCCCGAGACACTCGCTCGCCCAGTCACATGGCCTTACGGCCACGCACCGGACGCGTCGTCTACCCGTCCATCCATCTTCGCATTGTAAAAGA
>CAIOSP010000004.1 GCA_903861005.1 uncultured Pseudomonadota bacterium
GCCGCCTGGGCGTCCAAGGACAGCGCGTCCACGTCCTCGAGGATCAGCGTGCCACCCTCGGCCGCGCCGACGAGCGCCGGCACCGAGCCCTCCACGCCGAACAGCTCCTCCACCGCAGCTCCGGCGGGCCACGCGACGCACGACTGATCGATCAGCGGGCCCCGAGCGCGAAGCCCGTGCTGGTGAAGGGCGCGCGCCACCGTCGTGCGACCAGACCCGACCGGACCCTCGACGCACACCGGCGCGTCCTTGCCCGCGGCGAGGCGCCGGATGGTGGCCCGGAGCAGCTGCGCCTCCGAGGAGGTCCCCACAAGCTCGCGGTCCAGCCCGTCGGACGACGTCTCGCGGAGCACCACGCGGTCGACGAACGGGCCCAGATGCTGGACGAACTTCTCCAGGAAGCGCTCGTCCTCCAGACCGAACACCCCGCCCACGGCGCGGTCCTGCAGGTAGAGCACGCCCCGGGCCACGCGCCCGACCGGCGCCGCCAGGACCGACTTGATGTTCTTGAACTGGACGCTGTGCTGGCCCTGGTACCGGGGGTGCCCCTGCGCCGCGAGGATGCGGACCACCTGATGCGCCTGGAGCAGGCCCTGCCCCGGCCGACGCACGCTCTCCCTCACGTCCCGCATGATCGTGCGCGACAACTCGCCCTCGACCGCCTGGCGCTCGACGCCCGAGCAGCCCACTTGGGCCCACCAACGTGGCGGCTCGCCCACCGGCGCGCCCGCCTCGAACAGGGCGAGGTAGCCCTTGGTCGCGCCGACCTGCTCGACCGCGACCTCCAGGCCATTGCGGAGCAGCGCCCCGGGGTCATCGATACGACCCATGTCGAGCAGCTGCTCGTAGAGCCGCAGCTGCCGTTGCAGAGACACGAGATCAGTCGCCACAGCTGCGCTCGGAACCGCCACCAAGCCCCCAAGAGCGCGACATGACCACGCTCCTTGGGAGACTATCGGACGGCATTGGCCGCGCCGTATGTGTCCGAAAAATCAGACAGGGGTGCCGCGCCACGCGCTCGCGAGCGCCTCGACGCCGACCCGCGCGACCGTCTGCCCGCCCACGCCGCGGACCACCAGATCCGAGCCCGTCGCGACCGCGCCGAGGCGCGCGACCGGCAGCCCGGCGAACCGAGCCTCGAACGCGGCGACCTGAGCCGGGGTCACCTCGACCACCCAACGGGTGAGCGACTCGGAGAAGGCCACCGACACGTCCGTGCGGCCGTCACCGCGGAAGGTCACCGCGCCCAGTTCGATGTCCGCGCCGATCCGGCCGGCGATCGCCATCTCGGCGACCGAAAGCAACAAGCCGCCCTCGGACGCGTCGTGGACCGCGCGCACGCCGCCCACCTTGATCAGGTCGTGCAGCGCGGCGGCGAGCGCCGGGGCGTTGTCGACGTGCTGCGGGACGTTCGCGCCCAGCTCGCCGTGCTGCTCGTAGAGCGCCGAGCCGCCGAGCTCGTTCGCTGTGGAGCCGACCACGTAGATCAGGTTGCCCGCAGCCTTGAAGTCCATGGTCGCCGTGGCGTCCACGTCCGGGACAATGGCGAGAGCGCTGATCAGGAGCGTGCCAGGGATGGCATGCTTCTGGCCGTCGGCCCCGGTGTACTCGTTGTTCAGGCTGTCCTTGCCCGAGATGTACGGCGCCTTCCAGGACACCGCCGCGTCGTGGCAGCCGCGTGCCGCGCGCACCAGCCCCGCCAGTCGGTCCGGTAGGTTGGGGTTGCCCCAGCAAAAGTTGTCCAGCAGGGCGACCTGGGCCGGGTCCCCGCCCACGGCGACCACGTTGCGGACCGCCTCGTCGACCACGGCCCACGCCATGGCGTAGGGGTCGATCTTGCCGTACTGCGGGTTGATGCCGACCGACAGCGCGACGCCGCGGCCGCCCATCTTGCCGGTGGCCAGGACCACGTCGAGCGGACGCAGGACCGCCGCGTCCGACGGGCCGTCGTTCTTCACGCCCACGAACGGCTTCACGATCGTGCCAGCCTGGACCTCGTGGTCGTAGCCGCGGACGACCGACTCGTTGCTGCGGATGTTCGGCTGGGCGAGCAGCGCGAGCAGCTCGGCGCCCAGGTCGAGCGCGCCCAGATCGGGCTCCACCAGCTTGGGCGTCTCCCAGACGGCGTTGAGCTGGAGCTGGGGGATGCCCTCGTGCAGCGCGTGCATCGACAGGTCCGCGACCACCACCTCTTCGTAGACGAGCTTGAGGCGGCCGTTGCCGGTGAACGTGCCCAGGGCGACGGCCTCGACGCCGCGCTCAGCGCAGATCGCCTCGAAGCGCGGCCACTTGGCGGGCGACACCGCGAACACCATGCGCTCCTGCGCCTCGGACAGCCATATCTCCCAGGGGCGAAGGCCGGAGTACTTCAGCGGCACGCGCTCCAGGTGGATGTGCGCACCCAGCTCGGCCGCCATCTCGCCGACCGCAGAGGACAGGCCGCCCGCGCCGCAGTCGGTGACCGCCGTGTAGAGCTCCTCGTCGCGCGCGACGAGCAGCGCCTCCATCGCCTGCTTCTCGTGGATCGGGTGGCCGATCTGTACGGAAGACCCGGCGATGGTGGACGTCTCGATGTCCATCTCCATCGACGAGAAGGTGGCGCCACGCAGGCCGTCACGGCCGGTGCGACCGCCCATGGTCACCACGTAGTCGCCAATCTCAGCCTTGGACTTGTGCGCGCCGGTGGGGAGGATGCCCACGCAGCCGCAGTAGACCAGCGGATTGGCGGTGTAGCCCTCGTCGTAGCGGATGGCGCCGTTGACGGTGGGGATGCCCATCTTGTTGCCGTAGTCGGCCACGCCCTCGATCACGCCGTGCGCGATGCGGCGCGGGTGCAGGACGCCGTGCGGCAGCGCGTCGAAGGCCAGGTCGCCCGGGCCAAAGCACAGGGTGTCGGTGCAGGCGATCGGGCGGGCGCTCACGCCGAGCACGTCGCGGATGACGCCGCCGACGCCGGTGTTGGCGCCGCCGAACGGCTCAAGCGCCGACGGGTGGTTGTGGGTCTCGGCCTTGAAGGCCACGTCCCAGCCGTCCTCAAAGCCGACGATGCCCGCGTTGTCCACGAACACCGACTTCAGCCAGGGCGTCGTCGCCTTGTCCGTGGCGGCCTTGATGTAGGTCTTGAACATGCTGTCGACCACGCTGGGCACGCCGTCTTCCGTCAGCGTGATGCGGGCCTTGAAGGTCTTGTGGACGCAGTGCTCAGACCAGGTCTGCGCGAACATCTCGAGCTCGGCGTCCGTCGGGTCGCGATCCTCGGCCTTGTACGACGCCTGGATGGCGCGCATCTCGATGAGGTTGAGCGAAAGGCGGCGCTGCTTGCTGATCGCCAGCAGGCCCGCGTCGTCCGCCGCGCGCAGCCCGATGGTCTCGACCGTCAGGTCCATCTTGGTGCCCTCGACGAACGGCGGCACGATCGCGCCGTCGAGCACCCAGGCCTCGATGACCTCGTTCGCGAGCACGCCCGCCGCGAGCTGCTTGAGGCGCGTCTCGGACAGGTCGCCCTGGATCCGGTACTGCGTGCCGGTGGCGGCCTGTGTGATGGCCGCGAAGCCGTAGTCCTTCATGGCGGCCAGCAGGGTCTCGGCGACCGAGTCCGTCGTGCCGGGCAGGGGTGCCACCTCCACCACGCGACCGGCGCCCGGGGTGAGCGTGCCCGCCGAGTGCGGCTCCAGCTCCACGAACGACGCCGTGGCAACGACCGGGTCCAGCAGGACCTTCTCGATCACGCGGCGAACGGTCGCCTCGTCCAGCGTGGCGCCCGCGAGGAAGAACACGTCACGAACCTCGACGTGGGTCAGGCCGACGATCCCGAGCTGGCCGGCCTCAGCCACCACCTCGTGTCCGCGGGCGTCGAAGGTGTCGGGCTTGGCTGCAATTTCGACGCGGACGATCATGGCGCGCTCCGTCCCGATCCAGGGCGCTTGCCACGTCCGGGACGGGGGGCGTCGACTATGGCGGCAGCCGCGATCCGGCCACCGTTCCACGCACGCTCAGACCGGATTCCGACAGCCCCGCGCGACCCGCGCCGCCTTCAGGGGCAGAGCTCGCCGGCGAACACGTGGGCGTGCGGCTCGCCGGTGCCGGTCAGGGCGCCCACGATCAGCTGGCCGTCGAACGATCCGTTCACGAACGTGGTGTCCGCCAGCGGCGCCAGCACCGAGCCCACGAACCCGAAGTTCGTGATGTCCAGCGAGGTGGCGTTGGGCAGGTTGAACAGCACGTGCTCCGCGTCCGCGCCCACCAGGAACAGGCCAAAGCCGGAGAACGTGGCCGCGGCGCCCGGGACGTTGATGATCACCAGCGAGCCCGCCGGGACGTCCAGGGTGAAGGACACCGCGTCGTCGATCACCGAGGCCGGGACCGTGAACACGTTGCGGACCGGGTCCGACCCGCGTAGCGAGATCTGGTTGCCCCAGCGGTAGATACCCAGGCCCGTGGAGCCGTTGTCCGGCAACGAAGCGAGCTGAGTCGACGTGCCCTGCAGCGCGGCGAAGGCCGCGTCGAAGTCGATGGGCGAGCCCTGCGCGAGCGCGCCGCGCACGTCCACGTCCGACGCCACGGTGGCGCCGTTCGCGTAGAAGGCGTCGCCGTGCACGGTGCCCGAGCGCAGCGAGAGGTCACCGGCGACGATCGCCGTGCCGCCCGGGTGCTGGCCGTTCACGGAGAAGCCCATCAGGTCGAGCAGGCCGCCGACACACACCGCGCCACCCACGTCCAGGCCGCCGAGGTAGTCGCCGTGCACGAGCACGTTGCAGCCCGCGGCCAGACCGACGGAGCCCTCGCAGGTGTCCTGCTCAGGCTGGCAGGACGCGGAGCAGCCGTCGCCGTCCTCCTGGTTGCCGTCGTCGCAGGTCTCGCCTTCGGACACCACGTCGTCGCCGCAGGCGCAGACATCCGGCGTGTGCAGGCTGAAGTTCAAGTCACCGCCCGAGGTGCCCGTGATGTGGCCCGAAGCGTCGAGGCGGGTCCAGGTGAACCAGCCGGAGCCGCCGACGCCGGCGTCCTTGCCGTTGGCGGTCATGCCAGCCTGGAAGGGCTCCAGGCCCGACGCGGGGCGCTCGACCAGCAGGTAGCGGGAGCCGTCCAGGTCATTGCGGAGCTCGCCGGAGACCAGGTTGTAGTAGGTCCAGTTGTCCGTCACGGACGCGGGCTGGATGGCCGGCTGCTCCAGGTGCGGGCCGTACATGCCCACGCCCACCGAGCCCACGCCACGCAGGGAGAAGTCGACCACGAAGGTCCAGGTCTCCGCCGTGTTGCCGCGGGTCACCGCGTGGCCGATCGCCCGCGCGTCGCCGCCGGAGTCCACCGTGAAGGTGGCGTCGCCCTGGGTGAGCAGGTTGCGGTTGCCGCCCGGCGCGTGATCGATCCAGATCGCGTTGGAGTTGGACGCGTACTCCCAGATCTCCCAGGACTGCGTGGCCCCGTGGGGGACGCAACTGTGCTCGACGTCGCAGTCGTCCGAGCAGCCGTCGCCCGAGCTCTGGTTGCCGTCATCACAGCTCTCAGCCGCGTTGAGCGTACCGTCGCCGCACTTGCCGGTCTGGGTGGTACCACCGCCCGCGCCGCCGCCCGTAGGGGGGACGAGCACCGACTGCGAGGCGTCCACCGCAGAGTCCGCGTTGCGCGCGGGTTGCGTGGGGTTGGCGAGCAGATCACGCGGCCCCGGGCTTCCGGACAGCGGGCCCCCCGACAGCTCAGGCTTGTCCGTGGCGACGTTGCACGCGCCCAGCAGCACCAAGAACACGGTCGACGAACGCATACAGGATCCCCAGCCATTCCCGCCCTTCTATCGGAAATTGACCTCAAGGACATCTGAAATGATCCGACGCCTGCTGGGGGCTCCGACCAAGTCTTTCAGTACCCGAAAACAACTGCCGATCGCTCCTCTTCGTCGCGCGAGCCCCCTTCGGTACGGGCGTCGAATTTCGAACACGGGGCCGCCTGCACCCTCCGCGTGGCGGCCCCGCGGCTCGGACGCGCGTCGGGCCGACCTAGCCACGGCCCACGCAGCGCGTGAAGGACGGTCCGTGAGGTCTCCGCATGCGCGTCCCGTTCGTGCTTCCCGTGCTCTTCCTCGCCGCGTGTGGCGCCACCTCCGCCGACAAGGCCTCGACGGGTGACTCCGACAGCTCTGATACGGACACGACCGGGTCCGACACGGACGGCGGCGGTGGCGGTGGCGGCGGAGGCGGCGGAGGCGGCGGTGGCGGCGCGTCCGGCCCGGTGCTCCCCACGCAGACCTGGGAGACGGACACGATCGGCGGCTCGCCGGTGGTGAAGTGGGTCCCCGCGAGCCCCAAGGCCCTGCTGATCGTGCTCCACGGCACCGGCGGCGACGTCACCCTGGCCGAGCAGACCGAGATGATCGCCATCCTCAACGCGTTCGTCGATCGGGGCTTCGCATTTGTCCTGCCGCAGAGCACCAACCGCGCGACCGGCGCGTACGACGACGTCACCGCGCCCGGCACCAACAAGGACTGGGCGTTGATGGTCGCGATCCGTCAGTCGCTGATCGACGCAGGCTCCATCACGGACACCACCCCCATTGACCTCCTCGGCTACTCGGCGGGCGGCACCTTCGCTGGCTACGCCGCGCACGCCGCGGCAGACGCCGGCTGGCCGGTGAACGCGGTCGACCTGCACAACGCCAGCGCCGCGAGCCGCCGCTACCCGACGGCCTCGCCGCTCCCCACGGTGTTCATCACCGCCGACAACGACGACGTGTTCGCCACGGACATCGTCCAGCGGTCCTACCAGACGCACCACGACGCCGGTCACGACGACCTCTTCCTGCTCGCCCACGAGCAGAAGCTGTCGGCCTCGTCGTTCGCCCGCTCCTGGCACCTGCACGCCGACGTCGCCGAGCGCTACTGGACGGTGGCGGTCGACGGCGGGTGGTGGAACGCCTCCGGCACTCGCCTGTTTCCGCTCGCGGACTGGGACGCGCAGATCGACGCGTTCGTCGCGGATCCGGGCGTCGAGTACGACCGCCCGGCGCGCGCGGTGTGCGAGGTCGTGCTCGCCACCCACGCGCTCAACGGCAGCTTCGCCGACCAGGAAGCCGACTGGATCGAGGCGCAGCTACCGTAAGCCCTAGGTGACGCCAACGGGGATGGCGACGAACTCGTCCCACCCGTAGTGCTGCGGGTACTCGCGCCACGGACCTTCGCAGACCTCCATGCGGGCACAGGTGCGACACACGTCCCCCTTGGCCTTGCCCTCGGTGGTGCGCGTCTCGGTGTAGTCCTCGATCACCCAGGTCGCGTCGAAGATCTTCGTCGGCGGGATGTACCACTCGGCGGCGAAGTGCTCGTAGCCGCGCAGGAAGCACAGCGGCACCGCCTCCACCATGCACGGGATGTGGGCGGCCGCGCCGATGTCGAGCGCCTTCTTCAGCGGCGACTCGACTTCGCTGAAGCGCGGCATCACCTTGCCGATGTTCTGCCCCGCCGTCCCCAGCGCGTGCACGAACGCGAACTGGTACTGCGACACGTCGAGCGCCACGAACAAGCGCGCCGTCTCCGGCAGCAGCTCGTAGTTGTCGAGGGTGATCACCGAGTTCGTCACCACCGTGAGGCCCAGCTTCCGCGCGTTACGGATGCCCTTCACGGTCTGCCGGAACGACCCGGTCGCTCGCGTCAGCGCGTCGTGCACCGCGGCGGTCGGGCCGTGCAGCGCGGGGCTGACCTCGGTCACGCCCGCCTCCACCAGCCGCTCCAGCACCGGCATCGCCGCCAGCATCCGACCGTTGGTCTGGATCTGGATCGTCGTGAAGCCCAGGTCGCGCGCGTGTCGGACCAGGTCGGGCAGGTCCTTGCGGATGGTGACCTCGCCCCCGGTGAACACCACGCCCTCGGCGTCGGCGCGGCCCTCGTCGAGCATCGCCTTCACCTCATCGGTGGTCTTGTCGGCGTACTCGAACCGCTTGTCCCCCTGCACGCAGAAGGTGCAGCGGTTGTTGCACGACCACCCCGCCTTCACGTCGATGCGGTTGGGCGGTCGGTGACACTCTTCGGCGCGTGGCGGGTTCACGGTCGTCAAGGGCGGCCCCCGGGTTGCGATCAGCCTACCCGCCCCGCCACGCCCGTGTGTCCACCTGCAACGTCAGGTGTAGAGCGCGCTCAGCGGATCCGCTCGGTAGTCGCCCACGTCATCTTGGATCCCGTGATGTTGCAGGATCGCCCGGAACAGGTGCTCCGGCTTCACGATCTGGCCGCCAGGGTCCAACGCGCCCGTCGTCAGGTCGAGCGGGGTGGGCGCCATGCCGACGTCGCTGCTCTTGCCGATCACCCTGCCCCCGCGCAGGCCCCCGCCAAGCATGACCGCCGCGTTGTGCAGGTAGTGGTCGCGGCCGCCGCTGCTGTTGACCAGCGGCGTGCGACCGAACTCGCTGAACCCGACGATCGTGGTGTGGTCCAACCAGCTCTCCCCGGTGGCCTTGAACTCTCGTGACTCCAGGTCCGAGGCGATCGCGGCGATGAGGTCGAACCCGTCCTGAAGCCGCGGCCCGTGCGCGCTCGCCCACTCCGGCCCGTGCGAGTCCAGGGCGCCGGCCGCCTGGATGCTCACGCAACGGCTGATCCCCGACGTGATCGCCTGCACGGCCGCGGCGCCCTGCGCGGGCGACGAGCGGAGGTCGGTCGGGTCGATCCCGTAGTGGTCGCGCAGCGCCTCCATCTCGGGCGTCGCCGCCGCAAAGTCAAAGCGCCCGTCCAGCCCAAGGCGCACCAGGCTCTGCGCCGCCGCCCGGAACTCCAGCGACGACCGGTAGAAGTCTGAGCGCCGCACCGTCTCGCAGTCGCGGACTTGCGCCAGCAGCGTGTCGATCGCCGCCTGATCGGGGGTGCCCAGCGCGTTCGGGTTCACGCGCAGCGCGCGCAGCAGGTCGTCCACCGACGTCACGCGGATGGCGCTCGAGTACGTCGGGAAGCCTACGTTGTACGACTCGACCATCACCGACAGCTGCGGGACCGGATCGTCCTTGCCGAGGTAGGACGCCAGGATCGTCGCCAGCGAACTGCCCTGCGCCTGCAGGCCCGCAGGCGGACGCCCGGTCAGGAACCGACGACGCCCCACCTCGTGTGTGAGCGTGTCCATGCTCATGCCGCGCACCACCACCAGCTTGTCCGCGTGGTCGGCGAGCGCGCCGATGTAGGGCCCAAACACCATGTCGTCGGCCGACGTGCGTACGAGCGACGCGCTGCTTGGGAGCAGCTCGAACCCCGTCTGGATCCCGGTGAGCTTCCTCGTGTCGTTGCGGAAGATCGCGGGGTCGCGCGGGTCGAGGCTGAGCAGCAGATCCCAGCCTCCCTGGAAGTAGCAGAAGATGAAGTACTGGTCGGAGGCGATCGTGTCGGACGCGCCGAGCGCGCGGATCCCGGGCGCGCCGAACGCGGCGAGCGCACCAAGCCCCAGGCCACCCTGCAGCAGGGCGCGACGAGACAGCGGCGGCATCCGGTTCACCATGTCGTTCCTAGTAGCGGTAGAAGTCGGGGTGGACGATCAGCGTCGTGCAGACGGCCTGCCAGGCGGGCGCCATGTCGCCGTGGTTGGCGTAGACCGCAGCGATCAGCTCCTTCCATGGCTGAAGCGACGGGTCCCCCGCGGGCACCTCGCGCCCGTGGAAGCGGAGCAGCGCGCCGCGCAGGTTCGCCTCGATCGCCGCAGGGTTGCTGTCGGGCGTGTCGGCCAGCGTGACGTCGATCAGCAGTGTGCGCTCCCACGCCGCGCGGCCCGGTTCGGCGGCCACCAGCTGCGCACACACGCTCGCCGCCGCGTCGTCGAGGAACTTCTGGAAGAGCAGCCCGGGCGACAGCTCCTCCTCGGTGGCCGACAGGTAGTCGGGCTTGCCCAGCGTACCGTCCAGCGAATCGAACAGCTGCACGGCCACGCCGTCCTGCTCCTCCGTCCAGCTGATGCCGCCGCTCACCCGCTCGATCGACGCGCGCAGCTGATCGATGTTCATACGTCGCCAGGTGCGCCCCGCGGACGCGTCTGACTGCAGCGGCGTCTCCGCCACCAGCTGGGTGTTCACGCCGCCCGACGGGGCGCCGCACGACGCCAGCGTGAGCCAGAGCGCCATCGTGGCCCGGCTCATCGGACCCTCCGATAGGCGTCGCTCATCACGATCTCCTTCACCAGCTCGCGGTAGCGAAAGCCGGACGTGGTGAAGTCTGAGGTGAGGTCGGTGAGCCAGTCCTTCTCGTAGCCTTCGACGTCGCGCCCCAGCAGCCAGGACGCGGTCTTGCGCGCGACGCAGGTCGGCAGTCGCCCGTCCGCGACTGTATGCGCGACCAGCAGCTTCGGCCCCTGCTCCGCGTTGGGCTCGTTGCGCCCCTCCATGAACTCGAACGCGCGCAGCGACCCGATGTACGGGTCCTCCTCCGAGCTCTGCGGGTCCACCAGATAGTACGTCGAGCACGCCTCGCTGCACGACTCGCCGGTCTGCGCGCACCACGCGCACACGTCCGAGTAGACGGGGAAGTGCACCGGGTCCATGTAGCCGGCGCCGTACTCGCCCCAGCGCGCCCAGTGCGCGCCCGCAGGCTCCAGGATGGCGTGGCAGTAGTTGCAGCCCTGACGCTTCACCAGGTTGAGCGACGCGCCCGTGTTGTCCAAGTTCTGGATGCCGCCCTCAGGCGGGGTGAACGGCTGGCACAGGAAGGCGTTGAAGAAGCGGTTCGCGCGCGACCGATGCGTCGAGTACTTCATCAGGTAGAATGTCGATGTCAGGATGCCCGACTGCTCGGGCCCGAGCGTCACCGGCACCCAGGTGTTCTGGTCGGTGAAGTCCAGGTCCGGGAGCGTGTCGGGGTCGACCGGCACCTCGTTGAAGCGGATGTGAGCGGGCACGTCGGTATGGTGCTTGTAGAAGTGCACCAGCGGGCCGTTCACGTACGTCGTGCGACCGGTGAGCAGCTCCAGGTAGGACTGGTCGTCGTCGATCATGTGCGCGACGCGCTGCTCCAGATCGCCCACGATCGCCGACGCCACTGGCGGGTTCTCGACGTCGCCGTTGTGGCCCAGGTCCGCGGTGTCGCACCACGCGAGGTGCGGACCGCAGCCACAATACGGATCGAAGCGACCGTCGTAGGTGTCGCACTCCGTCCCCCACGGCGACACCTCGTTCTCCTGTGCCTCCAGCGCGCAGACCTTGATGGTGTGGGTCGGGTCCCAGTAGGGCGCCACCCAAACCCAGCCCTCTTGCAGGTTGCCGTCCGAGTCCGGGTAGCGGAGCAGCTCGCCATCTTGATCCCACTCCGCCTCGAAGTCACCGCAGTACACAGGCCCGCCGCGATAGCTGGGCGCCACGAGGTAGCGCCACCAGACGTCGCCCTCGAGGATCAAGCGCTGGCGGTTGCTGAGCAGACGGATGTCGCGCACGTTTGGCCAGAGCAGCGCGCGGTGGTGACGGACCACCTGCTGCGTGAACTCCGGCGAGTCGAGCCACGCGTCGATCAGCGACTCGGGCACCGACCCGTCCTCGCCGACGCGCGCGTACTCCTCCACCGTGGGGATCACGCCCCGCAGGTCGAGGCTCAGCGTACGGAGCAGCTGAGCGCCCGTGAGCGTGGTGTCGGTGGTCGGACACGTGGGCAGCGCGTCGTCGGCGGAAGCCACGGCGAGCAGCGCCCACATCAGGAGCGGCATCATGGGAAGCCACCCTCCTGCCAGGCGCGTATCACCGAGATCTCGCCGCCGGTGAGCGCGGGCCCCCCGAGCGGCATGCGCCGCTGCGTCACGTCGTCGAGGATGCGATCGACGTTCGTCTCCCAGGCCTCGGCGCTGTCCAGGCGCGTCTGCGTCGACCCGGCGTGGCACTTCGCGCAGCGCGCTTGGAAGAGCGGCTCCACGTTGTCGACCCAGGTGGCCGTGCCGACTGAGGCGACCGTGAAGTCGAGCAACCCCACCGCCTGCACGCCGTCCTGCCAGGTGGCGACCGCCTCCAGCCGGTGCGTGTCGTCGTCGAGGAACACAAAGGGGTCCAGCGTGGCCGCGCCGTCGGTCACGTCGAGCGCCGCGCCGTCCACCTCCATCGTCACCGACCCCACGCCGTCTGCGGGCGTGGTCTGCGCCGACACGGTGGTCTCGCCGTCGATCGACGCCAAGTTGCGCAGGCCCACCACGGCCACGGTCGGCCGCTCCGCCACGATCGTGAGCCCGCCGTCGCTCGCGAGCAGCAGGCGCCCCACCGCGTCCACCGTCCGCGCGTCGTCCGGGAGACGCGCGTCCTCGGGCAGCGCGGACATCTCCACAAAGTAGTCGCCGTTCGTCCACCACAGCGCGTCGTCACCCGCGACCCACGCGCCCACGCGCAACGGGTTCGCCAGCACGCGCAGGTTGGACGAAGGCAGCGACCACGCGCTCCACGCCCCCTCCCGCCGCACCAGCAGGCCGTCCGGCGTCGTCGCCAGCATCAGGCCCGCGCCGTCCACCGCGATCGACGACCCCGTCACGCCGTCGAGCGTGGCGACCGGCGCCCAGCCCTCGGAGGTCTCGCCCACCGCCACCAAGCCGCGCGCGTTCGCCGTCCACACCACGTCGACGCCGGACTCCACCGCGCCCAGCGCGAACGGCGCGGTCAGCGCCTCACCGTCCCAGTCGAGCGACGTGAGCGCGCCGCCGCGCCACACGCTCAGGCCCTCCGCGGCGCGGATCCAGATCGCGCCGCCGCGCCGCGCCACCTGAAGCGCCGGCGAAGGCAGCAACGCCTGCACGGGCGACGGCTGCAGGTAGGTGTCGTCGAGCAGCAGCCCGCTGTCCGTGGCGATCAACGTGCTGCCGTCGGCGAGGCTCGTCGCGCCCCAGACCTGCGGCCCCACCGCGCGCAGCGTGCGCGGCGTGGAAGACCGCGGATCGAGGACCACGAGCGCGCCGTCCACGTTCGCGACGATCTGGAAGCCATCCACCGACGCCGCGCCCGTCGTGATCCCCACCGCTACCGTGTCGGCAAGGGCCGGGCCAGAGAACCGTGTGTCGGCCGGCTGATAATCCGGTAGACTCGGCGTTCGGCAGCCAACGAGAGAGAGCAGGATTCCGTGGAACACGCGCATCGCGGCACTGTACGCCCAGGCAGGTCCACCGTCAAATCGGCCCTCTTGCTCTGTTCTTTCGTGGCAGCGTGTCGATCAGACACGTTGATCCCCGCCACGCCCGACGACACAGCGGGCGAGAGCGTCACGCCTGCGCTCGACCCCTGTGAGCCCGCGCTCGCGGTCGAACCGGCAGACGCGGTGGTGTTGCCCTACGGCCTGGTCCAGCTGCAAGGCACGGGCGGCACGGGCGGCACGGGCGCTTACACCTACGCTGTGGTGGCTGCCGATAGCGGCGCGCAGATCAACAGCCAAAGCGGCGCGCTCGTGGCGGGTGGGCTGGCCCCCTTCAACCTCGCCGTCACGCTCACCGACGCCGGGTGCGCCGGGCAGGCCGCGGCGATCGTCCGGGTGGTGGACGCGATCGAGTCGCTGCCGGGCACGGCGCTCGTGGCCCCTGCCACGCCCATCCGATTTGAGGTGCGCGGCGGCTCCGGCGAGTTCACCTGCGCGCTCGATCTCAACGAGAGCGGGGCCACGGTCGACGGCGCGTGTGTGTACCAGGCCGGTGCGGCCATAGGTGTCGACCAGCTCTTGGTCACCGATCTGCGCACCGGGTTCGTCGCGTCGTCCACCGTCACCGTGCAGGCGGACGCGCACCTCGCGGTGTCCGGCCAGGGGCACCTGTTCCTGCCCGTGAACAGCCGCTTCAAGCCCGAGCCCGTCAACGGCAGCGGCACGCTCCGCGTGGAGGCCCTCTCCGGCGGTATCGTCGGGAGCGGTAGCGCCATCCTCGCCAACGCCGCAGGGCCCGCGGTCGCCAGGCTCCGCGACGTCTACACCGACGAGTCGATCGACGTGCCCGTCGACGTGATGGCGCCGATCTCCCCGCCTGCCTTACGCGACGGCGAGCGGTCGGTGTCCGGCGTCATGCGCGGGCTCGGCGACGTGAACGGCGACGGCTTTGACGACGCGGCGTTCGGGTTCATCGAGCCGAGCGTTCGCGCGCACTACGGCGGCCTCGTCGCGGTGTACTCGGGTTCTTCCCACGGCCTCGACGCCACGCCGGTGCAGGTCTTCGCGGGCGACAGCGCGCAAGAGACGCTCGGTCGCGACGTCGTCGCTGGAGACGTGAACGGGGACGGCCTGACCGATCTCGTGATCGGCGCGGACAAGACAGACCGCGGCGGGATCAACAACGGAGCGGTGCAGATCCACCTGGGCGTCGCCGGCGGTTGGTTCGAGGCGGACCCCAGCCGCTCGCTGTACGGTGACAACAGCTACGATCGCATGGGCAGCTCAGTCGTGCTCTGTGACTTTGACGCGGACGGCTACCTGGACCTGGCGACCGGCGCGGTGGATGAAGCGAACCTCGCCACGGCGACGCCCGCGGACGAACAAGGCGCGATCCACATCTTCCACGGCACGGCGGCGGGCTTCCCCGACTCGGCGGACTTTGTGATCTACGGCGACCTGCCCGACGGCGGGGGCGGCTGGGTTGGCGAGCCGTCCATGCATCAGGGCGCCGTGCTCGCCGCGGGAGATCTGGACGGCGATGGCCTGTGTGATCTGGTCGCCGGCGCACCGGACGCCGGGCTGGACGGGCGCTCAGGCGACGGCGTCGTCGCGGTGTACCGCGGCACGCTCGACAACAACCTGCTCCTCACCCGAACGCCCGCGGCGCTGCTGACCGGCAACGCGTTCGAGGACGGCGCGTTCGGGCGCCGCCTGGCGGTGTCGGACATGGACGGAGACGGTCTGGACGAGCTCGCCGTGAGCGCCTGGAGCGACGGCACCGTCGCCCCGAACGGCGGCGCGGTGTTCGTGTTTCGCGGTGGCCCGCTCGCCAGCGTCCGCACGCCCGACGACGCGGACTGGAGCGCGTACGGCGCGCAGGAGGACGACTACCTAGGCGCGGATCTGGGCCTGAGCGATGTGGACGGCGACGGCCTCGCCGACCTCGTGGTCAGCGCGTTCAGCCACACCGCCATCACGATGGAGGAAGGCGAGGTCCGCGTGTACGAGGGCCTCGTGGACGCGCTCGACGGCCGCGACGCCACGGCCGATCGCCCATCGCAGCGCACCACCGGCGCGGTCGCCGAGGCGCGCTTCGGGCAGGCGCTCGCCGCCGTCGGTGACGTAGACGACGACGGCCACGCCGACCTGCTCACCTTCGCCGGCTACGACGACACGTTGGGCGTCCAGGTCGGCGCGCCGTACTGGATCTCAGGCGCGACCGGCGACGTCGTCCAGCTCCAGCTCCCGGGTGAGCCCGCCGGGCATCAGGTCGGCCAGGGCCTCGCCCTGTTCGACGTGGACGACGACGGCCGCGAGGACCTGATCGTCGGCGGACCAGGCGTGGGCGTCGAGGGCGTCGGCGCGAACGCCGGCGCGGTGACCGCCTACTTGGGCCAGTCGAGCGGCTTCGAGGCCACGGGCGAGTCGCTGCTCGGCGGTCACCCCACCCACAGCGGCAGCGATCTGTTCGGCTGGGCCGTCGGCACGGCCGGTGACTTCGACGGCGACGGGTTCGAGGACCTGGCCGTGGTCGCGCGCAAGGACTCCAAGCCGTCCAGCTTCCCGTCCTCCACCTACGACAACCCGGACCACTGCAGCGGCAGCATCAGCCAAGCGGGCGCGGTGTTCGTGTACCGCGGCGCCGCAGGTGGGCTGTCGGGCACGCCGTCGTTCGTGAGCTTCGGCGTCGGAGACTCTGAGTACGTCTACGCGGCGCGCGGTGGCCTCGATCACAACGGCGACGGGTACGACGACTTGGTGATCGGCAGCTCCGGTTGGGCCGACAGCTCGGGCGGCCTCGCGATCCTCTACGGACGCCCGCAGAGGCCCGGGAAGATCACCGTGATCTGCGGCCGCGACGAGTACCGCGGCGATGACACGTTCGACTTGCTCGGCCAGTCGATCACCGCGCTCGGTGACGTCGACGCCGACGGCTGCGACGACCTGGCGGTGGGCGCGCCCGGTGAGCAGTTCTCGGGCGACTGGTTCGACCAAGGCGTCGTGCGCGTGCTGTGGGGCTGGGGCGGCCCCGGCTGCCGTGCGGGGCGCGAGGTCACGACGTTGGCCCTCAAGGAGGTCAGCGCCAAGGCAGGCACCGCTCTCGCCGGCGGCGGCGACGTGGACGGTGACGGCATCCCTGACCTGGTGGTGGGTGCGAGCGGGCATCGGCGCGCGTTCGCGGAGGTCGGCGCGGTCTGGATGGTGCCCGGCTGGTACCTGCTCGACCTGCCCACCTGGCCCGCCACCGACCGGACCCTCCCGCTCCTCGACGAGACGGAGTTCTCCATCCTCCTGCCCGACCACGCACTGCTCGAGAACCTCGGCATCATTGGCATCGTGTCCGGCGGGCTCCTCGGCGACGCCGTCGCGCTCGTCGCAGACCCGCTCAACCCAAGCCGCGCGCTGATCGCCGCGGGGATGCCCCAGGGGGACGCCGGGGGGACCACACTCGAGGGCGGAGTCGGGCTGTGGCGGTACGAGGCCGCGCGCGCCGGTCAGCTCCCTGGGTTCCCGACCGCGCCATGGGCGCTGGTCGGCGGCGAGACGGCCGTCATCGACGGCGGGCTCGGGGCGACGCTCTACGGCGGCGTCACCAGAGGCGGCCCGACGCTGCTCGTGGGCGCGCCATTCTCAGATGCGCCCGGCGGGATCGACCTTGGCGCCGTGTACCTTGCGCGCTTTGGGCCCTGAGGCTCAGCCCTCACGCCAGGTTGAGGTTCCGCGCCAGCACGCCCTGCAGCATCTCGAAGGTGAGCGGCTTCGCGAGGTGGTCGTCAAAGCCCGCCGCGAGCGCCGCCTCGCGCCCTTCCTGCGTGGCGTGGGCGGAGAACGCGATGCAACGGGGCGCGCCCGCTGGCCACGGGTGCGACCGTAGACGCTTCAGCACCTCGTAACCATCGACATCGGGCATCTGGAGATCGAGCAAGACAAGGTCGTAGCGGGACTCAGCCAGCTTCGACATCGCGGAGGTCCCCGACGCCGCCTGATCGACCTCCACGTCCATCTGCATGAGCATCTTGCAGACGATCCAACGGTTGACCGCGACGTCATCGACGACAAGGACCCGCCCGCGCACCGGGGCCACACGGGTCGTCTGCGGCGACGGTTCGGCCTGTGCGTGGGGCCGCGGCGACACCAGGATGTCGTGCAGAATGCGCGCGCGGACAGGCTTGCTCACGGTGGCGCACCGGCTCGGCAGCTGGGAGGGAGCTTCGCCGAACGACAGGTGCGCTCCGGAGGTCATCAAGATCACGCGCGGGATCTGGACGCCTTCCAGCGTGGCGACCAGGCGTGAGATGTCCGACGAAGACATGCCTAGCGGGACGGCGACCAACGCCACCGTGCATGGCGCCTCAGCGAGGTGGAGCCCGCTCGCCACGCGGATCGCCTCGCCCACCGTAGACGTCTGGAACACGGCCGCGCCTCCGCGCTTCAGGAGGTGCGCGACCCCCTCTCGCGCGGCGACGTGCGAGTCGAGCACCAGGACACGAAGGGACTCCAGGCCAGTGAGCTCGGTCGAGGACGCCGAGGAGGGCTGAACCGGGAGCACCACTCGGAAGCAGGACCCCGAGTTGGGGACCGCACGCGCGGTGATCCTGCCCCCCATCAACTCGACCAGCGTCCGAGAGATCGCCAAGCCAAGACCCGCGCCGCCGTGCTTGCGATGCAGGGAGGTGTTGGCCTGGGCGAACGGAGCAAAGAGACGCTCTGAGTCCGCTTCCGAAAAGCCGATGCCGGTGTCGCAGACCTCAAAGACCACCGACCGCGGGTCCTCGGGGTCCATGAACACCCGCAGCACGACCTCGCCGAACTCGGTGAATTTCCACGAGTTGGCGATCAGGTTTCCAAGCACCTGCCGCAGTCGAAGCGGATCCAACTCGACGTGGCGTGGCACCGCCTCGTCCATCCACACGGCGATCTCCAGGCCCTTGCCGTGCGCGAGCGGCGACGCGCTCTCGACGACATCCGACGTCAGCTCGCAGAGGTCGACCCGCTCCGGGTTGAGCTGAATGCGCTCCATGTCCATGCGGGAGAAGTCGAGCGCGTCGTCGACCAGCGCCATGAGCGTCCGGCTGGAGCGGTGGAGCACCTCCACGTACTGGCGCTCGATCGGCGGCAGCTCCTCCCGCATCAGCAGCCCCACGATGCCCACCACACCGGTCAGCGGGGTGCGGATCTCGTGGCTCATGTTCGCGACGAACATCTTCTTCGCGTCCAGTTCACGCTGGTAGCGCTCGTTGGAGACCGCGAGCGCGTCGCGTTGGATCGCGATGGTCTCGGCCAGCGCCTCCATCTCGACGAGCGCCGCTGACTTGGCGTCCAAGACGCGCGAGACCGCGTCGGCCTCAGCGGCCATGCGACGCTCCGTCAGGTCGACCATGGACACCACCGAGCACACCCCCTCCTGGAGCTCGATCTCGGTGGAGCGCAGCTCGACCATCAGCGCCCCACCGTCCACCGTGCGCAGCGTCACGTCGCACGAGCCGTCCGACGAACGCACCGCACAGGTGGACGTGCATGGCAGCATGTCGCGGAGCGCGGTCGAGTCCGGGGCGATCCCCAACCGGACACGGAGCTCACCCGCCGCGATGTTCTCAAGAAGCACGGCACCGGACGGGCTCAACACGAACGTCGCGATGGGCAGCTCGAGGACGAGGCGCTCGATGGTCTGATGGAGCGCTTCAAGACGGGTCTTCTCCGCGCGCGCGAACGCCAGCTCGGCGTCGAGGCGACGACGCTCCCGTACGTCACGCAAGGAGACATTGAAGCAATGCCCCTCCGGCATCCAGACCAGCCCGACCTCGGCCGGAAACACAGCCCCATCCGCCTGCAGCAACTGCGCCTCCGCCCAGAGGCGGGGTGATGCGTCGCGAGCGTCCGTCAGCTTGGCTCGGGTGAGGATGTCGCCTGCCTCGCTCGGGTCCCTGAACACCTGCGCCCACGTCGTCGGGCTCCGGCCGAAGAGCTCCAACGCTCGCGCGTTCGCCTGCAGCACAGCGCCATCGAGCGAGAGCACGAACTTGGCATCGGGGGAGCTGTCGAACGCGGCGCGAAGGCGCGCCTGCGTCACCGTCCGCATCGCGAATTCCGCGTACTGTTCGCCGATGCGGGCGAGCAGCGTCGGCAACCCCTGCGACGCGCCGTAGCTGATCGAGACACCCACCTCGATCACGCCGAGAACGCCGCTCGCCCCACGAATTGCTTGCGCGATCCGCACCTGGACCGTGGGTGAAGCCTCGCCCGCCAGCGCCCACCCGAGCTCGCCCTCGTCCTCTCGGCGGCGAACGACGACCGCCGCCCTCTCAAAGGAGGCCAACACCGCTGCCGGGATGATGGTCTGATCCGTGAACTCGCCGCACGCGGCGAGTTCCTCGACGAGCGCGATCCTGCCGCCCAGGTCGGTGGCTTCGGCACGCAACGTGAGCGTGCGCATGTCCGGCGAGAGGCACCACAGCCGCGCCGCGCGAATGTCCATGGAACCCACGAGCGTGGTGACCACAGCCTGGCCGCCCGTTCGACGGTCCAAGCATCCCAAGAGCCGCTCGGACACCCGCCGAATGACGTCGTGCTGCGTCACCTCATGCATGATGGCCATCACGCCATCCACCGTGCCGTCCGTGGCGCGCCGGGGGCACAGCGCCATTCGAAACGCCACCTCCTTGCCAGTTGTCTCCCAGTCTGAGGCCACCGCCATCGACAGGCGGATCTCCTCGGTCCGCGTCAGCTCGCCGCCGTAGGCGCGCCGGTACCAGTGGTCCACGCCGGTCTGCGTCGCGAACGGGTCGGTCAGGATGTTGAACTTGCCAATCGCCTCGTCTGGATCCTTCAGACCGGCGAACTCCGCCATCGCGCGGTTCATCCAGCGCGCGACGCCGTCCTTGTCGTACAGCTCCATCCCGACGGGGACCTGTTCGAGCGAGGCGAGCAGAAAATCCCGCTCCCGCTTCACACGTTCGACCTCGTCTTCGAGCGTCGCCACGCGATCGCGGAGCGCAGCCGTCGTCGCGCCCGCGGCGTCCAGGGTGTCGTCCGTACGGCCCAATCCAACTCCGTACGCGACCGTCGGCCCACGCGGGGGTGCGAGGGCGGCGATCCGTGATCGAATAATCTTCATCGAAAGCCCACCCACGCCCATACGTAGGGCCCCTAATGCGCTGCTGGGCGACAGTCAGCCCCGGTCGCCGCGGGATGACAAGGCCGTTCCCTCCCGCCAGCACAACCGCATAAGATTCAGGTTCAGCCACGCAATTCCCGGCCGATCCACGGACTTGGGGACCTCACTCCCCGCCCGGGATGACCATGCGCCGCACCGCCCCGCTCCTGCTCGCCCTCGCGGCCTGCAATGCGCCCCAGCACCACGCGCCGTCGATCGAGACGGCCGCGGGCGCCACCACGTCCGAGCCCACCGCCAGCGCGGGCGATGGGTCGACCTACGTCGGCTTCGACATGCTCGTGCTCGACGCAAACGGCGAGCCGCTGCCATGCAATGACGGCAACGTGTCGCTCGCGGTGAAGGTCTCCTACGACCACGGCGCCACCTGGGTACCCGTGCGCCAGCAGGACACCATGTCGTTCTGCGGCGATCAGGTCCCGCCGGACCTGTCGGTCGTGCTGGACAACAGCGGCAGCCAGGACGCCGTCCTCCCCGCCATGGAGGCGGGCGCCAACGATCTGATCGACGGCGTGCTGCAGATGGGCGGGCGCGCCTCCGTGGTGCGCGTGAGCACCGACGCGTGGGTGCTCTCTGAGCTGACCGACAGCCGCCAGGCGCTCACCGAAGCGGTCGCCTCGCTCAAGGCGCACGGCGGCTGGACCGCGCTCTACGACGGCATGCGGGTCGCGAACGAGACGATCGGCCGCGTACTCGGTCGCTCCGAGGCCCCCAAGTACGACTCGCTCGCGCAGTTCTGCGAAGACCACGATCGCTTCGGCGAGGTCGCGTTCACCAACGGCGAGGACAACAACTCCGCCCAGGAGCGCATGCCCAGCCAGGACGACGATGGGTTCGACACCACCCCCGACGACGTCAAGAACCTTCGTGTGAACGGCATCTCGACGCCCATGCACGTGATCGGGCTGGGCCCGCGCGTGCACTACGACGACCTGATCGACATCTCCGAGACCTCGGGCGGCCGCTTCGTGTCGGTGCCCGACGAGGCCGGGATCCCCGACGCCTTTGCCATGGTCCGCCGTTGGCTGGAGACCACCACCCACGCCTGCGTCGAGGTCCCGCAGGTGGCATGCGGCCCCGCGATCGTGGACGTCGACTACACCTACGGTCAGGGCGACGCGGCCATCCACGAGCACAAGCAGCTCGACGTCAACGTCGCCTGCCCCATCGAGCCCGCCCGTGGTTCAACCGTGACCCTGCTCCTCACGCTCGGCGACCGCGGCATCAGCGCGTCCAACGCCGCGTCGCTGGTGGCCGACGCCGTACAGAACGTGAGCCGCTCCGCGCGCCCGCGCGTGCTCGTGGTCCGCGACGACAACATCCACGACGACTCCCCGGACGACCCCGCCTACGTCCGCGACCTCCTCGCGGCCCAGGGCGCCAACGTGGTGTTGGTGGACGAGCCTCACGACGGCATGGCGGTCGAGGACTTTGCCGGTTTTGACGTGGTGTGGATGTCCAACCCGGGCTGGCCGATGGACGACCTGACGACGTTTGAAGCGCTCCGGCGCTTCTCCGGCCAAGGCAAGGGCGTCGTGATGCAGGGCGACGACATGAGCTGGTCGATGGGCGCCGGGTTCCCCCTCATGTCACTCACGCACCTCGATCACGTTTCGAACGGCGAGTCCGTGTGTGGCGCGCCGGTCGGGGCGGCTCACGCGTTCAAGGTCCAGACCACCAGCGGAGCCGGCGTGCCGACCTTCTCGTATGGCAACGACCTGGACGTGAGCACGCCTCACGGTGATGGTGAAGAGGTCCTGGCCTGGGGCACGTTCGACGACGGCGCCGACTGCCAAGTCCAGACGCCCGCGATGGTCAGGTTCACGCCTTAGCGTGCGCGGCGCGGATCGCGGCCCCTTCGCCCGCACCGGGCGCGACGAGGCAAGAACCGCGCCGTTGACACGGCGAAGGTGGCGGCTGCACCGTGCCGCCCATTAGTCGTTCGGTCTGGAGCCAGACATGCGCCCGATCTACGACAGCGTCCTCGAAGCCGTCGGCAACACGCCCATGGTCCGCCTGCACCACATCGGCCGCGACACGGGCTGTGAGCTGCTCGCCAAGTGCGAGTTCCTCAACCCGGGCGGGTCGATCAAGGATCGCATCGGCCGACGCATGGTGGAGCGCGCTGAGGCGTCGGGCCGCATCAAGCCCGGCGACACGCTGATCGAACCGACCAGCGGCAACACGGGCATCGGCATGGCGCTGGCGGCGGCGATCAAGGGCTACCGCATGATCATCACCATGCCGGAGAAGATGAGCCGCGAGAAGCAGGTGGTGCTTGAGGCGCTGGGCGCCGAGATCGTGCGCACGCCCACCGAGGCCGCGTTCGACGCGCCCGAGAGCCACATCGGCGTGGCCAAGCAGCTACGCGACATCCTGCCGAACGCCCACATCCTGGACCAGTACGCCAACCCCGACAACCCCGCCGCGCACGACGAGGGCACGGGCGCCGAGATCCTCGCGCAGACCGAGGGCAGGCTCGACTACATCGTGATGACCGCGGGCACGGGCGGCACGCTCACGGGCGTGGCGCGTCACCTCAGGCGCCACCTACCGAACGTGAAGGTGATCGGCGTCGATCCGGTCGGCTCGATCCTCGCGGGCCCTGGCCCCATCGGCACCTACAAGGTCGAAGGCATCGGCTACGACTTCATCCCGGACGTGCTGGAGCTGGGTCTGGTCGACGAATGGATCAAGTCCGAGGACCGTGAGTCCTTCCTCATGGCCCGACGCCTGATCCGCAAGGAGGGCCTGCTCGTCGGCGGCAGCTCCGGCGCCGCCGCCTGGGCTACGCTCCAGGTCGCGCGCAAGGTCGGCCCGGGCAAGCGCATCGTCACCATCTTGCCGGACGGTGTGCGCAACTACATGACCAAGTTCATCGACGATGCCTGGATGCGCTCCAATGGCTTCACCGACCGCGGCTGGGAGACCGCCAGCGTGGCCGACCTGCTGCGGGCCATGCCCCGTCGCGACACGTTCACCGCCGCCCCGGGCGACCGCGTGGGCGACGCCGTGAAGCGGATGAAGGCCGCAGGCGTGAGCCAGCTGCCCGTCACAGAAGACGGCAAGCTCATCGGCATCCTCACCGAGTCTGACGTGCTCGGAAAGCTGGTTGAAGGTCGTGCTTCGCTCGATAGCGCCGTGGCCGAGGTCATGTTCCGCAAGGTCCGCACCGTGAGCCCAGACGACGACGCGAGCGTGCTCACAAAGTTCTTCGCCGAGGCGCTCGCCGCGGTCGTCGTCGACGACTCGGGCACGCTGCAGGGCATCCTCACCAAGATGGACCTGGTGGATTTCCTCACCCGCCAGCCGTCCGTAGAGCGGTAGGGGCGGCCGATCAGCGCGTAAATTCCAGGGTCCTCCGTGTGCCCCGTCCGATCGCGCGGGGTAGATCGCGACGGGTGGCGTATTTTTGACCGAGCTGCGAATCGCGGCGTCGGGCGCCACCGTTGGGGCCTCCATGACCTTTCGCTGCTCACGTCCGCTCACACTCGCCATAGTGCTGCCCGCCATCCTCGCGGCGGGTTGCGTCTCCGGCAAGCTCAACCCTGATGAGACCGGAGTCGACTCGAACGTCGATGACACCGTCGACACCGACGCGCTCGACACCTCGGTCGCCGTCGACACCGACGTCGCGGCCGACACCGACGTCGCGGCCGACACCGACGTCGCGGCGGATACCGACCCGGTCGACACCGACGTGGCGGACACGGACGTGCAGGACACGGCGACGGACACCTCAGTCGGCCCCTGGTGGGACAGCTCGGACACCTCCATCGAGACCGGCACGCCCCAGGACACCGATACGGGCACGGACACCGACCCACCCCCCCCGCTCCCGGTCGAAGGCCTCACGATCTTCCTCACGGACGCCGGCACCTCGGGTGACTTCGGCGGCATCGCCGCGGCGGACGCCCTCTGCAACAGCTCCTCCGCGCGCCCCAACGACGGCGTGTACAAGGCGCTGATCTCGGACTCGGTGAACCGCGTGGGGTGCACGTCGTACGAGTGTTCCTCCGGCGGGCTGTCCGAGCATGTGGACTGGCCGCTCATCGAGAACACCGCGTACATGCGCGGGGTCGACGGCGCCTACGTCGGCACCACGGACGCCAAGGCGCTGCTTCCCTTCCCGCTCAGCACACCCATCTGGGACACGAACCCCGAGGTGTGGTCGGGCCTGAGCTCAGGCTGGACTGGCACGTCGGACTGCTCGGGCTGGACCGACCCCAACGCGCTGGGCAACGTCGGCCTCGGCAACGAGACCGACAGCCGATTCTTCGACCGGTACCTGCAGTTCTGCAACCGCACGAACGTGCTGATGTACTGCGCCGAGCAGCTCCCTCCGGGCAAGGTCATCTTCACCACGAACGCCCAGCCCAGCGGCGACCTCGGCGGCGTCTCCGGCGCCGACGCGGCCTGCCAGGCGGCGGCCCCCACCCCTGGCACCTTCAAGGCCCTGATCGTCGATGGCAGCAGCCGCGTGGCCTGCACCACGTCCGACTGCTCGAACGGCCCGAGCGAGCACGTCGACTGGCCTCTGGCCGCGCAGACGCTCTACTACCGCATCGACTCCACGGTCATCGGCTCGACCGACGCAAACGGCCTGTTCCTGTTCCCGCTCGACGCGTCGCCGGCGGCCCGCAACGCGGAGACCTGGACCGGGCTGAACACCGACTGGACCACGGGCAGCACCTGCGCGTCGTGGATGGACATCACCGCGTTGGGCGTGAACGGCGTCGCCGGCTCCGTCGATGACGGCGCGATCTCCTCGTACGACCAGTACTGCGACCGCTCGAACGTCTCGCTGTACTGCGTCCAGCAGTAGCGCTCGGGCGTCCCTTCGCGCGCGACGGAGCGAGCATCGGCCTCGCTCACGTCGGCGCGCGGACCATGTCGCTCGCCCATTGTGTCGACGGAGGACGCGCCAGATCGGTGAGCCGACCTGGCGTGAGTCGTCCGCGGCCTTGCCTTAGTGGCGGAAGTGACGCACGCCGGTGAACACCATGGCGAGGCCCAGGCGGTCCGCCGCGGCGATTACCTCGTCGTCGCGCACGCTGCCGCCGGGCTGGCACACGGCCGTGATGCCGGCCTTGGCGGCCTCCTCCAGGCCGTCCGCGAAGGGGAAGAAGGCATCCGACGCGAGCACGGAGCCCGAGGAGCGCTCGACGCCCGCGCGGAAGGCGCCGATGCGGACGGAGTCGGCGCGGTTCATCTGGCCGGAGCCGACGCCCACGGTCGCCTCACCCTTGGCGAAGACGATGGCGTTGCTCTTCACGTGCTTGCAGGCGATCTCGGCGAACGCGAGGTCGGCCAGTTCGGCGGGCGTGGGCGCGCGCTGGGTGACCACGCGCCAGGTGGACGGCGTCGCCTTCAGGTCGTCCGGGGTCTGGACGAGGAGGCCTCCGTGGATGGCCGACACGACCAGCGTGGGCTTGCCCTCGCCGGTGCAGCGCACGACGCGGCAGTTCTTCTTCTTCTCGGCCAGGAACGCGAGCGCGTCGGGCGACACGTCGGGTGCGGCGATGACCTCGACGAACAGCTTGCCCAGGCGCTCGACGAACGCGAGGTCGACCGGGCGGTTGGTGGCGATGATGCCGCCGAACGCGCTGATCGGGTCACAGGCGAGCGCACGGTCGAACGCGGTGATCAGGTCGTCGGCGACGGCAAGGCCGCTCGGGTTCATGTGCTTGATGATCGCCACGGCGGGGCGGTCGAACTCCTGGGGCATGGCCCACGCGGCCTCCAGGTCGGCGACGTTGTTGTACGACAGCTCCTTGTCGCCGCCGAGCAGCTCAAACCCAGGCTTCTGGCCCTCGAACGCGTAAACCGCGCCCTGCTGGTGGCTGTTCTCGCCGTAGCGGAGCGAGGACACCTTGGTGACGCGCAGCGCGAGCACGTTCGGCAGGTCCTGCTCGCCCTCGATCCGGGTCTGAAGCCAGGAGGAGATGGCCGTGTCGTAGGTGGCCGTGTGCTGGAAGGCCTTGAGCGCTAGGCGCTTGCGGAACGCGTCGTCCGCGCCGCCCTTCAGGCCCTCAAGCACCGCGCTGTAGTCTGCCGGGTCACACACGATCGCCACGCGCTCGTGGTTCTTGGCCGCGGCGCGCAGCAGCGTGACGCCGCCGATGTCGATCTGCTCGATGGCCTCGAGCTCGGTGATGCCGGGCTTCGAGATGGTGGCCTGGAACGGGTAGAGGTTGCACACGACGACGTCGATCGGGACGATGCCGTGGCTGGCGAGCTCGCCCAGGTGCTCGGGGGTGGGACGCGCGAGGATGCCGCCGTGGACGACGGGGTGCAGGGTCTTCACGCGGCCGCCGAGGATCTCCGGGTGGCCGGTGATGTCGTCGACCTGCGTGACGGCCAGGCCCGCGTCCGCGAGCGCCTTGGCGCTGCCGCCCGACGCCACCAGCTCCAGGCCGAGCGCCGCGAGGCCGCGGGCGAAGTCGATGAGGCCGGTCTTGTCCCAGACGGAGATGAGCGCGCGGTTGGCCATGGTGGCTCCATGAGTCGAGGGGCCGGGCGCTTAATGCGTCCCGCGGTCGGATACACCCCGGCGAGGGTGTGTTGACGGTGAAACCGTCCGGCTGCCGCTCACCTCGGACCACCACGTTCATGGGGTGCGGGTCGCGTTCGGGGTGGATGCGCTGCCGCGAGGCCTGCGGGCACGGGCGCCGCACGTGCAGCACGCGCGGACCAAACCGTTCCTCGTCGACGTGGACGGAGACGGCGGGCGGGATGGTCGGCGACGACGACGGCCAAGTGCCGACGGTCGGCGAAGGTGGCTGAGGTGCGAGCGGGCGGCCGCTTGAAGGCACTCCTCCACGCCCCGCCCCATCATGGACGAATCAGGGCAGCGGCTTGCCGGTGTTTTCGGTGAAGTTCCAGTGCATCTTGGTCATGACGACGAACATCAGGTTCATCGCGAAACCGGCGAAGCACAGGACCTGCATCGTCAGCACGGCGCTCGACGCAACGCCCGACAGGGACGCGTGCTTGCCCGCGAGCCCAACCGCGACCAAGCCCACGCACAGCGACGTCTGAAAGTTGCCGGCCACAAAGGGAACGTTGATGGCCAGCTTGAACGGCGGCTTGGTGACCAGCTCAAGCAGCATCATCCCCGCGTTGGCGAGCAGCACGCCGAAGTTGAGCGCGGCGAACGGGAAGAGCCAGCTGGCAGGGTTGGGGAGGCGTGTGGCGCAGGCGGTCGCGTCCAGCACGCAGGGCCCGGACAGCACCGCGAGGCCAACACCCATCGCCATAAACATGACACCGGTGAGGATGCGCATCACGAAGAGCTGCTGGGGAGAGATCTTGTCGAAAGGCATAGGCGCTCCGAGCGAGTTCACCGGGGCGCGACCTGCGACGTGAAAGCCCCCGATCCGCCCGGCAGTATGGAAAGTGCGCACAGGTCGGGAGGACGTAGACGCGTCGGATCCGTAACCAAACGATCGCTTGGAAACAATAGCGAAGCGTTCGATTGGATATGCGGTCCAGACCACGAGGAGGTCCGGTGGGCAGACGAAAGACCTACGAGCGACCCGAGATCGCCGACCACGCGATGCGTCTGTTCTGGGCCCGCGGATACCACGCGACCACCACGCGCGATCTGACCGACGCGATGGGGGTCAACCCATACAGCCTCTACGCAGAGTTCGGGAGCAAGGAGGGGCTGTATCAGGCCGCGATCGCTCGGTACGAGGCGCTCGTCGTGCCAACGCACTTCGGCGCGCTGGAGGCACAAGGCGCGTCCCTGGAGGAGGTGCGCGCGGTCCTGAACTTCTTTGGTGACGTCGACCGTCTCGAGGGGTCGGAGCTCGGCTGCCTCCTGTGCAACACGAGCGTCGAGCGAGCGCCGACCGTCGAGCTCAGCCGCGCCTCCACGAAGCGCTTCGTGGATCGGCTGACCTGCGCCTTCGGCCACGCGCTCGGCAACGCACGCGCCGCCGGGCGGCTGGTCGACGACGCGCCGGTCGATGCGCTAGCGCGGTTCTTTCCGACGGTGCTGATGGGGATCTGGGCGCTGTCGCGCGCACAGGTCGACGGCGTGGTGCTGCGGGCGACGGCCGACCAGGCGCTGGCGAGACTCGACGCGGTGACGCGCGCCGCGCCGTAGTTCCAAGTCCATGACTCCCGCCACGCTCCGCGGCCGCGCCCGCAAGCATCGGGCGCGCCGAACGCGTCCGCGCCGCCGATGACGGTCACGCGGACCGTACTTCGCCACGGCTACGTGGCTAGCTCTCCTCCCCCCGATCCGCGAGCCCGCGCAGCACGTCAACAAGCAGCACATGCTCGGCCGCGTGCATCCGCTCCTCGATGTCGTCGCGGCTGTCCGTCGCGCTCACGGGCACCTCGGCCGTGGCGAACACAACGCCCTCGTCGAGCACCGACGTGACGACGTGCACCATGCAGCCAGTGCGCATGATCATCCCGCGGTGCGCGGCCTCCCAGGCGGCGCCGATCGCGTCCTTGCCGGGGAACTCGCCGGGAAGCGCGGGGTGCAGGTTGATCACGTGGTCCGGGAAGCGAACCAGAAACGGGTCGGACAGGATGTGCATCCAGCCCGCGCACACCACCCAGTCGGGGTCGAAGGACGCGACCAGCTCGGCGAGGTCCCGGTCGTAGTCCTCACGCGGGCGGCCGGCCTCGCGGTAGGGCTTGAGCGGCACGAACGCGGTGGTGATGTCGGCCAGCTCGGCGCGCTCGAGCGCGTAGGCGTCGCCGCGGTTGGAGACGACCGCCAGGACCTCGGCGTTCAGCGTTCCGTCGGCGATCGCGTCGAGGATCGCCTGGAGATTGCTGCCATGGCCGGACACCAGCACCACGAGTCGGAGCACGTCACACCTGGGGAGGAGCCGCCGCGTAGCGCGTCAGGCCGTGGCCGTCGCGCCCGGTGCAGCGAGGCGGCGCGCCCCTGTTCGGAGCGCGCCGGGCCTGCGACTAGATGAAGCGAACGGGCTCGCCGTCGCCGCGCTCGACCACCGTGCCGATGCGCCAGCTGGGCGTGCCGACGGACGCGAAGGCGGCCTCGGTGGCGGCCACGTCGGCCGCGCGCACCACGAAGATCATGCCGACGCCGCAGTTGAAGACGCGCAGCATCTCCATCCACGCGACGTTGCCGGTCTCCATGATCAGCTTGAACAGGGGCGGCAGCGGCCAGGAGCCGTCGACGAAGTCGAACGCGAGGTGCTTGGGCAGCACGCGCGGGGGGTTCTCGATCATGCCGCCGCCCGTGATGTGGGCCAAGCCACGGATGGTGACGCCGGCCTTCCAGACCGCGCGGACCTCCTGCAGGTAGGCACGGTGCGGGACGAGCAGCGCGTCGGCGAGCGACTTGCCGCCAAGCGCCTCCACCGGAGCGGTCCAGTCACGGCCGGCCAGGACGCGACGCGCCAAGCTGAAGCCGTTGGTGTGCAGGCCATCAGACGGCACCGCGAGCACCAGGTCGCCGGTCTCGATGGTGGAGCCGTCGATCAGCTTGGGGCGGTCGACCACGCCGACGATGGTGCCGACCAGGTCGAACTCGCCGGGGGCGTAGACGCCGGGCATCTCGGCCGTCTCGCCGCCGAGCAGCGCGCAGCCGTGCTTGCCGCAGGCCTCAGCCGCACCGGTGACCACCGCGGCGATCATCTCCGGGTCGATCTTGTTCGCCGCGACGTAGTCGAGGAAGAAGAGCGGCTCGGCGCCCTGCACCAGGATGTCGTTGGTGCAGTGGTTCACGATGTCGTGGCCGATCGAGTCGTACTTGCCGACCGCGGACGCGACCTTGATCTTGGTGCCGACGCCGTCCGTGCTGGCCACCAGCACCGGGGAGGTCATCTCCTTGAAGGAGCCGTCGAACAGGCCGCCGAACGAGCCGAGGCCCGCCAGCACGCGCGGCCCGTGGGTGCGCTCGACCGCCGACTTCATGAGACGGACGGCGCGGTTGCCCGCGTCGATGTCCACGCCCGAATCCTTGTACGTCATGCCGCTCATCGTCAGGACTCCTTCAAGGCGCGGTGACCGATGTCCCGACGCGCGTGCAAACCTTGGAAGTGGATCTTGTCGACGCCCGCATAAGCGTGCGCCAGCGCGTCGCGCAGCGAGCTGCCGACGCCGGTGACGGTGAGCACGCGCCCACCGCTGGTGACGACGTGGCCGCCGTCGACCTTGGTACCCGCATGGAACACGGTGACGTCGTGCACCGCGTTGGCGGCGTCGAGGCCCGTGATGGCGCGGCCCTTGGGGTAGCTACCCGGGTAGCCCTCAGAGGCGCAGACCACGGTGGCGGCGGAGCCGGGGTGCCAGTCGACCTTGAGCTGGCCCAGCCGGTGGTCCAGGCAGGCGTCGATCACGTCGACCAGGTCGGTGGCGAGCAGCGGCAGGATCACCTGCGTCTCGGGATCACCGAAGCGGCAGTTGTACTCGAGCACGCGCAGGCCGCCGGCGGTGAGCATGAGGCCGGCGTACAGGATGCCGGTGTAGGGCGTGCCGTCCGACAGGAATCCTTCGAGGATGGGGCGGATGGCGAGCTCGGCCAGCGCGTGGCGCTGCTCGGACGCGATGGGGGCCGGGGCGTAGGCGCCCATACCGCCGGTGTTCGGGCCGGTGTCGCCCTCGCCGACGCGCTTGTGGTCCTGCGCGGGGGGCATGACGACGTAGTCAGCGCCGTCGCAGAACGCGAGCAGGCTCGCCTCCTCTCCGATCAGCAGCTCCTCCAGCACCACCTCGTGGCCGGCGTCGCCAAACGCGCCGTCGAACATCTCGCGGACGGCCGCGGCCGCCTCGTCCTTGTTCGCCGGCATGACCACGCCCTTGCCCGCCGCCAGGCCGCTCGCCTTCACCACGACGGGGAAGTCGATCTCGGCCAGCCACGCGAGCGCGGACGCCTCATTCGTGAACGCGCGCCAGCGGGCGGTCGGTACGCCGGTGCGATCCATGAACGCCTTGCTGAACGCCTTGCTGCCCTCAAGTCGCGCGCAGGTGGCGGAGGGGCCAAAGGCGCGGATGCCGACGGCTTGCAGCGCGTCGACCAGACCCGCGACCAGCGGGACCTCAGGACCGACGAACACCAGATCGATGCCTTCGCGCTGAGCGAAGCGCACCAGCGCGGGCACGTCGCCGTCGGAGATGGGGACGTTGGTGGCGATCGCCGCGGTGCCGCCGTTGCCGGGGGCCGCGAAGACGGTGTGGACGTGCACGGACTGCGCGAACTTCCAGCAGAGCGCGTGCTCGCGCCCGCCGCCGCCAACGACCAGGACCTTCAGCGCCGTCACGTCAGTCCTCCCCACGCTTGCGCGACTCGAACTGGAGCTTGCCGTCGTCCAAGCCGAACGCGCTCACGTCCACCGGGTAGCGCCCGGAGAAGCAGGCGTCGCAGTGGCCCATGCCCGGCCTGGCGCCCTCGCCCACCGCGGCGTGCAGGCCATCGCGCGTGATGTACGCGAGGCTGTCGGCGCCGATGTGGGCGCGGATCTGCTCGACCGTCATGCGGTGCGCGATGAGCTGGTCGTGGCTGGCCAGGTCGACGCCCATGAAGCACGGGTGCTGGATGGGCGGCGAGGCCACGCGGACGTGGACCTCCTTGGCGCGGCCACCGTCGCGCACCAGGCTGACGAGCGGCCCCATGGTGGTGCCGCGGACGATGCTGTCGTCGACGAGGATGACGCGTTTGCCCTCCAGGTTGTCGCGGAGCGCGGTGAACTTCAGGCGGACCTGGTTCTTGCGCATCTGCTGCGACGGCTGGATGAACGTGCGGCCGATGTAGCGGTTCTTGATCAGGCCATCGACGTAAGGCAGGCCGGCGACGTGGGCGTAGGCCTGCGCCGCGACCAGGCTGGAGTCTGGCACGCCGATGACGATGTCGGCTTCGACCGGCGCCTCTTGCGCCAGGCGGCGCCCGAGCCGCTGGCGGACCACGTGGACCGACTGGCCCTCGATGTGGCTGTCGGGCCGCGCGAAGTACACGTACTCGAAGATGCACAGCGCCGGCTTGGGCGCGCGCTCGTGCGGCTCACGGACCGTGCGGGGGCCGTCGTCGTCGATGCGTATGATCTCGCCGGGCTTGAGATCGCGGATGAAGCTGGCGCCGATGGTCAGCAGCGCGGCCGACTCGCTCGCCACGATCCACGCGGTGTGCTTGCCGTCCTCACCCTTGAGCGCGCCCAGGCACATTGGGCGCAGGCCGAGCGGGTCACGCATCGCGAAGATCGCCTCGCGCGTGAGGATGGCCAGGCTGTAGGCGCCCTCGGCCTCCTCGCCCAGGTGAGCCAGGCGGGCCTCCCAGTTGGGGCGGTCGGCGCGGACGTTCATCGACGGACGCGCCAGGAACTGGGTGATGACCTCAGTGTCGGACGTCGAGATGAAGCCGACGCCGCGCGACATCATGGCGTCGCGCATCACGGTGGCGTTCGTCAGGTTGCCGTTGTGGGCCACCGCAACCGGGCCATGCAGCGTCTGGATGTAGAACGGCTGCACGTTGGCGATGTGGTTGCCGCCGGTGGTGCTGTACCGGTTGTGGCCAATGCCAAAGTGGCCTTGGAGCGGGCGCAGGTTGTCCTCGTTGAACACCTGGCTGACCAGACCCAAGCCCTTGTGGATGTTGACCAGCGTGCCGTCGGACGTGCAGATGCCCGCCGCCTCCTGGCCGCGGTGCTGCAACGCGTACAGCGCGAAGAACAGGTTGCGTGCGACTTCGACACCGGAGCCCTTCTTGGCCCACAGTCCGACCACGCCGCACTCTTCATGGGGCCTGTCGAGCGTCTCTTCGTCGAGGTCGTGCACGTCCTCTCCTTAGCTGCGGTAGCGGGCGAGCGCAGCGTCGATGCGCGCGCCTGCGGGTTGGGTGCCGGGGACGAACGTGCGGCCGGTGAGCCGCTCGTACGCGCCGATGTAGCGGGTGGCGAGCTCGGTCACGACGTCCGCAGGGGGCGCGGGGACCGGGCCTTCACCCGTGTAGCCCTGGGCCTTGAGCCAGCGGCGGATGTACTCCTTGTCGAGGCCCTCAGGCTCACGACCGGCCGCATGGTCTGCGGCGTAGGAGTCGGCGATCCAGTAGCGGCTGCTGTCGGGCGTGTGGATCTCGTCGATGAGGACGAGCTTGCCGTCGAGCGTGCCGAATTCGTACTTGGTGTCGACCAGGATGAGGCCCGCGGCCTGCGCGCGCTCCTGACCGCGGCGGAAGATCTCGAGCGCCGCCTCACGGACCTCCTGCCAGCGCGACGCGGACATGAGCCCCTTGGAGACCACCTCGTCGGACGACAGACGCTCGTCGTGCTCGCCCTCGCCGCCCTTGGTGGTGGGCGTGATGACGGGCTCGGGGAGCTTGTCGTTCTTCATGAGGCCGGGCGGCAGGTCCAAGCCGTAGGGCTTGTTCACGCCGTCGTTGTACAGGGTCCAGAGCGCGGTGTCGGTGACGCCCGTGATGTAGCCACGGACGACCACCTCGACGGCGAGCGCCTGACACTCACGACCGACCGTGACGTTGGGGTCCGGAATGTCGAGCACGTGGTTGGCCACCACGTCCGACGTCTGCTCGAACCACCAGCCGGACAGCTGGTTGAGCACCTGGCCCTTGAACGGGATCGCCGCGATGATGCGGTCGAACGCGGAGAGGCGATCGGTCGCAATCAGAAGGCGGTGGCCGGGCTGCAGGTAGATGTCGCGCACCTTGCCGCTCAGGCGCTTACCCAGGCCTTCGAAGTGCGTGTCGTTGAGCGCGTACGGGATGGCGTCGCGCACGATCTGGGGATCGATCACCGGGTCTCCTTGGCAGCCTGGGGCTGCGCCGCGAGCTGCACACGGATGCGGGCCGCGAGTCGACGGGAGCGGATGGGGGCGTCGCCCACGTAGTCCGAAGCGTCCAGCCAGCCGCGCACCTCGTGCGGGGTGGCGAACACGTTCACGCGCGGATCGTTCGACAGCTCGTCGATCAGCGGGTTGGGTGCGCCCGTACGCAGGGCGGCCCACGCGGTCATGCTGTGCTCGCGGATGACCTCGTGGAACTCCTGACGGTCCGCACCGCGCTGGGCGACCTCCATCAGCACGCGCTCGGTGGCGGCGAACGGGCCGTAGGTGCCGAGCAAGCGGGCGCTGGCGTGGGTGTCGACGCGCATGCCCTTGATGAGCTTGTCCGCGCGGCGGAGCAGCTCGTCGGTGATTAGGAAGGCCTCAGGCAGGACGCTGCGGCGGTTCGCCGAGTCATCGAGCGTGCGCTCCAGGTAGCTGTGGGCGGCGTTGTCCCACGCGACGCGCGGCAGCGCGGCCAGCAGGCGCGCCAGGCTGTCCATGTTCTCGGCGTTGATTGGGTTGCGCTTGAACGGCATGGCGCTCGACCCGATCTGCTTCTTGCCGAAGGGCTCGTTCCACTCGCCGATGGGCGGGCTCTGGAGCAGGCGAAAGTCGGCCGCGAACTTGTAGAGCGACTGGCCGAGCGAGGCCAAGCCCGACAGGACCCGGTACTCCTGCTTGCGGGGCGCGGTCTGCGTGGCCACGTCGAACGGGCGCAGGTCCAGCAGGGACAGGATGCGGTGCTCGAAGTCGTCCGGCGTCAGGTTGCGGCCGGCGAGCAGCTGCACGTAGGACGCCGAGGTGCCGACGGCGCCCTTGAAGCCCTTGCCGCGGACCTCGTCACGGAGACGGGTCAGGTCCTCCAGGTCGGTCGCGAGGTCCTGCGCGTACTGCGCCAGGCGGTAGCCGATGGTGGTCGGCTCGGCGGGCTGCAGGTGCGTGAACGCCATGGTGGCGTGGTCGGCCCAGGTGTCGATCTGGTCGCACAGCGCGCGGAGCACCTCGTGCAGGCGGAGCAGGACCAAGTCAAGGCCGGAGCGCAGGCGCAGCGCGTCCGCGTTGTCCTCGATGTCCATGCTCGTGGCGCCGAGGTGGATGATGCCCGCGCCGATCGGGCACTGCTCGCCGTAGGTGTGGACCTCGGCCATCAGGTCGTGCTGGAGCTCGGCTTCCAGCTCGTGGGCGCGGTCGATGTCGACGTCGTCCTGGTGGGCGCGCAGGTCTTCGAGCTGCTCTTGCTTCACCAGCCCGATCTCGGACTGCACGGTGGCGAGCGCGACCCAGATGCGCCGCCAAATCCGGCGCTTTCCGGCCTCACCCCAGACCGTGCGCATGGCGTCGGAGCCGTAGCGCCAGGTGTAGGGCGACAGGTACTGTTCGTGCGTGAAGACGTTGGCGTCAGACATGGGTACCGGAAAGGCTGCGTCCGCCGCATGCAGGACCGGGGAACGGGCGGCATGGGGCGGACGTCGGAGGGGTTGTGCCAGAGGGTGGGCAGAGAGACGGGGGAGGAAGAGTCACACCGGCCAGCCGGAGGGCCGCCGGCAATGGGCCCCCCCCCCAACGTCACATGACGATGAGCTCCTCGCGCTCGGCGCCGACGGAGACAAACTGGATCTTCACGCCGACGAGCTCCGACAGGCGACGGAGGAACAGGCGAGCGTGCTTGGGCAGGTCATCCCACTGACGCGCTTCGCGCGTGGACGCCATCCAGCCAGGCCAGGTCTCGTAGATCGGCTCGACCAGTTCGTAGACGGGCGTGTCGGGGACGTGCGTGAGCACCTTGTCGCCCAGGCGGTAGCCGGTGCAGATCTTCACCTCTTCGAACGTGTCGAGGACGTCGAGCTTGGTGATGGCGATGCCGGTGAAGCCGTTGAGCCACGCGGCGTGGCGGATGGCGACGCCGTCGAACCAGCCGCAGCGGCGCTTGCGACCTGTGGTCGCCCCGTACTCGAGGCCGATCTCGCGGAGCTTCTCGCCGGCCGCGTCGAGCAGCTCGACGGGGAACGGACCGGCGCCCACGGCCGTGCTGTACGCCTTCACCACGCCGATGACGTGCGTGATGGCGGTGGGCGGCATGCCAGCGCCAATGGACGCGTAGCCGGCCAGCGGGTTGGAGGACGTGACGAACGGGTAGGTGCCCCAGTCCAGGTCACGCATGACGCCGAGCTGGCCTTCGAGCAGGACGCTGTGGTCCGCCTGGACCGCGTGCTGCACGAGCGGCATGGTGTCGACGATGCGGTGGCCGAGCTTCTCGCGCCAGCTCGCCGCGCGCTCCATCAGGAACTCGATCGTCAGCGGCTCACCGCCGAGCGACACGATCTCTTTGTTCTTGTCCGGGAGCACGTTCTCCAGGCGGGCGCGCAGGTACTCGGGGCGCAGGATGTCGCCCATGCGGATGCCCACGCGGCGGGCCTTGTCGGCGTAGGCCGGGCCGATGCCACGCTTGGTGGTGCCGATCTTGTCGCGGCCGGAGCGAGCCTCCTCCTCCAGCCCGTCGATGAGCGGGTGGTAGGGCATGACCACGTGGGCACGCTCGGAGACGAACAGGTTGGTCGTCGGCACGTTCGCCGCCTCAATGTGCGCGAGCTCGTCGAGGAGGTTGTCCGGGTTGACCACCGCGCCCGGCCCCACGATGCAGGTGGCGACCGGGTTGAACACACCCGACGGCACCATGTGCAGCGCGAACTTGCCGAACTCGTTCATCACCGTGTGGCCGGCGTTGTCGCCGCCCTGGTAGCGGATGACCATGTCAGCGCGCTGGGCCAGCCAGTCGACAATGCGACCCTTGCCCTCATCTCCGTATTGCGCGCCAACGACCGCGGTAACCGGCATGGACTCGTCCTCTGGCCGCTGAGGCGGCCGTAAACTTTAGGCCGCTTCGGCGGCGTACTTGATGCCCGCTTCGAACAAGACCAGCCCAAGGCCGCCACGCTCGCCGCGGTGGAACCGGGGGTGCTGCCGCGCGACGATGTGATCCTCGGGGTGCGGCATCAGCCCGAGCACGTTGCCCGCCGGATTGGTGAGGCCGGCGATGTCGCCCTCAGATCCGTTGGGGTTGAAGGGATAGGTGGCGGCGGAGCCGTCCGGAGACACATAGCGCAGCGCCGCCAAGCGGTGGGTGCCCATTGCGTCCCGAACGGTGTCATCACGCGCGGCGATCTTGCCTTCGCCGTGGGCGACCGGGCACTGGATCAGCAGGTCGTCCGTCAGGCCGCGCGTGAACACGCAGGGGCTGTCGGGCTCAGGCCGCAGGGTGACCCAGCGGCACTCGAAGCGCGCCGAGTCGTTGCGGGTCAGGGTGACGCGCTGGACGGGATCCGCGGACGTGTCACCGGGGAGCAGGCCGGCCTTCACGAGCGCCTGGAAGCCGTTGCAGATGCCCATGACGGGACGACCGGCGGCGACGAAGGCCTGGAGTTGGTCACCCAGGCCGTCGCGCAGGGCGATGGACCAGAGCTTGCCGGCGCCGAGGTCATCGCCGAACGAGAAGCCGCCCGGGAGGAGCAGCATCTGGTAGTCGGCGAGCTTGCGGTCGCCCGCGACCACGCGATCCACAGCGACGATCTCCGGCACGCCGCCCGCAAGCTGGCATGCGAGCGCCGCTTCACGGTCGCGGTTGGTTCCGGGGGCGTGCAGGATGAGGACGCGAGGCTGCATGAGGCTCTCACCGGCGCAGGAGGTGGATGGCATGGGCCGCCCGCGATCCGCCCTGACCGACGGCCGCGCTTATCGGAGATCGCACGGCCCGTCCATCGCGATCCACGTCACTTCACGGCTGCGGGGTGACCCCCACGATGGTGCCCGGGACACCCTGCATGCGAAGGCCCACGGAGAGCGCCTCATACTTCGAGGGATCGGCGTCGGTGTCGATGTCCGCGAGCAGCGGCATGAAGCCGAACATCGTCGAACAGTACCCGCCCTGCGCCAGCTTGCTGCCGCCGAGCGCGACGCAGATCGTCTCGTCGGCTGCGAGGCACAAGTCCGCGGCGGCCGCGACGCAATGCTGCGACCAGTCGCCGCCCGCGGGCTTGGTGAAGATGTCGCCGGTAAGGCCCAAGCAGGAGCACTGCGAGTTCACGAGGTCGTTGTAGGCCGTGAAGATCGAGTCCTGCGTGATGTAGCCGGACAGCTCACCGTCGTTGAGCGCCATGCCGCCGGTCGACGTGTCGACCTCGGCCTCGATCTGCACGTCGTCCACGGGGACGGTCAGGGTGATGCCGTCGAGCAGGGGCAGCGAGATCGCGAAGTGGCCACCCTTGGCGGACAGATGGCTGTTGGTCACCGTGGTGTTGCGGAAGAACACCGTCGGCTCGCCCGTGGCGCCGACGAAGTTCTCCGGGAGCACGGTGAAGGTGCCGGTGCCCGCATCGGCCGCGACGAAGTCCGTGGCGCCCTCGAACGCGCCCATGAAGAACGCCATGTTGTAGGTGCCGTCGCCGATCGGGTGATCGTGGTGCTCCAGCAGGCCGACGAAGGCGCCAGACTCGATGGTGTAGTCGAGCTGGTCCTGGACGTTGATCCCGAACGGGTTGAGCAGGCCGGCCAGGCCCGACAGCGCGTTGTCGATCTTGTTGGTGCCGGCGACCACGTTGTCCTTGCTCATCGCGCCCCAGTCACGGCAGCAGGTGCCGGCGCCGGGGACGCGGAAGGCGGCCAGGTAGGTGGTGTCGTCGAACTCGTAGTCGGCCGGCGTCGCGGGCCAGTCGATCGGCAGGGAGGCCGTGTCGCCGGAGGTGTCCTCGCCGCCGTCGGTGTCGCCGCCGGTGGTGTCGGTGTCCACCGTGTCGGAGTCGTCGGTGCCGACCTGGTCCGTGTCGTCCACCGTCGGGCCCGGATCACAGCCAAGCGAGAGAAGCGGGATCAGGCCGAGCAGCAGAAAAGACCGGGACATGGGACGCTCCACGCAGCGAAAGGGAGCCGCACCGTACCATTGATGGTGGGTCCCACGCTACTTCGGAGCGCCGTTCCAGAACGGCCAGCGCAGCGCCCCCAGGTAGCTGGACGGCACCGGGTCGGAGATGCCGTACGCGTCGGGCATGCGGTCGCCCGGAAGCATGGCCGTACGGAAGATCACGTCAAAGATCGGCAGGATTCCTGCGTAGTTCGTATTGTACGCGACGGGATCATTCGCGTGGTGCCAGTGGTGGAACTGCGGCGTGGCGATGATCCAGCGAATGGGGCCCAGCGGGACCCGAATGTTGCAGTGGTTGAACACCGACACCCAGAAGAAGACGGCGCCGTAGACCGCGACGGCGCCGGGCGAGAACCCGAACCCAACCAAGGCCGCGAGGGGCAGGCCCTTGGTCAACACCTGCTCAAGCGGGTGGACTCGGTACGCCGCCAACCAGTCCATCGCCTGGATGCTGTGGTGGACCGCGTGGAAGCGCCAGAGGAAAGGCACCACGTGGATGAGGCGATGCAGCGAGTAGTAGAGCAGTTCAGCGACCAGCGTGGCCTCGATCGCCTGCAGCCACAGCGGCTGCGCGCGCACCGCTCCGTGCACGGAAAGGGGGACCAGCACCGACACGAGCACACCGGAGAGCGCCACGAGCGCGAGCATCCCCCACCAGATGAGGATCCGATTGAAGTAGAGGAATGTGGCATCCAGCCAAAACTTCTCTCGGATGATCGGCTGTTCCGGACGACTCCTCGGCAGCACCCGCTCGATGAAGATCATTGCGAGCGCCATGATGGCGAGCATCTTGACGTCCAAGAGCTGGATCAGGCCGCCCTTGAGCGCGTGGAGGATGGCGGCCGGATCAAGCAGACCCTTCAGGCCCTCAAGCAAGGCGTCGAGCATGGGGACGGGGCTTCCTTTGAATCGCGCGAAGCTTACACCGCTGCACACCCGCTGCACAATGGGTGCGCGCAGGTGATGCACCGACCCGACCGTTTGCTGCACAGGCCGGGGCGATGCTCCGCATGAACCCAGGAGGTCTCATGCGTCTCATCGGTCACGGACTGGCCCTCGCCTTCATCTTCCTCGTCACCTGCACCGCGTGGATGGTGCTCGGCGGCGTCACCAGCCAGCGGAGCACCGAGCAGCAGTTCGCGCTTCGCGGCGAGGTCAGCTCGCTGTGGGGCGAGTCGCTCCACGTGTCCCCGCCCACGCTCACCTTCCGCTGGGCCACGCAGGAGGCGCACACCGAGGTCACCAAGGACGCGACCGGCGTCGACGTGCAGAAGCGCGTCACGGAGACGGTCTGGCACGACGCCGCTCGCCCGTCCGCGTCGGCCCGTGTCCTCGTCGACATGACTCAGGACGTACGCCGAAAGGGGCTGGTCTGGTTCCCGCTCTACGGCGTGGACTTCGCGGGCACCTGGACCTACACCCATGACCGGGACGAGCCGGGCTGGCTGTCCATCACGTGGCCCTTCCCCTCCCGCGAAGCCTTCTACGACGGTTTCGCGCTCACGATCGACGGCGTGGAGCAGAAGGACATCTTCGGCGCGAGCGCACCCGAGGGCGGGCAGCCGAATGGGGTCAGCACGCAGATCCCGGTCACGCCCGGCCAGACGGTGGAGATCGGCCTGCGCTGGAAGAGCCGGGGCTCGACGTCGTTCTCGTTCACCCCAGCGGCCAACGTCGGCGAGGTGCGCGACTTCAAGCTCGACCTGACGACCGACTTCACGGACATCGACTTCCCGGACGGCACGCTCTCGCCCACCACGAGCACCCCGAGCGGCTCCGGCGTGAAGCTCGGCTGGGCCTTCGACCGGGTCCTGACCGGCAAGGGGATCGGGATGATCGTCCCCTGCCCCGTCCAGCCGGGTGAGCTCGCGTCGTCGATGGCGTTCTCGGCGCCGATCTCGCTCGGGCTGTTCATGGTGTGGCTGGTGGTGCTGGGGCTGCTCAAGGGAATTGAGGTCCACCCGGTCAACCACGCGTTCCTCGCCGCCGCCTTCTTCGGCTTCCACCTGCTGTTCGGCTACACGGCCGACCGCCTGCCGGTCGAGGCCGCGTTCGCGCTCTCGTCGGTGGTCAGCGTGTTCCTGGTCGTGACCTACCTGGTGCGCGTGGTGAGCCCGCGCTTTGCCGTGATCGAGGCGGGGCTCGCGCAGGTCGTGTATCTGGTGGGGTTCGCGCTCGCGCACTTCTGGGACGGCGTGACCGGCCTCACCCTGACGGTGATCGGCCTATGCACGCTGTTCGCGCTGATGCAACTCACCAGCAAGGTCCGGTGGGCCGAGGTGTTCGCGCGCGGCACCCTGGCCCGCGCGGAGACCTGACCTAGAGCCGAGTGATGAACATGGTGAGCACGGCGCCCGCGAGGCCGCCGATCACCATGAACAGGACGGCCAGGACCCACATCGGCATCTGGACCGTGCCTGCAGGGGCAGCCTGAGGCGCCGCGACCACCGGGAGGGTCTGCGCGGGCGCGGCCACGGGAGGCGCGACAGGAGCCGCGGGTGCGACCTCCGGCTCCGCGGCGGCCTCGGCCGGCGCCCAAGGGACAGTCGCCGTGACGGGCTTGCGGAGGGCGGTCTCCTCGGCGTCGTCGTCGTCGTCCTCGTCCTCCATCATGCGCGCGAGCAGCTCCTCAGCCGAGTAGCCGAAGTGCCCAGGCACGGCCGTGGGCGGCGTGTCCTCCGTGTGATCGTCATGCAGCACGGCGTCGAGGTTGCCGTCGAGCGACAAGCCTCCGCCGGTCGCAGGAGCGACGGGCAACGCCAACGGCGAAAACGCTACACCCGGCTGCACGATCGCAGGTCCACGCCAAGGCGTGTCCGGCAGATCCGCAGGATCAACTGGTCCCTTCCCCGTCATCCGCATTCCCCAGTCGCTGCCATATCATCCCGATCCGAAGATCGGCTAGAAACACAGCCCCGTGCAGGACGCCGACGACCGCAAGCAGCTCTCGCCCATGGTGGCGGTGGACAGGTCCGTCCACGCTTCGTCGTTCGCCGAAAAGCCCCAGACATCGTTGATCACGCCGCAGTCCGTCTTGCCGCCGAACACCAGCATGACGCCGTCGTCGGTGAACGTGCTGGCGGCGGCGTTTCGACGCTCGGGCGACTCCGCGTCCACCTTGGTGAAGTCGGGCGGGAAGTCGCACTGGCCGTTGGCCGGCTTGTTGAAGGTGTCGCCCTCACGCAGCGGGGTCCACACGTCGGCCGCAGGGTCGTAGGCCCAAAGGTCGTTGCTGTTGCCCAGATCCGTGTTGTCGTGGCCGCCGAACATCAGCAGGCGCTTGCCCGCGTCGTCCCACTCCAGGTTGGCCCAGAAACGCTCGCGGGGCGCGTCGGCCTCGCCGTGCAGCTTCTCCCAGGCGCCCGTCGAACCGTCGAACTTCCAGAGGTCGGAGAAGAACGGGCCGACGAGCCCGCCGCCCCCGCCGTACAGGTACATCGCGCTGCCGTCGCTGGCGGACGCCGCCCACACACGCCCTTGCGGCGCCTTGGCCTTGGTCACGTCGGACCAGGTGCCCGCGTTCAGATCGTACTTCCAGGTGTCGGCCAGGTAGGTGGGCGAGGCGCCGTCCGCGGAGTCGTTTCCGCCGAACAGGTAGAGCGCGCCGCCTGCGACCTCCATCGAGAAGTTCACGCGCGCGGACGGCCGCTTCTTGCCCGCCGACAGCTCGGTCCAGGTGTCCGTGTCGAAGTCGAACGCCCAGAGGTCGTCGTACATCTTGTAGCTGCCGGAGTCCCCGTCGCGGAACCGGCCACCGAAGAGCAGCATGCGGTGGTGCTCAGCGTCGAGCGCGGTGGCGTAGCGGCCGCGCTTGTGCGGCGCGCGGGCGCTGTTGAGCTGCGCGAAGCTGCCGCAGTCGGTCTGAAAGACCCAGGTCTCACCGACAAAGTCGGTCGCGGTGGTGGCGCAGTCGGCGGGGACGCCCTGGTTCCCGGCGAACAGCACCATCCGGCCGTGCTCGGCGTCCCACTCGCCGGTCAGCTCGCCGCGGCCCGATGGCAGCGCGATCGGGCGGGTGGAGCAGTCGGCCGGCTCTTCCTTGGTGCCGCAGGCGGCCAGCAGCGTGAGGAGCAGAGCAGAGCGCAGGATCATGAGGCACCTTCGAGCAGGGCGTCGTGGAGCACGACCGTGCGGTCCGCCCTGACCACGCGACCGTCGCGATCGGTCACCTCCGCGTGGATCTCGGCGGTCTTGCCTTGGAGGAACTCGGGTGGAGTCAGGCCCTGGAGTTGGTCTTCGGTCGGCGTGAAGATCAGCAGCGTGCCGAACGACTGGACCGTCCCGGTGTCCGGGTTGCAGCGGAAGTCCAGGTACGGGCTGGTCACCGCGGTCTCGACGCCGTCGATCGTGGCGGTGATCTGGCCCGGGACGCGGCTACCCTCCACGACGTCCAGGAACTGCCCGTCCAGCGCGATGACGACGTGAAAGCCTCCCTGCGCGCCATGGACAAGCTCGACCGCGTCGCCATCGTCGAGCGCCGAATACTCGGACGCGCCCGCGCCGACATCGAGCGTCGGGTTCTCACCCGCGGCGCACCCGTCCGGCGCGGTGCCCGAAGGCGAGGCGGCGCAGGCGCACACCGCGGCGGAGAGGCAGGCGCGAAGAAGCGAGCGGGTCATGGGCGTCGGTGCTCCCGATACACACGAAGGGCGTGCTGGCCAGCCGGGGTGGCGCGCAGCGAGTCCCGGAACGCGACGGCCTTGTCGGCCCCAGGCAGCGCGCCCGAGGCGGCCAGCGCGTCCAGATCCGGCAGCGCCCACCCGTACTCGGGCGGCATGAGAACGATCGCGGATAGTGACGCGAAGGTCAGGTCCGACGCGGTGAACACGGGCCCAGCCAGATAACCGCCGTTTGCGGCGAGCAGCGCGGTGGCCTCGGCGAACAGCTCGGTCAGCCGCGCGCGCGACCGGTCGCACTTCTCAGGCGTGATCCCCAGGCCCTTCACCAGCAGCGCGCGCCACACGGGCAGGCCCACGCGCAGCGCCGTCTGCTCCCAGGCCGGGCTGCCTTCGAACACGGCGCGAGTGCACGCCGCCGACGGCAGGATCACGTCGTAGACGGCGCGGCGCGCGTGCACGCCGAGCTTGTCGTCCCACAGCTTGACTTGGGCGTCGACCTCGGCGCGGGCGGTCGGATCCGCCGGGAACAAGCGGGGTCCGCGCTCGCCAACCTCATCCGCCCAGGCCAGGATCTCGGTCGACTGCGTGAGCACCCGGTCGCCCGCCTCCAGCAGCGGCACCGTGCGGCGCGCGTGCTTGCGGGTGCGGCGCCAGTGGAACATCGGGACGTGGGCGTCCTCGGCGTACGGCACGCCCTTGATGTCCAGACCCCACCGTGCCTTCTCGCAGAAGTGGCTCGGGCCGATCGTGACCAGCGTGGTGTTCATCAGGCGCGCCGGAACTGCTTGGCCAGCCGCAGCGACTGACCCTGGTAGTGGCTGCCGGAGCGCCCGTAGAGCACGTCAGGCTTGGCCTCGTTGCGCATGAACTCGACGCGGAAGAGCGGCTGCCCGTGCTCCAGGAGGAACGGCACGTCGTGCGTGCGGATCTCCAGCACCAGCTTGCTGCCCAAATCCGAGCTGTCGTCGCCCGACCAGCCGAAGCCGGAGTCGATGAAGCCAGCGTAGTGGGTGCGCAGCTCGCCCTTGGTGGCGTCGAACGCGACCAACTCCGCGCACACGTCCGGCGGGATGCGGAGGCGCTCGCGGGTGGCGAAGATGTAGAACTGCTCGGGCTCCAGGACGTGTCCGTCCTCGTGGGCGTAGAGCGTGTTCCAGTAGCGCTCGATCGGCAGGTCGCGGTGGCGAAGGTCGATCGGCGGCATGTGACGGCGCGCCTGGTACCCGACCGGCACGCCGATCGGCTCATCCAGATCCACCGACAGCAGCACGCCTGGCGGCATGGCGTCGATCACCGGCGCGGGGGAGTCGTCCGACCAGGAGCACAGCGGCGAGCTGGCCTGCCACTCGCGCAGCGACTCGGCGTCCAGGCCGGGCCGACCTCGGGCCAGCCGCAGCTGCGCCAGCGTGTCCCCGCGACGGACCGCGATGTGGAAGGACTGCGGCGTGATCTCCAGGAACAGGCGACCGCAGTAGCCCTCCGGGATGGTGTCGAACGCGTCGCCTTGCTCGGTGAGCACCCGCACGAACACGTCCAGCCGGCCGGTGCTGCTCTTGGGGTTGGTGCGGCCCCAAATGCCCGCAGGCAGTTCAAGGACCTCCTCCAGCTCGGCCAAGTAGACGCCGCCCTGATGCAGGACGAGCGGCTCGTCGCGGTCGGCGCGCCACACGGCGGTCGACAGGCGGCCGATCTTCTTCTCGATGCCCTGATGGCCCGGGAGGAAGCTGCACTGCATCTGCCAGACCCGCGCGCCCAGGCGCAGATCCAACGAGGACGGCTGGATCTGATCGCGCGCGAACGGGATGAGTGCACGAATGGCACCCGACTCCGTGAGCGAACGCAAGGACTGGCTGACGAGGATGGAGGACATGGCGCGCCCGATATCGCGCAGGCCATGGCCCCGCCGCTCAAGGTCCTGTCAGGTGGTTAAGGGGCGCGGCGGCCACGATCCTTCGAGGTCCGCAGACAGGGGTGCCCATGTTGATCGGCGGCGTCGGGGTGAGCGAGGTCCAGACCTCGGATCTCAAGAGCATGCTCAAGTTCCTCCACCGGGGTGAGCTGAAGTGCCCGATCAACGTGGCGGAGCTGGCTCGCTGCGGGCTGCAGCACACCGCCGAGCCCCTGCTCCGTCACCTTCACGGTCTGGACGAGCGCGCGGTGCTCGCGGTGCTGGTCGCGGTGCTCGCCGAGCGCGCCGGGTTCGAGCGCGCCGTCGCCAAGAAGGCCCTCGCGGACGAGCTCCAGGCCAAGTGGGACGCCCAGGACGCCGCCGAAGAGTAGCGGCCGACCCGACGCCGTGGCCTGCGTTGACATCGCGCGCGTCCGCGGGCAGCCCGACGTGTTAGGCGCGCCACGTCGGAGGACCCATGCTGATGTTTCTCGCCGCCCTGTCCGCCACCGCGCTCGCCGGGTCTGCCGTAGACCAGGACGCTTCCGCCTATGAGGCGCGCTGGCAGATGATCGAGGACGGCCCGACCGGCTGCTGGGAGGTCACCGGCCGCGCGACTTGGTCGTGGGACGCCGGCACCCGCGGCGCCTCCCAGGGCGACTCCATGTTCGTCGGCCACCTGGAGGACGGCGTCTGGAAGGACTTCCTGGTGAAGTCGCTCGGCGAAGACCAGCGCGACCGCGCCGGCACCGTCAACCGCGTGTTCCAGCACGGCGAGCAGACCTTCGTGCCGCTGGTCGGTCGCATGCCGACCCACCTGACCGGCCTCACCGCCGACTCGAACGCGCTCAGCTGGACGCTCAGGAAGCTCGGCGGGGACGTCGAGTTCGCGGACGCCGAGAACGACGAGGCCCGCGGCGGCGTGATCCTGAACCGCACCGTGCCCCTCGACGGCGCCAGCGAGCCCGTGAAGATGGAGGTGTTCTTCCCTGGTGGCGGCTCGCTGCCTTCCTCGCTCAAGGTGCAATTCCCCGAGTCGTTCTCGCTGCCCAGCTTCCGCCTCGCGAAGGTCCGCGACGCGCGCGCCCTCATCCGCGGCCGGGCGTTCAACGGCGAGGTCTTCCCCGAGGCCGAGACCTTCTCGTTCGACGCCGGCGTGCTCGGCGTGCACGTCGTCGCTGCGCAGACCATCCGCTACCAGACCTTCCGCCCTTGCGGCATGTCGCCCATCGACGAGACCAAGCCGATCGGCGTGCCCGCGGACCCCGTCTCGCCCGCGCCGGTGGGCCCGACCTCGGTCACGCCCGCGCCGTGAAGCGTCGGAGCGTCCGCTATCCGGCGCCGCGGACCGTCGCGCAGCGCGTGGCGGTCGAGGTGCGCGACACGCTCGCGCGCTTTGACGGCGACCACGACCTGGCCCTCGTGTACTTCAACCAGTACCGCAGCAAGGCCGAGCTGCTGGACGCCGCCAAGAACAGCTGGCGCACCCTCAACGTGACCGAGCTGCTTGAGCTGACGCCCGAGCAGCTCCAGATCGCCACGGCCTACTTCGACACGCTGGACCGCTTCCGGCTGTGGGTCACCGCCACCGAGGCGATGCCCGCGACCATGGAGGCCCGCTACGACTTGGCGCTGGACCGGGTCAAGACGCTGGCGGTCGTGGCGCTTGAGGCGCTCGGAGGAATCCCCCCCGAGCCACCTCGCGCCCCGGTGCCGCCGCTGTGGGGCACCCTGGACCGCGACTAGCGCTTGTTGCGGCGGCGGGCCGCGATGGCCAGCAGGCCGACCACGGCGCCTGCGACACCCGGCGTGCCGCCGGTGCCGTCACAGCCCGCGCAGCCGGTCACCAGCATCGGATCCGTCGGCCCGCCGACGCCCTTGCCGTTGAGCCCGTCCACCCAGGTGTTGTACTCGCCGAGCGCGTTCTGGATGGCGTCGTTGTTGTTGGCCACCGGCGTGGGCTGGCCCGACGCCGAGGTGTCCTCGATCGACGCGGCGGCGGGCTGGCCGTCGCCCGCGGGCCAGCTGTCGTAGCCGACGCCGTTGGCCGTGTACCAGGAGTCCGGCGGGACGTTGACGGTGGTGCCGTCCTGCAGCTCGATCCAGCGCGTGGCGTCCGTGTAGTTGCCACCGTCGCCGCAGTCGATGATCATCTTGGCGTTGTGGTTGTTGGACACCTCGTCCGTCATGTCCGGGTTGATCACGAACATGGGGTCGGCGCTCATCTCGTCCGCGGACATCGACGAGGTCATGCGGGTGACCTCCGAGTACTGGTCGAACAGGTCGTTGGCGTCGATCAGCGGCTGCACGATGCGCTCGTCGAGGTCATCGACCATCGCGTTCGAGTCGAACTCGATCTCCGCCACGTACTGCGGGTAGCAGGACAGGCAGTTGTAGAACGAGGACTCGTCCAAGCCCGCCGCGACCGCGTCCGCGGGCATGGGGATGTGATCGCGGATGATGTTCTGCGTGACGGCGCCGCGCGGGAAGCCCTGCATCAGCATGGCGTCGAGGAAGGCGACCGGATCCGCCATGCCGCGCAGCGTGGCGAGGTCGAAGCGGCCGTCCCACCACAGCATGTTCTTCATGTTGGACGTGGAGCCGTAGAAGTCGGTGGCGAAGGCCTGACCGCCGGCCTCATTGGCCGCCTCGGTCACGACGTCGTCGTAGTTCTGGCCGCCGTACAGCCAGTTGATCTTGGCCTCGTTGATGCGGACGTGCAGGTAGTTGTCCGGCACCGCGCGGTGGTTGGCGAACACGTAGGGCTCAAGGCGCATGTCGGGCGTGGCCGCGATCGACGTGAGCACCAGCGGGATGGTCGCCGTGTTGCCCGAGTAGGTCAGCTTGATCGGCGCGATGTCGCCGACCGTCGCGTCCGAGGAGAGCTTGAACGCGACGAAGTTGGAGCCGCCCGAGATGTAGGTCCCGAGGGCGTCGCCGACGTTGGGCGGGATGATGTAGGCGTCGGCGGTGGACGGGTCGCCGTCCGGATCCGCGAGCCACTCAAGCAGCACGGTCTGGTCGGACGCGGACACGACGGTCCAGTCGAACGGGCCGGTCTGGCCCTCGGACAGCACGTCCACGCCGCCGCCCGCGCCGGGCGCGCCGCCGCCGCCCGCGCCGTTGGTGGCGTCACCTTCACCGTACCAGCCGCCGTACCAGCCGCCGCCGTCGTACACGCAGGTGCCGCGCTCCTCGGTGGTCAGGCTGAAGTAGGGCTGGGTGCGGTAGCCGAGCTGGGTGAACAGCTCGTCGCTGGACAGCGCGACGTCCGGCACGCCGGTGACGGGCACGACCCACGCGAACGACTTGGCGTCACCCGAGTAGAAGATCTGGACGTGCACCTCGACGGTGCCCGCCTCTTCGTCCACGCCGAAGATGATCTTCTCCTTGCTCTGGTCGATGGGCACGCTGCTGCAGAAGAACCCGCCGCAGGCGAGCGCCGAGGAGGGCGCGAGCGCGAGCAGGACGGTGGCGGCGAGGACGGACCGGATCATCGGGGACTCCCTGGAGTGAACCCACCGTACACCCGCGCCCTCCGGGCTGCAATCAAAATCGGCAAAACATTGCCGACTGACCTCAGGGCGCCCCCGCGCGACGGCGCCGCCGCAGCGCGACCAGGGCCAAGGCCGCCGCCGGCAGCGGGGAGAGCGACGTGTCCGCACAGCCGCACGGACGCCAGCCCACGGGCGCGATGTCCGGGTCGTCGGTGGGTGTGCTGGATCCGCCGAGCTCATGCACAAGTCGGTTGTGCTCGGCGATGGCGTCGTTGATCTGCACCTCGTTGGACACGACGGGGTCGCCGTCCCCCTCCTCGCTCAGGTCCTCGATCACGGACGCCGCGGGCATGGGCGTGGTGGGCACATAGTCGGCCTCGGACTGCGCGCCGTCCTCAAACCACGACACGCTCGGCACGTCGATGCGGGTGCCGTCGGCGAGCAGGAGGTAGCGCGGCGCGGCGAAGGGATTGGACTCCACGCTGCAGTCGTAGAACAGCGTCGCGCTGTAGTCTCGCGGCACCGGGTCGGTGAGCGTCTCGTTGAGCACAAAGTCAGGATCCAGCGTCATCTCGTCGGCGGACATGGACGAGGTCAGCCGCGTGAGCTGCGGGTGGTCGTCGAACAGCAGCTGCGCGTCATGGAGCGGCGTGATCACGCGCTCGTCCAGCGCGGCGGTCGTCGCGACCGGGTCAAACGCGACCATCGCGGTGTACTCGGGGTAGCACTCCATGCAGTTGTAGAAGTCGACGTCGCTGACGAAGGCGTCGATCGCGGCCTGCGGCAACGGGATGAACTCGCGCAGGAGGTTCTGCACCACGGCGCCCGACGGTACCCCCATCCCGATGAGCAGGCCGACGTAGTCCGCCGGGTTGGTGGTGGTACGCAAGAGCGGAAGATCGAAGCGACCTGCCGACCAGAGGAACGGTCGCAGGGACGACGTCGGGCCGTAGAAGTCAGTCGCGAAGGCCTGACCGCCCGCCTCGTTCGCCGCCTCGGTCACCAGCGCGTCGTACTGGTTGCCGCCGCCCATCCAGTTGATGCGCGCCTGGTTGATTCGGACGTGCAGGTAGTTGTCCGGGACGGCCCTGTGGTCGCCGAACACGAAGATCTCAAGCCGCATGTCGGGCTGCGCGGCGACCGAGGTGAGCACCAGCGGGATCTGCGCCCGATCGCCGGTGAACGTCAGCCGGATCGGCGCGATGTCTCCGGCGTCGGCATCCTTGGTCATCTTGAAGGCGACAAAGTTCGCGCCGCCCGTGACGTAGGGCCGGAGCTTGTCTCCGAGGTCCGGCGGCACCTGGTAGGCGTCGGCCGTGGCCGGATCGCCGTCGGGATCGGCCAACCACGCCACCAGCGCGGCCGTGGTGGTCGCGTCGACCACCGTCCAGTCAAAGGGGCCGGTCTGGCCGGTCGCGAGCACGACCACGCCGGGGCCAGAGTCCGTGTCGCCGCCGCCCGGCCCTGCCGAGTCGGACTGGAAGACCACGGCCGTGTCGAACGTGTCGTTGGAGTAGAGCCGACCGTCGCAGTTGCCCACCTCGGCCTGCGTCAGCTCAAAGCGAGGGCGCGTCTGCCCGTCCAGGGCGGAGAACAGGAGGTCGGTCGACAGGTGGACGTCCGGCACACCCGGCACCGGGACCACCCAAGCGAACTTGTCACTGTCGCCTTGGTAGAAGATCTGGACGTGCATGTCGACGGTGTGGGTGACCTCGTCGATGGCGAAGGCGATGCGTTCCTTGCTCTGGTCGACGGGCCGCTGTGAGCAGAAGAAGCCACCACAGGCTTGGGCCGGGGAGGTCAGAGCGGTGCCGATCAGCAGGATCGCCGCTACGCCAGTCTGTCGCATTCAGGCTCCCAGAGTGGGGCGCACCGGCGACCCGCCGCCATCATGCACGCAACCCCAGCGACCCGCTACCGGATCCGACACGCCCTATGTCCGTTGAGGCGCTGTCCGCATCCCGCGACCTCGTCGTCCGGGCTAGTGAGGGGGCACTCTCTCTCAAGGGTCCATCCATGCGTGCCATCGGTCTGTCCTTGTTCATGGTTGGCTGCACTTGCGCCGGATCCGGCGACGCCGAGGCGCCGATCGTGGTGCGCGTGGTCGGCGGCACGGACGCGGCCTCGCTCGACGACGCGACGCGCCCGGTGGATCCGGCTGCGCTCTTCCCCGTCGTGCTCGCCTCAGGACCGGACGGCGCGGCAGCCACGTCGTTCGTGCTGGATCTGGCGCGCCCGGTCTGGGCCAATCTGAGCGACGTGAAGACCGCGGGGAGCGCGCTGACCGTGACCCCGCCGATCGACGGCGCGCTGACCTGGACGTCCGACCGCCAGCTGCGGTTCACCCCCGACGAAGGGCTCAAGCCCGACACCGACTACGCCGTCTCCGCGACGGCGATCGACTCGCGCAGCGGCGTGATCACGTTCGCCGCCCCCGCGGTCGCCACCTTCCACACGCCCGCGTTTGCCCTACTCGACGTGCGCTTGTCCGAGGTCCGCGCCGACGATCCCACACAGCGCGTGGACGTCGTGTTCAGCGGCGCGGTGGACGGCGCGTCCGTGATGAACGGCCTGGCCGCCACCGTGGCCGGCGCCGCGCTCTCCCCTCGCTTGCTGGAGCAGCCCGCGCCCAACGTGGTGCGCGTCGAGCTGAGCAGCCCGTCGCTGGTGCCCGCGGAGAGCGTGGTGGTGTCGCTGCAGTCTGGCGTCGCGCGCAGCGCGGTCTCGCCCGCGACCGCAACCGGCAAGGAGGTCACCGTCGCGCTGCCCGACGCCGGCAAGGGCGAGGTCACCGTGCTCGACGTGATGGCGCGCGAGGGCGGCTCGGGCTTCGTCGTCGACGTGGTCTGCCAGGACGAAGCGGCCGCGGGCGACGGGCACTACTACTGGGACGAGACCTCCGGCGGGGGCTGGTGGCTGTCGTCGCGCTGCGAGCTCGATCCCACCACGATCGCCTCGCACGTGCACATCTCGCCTGAGCTGCCGTTCGAGGTCGTGCCTTCGGCGTCCGGCTTCCGCATCCGCGCGGCCTTCCAGCGCGGCGCTTACGCGATCCGCCTGGACGCCGGCGCCACCAGCGTGGACCAGGGCGTGCTCCGCAAGCCCGTGCAGGCCGAGCTGATCGTGCCCGCGCGCGCGCCGTCGCTGCGCTTCACCACCAAGGGGCGCTACCTGCCGCGTGAGGCCTGGGGCACGCTCCCGGTCGAGCACCGCAACGTGTCCGACGTGCGCCTGACCGTCCGCCACATCCCCCAGCGCAACCTCGTGTTCTGGATGACCGGTCAGCAGGAGGCCGCCGACGACCGCAACTCCGAGCTGGTCGCGGACACCCGCGTGCCGCTGCGCACGGACCTGGACGCCACCCTCACGTCGTGGCTGGATCTGACGGACGCGGTGCAGGACCCCGAGCCGGGCGTGTGGGAGATCGCCGTCGCGTCGGGCGGCGCGCGCGACACCACCCGCCTGCTCGTCACCGACCTGCAGCTGCTCGCCAAGGTCGGCGACGAGATCGACGGCGTCCGCACGTACGACGCGTGGGCCGTCGACATCCACGACAGCCACCCGATCGCCGACGTGGCGATGCAGCTGGTCCGCGCGTCCGGCCAAGTGGTCGCCCAGTGCAACACGAACATCGACGGCTTCTGCGCGCTCGACGCCCCCAAGGACGTCGACCCGACCCAGCCCATCGCGATCATCGCCACCCTCGGCGATGACCTGACCTACCTGCGCTTCGACGACGTCCGCGTCACGAACGCTGAGAACGAGGTCGGCGGCGAGCCCTGGAAGCGCACGGTCGACTGGCGCGCGGCGGTGTGGACCGACCGCGGCGTGTACCGCCCCGGCGAGACCGCCCACCTGGGCGCGATCCTGCGCGACGACGCCCAGGCGCCGCCCAAGGCCGACATGCCGGTGCACATCGACATCATGGACCCGCGCGGCCGCGCCTGGAAGCACGTCGCCGTCGTCCCGAACGCCGCCGGGTTGGCCGCGCTCGACGTGACCCTCGGCGACTACGCCACCACCGGCACCTACGAGGCGATCGTGCGCGTCGGCGACGACGCGATCGGCCGCGAGACCTTCATGGTGGAGGAGTTCGTCCCCGAGCGCCTGGCCGTCAGCGCCACGATCGACGGCGGCGACCGCACGCTCGGCGACGCAGCACCCGTCAAGGTCAACGCCCGCTACCTGTTCGGCGGATCCGCCGCGGGCGCGCGCGTCGAGGTGGCTTGCCGCCTGGTCCCCGCCCCGTTCAAGCCGAAGAAGAACGGCCAGCTCACGTACGGCGGCGAGTCGCTCGACGAGGCCCACCCGGTCCGCGCGATCGACCTTGGCACCGCGTCCGCCACGCTCGCCGACGACGGCACCGCCACCGTGTCCTGCCCGCCGTCCACGTCGGGCGTGGGCGCTGGCAACACCGCCACCCTCACCGCCGACGTCGCCGTGTTCGAGGCGGGCAGCGGCCGCGCGACGCACACCACCGCGTCGGTCACCGTCCACCCCGCCAAGGTCTACGTGGGCCTGACCCGCACCAGCCACAAGGCCGACGCCGGGCACGCGCTCACCGTCACCGGGCAGGTCGTCGACTGGACCGGCGCCACCACGTCGACCGTCGCCGAGGTGCAGGTCGAGACCTTCCTGCTGCAGTCCGAGTGGGACTGGTCGTGGGACGCCGAGGCGGGCGAGCAGACGCTGCGCCGCTGGCGTCGCCCCACCACGGACGGCACCACCAAGGCCACCGTCACCGACGGCAAGTTCAGCGTGGACGTGACACCGTCGCAGGACGCCGACGCCTACATGGTGCGCGTCACCGCCGCCGGCGGCGCCACCACCGACCTCGTGGTCGACATGATGGGCTGGCACGGCTGGTGGTACGGCCCCGAGTCGGTCGATCAGACCCCGCGCCCGCTCGCGCCGCAGCAGATCGCCGTCGAGCTGCCGGAGCAGGTCAAGACCGGTGAGGCCGTGGAGGCCACCTTCATCGCGCCGTTCACCGGCCGCGCGCTGATCACGGTGGAGACCAACCATGTGGTCGAGCAGCACTGGATGGACGTCGAGGAGGGCCCCATCAGCTGGTCCTTCTCGCTCGACACGTTTGAGCCCAACGTCTACGTCGGCGTGCTGGTGATCAAGGACCCCCACGAGGAGTCGCGTCAGGCTTGGCTGCCCGACCGCGCGTGGGGCGTGCGCTCGCTGCGCGTCGATCCCGAAGAGTGGAACCAGAAGGTCACGCTCACCACCCCGACTGAGGTCAAGCCCGGCGACACGCTGACCGTTGGCGTCGACCTGGGCGAAGAGGTCGAGGGCCCCGCGAGCGTCGTGATCGCCGCGGTTGACGAGGGTGTGTTGTCCCTCACCAAGTTCGCCACGCCCGATCCGCTCGACGACCTGTTCCCGCACAAGGCGCTCGGCGTCGACACTTACGAGACGATCGGCTGGGGCATCGCGCGCCCGCCCGGCGGCCCGTCCATGCGCAGCGGCGGCGACACCTCCGCGCCTGCGTCGCGCGTCACGATGGTCAAGCCGGTCGCACTGTGGTCCGGCGTGGTCGCGGTCGACGCGAAGGGCAAGGCGACCGTCAGCTTCACGGTCCCGACCTACCGCGGCAAGCTGCGGATCATGGTGGTCGCCGCGACACCCACCCGCGTCGGCCACGCCGAGGCCTCCGTCACCGTGCGCGACCCGCTCGTCGTGCAGACGACGCTCCCGCGCTTCCTGATCCAGGGCGACCTGGCGCAAGTCCCGGTGTTCGTGACCAACACCAGCGGCGCCAGCCAGACGGTGTCCGTCACGATGAGCGCTGCCAACCTGCCCGTCGGGGGGTTCGCCGGCGAGAACGCCGCCCCCATCGCCTTCACCGGCGAGCCCTCCGCCAGCTTCACGCTCGCCGACGGCGCCTCGAAGACCGTCGTGTTCCGCGTGCGCGCCATGGCCTCGGTCGGCGCCGCCACCTTCAAGGTGGAGGCCAAGGCCGGCAAGCTGGTGTCGCGCGAGACGCTCGACGTGCCGTTCATGCCCGCGGGGCCGCGCGTGCGGACCGACACCACGGTCACGCTCGCGAACGGCGCCATGCCGCTGGCGCCCAGCCTGACCGGCTGGCTGCCCACCACCGAGCAGTCGACGATCTGGGTGACCGGCAACCGCTACGCGCCGTCGCTCGTCCACCTGGGCGAGCTCATCCACTACCCGTACGGCTGCATCGAGCAGACCAGCTCGCAGACCCGCGCGCTGATCTACCTGACGGATCTGGCGCCGGTGCTCGTGCCTGAGCTCAAGGGTCGCAAGGGCGTGGACGACATGGTCCGCCAGGGCCTGGACCGTGTGCTCGCCATGCAGACGGCGTCCGGTGGCTTTGGCTACTGGCCCGGCGACGACGAGCCCGACTCCTGGGGCACGGCGTACGCCACCCACATGCTGATGGACGCGCGCGACGCCGGCTACGCCGTGCCCGCGGAGTCGATCGAGGACGCGATCAGCTGGCTGTCGGGCCACGTGACCCGCGCCGCCGACATGCAGAACTGGGACGGCTGGCGCTACGAGAGCGCCTACCAGCTCTACGTGCTCGCGCGCGCCGGTCGCCTGGACAAGGCCAACGCCCGCAGCGTGCTCGACGGCCTCAAGGCCGACAACAACGAGGCCGCGACCGAGGCCCGCTACCTGCTGCGCGCCGCCCTCTGGCTCGCGGGCGATCACCGCGACGAGGCCAACCTGCGCGCGCCCGACTCCCACCCGCTGACGTCCACCCGCCACAACGACCTCACCTACTGGTCGGACCTCCGTGGCCGTGGCGTGCAGCTGTCGGTCTACCAGGACCTGTTCGGCAAGGACGATCGCGGCGGCGGCGAGCCCCTCGCGCGCATCGTCGCTGACGGCCTCGCGGGCCGGACCGGCGGTTCGTACACCACCCAGGAGCTGGTCTGGGGCCTCACGGGCCTGGGCAAGCGCGCCGCGGGTGGGGCGACGTCGGCCAACCTCAAGCTGCTCGACGGCGCGACCGCCGTCCCCGGCGAGACGCTCGCCAAGGGCCTGCTCGACACCCGCTGGACGATCAGCCGCGCGTCGGAGCGGCCGTCGCTCTCGCTCGACGTGGCCGCGGTGACCGGCGGCAAGCTGTACGCGCTCATCACCTCGACTGGCAACCGCACGGACACCCCCTGGCGCTACGGCGGCAGCACGCTGACGCTGGCGCGCGCCTGGAAGGACGGGGCGGGCCTGCCGATCGACCTCTCCAAGGTGAAGCTCGGCGACGTCGTGTACGCCGTGACGACGATCGGGAACACCAGCGGCGACGACGTCCGCAACGTGGCCGTGAGCGACCGCCTGCCCGCTGGCTGGGAGATCGAGTCCGCCCGTGTGGGCGCCGACGACGGCCTGGCCTGGCTGGACGCTGACACGGCGTGGTCGCTCGACCACCTGGACGCCCGCGACGACCGCATCGAGGCGTTCGGCACCGTGCCCGCGCACAGCACGCAGACCGTCGTGTTCGCGCTGCGCGCCGTCACCGCCGGCGACTTCACCATGCCGCCCGCCGAGGCTGAGGCGATGTACGACCCGACCGTGTGGGCGCGCGCGCCCGGCGCGACCGTGTCCATCCTCGGCGCGTGGGACGCGTACTGGCTGTGATCCCGGTCGGCCGCCTTCGCAGGGTGGGGATCGGGGTCACGGTCGCGGCGGTGGCGTTTGTGGCCAGCGCCGCGCTCGCGCCGCCGCCCGACCGCCTGTCGGCCGCCCCGTCCACCGTCCTCACCTGGCAGGACGGCGGCGCCGCGCATGTCTTCCTGGCGCCCGACGACCGCTGGCGCATCGCCGTCCGCCCCGACGACGTCGATCCGGACTACGTGCGCGCGCTGGTGGCGCTCGAGGACCGGCGCTTCTGGTGGCACCCCGGCGTCGACCCAATCGCGGTGGTGCGCGCGGCGGTCGGCAACACCAGCGCCGGCGCCGTCACGTCGGGCGCGAGCACGCTCACCATGCAGCTGGTGCGCATGCTCGAGCCGCGCCCTCGCACCATCACCAGCAAGCTGATCGAGGTGTGGCGCGCGGTCGGCCTGGAGCTGCGGATGTCCAAGCGCGACATCCTCTCCGCCTACCTGTCGTTTGCGCCGTACGGCCGAAACCTGGAGGGCGTGGAGGCCGCGTCGCAGGCGGCGTTCGGACACTCGGCCAAGGCGCTCTCCCCCGACGAGATCTCGACCCTGCTCGCCATCCCGCAGAACCCGAACGCGCGCTACCCGCGCCCCGATCACGCGGTCGCCCTGCGCGGCGCGCGCCACGCGATCGCGGCCCGGCTTGCGCCGTCGGGCGTGCTCGCGCCGGAGGCCGAGGTCGCGGCGACGTTGGCGGCGATCGACGCGGCGCCGATCGCCGCGCAGCTCCATCCGATGCCGCGCGAGATCCCCCACCTGGCGAGCTGGCTGCGGGCACGGAACCCCGCGGCGCTCGTGCTGCACACGACGCTCGACCCGGCCATCCAACGCTCCGCGGAGCGTATGCTCGCGCGCGGCGACTCGGAGCGCGCCGAGGCGGGCGTACGGCACGGCGTCATCTTGGTCGCCGATCGCGACGGCACGCTGCGCGCCGCCGTGGGCAACACCAGCTTCCTGGACGGCGGCCCCGGCGCGCAGATCGCGGCGTTCGACGTGCCGCGCAGCCCAGGTAGCACGCTCAAGCCGCTGATCTACGCGCTCGCGCTCGACCGCGGCCTGGCCCTGCCCGACCGCCGGGTGGAGGACGTGCCGGTGTCGTGGCCCGGCTACGCGCCAGAGAACTACGACGGGTCCTACAGCGGGCTCGTGCGCTTGGAGGACGCGCTCTCGCGGTCGCTGAACGTGCCGTTCGTCGAGCTGCTGGCCGACCTGGGCGTCGACCGCTTCCTGGGCACGCTCCAGCAAGCGGGCGTGCGCTCGCTCGACCCCACCCCCGGACACTACGGCCTGTCCGCGGCGATCGGCGGAGTGGAGATCACACCCTTTGAGCTGCTCGGCCTCTACACGGCGCTCGCCGGGAACGGGGGCGCGCGACCAATAAGAGTGCTCAGCGAACAGCCCGTGTCTGAGCCGCTCTCCATCTTCAGCCCGGGCGCCGCCTGGCTGACCCGACGCGCGCTGCGCCTGCGCGACCGTCCGGACTTCCCACTTCGGGCAACCCTGGCCGCCCTGCCGCCGCACATCGCCTGGAAGACCGGGACCAGCTTCGGGCATCGCGACGCGTGGGCCGTCGGCTTTGACGACACTCACCTGGCGCTGGTGTGGCTGGGCAACCTCGACCAGCGACCGTCGCGCTGGCTGGTCGGCGCCGACGCGGCCGGCGGGGTGCTGTTCGACGTGCTCGCGTCCTCAGCACCGCGTGGGGTGCCCGCGCGCGACGATCCGTCCACCGCCGATTTGTCGGAGGTGCGGGTGTGCGCGGGCTCAGGCCACGTGCCCGGCGCCGCCTGCCCGCTCATCGTCCCCACGGTCGCGCTCAAGGCCTCGCTGCCAGCCGACCCGTGCCCCTACCATGTGCACGTGGAGATCGACATGGCGAGCGGACTGGCCGTGCACCCGGGATGTCGCGGCGACCGCCCCACCGAACTCCGTGACTTCGTGCAGTGGCCGCCCACCGTGCGGCGCTGGCTCCGCGACCGCGACGACCGCCTGCCCGAGCGACCGGCCTGGGCGCCCGGCTGCGCGCCCGCCACCGTCCGTCCCCCCGAGATCGTCCAGCCCGACGGCCGGTCCGTCGTCGTGCTGAGGGGCAGCATGGCCGCCGACGCGCAACAGGTGCCGCTTGAGGCCGACGTCAGCACGCCCGACTCGGACGTCGCGTGGTTCGTGGACGGGCGCTGGATCGCCACCGTGCCCGCCGAGGAGCGCGCCTGGTGGACCCCCACCCCCGGCGAGCACCGGGTCGTCGCCGTGGACGGCGGCGGCCAGTCCGACAGCGTCCGAATTCAGGTCCAGACCTCGAACTGACCCCCGAATGGGGGTGTGCGCCACGCCCCCGTGGATCCGTCAGAGGAATGAAAGAAAGTTTTTATCGACGATACAAGACGTTCGCCCATTACTTCTTGTTGCAGGCAGAAATCGGCCGCAAAAATGTTGGCCTCGCCGGACCAGCTAGGTCGATAATCTGCACATGGACGGCGCCAAGGTGGCGTCTGCCAAACCCCAGGAAGGTTTACCATGGCTCTCATCAACTTCGTCCGTGAAGACAATGGCGTCACCGCGATCGAGTACGGCCTGATCGCCGCCCTCATCGCCGTCGCCATCATCGGCGCGCTGACCACGCTCGGCACGGCCCTCGCCGACAACTTCGGCGA
>CAIOSP010000005.1 GCA_903861005.1 uncultured Pseudomonadota bacterium
ACGCTCTCGACCCCGACCGACCCGCCGACCTTGGACACCAGACGCCACACGATGTTCAGCCCCAGGCCGGTGCCCTTGCCGGGCGGCTTGGTGGTGAAGAACGGGTCGAAGATCTCGCGCTGGCGGTCTTCCGGGATCCCCGGGCCGTCGTCGGTGACGCGCAGCACCACCTGCCCGCCCTCGGACGCGCCGGTCACGGTGACGTGGCCGTGGCCCTCGCCGTGGTGCTCCTGGACCGCCTCAACGGCGTTCTTCACCAGGTTGACGAAGATCTGCTGGGCTTCGGAGGTGCGACCATGGAAGCCCAGGCCGTCCGGGACGTCCACGTCGACCATCTCGTCGGACAGGGACATGGACCGGACCACCAGCCGCACCGCGTCCTGCGCCACCGAGGCGGCGTCGACGGTGGCGTAGTCCTCCCGCTCGGCGGAGCGGGCGTAGCCTGACAGCTGCACCACGATCTCGCGGATGTTGCGGCTGTAGTCGACGATCTCCGACGCGTAGCGGTGCACCGCGTCCAGGTCGGTCTCTTCGGCCACGGCCTCGGCCAGGCCCATGATGCCAAAGAGCGGGCTGGCGATCTCGTGGGCGATGCCCGCGGCCAGGGTGCCGATGCCGGCGAGCTTCTCGGACTGGACCAGCTCGGCCTGGACGCGCCGGTTCTCGCCGAGGGCGTCGTGCAGCTCCTCGTTCTTGCGGGTCAGGTCCAGCACCAGCTGGCGGTTGGCCCGGGCCAGGCGGACCTTGCCCAGCGCCTGCTCCACCTTGCGACGCACGTCGAAGATGCTGCGCGGCGGCTTCACGATGTAGTCGAACGCGCCCAGCTGCATGGCCTGCACGGCCGTGTCGAGCGACGCGTAGCCGGTGATCAGCAGGACCTCAGCGTCCGGATCGAGCTTGCGCGCATGACCGAGCAGGTCCAGGCCGCCCACGTCGGGCAGGTTCTTGTCGGTCAGGAGCACGTCGAACGGGCCCGACCGCAGCCGGGCGAGCGCGTCGGCCCCGCGCGTGAACGCCGAGACCTCCCAGCCCTCACGAAACAGCGAGGTGAGCAGGTCCAGGATGGCCGGCTCGTCGTCCACCAGCACCAGGCGCCCCGGGGAGGCAGGCGTCACCTTCTGCGCGTCTGACACGGGCTCCTCGTCGGGGCCGCTTCCCACGCGACCCACGCGGCGAAGCTACCACGTCGTGGGGCCCCGCGCCGCGGGTCTAGGCGACACCGACGCGGCGCCGCGCTATTCCCTCCGCGACACGTCCCCTGGAGCTCGCCCCATGCGCGCCGTTCTGCCCCTGCTCGTGCTGCCCCTGATGCTCACCGCCTGCCCCAAGAAGGGCACGACCAGCCACACTGGCGGCACCGTGACCGAGAAGGCGCTGCCGGAAGAAGGCATGATCCTGCAGGAGGTCGACCTGGACGGCAACGGTCGCCCGGAGATCCGGAACTTCTACCGGGAGCGCACCGGCGGCACCCGCGTCATGACCCGCAAGGAGATCGACATCGATCTCGACGGCAAGGTCGACATCGTCACGCTGTTCGACGAGGACGGCCAGATCAAGACCGAGCAGATCGACTCCGACTTCGACGGAGTGTTCGACTGGACCGACCACTACAAGGACGGCGCCCGCGTGCTCGCGGAGTCCGACACCAACTTCGACGGCAAGCCGGACATCTTCAGCTACTACGCCATCGGCGACGACGGCCGCCCGCGCCTGGACCGCAAGGAGCGCGACACCAACGGCGACGGCCTGATCGACTTCTGGGAGCGCTTCGACTCCGAGGGTCACGTGGTCCGCTCCGGTCGTGACACCGACGGCGACGGCAAGATGGACGAGCGCGACGAGTAGAGCCGCAGGCCGTCCGCGGTCGGCCTTCAGCCCTACGCTTGGTGCGGGCGCCCGTCGACGTTCTCGACGTGGCTGACGATGTAGAGCGGCCGCCGCTTGACCTCCTCGAAGATCCGCCCGATGTACTCGGCGGTGATCCCGAGCATCAAGAGCTGCATGCCGCCCAACATGACGCTGGTGAGGATGGCGAGCGTGACGCCGGGGACCTGCTCGCCCGCGACGAAGTGCAGGTAGGCGATGGCGGCTGTGCCGAACGCCGCGAACAGCATCATGCCGATGCCCAGCACCGACGACACGACCAGCGGCACGCGCGAGAACGAGAAGATCGCCTCGAGCGCGAAGTGGAACATCTTGCGCAGCGGGTACTTGGTCTCGCCCGCGAAGCGCGCGTCCCGGTCGTAGAGGAACGGGGAGGCGCGAAAGCCCACCCACGGGACCATGCCGCGGATGAAGCGGTGCCGCTCCGGCATCTGCTGGAGCGCCACGCACACGCGCCGGGTGACCAGCCAGAAGTCGCCGGTGTCCGTGGGGATGTCGACCCGGGTGACCACGCCGATCAGCACGTAGAAGGCCTTGGCGGTCAGCAGCTTGAACGGGCTCTCGCCGCGGCGGCTGCGGCGCTTGCCGTAGACCACGTCGAACCCCTCCTCCACGCGGTCTAGCATCGCCGGGATCAGCTCGGGCGGGTCTTGCAGATCGGCGTCGAGGATGGCGACCACGTCGGCGGACGTGTGGTCCAGGCCCGCCGTCACCGCGATCTGGTGGCCGAAGTTGCGGCTGAAGTGGATGGTCGCCACGTGCGGTCGCTCGTCACAGGCCGTGTGCAGCAGCTCCTCGGAGCGGTCGGTCGAGCCGTCGTTCACGAAGATGACGTGCAGATCGTAGCGGCCGACCAGCGAGGCGCGGACGTTGTCCAGGCGCGCGATCAACGCGGGGAGGCAGGCCTCCTCGTTGAACACCGGCACCACGACGTCGAGCCGCTTCATGGAGCCTCGGGCGGAGCGTCCGCGCGCACCCACGCCAAGAACGGCGAGGCGGGGTCGCCGCGGGGGCGGCAAGCTAATGGCCCCGGGCACCTCGCGCAATCGGCCTCA
>CAIOSP010000006.1 GCA_903861005.1 uncultured Pseudomonadota bacterium
GCGGCCGCCACCACGTCGGCGATCGAGGGATCGGCCGGGGCGTCGTCGACGGCGTGGTCGAGCTTGCCCGTGAGTCGCTGGCGCGCGCCCGCGACGACCCGGACCTCGGGTTGTGCGGCGGTGGGCGGAGTGCGTCGGCCGGTCACGGTCATGCGGATCCTCGACCTCAAGACAGGCCGTTACTGCGTCTAGCGGTCGCCGCCCAATCGGATCCCGCGATGCGGCGCTCGCCCGGGCCTGCGCACACGCGCTACAATGCACCCTGTTTGGTGCGGACCTTGCATGCTGCGCCGGACCGCGAGGAGGGCGTCTTGAGCTCAACGCCGTTGTCTTTCCTGTGCCTTCCGGAGCCGGGCGACAAGACGATCGCCACCTACTACCAGCGTGTTCGCGCCATCGCGCTCAAGCAGCTGCTCACCTTCCCGGTGGCCCAGCTTGAGGCCCGCAACCGCCGCGTGGTGAACGAGGCGCGACGTGTGATCGCGGGCATCCTCACGTCGCACAAGGCGCTGGTGATGGAGGCCATGAGCAACATCGACGTCTACACGCCGCTGCTGATCTTGGACGTGGGCCCTGAGCTCGCAGGCGAGTCCGCCGATGACCTGCTGTTCGCCGCGTTCGGCGCGCTCTTCCCCATCCTGGGCCACCTGGCGCCCAAGGGCATGGTCCCGGAGACCATCCTGTGGGACCTGCCGGTCAAGCACGTCCCCGACTCCACCGCGCACCGCGTCCTGTACTTTGAGCCGGAAGCCAAGGGCATGCTGGTCGACCCCATGGGCATGGAGGTCCGGCTGGCGGACGACACGCCCGTGCGCCTCAAGCCGATGGACCCGCACCTCGAAAGCCAGCCCGGCCTGCGCGTGGACCACCCGTTCCACCGGCTGAGCCCGGACCTGCCTCGCCTGCAATTCTCGCTGTACGACAGCAACCCGCTGTCCATGTTCGAGATGCACCCGGACAAGGACGGCAACCAGATCACGCTGTCCGGCCTGCCCGTGGAGCGCTGGCTGTCTGCCTACCGCGAGGCGCTGGAGATCATCCGCATCACGCTCCCCGGCTGGTACGACGAGCTGAAGTGGTCGATGAAGCGCCTGGTCCCGGTGGGCTACCTGCCGGAGCGCCACCTGTCGGCGAGCTACCGCGAGGCGCCCGGCCTCGCCTACCTGACCCTGTGCGACAACCCGCTCACCATCGCGGAAGCGATCGTGCACGAGACGCAGCACAGCAAGGTGAACCTGCTCTCGTGGCTGGACCCGGTCGTGCACAACGGCATGACCTGCTGGACCCAGTCGCCCGTGCGGCCCGACCTCCGCCCGCTGTGGGGCGTGCTGCTCGCCGTGCACGCGTTCGTGCCGGTCGCCGCCATGCACGACCGCCTGGCCGAGATGAACCACCCGGTGACTCAGACCGAGCGCTTCCCGCGCCGCCGCGCCGAGGTCATCGCCGGCAACCACCGCGGCATGGTCGCCGTGGTCGAGAACGCGGACCCGTCGCCTACCGGCAAGCGCATGATCGACGAGATGTTCGCGCTGCATGAGTGGCTGCGGCTGAAGTGCCCGCCCGCCCCTCCCGGCATGAACATCGACCCGGACATCCTGCCGCCCGGGTAGGCGCTCACAGCGCCCGCGACGCGACCGCCTCCGCGTCGAAGCCCGACGTGGTCGCGCGGAACACCTCCACCACCTTGCGGCAGCGCGGCGATCCGTCGAGCACGCGCACCGCGTCCACACCCAGCGCCGCGCCCAGGCCGAGCACGCGCAGCAGCGCGGCGGGGTTGGTGTCGGGCCCGGCGCGCACGCCGAGGAACACCCGCAGGCGCACCTGCGGCTGCAAGGACGCGCTCGCGCCGATCAGCTTGCGCAGCACGGTGAGCGTGGCGCGGTGCGCGTCGGGGTCGACCGAGTCGAGCTCGAGCGCGAGGTCGGTGGTGTGCGAGCGCAGCAGCGCCTCGTCGTCGCCGCGGCGCAGCGTGTCGGTCCACACCCAGCGGGTGGGCAGCGACGACGCGTCGATCTGCGCGAGCGCGGCCTCGGACACGCCGCACTTGCACGCGACGACGAGCTGACCCGGCGCCACGTCCGCGCCGGGGCTCCACGGCTCCACGATCGGCAGGGGTGCCTGCAGCCCACGCCCGCCGCGCACGTCCCAGTAGTCGTGCCACGCGCCGCCGCAGCGGGTGCGCAGCGCGCAGCGGGCGCAGGGCGCGCCGTGCGCCTTGTTGCCGACGTTGTCCAGACCCGGCGTCTCGCGCCAGCCGCCGCCCTCGGCCTCGAACGCCTCCACGCTGCTGTCCAGGTCGTCGTCCCAGCCCACGCACAGCGGCAGGCCGCAGTACGGGTTGAGGAGCGAGATGCCGTGCGCGTCGGCGCGGGCGCGGGCCTCGCGGATCGACGTCTTGAGCACGTCGTAGTCGGGCAGCAGCAGGTCGGACTGGCCGCGCGCGCGACCGTGCGGCTGCACCGCGGACATGGAGATGAACTTGATGCGCGGCAGGCGCGTGCCGACGAACTCGACGTAGTCGGCGACCAGCGCCTGCGTGCGGCGCGCGGTCACCGGGTTGAGCGTCACGGCGATGCCCGCGTCCAGCATGGCGTCGATGCCGCGCAGGCAGCGAGGGAACGCGTCGGCCAGACCGGCGAGCGCGTCGTGGTGTTCGGGCACGTGGCTCAACAGCGACACGAACGCGCTCGTCACGCCCGCCTCGGCCAGCTCGCGCGCGTACTCGTCGGTGATCAGCACCGCGTTGGTCTGCAGCTCGACGAACGGGATCCCGCGCGCGCGGCCCTCCTTCACCAGCGCCACCAGCTTCTTGCGCAGCAGCGTCGGCTCGCCGCCGGAGATGGTCAGCGTCTGGCTGCCGGTCGACACGAAGTCGTCGAGCTGCGCCATCACGTCGTCATCGGGCGGCGTCAGGCGCGGGTAGTCCTCCTGAGGCACGTTGCAGAACGGGCAGCGCTCGTTGCACGCCATGGTCAGGCGCACCAAGCCCTTGGTGCGGTGGCTCTGCTCGCCGGAGAAGGTGGCGGATTCGTCGCTCATAGATGCCACGTCATGACTCGGCCGGAGTCCCAAAGTCGGCGCGCGTCGGCGATGCGCTGCGCGAGCACGATTACGCCGCCGTAGCCCATGAAGGGCATGGGCATCATCGCGTGGAAGTCGCGGCTGGGGAACCCGATCTCCACCAGGAACGGCCCCTGCGGCTCCACCGCGCCGCTCGACCGCGCGTGCACGTGCAGCTTGGGCGACAGCGTGGTCAGCATGTTCAGGTCTGGGGCCGCGCCGAACACGCCGTCCAGGCCCTCGCCCTCCAGCAGCGCCTCGAACTGGCCACGCAGCGTGAACAGGCTCGGGTTCTCGAGCACCACCGCGTCCGGCTCCAGGCGCAGGCCGTCGCGCGTGAGCGACGCGTGCAGGTCCTCGGCGCCCCCGAGCGACTCGCCGCGGATCCCGACCAGCACGGGGTTGAAGCCGAGCTCGATGAGCAGGCTGCACAGCCCGGCCGCCAGCGGCAGCTCAGCGATCACCGCCACGCGGCGGCTGCGCCAGCGGTCCATCATGGTGTCGAGCTGCTTGAGGACGTAGGCCTCGCGGGCCTTCACGAAGCGCTCGATCACCGGCTCGGCGACGCCGCAGCCGGCCCCCACCGCGCGCAGCCAGCGCGACGTGCCGCGCA
>CAIOSP010000007.1 GCA_903861005.1 uncultured Pseudomonadota bacterium
AACGAAAAAGGGCGCCCCTTTCGGAGCGCCCCTTCACGGCGACAACCCTGGTGAGGGTCAGTCGGCCTTGACGTACGGGAGCAGCGCGATCTGACGAGCGCGCTTGATCGAGTTCGCCACCTGGCGCTGCTGCTTGGCCGTGAGGCCCGTCGCGCGGCGGGGGAGGATCTTGCCGCGCTCCGTGAGGAAGCGCTGCAGACGACGGACGTCCTTGTAGTCGATCAGCTCACCCGGCTTGAGCGGGGAAGACTTCTTGCGAGCCATGGGAAACCTCGTGTTCCTGGTCTGGACGGTGACCGGTCGGAGATCGCCGGTCACGAACACACGCTCAAGGGAGATCCCGAGAGCGCAGGCCGGCGCCCCTTAACGGACCCGCGCGCCTCCGTCACGTCCCGATCGCGCCGAGCGCGTCACCGCCTCGCTATACGCGCGCTGGGGCTGGCAGTCCGGGCACCAGAAAGTCGACCGCCCGGCGCGGATCTCGCCCTGGATCCGACCGCCGCAGCGACGGCACGCCTCCCCCGCACGGCCGTAGACCTCGAACGGGTTGGTGATCACGCCATCCGACAGGTACGCGATGCCGTCCGCCGCCACCAGGTCAAGCCCGTGGTGCAGCTGGGCCGTGATCGCCCCCGCCAGCGCCTCCCACGCCTTGGCGTCCAGGTCGACGCAGCGCGTGTCCGGGTGCAGGTGGGCGCGCCACAGCGCCTCGACCGCGTGGATGTTGCCCATGCCCGCCAGCCGATCCTGGTCGAGGAGCGCCACCTTGATCGCCCGCGGCGTGAGAAAGCGCGCGGCGAGCTGCGCGCCGGTCTGCGGCGCGTCGAGCGCGTCCGGGCCCAGGCCCTGCGACAACGCCGCGGGGACCAACGCCGCGTCCACCGGCACCACGCAGCCGAAGCGCCGCGGATCCACGAACCACACCGTCCGCCCGTCCTCGAAGGTGAGCCCGACCTTGGCCCACCGCGGCTCCGCGTCGGCGACCACAAAGCGCCCGGTCATGCCCAGGTGCGCCAGCAGGCCGTGCGGGCCGAACGTCCAGCCCAGGCGCTTGCCGCGGCGCGTGGGCACGTCGGCCACCTGCCCCACCAGCGCCACCAGCCGCTCCGCCCCTCCGGCGTCCTTGGACTTGGTCGACAGCGCGGGCCGAACGCTCGTCGGATCCGGCACATGTACCGCGGTCACGCGATGACCCGCGCAGGGGATCAGCAGGCGGCGGTTCGCTTCGACCTCGGGCAGCTCGGGCACTGGGCCTCCGTGCGCCCCGCATGACCGCGTGACGCGGTGTGAGCAAGCAAAAGGGGCCGCGCTCGGATAGCCCCGGGGCACGATGAGGGTTGATTTGGAATATCGTGGTCTGAAGCTCGACAGGTTCCAGGAGGAGGCGATTGGCCACCTCATGCAGGAGCACTCCGTGCTGGTGGCGGCGCCCACCGGCACCGGCAAGACGCTCGTCGCCGACTGGATCGTGGACGACGCGCTGAGCCACGGCAAGCGCGTGATCTACACCGCGCCCATCAAGGCGCTCTCCAACCAGAAGTTCCGCGACTACAGCGCGCTGCACGGCGAGGAGAAAGTCGGCCTGGTCACCGGTGATCTGGTCATCCGCCGCGACGCGCCCTGCTTGGTGATGACCACCGAGATCCTGCGCAACATGCTGCTCGGCGGCGAGAAGCTCGAGGACCTGCGCGCCGTCGTGATCGACGAGGTGCACTTCCTGGATGATCGCGAGCGCGGCACGGTGTGGGAAGAGGTCCTGATCTACCTGCCCCAGCACGTCCTGATCGTGGCCCTGTCCGCTACGCTGCCCAACCTGGATCAGTTCTCCGCGTGGATGTCCTTCGTGCGCAACCGCGAGGTCGCCGTCATCACGGAGAGCAAGCGCGCCGTGCCGCTCGACTTCCACTTCGCCACGCTGGGCCTGGGCCTCACCACGCCCGCGCAGTTCGCGCAGCGCGCCGCCGCCCACCGACCCACCGCCCCGGTGAACGACCGCAGCGGCCCGCGCGGACGCGGGCGCGATCGCGGCCGCAAGGACCGCTACGACGGCCCCAAGACGCCGCCGCACGAGGTCGTCCGGATGATCTCGGACGCCGACGGCCTGCCCATGCTGTACTTCGTGTTCAGCCGGCACGACGCCGAGCGCTTCGCCAAGTCGCTCGCCTTCCGCTTCCGTGCGGACTTCCTCACCGACGAGGAGAAGGACGCGGTCACCGCCTTCCTGCTCAAGGCCGACATCGGGCCTGCGCTGGATGATGAGGTGCGCGACATGTACCTGCGCGGCATCGCCAGCCACCATGCGGGCCTGCACGTGTCGCTCAAGCTCGCCGTCGAGCAGCTCTACGAGCACAAGCTGATCAAGGTGCTGTTCTGCACCAGCACGTTCGCGCTCGGCATCAACATGCCCGCGCGCAGCGTCGCGTTCCACGGCGTCGAGAAGTACGACGGCGAGGAGGTCCGCCCGCTGCCGGTGCGCGGCTTCATGCAGAAGGCCGGACGCGCCGGTCGCCGCGGCATGGACGAGGCCGGGCACGTGGTCGTGCGCATGGACCTGCACGACTTCGCGCAGTTCAAGCCCGTCATCCAGCGCTACTTCGACCAGGCCTACGAGCCGGTGCGGTCGAGCTTCAATCTGTCGTGGAACAGCGTGGTCAACCTGATCGGTCGCCACGACATGGAGCACGTCCGCAGCATTGTCGGCAAGTCCTTCATGTCCTGGACGCTCGCCGAGCAGGCCAGCGCGCAGCTCGCCAAGGCCGAGGAGCTGGAGCGCGCCGCCGAGGACGGCTCCAAGGGCGCCGCCAAGGAGGCCCGCCGCCTGCGCAAGCGCGCCGAGGTCGCCGACGATCGCTGCTGGGACGAGCTGATGGCCAAGCGTCAGTTCCTGGAGTCCATCGGCTACCTGACCGAGGACAACCAGTTCCGAGCCGGCGCCCGCGTGCTCACGCACCTGCAGATCGCCGAGATCTTCGTCACCGAGCTGATCCTGTCGGGCATCCTCGAAGACCTCGACACGCCCGGCATGTTCGCCGTGCTCTGCGCGCTGACCAACGACATGCCGCGCAACGTCACGCTCGAGTCCCGCGTCGATCGCCGCGACCGCGAGATGGCCGAGAAGCTGCGCGAGGTGCGTATGTCCGCGCCGGTCGTGGGCGCCGAGGCCATCTCCAAGGTCGAGGTCACCTTCTGCCCGCAGATGATGCCGCTCGGCCGCGCGTGGGCGGACGGCAAGCCGCTCGAGCAGGTGCTTATGATGATCTCCTCGCCCACCGACTGGTCGGGCACGCTGATCACC
>CAIOSP010000008.1 GCA_903861005.1 uncultured Pseudomonadota bacterium
GACCTTCCAGCAAAACCTGGATCAGGCGACCACAACGTCGCACAAGCGCGGTTGGCGCGAGGAGATGCGCGGGGGCGGCGCCGACGCTCATGTGGCGCCGCGCCCCGCGATCAGGCTCACGCGGACTCAACGACCTCGGCCAGGTGACGCACGATCGCCGCGACGTCTTCGGCCGTGGTGGAGCAGTACGCGATCCGGATCGCGTTGACCTCAGGCAACGCGATGACGCCGACCGAGCGCTCAGTGATCAGGCGCTTGCGGACGACGTCGGCGTCCACACCCGGCGCCAGGCCGATCAGCGCGAAGTAGGCCGAGTTGAACGGGAACGGCTGGAGCTTGTCGCTCTTGACTTGGGCGAGCGCGTCCTTGAGCGCCTGCCAGCGCTGCGAGAGCTGGCCACGGAGCGCGGCGAACTCGGCGGTGGTGCGCGCGTGGTCGCGCAGCGCGGCGAGCATCATGGCCTGGCTGGGGCCCGCAGGGCCGCCGACCGTGGCGCGCACGAGCGCGTCGACCTTGGACGTGAACGCGGCCTCGGCCTCGGCGTCCTGAAACGACGCGGTGATAAAGCCCACGCGCGACGAGAAGAACAGCAGCTCCTTGGTGGCGCCGTCGATCTTGAGCGCCAACGTGCGGGCCGGGTCGATGGCCTCAGACAGCATCCAGAACAGCGAGTGGTCCAGGCGGCCCTCCTCGTGGATGACGCCCTGGTAGGCGTCGTCGACGATCACGACCATCGGGTGCGGGTGCGCCGCGACGCGCTTGACGATGGCGGCGGCCTCGGCCGGCGTGGGGCTCCAGCCCGTGGGGTTGGACGGGAAGTTCAGCACCAGCACGGCCTTGCCGGTGATGCCGTCGAGCGTGGCGCCGAGCGCGTCCAGGTCGAACGTCTCACCCTTGAAGAAGGGCCAGGTGGCGACCTTGGCGCCGCTGCGCGCCGTGAAGAGGAACTCGTAGTTCTCCCACGTGGGCGTCGGGATGACGACCGTGGTCTCCGGATCCGTGAAGAGCTCGGACACGATCGACAGCGAGTGCGTCAGGCCGTGCGTGGCGTACGGCAGCGTGCACGCGCCCGCGGTGCGGCCGGCGAGCGCCAGCTGGCGGGCGAGCCACAGCTTGCGGACCTCGGGGTGGCCAGACTGCGGCGAGTACAGGAACGCCATCTTGGCGTCGAGCGTGCCGGAGGCCCCCTTGAGGACAGGCAGGGGCAGGGGGCTCCCCGCGCCATCCGTCACCTGGCCAATCGTGCCGTTGAGCTTGGTGGCCTTGGCTTCGTTCGCCTGGAACGGGATGCCCTTGGGGAACGCCAGCGACTTGCCCAGGGGGGACAGGCAGGCGAACAGCGCGGGCGTGCGGGCGGCCAGGATGGCGTTGATGCGCTCGACTTCGGACATCGGGTGGCTCCGGTTAGGCCGCGGGGGGTGCCGCAGCGGCCGGCACGGTTAACATGTCAAGTGTGTGCAGCCCGGTCCGATTCGCCTGCCACATGTGGAGGCCCCTTGCGTCTGCTCTCGTCGACCCTGCTGATCGCGCTCGCCGCCTGCTCCGGCGACGTGGTGGCGCCCCCGGCCGGCCCTGATCCCGAGCACCCTGGCAGCATCTGGGTCCAGCAGGCCCAGACCGACGAGGCCATGCGCGCCAACGCCGCCCAGCGTGAGACCATGCGCTACGTCAACGCGGGCGGGTCGATCGACTACGCCACGACGATCGGCGGCAACCCTGTGACGCTGACCTTCGACGTCGAGCTCGCTGCGTTCCAGGTCGCCGACGTGCCCACCTTGGAGCACCCGATCGGCTTCGTCAAGCTGGGCACGCTGTCGCTGAAGAGCACCAACTCCGCTTGGGACAAGTTGCTGGTCGACTCGGTGTTTCGGCGCAACGGCTCACCGATCCAGCTCACGTTCGAGTCGCACTCGATCGGCGACATGCAGGGACGCCTGACGGGCCTGGGCACGCACGCGTCGGGCCGCGCGGTCGGGAACATGCAGGTCGACGACCGCCAGGTGGACCTGACGCTCAACGTCACGGTGGACCGTCTGACGGAGACCACGCTCACGGTCCACGTGCTGCCGTCCGAGGTGGACGTGTCGACGCTCGGGCTGGACTCGTACCTGACCACGGCAGGCAAGGCGGTCGGGGGGGCCATCTCGCGCAAGGGCATGCTGTCGGGCACCCTCGAGCTCAAGCGGTTCGACGGCGGACAGATGCCCACGTTCGCGCGCACGCCGGTGACCGTTCAGACGGTGGCCGAGGTGGTGAGGAAGCTGGACGCCGAACACACCGACCTGGAAGCTGCCAAGCTGCGCTTGGTGAAGGCGGGCGTCGATCAGGAGATGGTCGAAGGCCTCAACGACGAGATGCTCCAGTCGATGGTCGAGATGCGCAAGAAGTACGACCGCGAAGCGGCCAAGGCCAAGCGCGGCGCCGACCTCGGCGAGCGGTGAGGCTTTAGGAAGCGCGTCCGCCGTTGCGGGCGTTCCTCCCCAGGGCCTTACTTGACATAATATACATTATCGGACGTTAAAGACGTAGAAGGTCGCAGGACATTCTACGCCGCCAGGCGTTCGGGCGCGCCTTCCATCACGACGTTCGTGTCGCGCCAAGACGCCGCCTTGCTCGCGCGTTCCGAGCGCGCGGATCAACTTCCGCGCGCGCTTTCGAATCGGCGTCACGCGACGCGTTCAGTTCGCTTCAGGATCCGGCGTCACGGGCAACGCGGACGGCGTGGCCGTCGGCGGGCGCATCACCGAGCGCAGCTCGGGCGCCTTGCGCGGCTTCACGTGCGTCACGGCGCTCATCGGACCGATCGGCGTGAGCATGCTGTAGAGGAACCCGGCGTTCGTCACGAACAGCAGCTGCCGCCCGTCCACCACTGGCGCGGACGTCACGCCGTCCAGGTTCACCGACGAATGGAACCCCCAGGTCTCCAAGCCGTTGGCCGGGTCGATCAGGGTCACCGTACCTTCGCTCGACGCCACCAGGATGCCCGCCGGCGTGATCACCGGCATGGACAGCGCGCCGTCGTCCGCCGCGTCCCAGGTCCACCGCTCCAAGCCGGTCAGAACCGACATGGCCCGCAGCACGCCGTCCGTGCCCGGGTGCAGCAACGTCGCGTCGTCGCCGTCGCCCAGCACCACCGCGGACGCGGCCGCCCCGTGCGGCGCCTCCCAGATGGACTTGTGGGTCACCAGGTCCAGCGCCACCAGCGGCTCGTCGTAGCCCGACACAAACAGCAGGCCCTGGTACGGGGTCGGCGTCGCGACCAGATCCGGGTACCTCCCCGTGCCCACGCGCGACTGCCAGCGGACGTCGCCGGTGGTCGGCGCAAACGCGACCAGCGTGCCGTCCGAGAAGCCTGCGACCAGATCCGCGCCCGCGCGCGTCAGTCGAGGTGCCGCATACAACGCCAGCTCCGCGCGACGCGTGATGTCGACGGGCTGCTCGTAGCGCCACGCGAGCGATCCGTCCTCGGCGTGAAGCGCGACGACCAGATCGTCCACGTTGGCGACGAACACGTAGCCGTCGTCCACGGTCGGCGGCGCCAGCACGGGCGCGGCGCTGTCGTGGTCCCAGACCAGCGTGCCGTCGAGCTTGTAGCACCAAGTGTGGCCGCCGGTGTCCGCGAAGATCACCTTGTCGCCGACGACGACCGCCTCGGACTCCACGCTGGCCGCGGCCTTGAACTCGCGGATTAAACTGCCGTTCCGGCGGTCGAGTTGGTACAGGCCGTCGCCACCCGCGCTGCCGATCAGGATGGTGTCGCCCAAGAAGACCGGGCGCGTGCGCTCGGTGTGGCTGGCCGCGTTGATCGGCTTGCCCGGGAGCTGGACCGTCCAGTTCGGCACGGGGGCGCGGTCAAAGTGACCCGCGTAGACGGACGGGCCGTGGGTCCACGTCTCAGGGAATGGCGACCGGTACGGGTCTGCCCAAGCCGCGGCGAGCCACAGCGCGAGGATCATTCCGGCGTCCCGCCCCCGCTCGGCGGCGTCGCAGGAGGAGCTTCGGCAGGGGCTGCAGGAGCGTCCGTGGGCGCGGCGGGCGCGTCACCCGGAGCCGCAGGCGCCTCGGCCGGCGCAGCGGGCTTGCCGTCCGGGCTGGCGGCGGCCTTGTCGCGGCGCTTCTGGACGTCGTCCTTGTTCGGGGCGTCGGTCCACTTGGCCAGGAACGCGTCGTACACGGTCACGGCTTCGGAGTTGCGGCCGAGGGCCTCGAACGCGCTCGCGAGGTCGAGCGACGCGGTGCGCGCCAGGAAGGTGTCCGGGTCCTCCGACAGCGTGCGGAAGCGGGCCAGGCCCTCGTCGGTCTTGGACTCTTCGAGATCCAGGTTCGCGAGCGCGGCGACGGCCGAGTAGCGAAGCACGCCGTCCGCGCCGGTGGCGGCGCCGTCGAGCGCGGCGCGGCGCTGGGTGGCGTTGCCGGCGATGCGGTACAACTCGGCGGCCTTGAGCCACGCCTCGGTGGACGCGGTGCCCTTGCCGCCCTTGGCGATGTCGACCAGCTTGCCTGCGGCCGCCTCCACGCCGGGGACGTCGAGAGGCTGACCGCCGCCCATGCGACGCTGGGCCAGGCCGAACAGATCGTCCGGGAGCTCGCTCATCACGTCGTTGATGGCGGCCGTGGTGCCGCGCTGGTTCTCCGTGTAGACGTTGCGCCACTGGCCGTAGACCAGCAGGCCGACGATCACGACCGCGATGGCGCCCACGCCCTTCGTCCAATGACGCAGAACGAATTCGCTGGCGGCCATCTCGGCATGCAGACCGAGATCCCTGCCCTCGTCGACGTTCAGGTCGAGCTCACCCTTGCGATCATCCGCCACTGGACACTCCGTCAAACCGGCGCGGCCGTAACCGGAACTGGCGTGCAACGCACCCGCCGTGTTCGTGGTAGGAGGCATCCCGTGAAGCTTCCCCTCCCCCGGTCCTGGCTGATCCTGGCGCCGCTCTTTGCGACGGCGTGTGGGGCGTGGCCTGTCTACAACAACCTGCCGACGGACGGAGACCCGTTGCCGTCGTCGACCGACCCGCGCACGCTGGTCGGCGCAGACTGGGTTGAGGTCGATCCGGTCGAGGCCGAGCAGCCTCCTGGCGGCAATCGCGGTGAGCTCCGGCTGGGCTACGGGATCGAGGCCAGCGGGCAGCTCGAGGGCATCGGCTGGTCCGACTCGGTCAACGCGCGCCTGCTCAACGACGGCCGCTGCGGAACCCAGGGCACCCGCGCGCCAGACCCGCGCGGCGGTGACTGGGTCGGAGACGTCGACGTCATGAGCGTGCTGATCGCGGATCCAGGCTGGATCTGCGTGGAGGCGCGCACCGACGCTCCGGACATTGGGATCGACCTGGTGGCGTGGCAGATGGACGAGTGCGGCATCCCCGAGCGCACCTTGCACGCCGACGACGGCCGCCCCTTCGGCTGGAACCAGCGCGGTCCGAACACGCTGTGGCGGGCTTCGGTCGCCAAGGGGGATGCGCTGGCGATCGTGCTGGCCGGGTTCGCGCCGAACGACGGCAGCCGCCTGGTCAACTACACGCTGGCCCTGTCGCTGGTCGAAGACGGCCCCTGCCCCCTGCCCGAAGCGGCCGTGGAGGCGCCGTGATCCCGGTACTCGCCCTGCTCTTCGGCGTCGCCTGGGGTGGCGAGACGCGGCACGTCGTCGTCGAGCCCGGCCTGGGCATCGACGTGGAGATCGTTTCGACCGAGGCGGGCGGCTTTCGCGTGCGCGTGCCCCAGGGCGAGCGCCTCCTGCGCTTCAACGACGTCCTGAGCCTGGAGCCGATCGAGCGCGAAGCCATGACGGCGCCACAGTTCGAGGTGGTGCTTCTCGCCGACCCCGGCCTGGACGCCATCGCGCGCGCCGCCTGGTCCACCATCCCCGCGCTTGAGATCGTCGACGGGCGCGCGGTGATCCCCGCCCCCGCGCAGGAGGCCTGTGGCACCGACCCGAGCTGCCTCGCGTCGGCGTACCCTGACACGGCCTGGCGCTGGATCGTGCACGTCAGCCAGATCGGCGACACGCTCCAGTTCGAGTCGGTGCTGCCGGGTCGTGAGTCCGTCGTGCGCGCGGTCGCCCCAGCCGACGCCGCGGTCGCCATTCGCGCGGCCGCCGAGCAGGCGATCGACCTGGAGGCGGACGGTCGCGTGCCTGCCGAGCTGCTCCAAGCCTACAGCGACTGGCGCGGCGTCCCGGCCGCCCGCCCCAAGCCCGGGCACGCACACAGCGTCGCGCTCGGCTTTGTGCCGTTTCCTGGCCTTCCTTCGCTGGTCCAGCACGACTACGCCGGCTTCGGCGGCGCGCTCGGCACGGCGGTCGCCACGTCCGCCGCGTGGGTCGGCCTCACGGGCACGGTCTCCACCTCCAAGACGGAGCACATCGCCCTGGGCGCGGTGGGAGCCTACCTGTTCACGGTCGCCAGCAACCAGCTCTTCCTGCAGCTGCACGTGCAGCACAAGGTCAGCGTGGGCCTGATGCCGATCGGCGGCGCGTCCGGCGTGGACGGCGCGGCGATCGTGCTCGGCAGCGGGCGCTTCTAGGACCTCGGACCGGGCGAACCCACCGCGTGCCTGCAGCCAGCCCGCCGAAGCGCACGACTAGAAGGTCAGGTTCAGCTTGGTCAGGCCGCGGTCGTTGAGGGTGATGGCGCGCTGCACCCGCGCCTTCTCCCCGTTGCGACGGACCTCGAACGTGTGGTTGCCCTGCGTCATCATGACCTGGACCGGCAGCGGCCCAGCCGGGGCGCCGTCCACGTAGAGCAACGCGCCGTCCCAGCCCGCGGCGACCACGAGCACGTTCCCCTGGCGCACCGCCGGATGGAGCGTGACCGGGATCTTGGGCTCACCGGGTGCGATGTTCAGCGTGCGCGCGCTGGTGATGTAGCCGTCGAGCGCGATCTCGATGTCGTGGCTGCCGGGCGTGAGCTTCACGTCCAGCGGCGTCTTGCCTCGCAGTCGACCGTCGATGCGAACCACCGCGCCGACGGGATCCGAGGTGAAGGTCGCCGTGGCGTCCTCAACCGCAGAGGGCGCGTCCCAGGGACTGGCCGACGCCGGGGCACGCGTCGGCGCGGGCGTCGTGCGACGCGGCGCGGCCACGTTGGTCGCGGCGGGCGGCGCGGCAGGGGCCGCAGGCGCTACTGCGGGCGCGGGCGGAGTGATGGGCGTGGGCGCCGCGGGCGCAGGCGGCACGGCCGGGGGCGGCGCCACAATCTGGGCGTTCTGCGGCTCCGCGGGCGGGAGGCGGACCTCAGTGCCTGGGGTGAACACGCCCGCGATCCACAGCAGCAGCACCACGACCACGGCCATCCCGGCCGCGAGAGAGAACCACGCGACCGCGCCGCCCGGCGTGGCCGTCTTGGAGGGATCGCCGATCTTGGGAAGCGCGCCGATGCCCTCCGTGGGGACCGCGGGGGTCGTGACGGGGATCGTCTGGCTCGCGGGCGACGTGCCGGACACGGCGGCCGCCAGGACCACCGCGTTCGCCTCTTCCTCGCGACGACGCGGCAGCGGCGGCGCCTCACCCGCGTGCGCCGGGAACGCCGGGGTGTGCATCTCGTCGGTGGGGTCCGGCGCGGTCTCTTCCGTCAGATCGGTGCGCAGGCGACCCGCGGTGCCTTCGGTCGGCGTGCTGGCCAGACGAGGCACCGGCGCGTCGAGCGCGCTGGGCATGAGCACCAGCACCGCGCCGTCATTGAAGCAGAAGTCGATCCGCTCGCTGTAGGTCTCGCCGCAGGACGTGCAGGTCTTCATCCTACGCCCCAACCCGGCGCTTGAGCGCGCGCGCGATGACGATGCGCTGGACTTGGTTCGTACCTTCGACGATCTGCATGATCTTCGCGTCGCGCATGTAGCGCTCGACCGGGTGATCCTTGCAGTAGCCGTAGCCGCCGAGCACCTGGACCGCGTCCGTGGTGATCTTCATGGCGGCGTCCGTCGCGGTGACCTTGGCCATGGCGGCCACGTCGCCGTACGGACGGCCATTGTCGCGTAGCCAAGCGGCCTTGTGGACGAGCAGGCGGGAGTACTCGACCTGCGTGGCCATGTCGGCGAGCATGAAGCCCACGCCCTGGAAGTCGATGATCGCCTGGCCGAACTGCTTGCGCTCGGCGGCGTAGCGGGCGGCGTACTCAGTGGCCGAGCGCGCCAGGCCCACCGCGGTGGCGGCGATGGTGATGCGGCCGGAGTCCAGCGCGGCCATCGCCACGCCAAAGCCGCCGCCTTCCTGACCGATCATCGCGTCCAGCGGCAGCTCGACGCCGTCCAGGATGACCTCGGCCGTGGGGCTGGCGCGCAGCCCCATCTTGCGCTCCTTGCGGCCAAACGACAGACCGGGCGCGTCCCCGGGCACCAGGAACGCGCTGATCCCCTTGGGGCCGGGGGCGCCGGTGCGCGCCATCACAATGTACAGGTCGGCCACGCCGCCGTGGGTGATCCAGTACTTGGAGCCGGTGAGGACCCACTTGTCGGCGTGCCGAACGGCGGTGGTCTTCAGCGCGGCGGCGTCCGACCCGCTCCCGGCCTCGGACAGCGCGAACGCCCCCAACAGCTCGCCCGACGCCAAGCCCGGCATCCAGCGCAGCCGCTGCTCTTCCGTCCCGAAGTCCGCGAGGATGCGCTGCGGCAGGCCGGTGACGGCGATGCCGACCGCCCAACTGGCCGAGATCGCGCCGATCTCCTCGATGACCATGGCGTACTCGAGGTAGCCCAGACCGAGCCCGCCGTAGGCCTCGGACGTAGCGATGCCCGCCAACCCCTGCGCGCCAAGCGCGGCGAGATGGGCGCGATCAAAGCGCTCGTGCTCGTCGTCGGCTTCCGCAGTGGGGCCGAGACGATCCATGCAGAAGCCACGAGTGGCTTCGATCAGCGCGCGCTGCTCGTCGGAGGGCTCGAACACCCGGATGTACCCCGCGGGCGACTCGTAGCCTGACCGACGGCGACTGGCACGCGCCCCGATCGCATGGTCCGGTTAGCGGACGCCCCCGGGAGGGTGAATGTCCAGCCGTATCTTTAGAGATGACCTGCTCGCAGGCAAGGTCGCGGTGGTCACGGGCGGAGGCACCGGCATCGGCGCCGCCACCGCCCGAGAGCTCGCCCGTGTCGGCGCCACCGTCGTGATCGCCAGCCGGAAGAAGGACCACGTGGACCCCGCGGCCGCCGGCCTCACCGAGCAGGTCGGCCGCACGGTGTACGGCGACCTCTGCGACATCCGCGACCGGGACTCGGTCAACGGGTTCGTCGGCCGGGTGGTCGAGCAGCATGGCCGGATCGACATCCTGATCAACAACGGCGGCGGCCAGTTCTTCTCCCCCGCCGACATGATCAGCCCCCGCGGCTGGGACGCGGTGATCAACACCAACCTCACCGGCACCTGGAACGTCACCCGCGCGGTCCATGACGCGTGGATGGGCGCCCACGGCGGCAAGGTGGTCAGCATCACCATGCTCACGCAGCGCGGCTTCCCGGGCATGGCGCACTCGGTCGCGTCGCGGGCGGGCGTGGAGGCCATGACCCGCACGCTGGCCGTCGAGTGGGCCAACAAAGGCATCGTGCTCAACGCCATCGCGCCCGGCTACATCGCGTCCAACGGCATCCGGAACTACCCGCCGGGCCTCGGCCTCGTCGAGAAGATGCAGTCCTGCGTGCCGCTCAAGCGCATGGGCACCATGGACGAGGTCGCGTGGATGATCACGCACCTGGCGTCGCCTGCCGGCGACTACATCACCGGCCAGACCATCACGATCGACGGCGGCAAGGATCTGTGGGGCGACTACTGGATCATCCCCGATCCGGAGGACCTCAAGCCGTTCGAGCTGCCGGTCGAGCCGTGGGAGCACTTCGAAAAGTGAGCCCGACGCGCCGCTACGTCGACCGCGGCGGCACCTTCACCGACGTGGTGACGTGGACGCCTGGCGCCCCACCCACCATTCACAAGCTGCCCAGCGACCAAGCCGTGCTCGGCGAGCTCGGCCAGGGCGCGCTGGTGTTTGGCACCACCGTGGCGACCAACGCGCTGCTCGAGCACGCGCACGTCCGCGCGGCGCTGATCACCCATGACGGCCTGACCGACCTGCCCTGGCTGCGCACCATGGCGCGCCCCTCCCTGTTCGACCCCGACGCGCGCTGGCCCGCGCCGCTGGTCGACCGGGTGATCGGCGTCGGCGGACGGCTGGACGTCACAGGCGCTGAGATCGAGCCGCTCACGCTCCCAGCCGACCTGGCGGCGCAGCTCGACGGCCTGGAGGCGGTGGCGATCGCCCTGCTCCACTCCCCGCGCAACCCCGCCCACGAGCGCGCGGTCGGCGCGGCCGTCCTGGCGCTCCGCCCCGATCTGCACGTGGTTTACGGCCATGAGGTCTGCCCCGACGTGGGCTTGTTGGCGCGGCTCGAGACCGCGACCGTCGACGCCGCGGTCACGCCGGTCCTTCGTCGCGCGCTGCTCCGCGACCGCCTCCCGGCGGGCGCCCGCGCGATCCGCTCGGACGGCACGCTGGTGGACGCCGACGCGCTGCGCGCCCCCGACGCCGTGCTGTCGGGCCCCGCCGGCGGCGTGCTCGCGGTCGCGGCGATCGCGGCCAGGGTCGGCGCGCCCGGGGCCATCGGCTTCGACATGGGCGGCACGTCCACCGACGTGTGCGTGGTGGTCGGCGACACGCTGCCGCGCCGATCGGAGGACACCTGGGTGGCGGGGCACGCCGTCCGCAGGCCGTCCCTGGAGGTTGCGACGATCGCCGCGGGGGGTGGGTCGGTGCTGTGGTCGGACGGCCAGCGCCTGCGCGTCGGTCCGCGTTCGGGGGGTGCCAACCCAGGGCCTCAGGCTTACGGACGCGGTGGCCCGCCCACCGTGACCGATGCCGCGCTCGCGGTCGGCCTGCTTGATCCGAACGCCTTCTCCCCGCCCCTCGACCCGTCCTGCGTCGACCTGCCCGGCGACGCCGCGGCGTTCCTGGACGTGGCGCGCGAGGAGATGGCGCGGGCGATCCGCGCGCTGGCGTCGTCGCGCGGCGTGGACGTGCGCACGCTGCCGCTGGTCGCGTTTGGTGGCGCGGCGGGCCAACACGCGGCCTTCGTCGCAGAGCGGCTCGGCGTCGACGTGGTGCTGGTCCACCCGTTCGCGTCGGCCTTGTCCGCGTGGGGCCAGACGCTCGCGCGGCCGACGACGGAGCGGCTGCGATCGGTGTGGCGCACCTGGTCGGACGCGTCCGTCGACGTGCCTCGGATGATCGACACGCTGTCCCACGATCTCGCTGTCGATGACGAGCTCACCGCGACGCTCTCGCTGCGCGCGGCGGGCACCGACTTCGCGCTCGACGTGCCCTGGACCGGCGACGCGACCGACGCGCCGCGCGCCTTCGACGACGCACACCGCGCGCTGTTCGGCTTCACGCGGCCCGGTGTGCTGGAGCTGGTGAGCGTGCGCGTGACCGCCCGCGGCGCCGCCGACGACGTGCCGTGGCCGGACGACGATCCGTGGTCGCTGGGCGACGCGCGCCGTGAGGGTCCGTGTCGCGTCGACTGTCCGACGACGTCGGTGGTGGTGCCCGAGGGCTGGATCGCGCGCCGCGCGAACGGCCTGCTCCGCGTGGAGCGCGTGGCCCGCGCGTCGCAGGTCCCCGACACCACGCGCACGCCGCATGGCCTTGCGCTGTGGGCGAGCCGCTTCATGGCGGTGGCGGAGGAGTCCGGCGAGCGGCTGGCGCGGCTGGCTCGATCCGTGAGCATCCGCGAGCGCCGCGACTTCTCCTGCGCGGTGTTCGACGGCGACGGCGCCCTGGTGGCGAACGCGCCGCACGTGCCGGTTCACCTGGGCGCCATGGGCGAGACGGTCCGCGATCTGATCGCAAACGAGCCGGCGCTCCCGCACGGCTCCGCGTGGCTGACGAACGATCCGCAGGCGGGCGGCTCGCACCTGCCGGATCTGACGGTGGTCACCGTGGTGCAGCACCAAGGCCAGCGCTTCTTCGTCGCCTGCCGCGCGCACCACGCCGACGTCGGCGGCCTCACGCCGGGCTCGATGCCGCCCGCGTCCACGCGCCTGGCCGACGAGGGCATCGTGTTCCGGCGCCGCTGCCTGTTCGACGGGGCCCGCGCGCTGCCGATCGACGACGCGATCGGCGCGTCACGCAGGCCGGACTGGCTGATCGCGGATCTCGACGCGCAGATCGCCGCGAACAAGCTCGCGTCGGAGTCGCTGGTTGCGCTCGGATCCGCCGACCTGATCGCCGCGTGGATGCGCCACCTGCACGACGCGGCCGACGAGGCGGTGCGCGCGCGGCTGCCGTCGCTCCCGGCGCTCGGCGAGGCGCGCGACAGCCTGGACGGCGTGCCGCTCTGCGTGCGCTCCACGCGCGGCGATCGCCTCACGCTCGACTTCACCGGCACAGGCGGGCCGCACCCCGGAAACCTCAACGCCCCGCGCGCCGTCACCCGCGCCGCCGTGCTCTACGCGCTGCGCGTGCTGCTGGCCGATGACGTGCCGCTGGTGGAGGGCGCGCTGCGCTCGGTGGAGATCGTGCTGCCCTCGCCGTCCGTGCTGTCGCCACCGCCGGACGCCGCCGTGGTCGGCGGCAACGTCGAGACGAGCCAGCGCCTGGTCGACCTGCTGCTGCGCGCGTGGGGCCTGCGCGCGTCGGGCCAGGGCACCATGAACAACCTCACGCTCGGCGGCGACGGCTGGACGTTCTACGAGACGATCGGCGGCGGACAGGGCGCGTCGGCTGCGCACGACGGCGTGAGCGGGCTGCAAGTCCACATGACCAACACCCGCGCGACCGACGTGGAGGTGCTGGAGAACCGGCTGCCCGTGCGCGTGCGGCGCTTTGCGATCCGACGCGGCTCCGGGGGCCTGGGCGCGCGTCGCGGCGGCCACGGCGTGATGCGCGAGCTGGAGGTGCTGGCCGACTGCACCGCGAGCCTGCTCGCCACCCGCCGCACCGACGGCGCGCCAGGGCTGAACGGCGGCGGCGACGGGTGGCCTGGGCTGGACGCGGTGATCCGAGGCGGCGAAGCAAAGCCGTGGGATGGCGCCGCGATCCGCTTGAAAACCGGAGATCGTGTGGTGATCGAGACTCCGGGTGGCGGGGGCTACGGCTCGCCCCTGACACAGAGCGACACACAAGCGCCCGCACCCGTGGTAATTCCGCGCCCATGAAGAACCTGCTCCCCCTCACCTTCGCGTTCCTGGCCGCCGCGTGCAGCCACACGCCCCCCGCGTCCAGCGACGACGGCTCCGGTCACACGGATCTGTCGGACTCGGACGCCACGGGCGGCGGCATCACGCTCCCAGAGGGCTTGTACGGCACGGCGCCGCGCAAGAACCTCGCCGCGCCGGAATTCAACGCCACCAACTCCGACACCAGCGCGCGCCATCGCGACGACCTGATCGGGGCGCCACACGTCATGTGGTTCTTCCCGCTGTCGGGAACCGCTGGTTGAACCAAGGAAGGTTGCGGGTACAGCGACCTCATGACAGAGTTCGACAAGCTCGGGATCGTCGTCGTAGGCGTGTCCTTCGCGGGTCCTGAGAAGAACGCCGACTGGATCGCGAAGGAGAACTTCAACTTCGAGGTCTGGGACGACGACGACAAGACGCTCGCCCTGCACTACGGCGCGGTGAAGAACCAGTCTGCGCCCTTCCCAGACCGCATCACCAAGGTCCTGGACGCCGACGGCACCTTGATCCTCGAGTACGTGGACCAGATCGACGTCGGCACGCACCCGGCCGACGTGCTGGACGACTGCCAGAAGATCTTCGGCGAGCCAGCGCCCTAGCGACCCCGGAGTCGCCCGCGACGCGGCCGTGGTGGGCCGACCTCGCGGGCGCTCCGCGCGGACGCGGCGCCACGCGCGCGGTCGCGGCGTCGTCGGGCGTCGCGGACGCGGCCGCGCTCAGTCCGTGGTCGGGAACAGCCGCCGCGGCAGCGTGCGCCATGCGTCCACCAGCGCCGTCTGACGGCTGGTGAGAGGCACGGTCGCGCCGCGGATCCACAGGCCCGCCAGGCGCCCGGTCACGTCGAGCGGATCGCCGGTCCACAGGTCTAGATCCGCCTTGGCACCGACCTGGATCACGCCGCGATCGGGCACGCCGAACACGCTCGCCGGCACCGACGTCAGCGCGGCGATCGCCGCTTGGTGCGTCAGCCCGCCGCGCACCGCGTTGCCCGCGATGAAGCGCAGCGCGCGCTGGTTCTGCGGCTCGGGCTGCAACAGCATCACCTGAACGCCCGCCTTGGCCATTAGGCCCGCGTTCTCCGCGCGGCCCGCGACCTGATCGTAGCCGCCCGGCCCGTAGACCAAAGGGTCGACGACGACCGGGATGTGCGCCGCGGCCAGCGCGTCGGCGACCAGCCAACCCTCGGCCGCGCCCGCGATCACCAACTTCACGCCGACGTCCGCGCGCCACGCGATCAGCGCCTCCAGATCCGACGCGCGATCCGCCCGCACGATCAGCGGGATCTCGCCGCGCGCCACCGGCAGCATCGCCTCCAGGTCCAGGCGGCTGGCCGACAGCTCGTCGAGGCCCTGGTGCTCGCGCGCCATGCCGTGCGACGCGTAGTAGCGCGCGTCGTCGATCAGCTCGTGCAGGCGGACCAGCGCCGCGGCGCGGTTGCCCAGGCCGCGCAGGTCCGCGACCATCGCCACGGACGGACGCACGACGCTGTCGGCCTGCGCGCCGCCGTCGAGCGTGACCCACGCGGCCTGACCGGAGACCAGCCCGCCCGTCGGCGTGATGATCGCCGACGTGATGCCGCCCAGGCGCGTGACCGGGATCACCACGCTGCGCGGGTTGAAGACCAGCGACACGCGCAGCTCGGCACGCACCGGGTCGCCGTCCCAGGCGTCGTCGTGGGTGGAGGGCTCGAGCTCCACCTCCATCAGGCCGAGCAGGTTGAGCGGCGCGACAAAGCCCGCCGTCAGCTCGCCGCCCTTCTGGGTGTGCACCACGCAGCCTGGCGGCAGCGTGAGGTCAGCGCCCACCTGGGTGATCTTGTCCCCTTCCCACACCACGTCCCAGCCGTCGTGCGGGCCGTCCGGCGCGTGCACCCGCACGTCCACCACCGCCTCGCAACCAAACGCGCCCGACAGGGTCGCCAACAGGAGGCTGATCATCGTCCCACCTCCTGACCGATCTCGAAGTCGGACCAGGGCGGCACCGGGTGCTCCACGTCGTGCACCAGCATGCCGTCGATCCACACCTTGTCGGCCTTGGCGTAGACGCTCAGCGGCTTGGCGTCCCACAGCACCACGTCGGCGCGCTTGCCCGGCTCCAGCGTGCCCGTCTGGCCGTCGATGCCCAAGATCCACGCGGGGTTGGCGGTGATCCAGCGCAGCGCTTGGTCGTCGGTCACGGGGAAGCCGGCGTCGTCGCCGTCGGCCTGGGCCTTCGCCGCCTCCTGGTTGAGGCGCTGGATGCCGATCTCGGAGTCGGAGTGCACGGCGACCGGCACGCCCGCGCCCTGCAGCATGGCCGCGTTTGGCAGGACCGCGTCGAAGGCCTCCATCTTGAAGCCCCACCAGTCCGACCACGTGCTCACGCCGATCTGGCGCTCAGCGAGGATGTCGCGGATCTTGTAGGCCTCGACCGCGTGGTGGAACGAGCGCACCTTGAACCCGAACTCGTCGGCGATCTGCAGGAACGTGAGCATGTCGTCCGAGCGGTAGCAGTGCACCTGCACCAGGAAGTCGCCGCGCAGGATGCCCATCAGCGTGTCCAGGTCCAGGTCGCGATCGGGCGCGTCCTTGGCGTCGTCGTCCCAGCGGTCCAGGTAAGCCTGGGCCTTGGCGAACGCGGCGCGCTGCCCGCGGACGTTGCCCATGCGGGTCGCGGGGCCACCCTTCTCACCGTAGACGCGCTTGGGGTTCTCACCGCAGGCCATCTTCACGGTCTCCGGCGCGCCGGGGAAGCGCATGGCGCGGCCGCCGCGCTCGGGGATGGGGCGCGCGACCATGCCGCGACCGCCGATCAGGTTGGCCGATCCGGGCAGGATCTGCAGCGCGGTGATCCCACCCTCAACCGCGCGCTGAAAGCCGGGGTCGTACGGCCAGATGGACGACTCAGCCCACACGCCAGGCGTGGTCGGCGCCACCATCTCGTTGCCGTCCTCGTGCGCGTTGGCGTTCGGCGACGGGTACACGCCCAGGTGCGAGTGCGTGTCGATCAGCCCCGGCGTCACCCAGCCTTTGGGCGCGTCGACCACCTTGCAGCGCGCGCAGGCCGGCTGCTCGCCCGCGGGCCCGACGTAGACCAAGCGTCCCGACTCGACGATCACCACGCCCGGCTCGAACGTGGTGCCCGCGGCGGTCATCACATGGCCCGCGTGGATCTCCCAGTCTACCGGCAGATCCATCGATTCGTAGCCCGGCTTCTCCACGCCGCCGCGCGCCTTGGACTCCAGGTCATCCCACGACGTACGGGCAGCCGCGGCGTCATGGGACGCGCACGAGGACAGACACCAGGCAAGCGCCACCGCGCTTGTCGAACGACGCACCACGCAACACCTCGCGCGTCGGGCGTGCCCGAACGGTCAGTCGGTGCTACCGTTGCGCAGTCCTCGCGGCAACGCCGCGGGCGGAGGATGGACGCGATGCCCAGGACCCCGTGGCTGGTTGCGCTGCTTCTCATCGCAGCGTGCCCCAAGCGCACCGAGATCATCGACCTGACCAACCCGGCCAACGCGCCCAAGTCCCTGCTGGACTGCCCGGTCGGCACTAAGGAGTTCGGCCAGCTGCCCCCGATGGGCACCGAGATGTGGTGCGCCAAGGACGGATCGGACGGCACCCAGCCGGTTCGCCACGGCCCGTCCCGCAGCTGGTACTCGGACGGCCGCCCGCAGGCTGCCGGCCCCTACGCTGATGGCGTGCGCACCGGTCACTGGTGGTACTGGACCCAAGAGGGCCACATCGAGCGCGAGGGCGAGTACCTCAACGGCTCCGAGACCGGCTACTGGACGAACTACCGCGACGACGGCACCGTGGTGGCGGAGGGCCCCATGAAGGACGGCGGCAAGAACGGCGTGTGGGTGTCGTTCGACGCCGCCAACGGCGTCCCGCAGGAAGGCACCTGGGTCGACGGCCAAAAGGACGGCACCTGGGTCGAGTACGACGCCGAAGGCAAGGCGACCCGCGAGCGCGTGTTCCGGCTTGGCCGACAGATCAGTCAACATGAGCTCTGAGCCGGTCAAGCGCTGCACGGTCGACGAGATCCTCGAGCTGCGCTGGCGCGTGCTCCGTCCGGGTCGCCCGATCGAGTCCGCTCGCTACGAGCAGGACGTGCTCCCAGAGACCCGCCACTGGGCCTACCGCGACGCGGAGGCCCGCGTGGTGGGCTGCGTGACCGTCCAGCGCACGCCGTTCCCTGGCGCCGACGGGCCCGGTTGGCAGCTGCGCGGCATGGCCGTGGATGAGGACCTGCAGGGCATGGGCATCGGCGGCGACGTGCTGGTGTCCGCCGTGCGCGAGGTGGCCGAGCCCATCTGGTGCAACGCCCGCGAGCGGGCCATCCCCTTCTACGCCTCGCACGGCTGGACGATCGTGTCGGAGATGTTCGACATCCCCGACGTCGGCCCGCACAAGCGCATGGTGTGGTCGCCTTGAGTGAGGTGAGGACGCTGCACCGCGGCCGCTTCCTCGCCCTTCTGGACGACGGCGGCTGGGAGTACGTCACCCGCATCCGCGGCCGCGCGGTGGTGGCCATCGTCGCCACCACGCCCGACGCCATCGTCCTGGTCGAGCAGCGCCGCGCCGCAGTCGGCCGCACGGTGATCGAGCTGCCCGCGGGCCTCGTCGGCGATCACGACGGCAGCGAGTCCGAGGCCATCCTCGACGCCGCCCAGCGAGAGCTGCTGGAAGAGACCGGCTTTGAGGCGACCGACTGGTCCGTGGTCCTGGAAGGCCCCGTCTCGGCCGGCCTCACCGACGAGACCGTCACCCTGCTGCGCGCCACCGGCCTGACCCGCGTGACCGACGGCGGCGGCGACGACAGCGAGTCGATCACCGTGCACGTGGTCCCGCTCGCCCAGGCGCAGGCGTTCCTGCGCGCGGCCGCCGCCCGCGGCTGTGCGATCGACCACAAGGTCCTCACCGGCCTGTGGGTCGCCGGGCAGCCTTGGGATCAGCGGCCGATCGAAGGCTGAGCGGGCTCCGACGGCCGCCGGCGGCCATCCAGACGACGCGCGCCCCGGAGCGCAGCCGCCTACTGGCAGGTCGCCCCGTCCCAGCAGGTGTTCGCTGGGCACGCGCACACCTGGATGGTGTGGCTGTACTGAGGCGCGCAGCCGCAGCCGCCCACCGCGCAGGTGTTCGGGAAGTCGGACGTGCTGGTGCAGCAGAAGCCGGTGCTGACGGTGCCGCCCGACGACGTGCACGCCGCGGCGAGCGCGGACGTGTCGGTGTCGGTCGGGAACACGTCGGTGTCCGGGATCGGATCGGTGTCTTGCGGGACATCCGTGTCGGGCGCGACGTCGGTGTCCGGAGGCGCGTCGGTGTCGATCCGGCCGGTGTCCGACGTGTCGTGCGGGGACACGACGTCGGTGTCCGCGACGGTGTCCGCCCCCGTGTCGGTGTCGCCGCCCTTGTCGGGGCCAACGGAGCACGCGCCGAACATCAACGCCAGCGCGAAGCCAAGCGAGCGGGTCATGGGACCCTCCGAAGCGTGAGGGCTAGTTGCCCGTGTCGAAGGACAGGCCGGCGTCCGCCAGGCAGGTGGTCAGCGCGGTGGCGTTGCAGTTGCTGTACACGTTCTCGCAGTCGGAGACCGTGTTGCTGTTGAACTCCTCGCAGGACTGCTTCTTGGTGCCCGAGAGGCACTTGCCGGCGGCCTTGGGGTTGTAGTCGCAGGCGGCGGCCTGACAGTCGGTCACCTTGGAGTTGTCCTTGCCGAGCGACTCCACGCAGTCCGACTGGCTGGAGAAGGCGGCGTCAAAGTCGGCCTTGCTGCACTCTTCCGAGCGCTGGCAGGACAGCTTGATCGCGGCGTCGCCGAAGCCCTTGGCGCTGGGGGTGCAGCCGACGAGGAGGGCGAGGACCAGAATCGTGAGGCGCATGGAGGACTCCTAGGAGGTGGGAAGGGTCGGCTCGCTCATAGCAAGCACGGTGCCCATCCCACAACTCTCAGGTGATCCGCGCCACAACCTGCCGCAGGGCGACTAGCCCAGCAGCTCCTTCACGATCTGCTGCGCGAGCTTGCCGTCGTACTCGCCCTTGTGCGCCTGACCGAGCGCGCCCATCACCTTGCCCATGTCCTTGGGCGACGTGGCGCCGATGGCGGCGATCGCCTCCTGGACCCAGCCGCGGACGACGTCCGGACCGGCCAGCTGCGGCAGGAAGGCCTCGATCACGGCCAGCTCGACGCGCTCGCCGACGGCCAGGTCCTCACGACCGCCGCCCACGTAGGCCTCGATGCTCTCCTGGCTGGCCTTGCCCATGCGGCGCAAGATGGTGACGCAGGACTCGTCCGTGAGCGTGTCGCTGCCGTCGAGCTTCATGGTCTCGATGAAGTTCTTGCGGATGTTGCGGAGCGCCATAAGACGAGCCTTGTCGCCCGCCTTCATCGCATCCTTCATCTGATTGTTCACGTCTTCATAGATCGACAAGATGGACTCCTAGGAGGTGAAGCGGGCGAGCAGCTTGCCGACAGCGGGGATCGCCTCTGTCGTGTGCTGCATGGCGGTGCTGCGGAGCGAGCTGTACGTCCGCTTGAGGACCGGGTTCTCGGCGCGCGCGGCGCGGGCGTCGGTGACCTTGAGCATGGCGTCCGCGATGGCGGTGGCGTTCTTGGCGAAGTGGCCGGGCACGTCGCCCGCCGCCTGCCCCGCCGCGAAGAACGGCTCGATGGCCGGCGCGAACGCGGGCAGCAGCATGTCCAGGACCGTCTCGATCACGCCCGGCTTCACGGCGAGCGCCGCGCGGTAGCCGGCCTTGAGCGCAAAGCCGGACAGACCGCCCTTGCGGCCGACCTCTTGGTCGATGAGGGCGGCGCCCTCCTTGATGAAGCGCGCCTTGAGGGTCGCGTCGGCGAGGATGTCGGTCAGCTTCACGCGGGTCTCCGAGCGGTGGCGCAGCCTAATCGGGCTTGTGACGCGCGCCAGCCGACGCCCGGTTACCCGGGTGGCTTCCCGGAGGCTCCCCTTGGGTGTCCAGACCTACATCAAGCTCCCCTTCCGCGCCGCCCGCGCCAGCTTCCGCCTGATCCGCGACGTCGTCGCGCCGGTCGAGCCCGGCCACAGCGCGCCCGCGACGGCCCCTCAGGGCGTCCGTGGCGCCCCAGCCGAGGCCGCACCCGCAGCGGCCCCCAAGGCCGCCCCAGCCCCTGCGCCGGCCCCCGCAGCGCCCGCCACGGCCGCCC
>CAIOSP010000009.1 GCA_903861005.1 uncultured Pseudomonadota bacterium
ACCACCACCGGCCCCCTAGCCCCCACCCCCGCGTCAAACCTCGCCACGGCGTCACCAATCGCCCCGACCGGCTCCAGCCCGAGCCAAGGCAGCACCGTCCGCCACACCCGCGCCGGGTCCCAGCCCGCCTCGCGGAGCGCGCGGACCTCGGTGCTCCCGTGGGACTTGGACAGCTTGGCGCCGTCGGGGCCGAGCACCAACGGCGCGTGGAGCCAGGTCGGCTCGCGCTCGCCGAGCCAGCGCCACAGGTGCAGCTGGACGGCGGTGAAGTCGAGTAGGTCGGCGCCGCGGACGACCTCGGTCACGCCGTCGGTGAGGTCGTCGGCCACGACGGCGAGGTTGTAGGAGACCAGTCCGTCACTGCGGACCAGGACCGGATCGCCGAACAGGTTCGGGTCCACGTCGCGTGGGCCGAAGCGGCGGTCGACGAAGTGGACGGGACCGTCCGGGAGGCGGAGGCGGAGCGCGCCCTCGACGTGGCCGGCGTCGCGGCAGGTGCCTGGGTAGCGACCACCGGCGGCCTTGATCTGGGCGCGCGTGCAGATGCACCGGTAGGTGTGGGGGCGGAGCGCCTCGATCGCGAGACGGTAGTCGCGGACGGACTGGCGAGGGACCTCAGCGTCCCAGCTCAGGCCGAGCCAGCGCAGATCCTCGCGAATGCCGTCCTCGACGTCGGCGCGCGCGCGGACCGTGTCAATGTCCTCCATGCGGAGCAGCAGCCGACCGCCGGCCGAGCGCACCGACAGCCACGCCGCGGCGAACGCGGTGACGTTTCCCAGGTGCAGGTGCCCCGAGGGCGTGGGGGCGAGGCGGCCGACGACCGACATGCCTACAGGTCGATCAGCGAGGCGCCCCACGTGAAGCCGCTGCCGAAGGCCACGCAGGCGACGCGGGATCCGGGGCCCACGCGCCCGCTCCGTACCGCCTCGTCGAGGAGCAGCGGGATGGTGGCGGCGGTGGTGTTCCCGTAGCGCTGGATGTTGTGGATGGTCTTGGCGTCCGGGATGTCGAGCATCTGCTGCACGGTGTGGTTGATGCGCAGGTTGGCCTGGTGGAACACGAACAGGTCGATGTCGTCGAACGTGCACTTCTCGGCGGCCAGCAGCTCGGTCAGCGCGCGGCACATGCGCTCGACCGCGTGACGGTACACGAGCTGACCGTTCATCTGCGTCCAGAGCGTGCGGGCGGGGATCACGCCGTTGCCCGAGTCGTCCAGCGCGATGAACGGCCGCTTGCGCATGTCCCACACGTCTTGCTTGAGCGCGTCGGCGAAGCGACCATCCGCGCCCAAGGTCACGCGGCGCACGCCGACGTCAGCGTCCGTGGCGCCGAGCACCACCGCGCCGGCGCCGTCGCCGAACAACGCCGCGACGGTGCGACCGCGCGTGGTCAGATCGAGCGCCGCGCTGTGCACCTCTGCGCCCACCAGCAGCACGCGCTCCGCCATGCCGGCGCGGATCGCGGCGACCGCGTGCGACAGGCCGTAGAGGAAGCCCGAGCACTGGTCGCGGATGTCCATGCAGGGCGGGAAGGTGCCGGCGGCGTCGTCCGGGATGCCGAGGCGCGCCTGAAGGTCGACGCCGCAGCCGGGGAAGGCCCGGTCTGGCGAGAGCGTCGCGAACACGATCAGGTCGATCTCGCGCGGCTCCAGGCCGGCGGCCTGCAGGGCGGCACGGGCGGCGTGCGCGCCGAGCTCCGCGGTGCCGACCCCGTCGTCCGCGTAGCGGCGCTCCTCCACGCCGGTGCGCTGCCGGATCCACTCGTCATCCGAGTCGATCCCGTACACGCTGACCAGATCCGCGTTGCGAACCACGCGCGGCGGCACGTAGCCGCCGATGCCGAGGATCGCCGCGTTGCGCAGGTTGCCCAAGGTGCCGCCTCTGGTCGACCCCTAACCGGCGCCACCGGCCGCGCTTGCGCAACGTCACGCTTCGCGACGGAACCCGCCCACACGGGCCACCCAGCGAAGCCGCAGCAGCAGCGCGAAGGCGACGCACACCAGCGCGGTCACATAGCCCCACCACACGCCGACCACGCCCAAGCCCAGGCCCCACGCCAGCCACGCGCCGAAGGGCAGGCCGACCACGTAGTAGCCGAGCACGTTGGCGATGGACGGCATCGTGGTGTCGCCCGCGCCACGAAGCACCCCAAACGACACCGCCTGTGTCCCGTCGAACACTGCGAACAGCGCTGCGAGCGGCAGCAGGGTGGCGGCGAGCGCGCGCGCCTCGGGGGCGTCGGGCAGGTAGATCCCGGTCAGGGCCAAAGGCATCGTCGCGAACAGCGTCGCGGAGACGAGCATCGCGCACGCGCCGGTCGCGACGGCGGTGGCCGCCGTCGGACCCCAGTCCTCCCCTGCCCCCATCCGGTTGCCCACGCGCGTGGCCGCCGCCGCCGAGAACCCGAGCGGCACCATGAACGCCATCGACGCAAGGTTCAGCGCGACGATGTGCGCGGACACCGACACCTCGCCGAACCAGCCCGCGACCAGCGTCCCGCCGCTGAACGCCCACACCTCAAGCGCGGTCTGCAGGCCGACCGGACCCGCGATCCAGGTGAGCCGACGAAGCCCCGTCCAGGTCACCTCGGGCAGCGCCCGCATCGCGCCCTTCACGTCCGGCCACGCCGCGATCACCATCGCGCCCAGCATGCCAAAGCGAACCAGGCTGGTCGACACGCCGACGCCGACGGGACCCAAGCCCTGCCAGCCCCAGAAGCCGCGCATCAGCAGCCAAGCTGCCGGCACGTTGATCAGGTTGCCCACCAGCGCCACGCCCATCGCCGTGCGCATGCTGCTGCGCGCTTGCAGGCCGTGCCGCCATAGCGCCTCCAGCAGCAGCGCAATCACCGACGGCGCCACCGCCCACGCGAACCCTTGCGCGATGGGGATCGCCGACTCGGGCTCGCCGATCAGGCGCAAGCCCCAGGACGCCAGGCCGTGCATCGCGGTGATCGGCACCGCCATCATCGTCATCAGCACGGCGCCGGTCGCCAGCGAGCGGTGGAAGGCGCGCTCGTCGCCCGCGCCGATCGCCTGGGTGATCAGCGGGTCGACGCCCGCCGCCATGCCGCGGCCAAAGATGATCCACGCGAAGGACCACGTGTTCCCGAGCGCCACGCCAGCGAGGGCATGCGGCGCGTACCGGCCGACCAGCACCGTGTCGACCACGCCCATCAGCATGAAGCCGACCTGACTGATCACGACCGGCCAGCCCAAGCGGACCAGGGCCACGAATTCGTGGCGATCCAAGCGTAGCGTGGCGGGTGTCATGGTCGGCCTGATTCGCCCGGGACGCGGGCCGGGTCAAGCGGGACCGCTCACTCTGCGGGGGTCTCCCACACGGCGATCACCGGCTCGCCGCCGTTCGAGGCGTGACCAAGCGCGTCCTCGACCACGATCCCAAACTCCACCTGCGTGCCCATCGGGATGTTGCCGCCCAACGGGAGCACAGCCCCCACCGTCGCCGAGTCCACGCCACACGCGACGTCGCTGATCGTCGCCGGAACCGACGAATCCGGCTCGTCGCCGAGCTTGCCGTCAGGGAGGGTGTCGTGCCAGATGCGCGCCTTGTAGCTGGTCAGATCGCCGTCCGGGTCCGTGGCCTCCACGCTGATCTGCATGACGCGCTTGTCCGATCCGCCGATCGTCGCCGTGCCCAGATCGGCGAAGTCCACCGTGGTGAACGTGGGCGGGTTGCCGCCGCACACCGCGTCCGTGTCGTCCGCGAACTTGTCCGGGTTGCCGCACGCGACCGCGAGCGCGGCCAAGGAGATCAGGGAGAGGCGCATGAGGGGCTCCTAGCGGGTGCCGCGGGAAACGTGAGTGACCTCGGGGATCTTCTCGAGGTTGCGGATGACCTTGGTCAGCTCGGACAGGTCCTTCACCGCGACCTGGAGGATGACGGTGCCGCCGGTGCCCGGCCCCGACCGGGCCTCAGCGCGCTCGATGTTGACCTTCTGCACTTCGCAGACCTTGGTGATCGCGGCGAGGATGCCGGGGCGGTCCTCGCACGAGATGGTGAGCGAGTGGCTGTGACGGGTCGACGACGTGAGGTCCCACTCGACCGGGACGCGACGGTCCTCTTCGAGCTTGAGCAGCTGCTCACAGTCGGCGCGGTGCACGGTGATGCCGCGCCCGCGCGTGATGAAGCCGACGACGTCCTCGCCGGGGAGCGGGTTGCAGCAGCCGGCGTAGCTGACGAGCAGGCCGTCCTCGCCGGTGATGAGTACGGGGCTGCGGCTCTTGCGGACGAAGCGCTGGAGCAGGCCGGTGATGCGGTTGCGACGGCTCTCCTCGTTCTTGCTGTACCAGACGGCCTCGGGAAGGATGCCGCGCGCGACGTCGCCGGGGCTCTGGTGGCCATGCGCGAGCTCGCCGAACAGGCTCTCGACGTTCTTGATGCCGCGGCGCTTGAGGTAGGCGTCGTACTCGTCGGTGGCGCTGGCCTTGTCCCAGGTCCAGCCGACGCGCTGAAGCTCGGCCTCCAAGATCTCCTTGCCCATGCGGAGCGCGGACTGCTCCTCCTCTTGGTGGAGGAAGCGGCGGATCTTCTGGATGGCGCGCGCGGTGTGCGCGATCTCCAGCCAGTCACGGCGCGGGCGCTGGCTCGGGTGCGTCAGGATCTCGAGCGCGTCGCCCGACTGCATCCGGTAGTCGAGCGGCACCATCTTGCCGTTGACCTTGGCGCCGGTGCAGTGCGCGCCGACGTCGGAGTGGACGGCGTACGCGAAGTCCAGCGGCGTGGCGCCGAGCGGGAACTTCTTCACCTCGCCGGTGGGCGTGAACACAAAGACCTCGTCCGCGTAGAACGAGACCTTCACCGACTCCATGAAGTCGCTGGCGTCGCCTGAGTCGTGCGCGCCCTCGAACGCCTCGCGGATGCGCGCGATCTCGACGACGTCGCTGGGCGCCAGCGCGAGGTGGCCCTCCTTGTAGCGCCAGTGCGCGGCGATGCCCTCCTCGGCGATGCGGTGCATCTCGGCCGTGCGGATCTGGATCTCGACGCGCTTGTTCTCCGGCCCCACCACCGTGGTGTGGAGCGAGCGGTACCCGTTGGTCTTGGGCCGCGCGATGTAGTCCTTGATTCGGCCGGGCACCGGCGGGTACTTCGAGTGCACGAAGCCCAACATGGTGTAGCAGGCGACCTCATCGGGCACGATCAGGCGGAAGGCCAGCAGGTCCTGCACCGCGTTGGCGTCCAGGCCGTTGGACCTCATCTTCGAGTAGATGCTGTAGGTGGCCTTGGCCCGACCGCTCACCGTCCCCATGATCCCGCGCGAGGCGAGATCGGCGGCAAGCTCCTTCACCACGCGCGCGATGTACGCGTTGCGATCCTCCGACGTGCTCTCGAGGAAGGTCACGATGGCCGCGTGCGCCTCGGGGTCGAGCACGCTCAGGCAGAGGTCCTCCAGCTCCGCCTTGATGGAGATCAGGCCCAGCCGGTTGGCGATCGGGGCGTAGACCTCGAGCGTCTCTCGCGCGATCTTCTCCTGCTTCTCCTGCTTGTGGCCGTCGAGCGTGCGCATGTTGTGCAGGCGGTCGGCCAGCTTGACCAGGATGACCCGCAGATCGCGGCTCATCGCCATCATCATCTTGCGGAAGTTCTCGGCGTGCAGCTCTTCCTTGCTGCGGAACTTGAGCTTGCCGATCTTGGTGACGCCATCGACCAGCTCGGCGATCACCGGGCCCACCTGGGCGGTCATCTCCGCCTTGGTGATCGGGCTGTCCTCGAGCGCGTCGTGGAGCAGCGCGGTGGCGATGGTGTCCACGTCCATGCGCATGTCGGCGAGGATGCGCGCGACCTCCAGCGGGTGCGACAGGTAGGGCTCACCGGAGTTGCGGTACTGCCCCTGGTGCGCGTTGGCCGCGATCAGGTACGCCTGCATCACCGCCGAGACGTCCGCGTCTGGCGAGTAAGTGGCGATGCGCTCGACGATGTCGGAGATGCTGGTCGACATCCGTGGGGGCCTCAGGGAGTTCTTTATCGCACAAGGATCAGGGCCTGGGGAGATGGTCCAGGTCGGAGATGACCCGCTGCAACGCGTTGGCGCGCCTGGACAGGCGGGCGGTCTCGGCCACAAAGATGGCCTCGATCTCGTTCTTGGCGCACTGCAGGTCGTCGTTGACGATCAGGTAGTCGTAGGTGGTGGCGCCGCGGATCTGCTCCCCGGCGTCGGCGAGGCGGCGCGCGACCACCTCCGGCGCGTCGGTGCCGCGGCGCTCCAGGCGCATGGCGAGCGTCGCGACGTCCGGGGGGAGGATGAACACGTGGACGGCGTCCTGGGTGATCGCGCGGACCTGCTGCGACCCCTGCGTGTCGATGTCGAGGACGACCGAGCGACCGGCCGCGAGCATGGCGTCCACGCCGGCGCGCGGCGTGCCGTACCACCGACCGTAGACGCTGGCGTACTCGTAGAGCGCGCCCGACGCGATCATCGACTGGAACTGATCGTCGGTGAGGAAGTGGTAGGTCTTGCCCTCCACGTCACCCGGGCGCGGCGGGCGGGTGGTCGCCGACACGCTGAACGCCAAGTCCGGGATCTGGGCGCGCAGGTGCTCGATCAGGGTGCTCTTGCCGGCGCCCGAAGGTCCGGAGACGACGAACAGCACGCCGCGCTCGGCAGCTCGCAGGTGCAGCATGCTCACTCCACGTTGGCCGCCTGCTCTCGCAGGCGCTCGAGCAGGGCCTTGATCTCGACGACGTCACGGGACACGGCCGCGTCGACGGTCTTGCTGCCGATGGTGTTGGTCTCCCGGCCCATCTCTTGGAGCAGGAACTCGACTCGGCGGCCGACCGCCTCGCCTTGGGCGAGCATGCCGCGGAGCTGGGAGGTGTGGCTGGCCAGCCGGGTCAGCTCCTCGGCCACGTCGGCCTTCTCGGCGAGCAGCGCGGCCTCCTGAGCGATGCGCGCCGGGTCCACGACGTCGCCGACGAGCGCGCGGACGCGGTCGGAGATGCGGCGCATGGCGCGGTCGCGCAGGTCACCGACGACGTCACGGATGGCGGCGACGTGCCGCTCGATCGTGTCGAGGTTGGTGTTCAGATCGTCGAGCAGCGCCTGCCCCTCGACCTCACGCATGACGGTGAGCGCCTGGAGCGCCGCGGTGAGCGCGCCTCGCAGCGCGGCCTCGTCGTCCTCCTCGCCGACGTCCGCCGCGCGCGTCGACAGCACGCCCGGCTGCGAGAGCGCGTGCGACAGGGCCAGCGTGCGGGCCTCGGGCACGTGCGGGCCGAGCAGCCCCTCCACCGCGGCGAGGATGGTGTTGAACAGGGCGGCGTCGGCGATGACCTCCGTCGTGCCGCCATCGACCTCACGCCGCACGGTCAGCTCCACGCGCCCGCGGGTGATCGCCTCGCGGACCTTGCGCTGAACCAACGCCTCCAGGCTGCCCGACTCGCGCGGCAGCTTGATCGACAGGTCGAGGAAGCGGTGGTTCACCGTCTTCACCTCGACCGTGACGCCGACGCGCCCGGCGCGGGCCTCACCGCGGCCGTAGCCCGTCATGGATCGGACGGCGCCCATCAGCAGCCCTCGTCGGCTTGGCCGGCGCACTGCACGGTGCAGGCGCCCTTCTTCAAGACGACATCGCAGGTGTAGGGAGCACCGTGCAGCGGCGTGAACTGCACGTCGCCGTCGCCGTTGCCCTTGAGGTCCTTGGTGTAGAACCACTCGCCGGACAGCGTCACCGTGTCGAGCGTGTAGTCGTACGTGCGCGCGCCGTCCGCCCGCTGCTTCTGCGTCCCGTACTCGTGCGACTCGGCGTCGAGGCGATCGTAGGTGGTCACCGCCTTGCCGTCCGGGGTGGTCACGGTCTCGCGCTCGTCCTGCACGTCGCCGATGCGCCAGGACTCGGATTCCGTGCGGGTGAACGCGCGGTCCACGCTGCCTTGGGTCTCAATCAGCGCGCCCTGCTTCTCGCGGGTGAGCGTGTAGGCGTAGCCGGCGTCGTCGAACGTGCCACGCTCGGAGTGAGCCGGCGCACCGTCTACGCTCGACCAGTCGCGCTCCACCGCGCAGGCGAGCCGGACCTCGCGGACCTTCTCAGCGGGCTGCGGACCGGAGGTGTCGGTGAGCTGGCGCGTGTATGCGATGTCCAGATCGCCGTCGGTGTAGGCGGTGCCTGCGCCGTCGACGACCTTCTCCTCGGTGATCCAGTAGCCGTCGGTGAAGGTGCGCACCCAATTGAAGGCGCCCGAGGCCAGGTCGTAGCTGCCCTTGACGTGCGCCTCCAGCGGACGGCTGGCGTCGTAGTCGAACGCGCCAGAGCCGTCTGCGCCTTGGCTCAGGTGGTACGTGAGGCCGCCGTCCAGCTCCTGGATGTCGCGCGGACAGGCGGGCTCTGTGTCGAGCTCGAACACCGGCGCGCATGCGGCGGCGGGCAGGCACAGGATGAGGACCGTGCGCACACAGACTCCAGGGATCTAACCCCCTAACCTGAACCACGGTCCCTGACCGCCTCGGGAGGCCCCGAAGTGGCCGGTGATCAGGGCTTGGTCGCCGACGGCGTGTGGGCCGCCACCCACTTGTCGTACTCGGCGCGGGGCATGAACTTGAGCGAGGCCGAGTTGATGCAGTAGCGCTTGCCCGTGGGGCGCGGGCCGTCGTCGAAGACATGGCCCAGGTGGTCGCCGTCGACGTTGCTGTGGACCTCGACCCGGATCATGCCGTAGCTCACGTCGCGCGTCTCTCCGACAAAGGCCGGATCGATGGGCTGGGTGAAGCTCGGCCAGCCGGTGCCGCTCTCGAACTTGTCGCGGCTGTCGAACAGCGGCGTGTCGCTGCCCACCGAGAAGTAGACGCCGTCCTCGTGGTGATCCCAGTAGGTGTTGTTGAACGGCGGCTCCGTCCCCTGCTCGCGCGCGACCCGGAACTGGATGGGGGTGAGCAGCGAGCGCCACTCGGCGTCGGTGCGCTGGACCGCAGCGTGGCTCATGTCGATCACGACGTTGGAGGGCAGGCCGCAGGGCGACGTGCCGTCGATGGCGCAGCCGGACTTGGTGGTGGGGCTGGTCATGGGAACCTCAGGGGGCTTTGGGGACGCGCCGTAGGCGCTGACGAGGGTGGCGGCGGCCACCATGGGGACCACGAGCGCGGCGAGCCATAGCGTGCCGCGACGGACGCCGGACGGTTCAGGGGACGCAAACATCGGGTGAGCCTCCGCGCCCCAAATATCCACCGATCGCAGCGGTGTTCTTGGGTTGCAGCGGGAGCGACAACTCGTGTCCGCTGCCCCACGCGCCCGCTAGGCGCAGGCCAGCCAAGCACCGCACGACCGATTCCGACGCGAGCGTGTTCGGACCCGCGTCCGCGCTCGGTTATCGTCGCCAGCTCGGAGGTCCGATGCGTCGCCTGTGGTTCCCCGTCCTGCTCGCCGTCGCGTGCGCCAAGGCGTCGCCTCCCCTGTCCGCCCCGACCACCGGGCTCACCGCCCCGCCACCGAGGGGCCCCATGTCTCCGCCCGCACGTCGCGCCGACACGACCTACACCGCGTCGGGCCTGACCGTCCCCGACCCCTACGCGTGGCTGGAGGACCTCGACAGCGAAGAGACCACCTCTTGGGTCACGGCGGAGAACAAGTACACCCGCTCCGTGATCGACCCGATGCCGGAGCGCGCCGCCTTCCAGAAGCGCATGACCGAGCTGTGGGCCTTCGCCCGCTGGGGATCGCCGGTGGTGGCCGGGACGCGCTGGTTCTACACGTTCAACGACGGCACCATGGATCAGCCGCAGCTGCTCGTGCAGGATGGCCCGACCGGTGCCGCCACCGTGCTCATCGACAGCAAGGCGCTGTCCTCTGACGGCACCACCTCGCTCGCCGAGTGGTCGCCGAGCGAGGACGGCCGCTACCTCGCGTACAGCGTCTCGGACGGCGGATCGGACTGGCGTGTGTGGCGGGTGCGCGACGTGACGACCGGTCAGGATCTGCCCGACGAGCTGAAGTGGGTGAAGTTCTCCGGGGCCAGCTGGCTGCCCGACGGCAGCGGCTTCTTCTACGGACGCTTCCCCGAGCCCGCGAGCGGCGCGTTCGAGGAGACGCTGGCCTACAACAAGGTCTACTTCCACCGCGTGAACACGCGGCAGTCCGACGACGTCCTGATCTACGAGGACCCGACCCAGCCCGAGTGGGGCTTTGGCGCGTCGGTCACCGAAGACGGCAAGCGCGTGTTCCTGTCGGTGAGCCAGGGCACCGAGCACAAGGCCCGCATCTACTACTTCGACACCGCGACGCTCAAGCTCGGGAACAAGGGCGGCGCCGCAGGCGGCAAGCTGGTCAAGCTGCTCGACGGCTTCGACGCCGACTACACCGTACTCACCGTGGTGAAGGACACCGCGTACCTGTACACGGACAAGGACGCTCCGCGCGGCCGCGTGGTCTCGATCGATCTCAAGAAGCCCGCGGGCCTCAAGACGGTGATCGCCGAGTCGGACGCGACGATCGAGGCGCCCGCGTACCTGGGCGGCCGCTTCGTCGTCTCCTACCTGCGCGACGCGCACAGCGAGGTCGTGATCTTCGACCGCGCGGGCAAGCGCCTGTCGCAGGTCGCGCTGCCGGGCCTGGGGTCAGCCGAGGGCTTCAGCGGCGAGGGCGACGAGCGCGACGCCTACTTCAGCTTCACCAGCTTCACCCACCCCGGCACCGTGTACGATCTGGACACGCAGACCGGCCTGACCAAGGTGGTGTGGCAGCCCAAGGTGCCGTTCTCGCCGGACGACTTCGAGACCGTCCAGGTGCGCTACCCCTCGCGGGACGGCACCGAGATCCCGATGTTCCTCACCTACCGCAAGGATCTGGACCGCACCAAGCCGCAGCCCACCCTGCTGTACGGCTACGGCGGGTTCAACATCCCGATCACGCCTGCGTTCCGCGTCGACAACCTGGCGTGGATGGAGAAGGGCGGCGTGTACGCGGTCGCGAACCTTCGCGGCGGCGGCGAGTACGGCCGCGACTGGCACCTCGCCGGCTGCCAGTTCGAGAAGCAGAACGTGTTCGACGACTTCATCGGCGCGGCCGAGTGGCTGATCGCCAAGGGCTGGACCACCAAGGCCCAGCTGGGCATCCATGGTCGCAGCAACGGCGGCCTGCTGACGGGCGCGGTGCTCACCCAGCGGCCCGACCTGTTCGGCGCGGCGCTGCCCGGCGTCGGCGTGCTCGACATGATGAAGTACCACACCTGGACGATCGGCTGGGCGTGGGCGTCTGACTACGGCACGTCGGCCGACAGCCCCGAGATGTTCAAGGCGCTCGCCGCCTACTCGCCGGTGCACAACACGCATCCCGGCGTGGTCTACCCCCCCACCCTCATCACCACGGGCGATCACGACGACCGCGTGGTGCCCGCGCACAGCTACAAGTTCGCCGCGTCCCTGCAGCACGCGCAGGGCGGTGACGCGCCGGTGCTGATCCGCATCGAGACGCGTGGCGGACACGGTGCCAGCACGCCGGTGTCCATGCAGATCGAAGAGGCCTCCGACAAGTTCGGCTTCCTCGCGCACTACCTGGGGCTCAAGGCCGAATGAGCGGGGTCAGGCCGGGGTGACGTTCGCCCCGGCCCGACCGCCCGCGCCTACTCCGACGCGGCCGGGATCAGCCACGCCGGGCGACCGGCAGGCATGAACCCGCCCCCGTCCACGTCCACCCAGATCGGGTTGGTCAGCGCGTACGGGTAGACCGGGTACTCCTTGGGGAACGGGATCGGCGCGGACAGGAAGCTCTGCACCGCAGGCAACCCTCCGAGCGCCGAGATCACGACCTCGTCGAGCGGCAGGTACGGGATGTCCACCCGGGTGAACACCGGGTCCAGCCCCTTCTCGCCCATGGCGATGGCGACGTACCAGGCGTCCTTGGTCGGGGTCCACTCGAAGGACTCGTTGAAGCGCTCGTTCGACGGCGCGTCGGGGACCGCCCACTCCTGGACGAGCGTGCCGTTCTCGTAAAGCTCGACGCGGTCGACCGCGACCCAGCTCGGCGCCTGCACCTCGATCTGCATCTGGAGCGGCTTGCCCTTCGACTCGATCGACGAGCCGATCTCCTCGCCGTTGATCCACATGCGCAGGAAGGGCCCGTAGGAGGCGACGACGTGGTGATCCCGCACGGAGTCCGCGATGGTCTGCGGGTCCAGGTAGGCGGGGTCGTCGGTCTCGGACAGCACGTAGTTGCGCGGGCAGCCGGCCTCGATCGACGAGGTGCCGTGCGTGTCCGAGTTGCCGAGCGCGGTGAACCGGTAGCCGAGGTTGAGCAGCGTGAACCAGTCGTCCACGTTGCCGTCGAGGTCGTTCGACAGGCGGTACGTGCCGTTGACCAGATCGGTCTGCTCCTGCATCGTGCGCGACATGAAGTCGAAGGCGTCCGTGCCGTCGTCCGCGGCGTAGCCGTCCTGCTCGGGCTTGGTGGGCTTGCGGTGCACGTCCAGGCGCTTGCCGGTGAACAGCTCGATGCCGTCCATGCTGACCGGCGGGGCAAAGTCCGAGATGAGCGGGTTGAACGAGTTGAGCAAGGGCGTGCTGTAAGCCATGGCGCCGGGCGTTCCGTCCGCGTTGGGCGCGCCCCCGAACGGGTCGAAGCCGTACTGGTCGAAGCCGCCGAGCAGGCCGTCGCGCGGGTGCGCGAGGAAGACGAACGGATCGAAGCCGGCGTCCGTCCCCTGCTTGCGCAGCTCGGCGATGATCTGCTCCGGCAGCTTGCCGGTCCAGTCCATCGCGCCGCCGACGTCACCCAGCCACTGCTTCTGCAGCGGGAACGCCAGGTAGTGGCCGATCTCGATGGTGGTCGTCTCGACGCCGGGCGTGCTCTGGACCCAGTTCTCCAGGCCGAGGTCCTGGATGACCGGCGCGAAGTCGCTGATGTAGTCGTGGTCGGTGGCGGCGAAGAACTCGACGCCCTCAGCCGCCATGGTCTTCACGCGCATGGGGAGCGACACGCCGGAGTCATGGCTGGGCGCGCTGTGCACGTGGAAGTCGGCCGACACCCAGCCCGAGGTGTCGATCGAGCGGTCCACGGTGAGGTCGAGGTGCTTGCCCTGGAGCGCGTCGATGTGGAAGTCGTCCGAGCGGTCGATCTCGTACTCGAGGCCGCGGCTCGCGACCGCGTAGTAGTCGCCGGGCGGCAGCGGGATCTCGCCCTCACCCGTCTCTGCGAACAGCACCCACTCCGGCTGGCCTCCGATGTAGGGATCGCCCAGGTCGGGGCGGTTGCTGGTCGCCGTGTTGTCGTCCTTGCGGAACAGGGTCACCTTGGCCGGGAGCTTCTCGCCGGTCTGGTCGTGCACGGTGAACGTCAGCACGCCGCCGCGCAGGGCCTCGAGCTGGACCGTGGACTCCTCACCTTCGCGCACCGTGATCGGCAGGCGATCGGACGTCGGCCGGCCGTGCTGGTGGACCATCAGCTCCCAGTCGCCCACCGGCAGCGAGCCGCCGAACGAGCCGTCGGCCAGGCCGTCGTCCGCCCGGTGATCCGTGCGCCACTGGCTGAACGGGTACTCGTCGCCCGGCTTGTACACGAACACGTCGATCTTGGAGAGGGGCTCGCTGGTGCCCTGCTCGAACACGTGCCCGGTCACCGTGCCGTGCGGCACCTTGCGCGCCTCCACGTACTGGTCGACGATGCTGCCCACGTCGCCGTCGCCCACGAAGAAGTAGCGGTCGTAGGAGAACTGGGTGTTGGCCGGGAAGCGGAATTTGTCGCTCGGCAGCGTTCCGTCGTTGCCGCCGCCGATGACCACGGTCTGCGACGCGGTGAACAGGGGGACGAACAGGTTGCCGTCCGCCGCCGCGATGCCGTAGCTGACGCCGTCACCGACCGCGGCCAGGAACGGGAACTCGAAGGGCTGCTGGAAGGTGTTCTCGCCGGCGATCATCTTGCGGTAGACCGCGCCGTCTTCGTCAAAGCCGATGCCCGGCCCGAACACGTCGACGCTGCCGCCCGCCAGCCAGAAGTCGCCCATGGCGACGCCGGTCGAGAGCGCGATGCCGAGCACGTCGAAGCTGCCCGTGGCCGGGGAGATCGGCGTGGGCGGCACATCCCCGACGACCGGCTTCACCACGGGGATGTCGGCCTCGCCGGCCAGCGTGACGACCGTGCTCACCTTCATCCACGGGACGCCGGGCTGCACCGTGTAGTCCGTGGTGGTCCACATGCCGGGCATGCCCACAAGGCCCCAGAGCACGGAAAGCATGCTCAGGAAGGGCTCGCCGGGGCCCTCCACCCGCACCACGGCGTCTCCACCGTCCTTGCCGTCCTTGAGCACGAACACGTCGGGCGGGCTGCCGGACTTGGGCGTGTTCATGTTCACGGTTGGGAACATCTCGTTGAACTGGTCCAGGCCGTGGCCGCCGTGCAGCGCCGGATCCGCCCACTGCAGATCGCCGTCCACCACGCTGCCGCCGTACAGGCCGGGGCCGGTGCTGGTGCGGCCGCTGAGCACGTTGACCCGGAACTTGTCGTTCTCCAGGGCGAAGTCGCCCGGACGCGCCAGGCCCTTGGTCCCGCCGATGCTGTCGTCGAGCTGCTCGATCACCTTGGCGCGCGCCCAGGGCCCCGTCGGCACGTCCCGGTCACAGCCGGACAACGCGAGCGCGACGGCGATCGAAGCAATAGAGCGGGAGGGAATCGAGACCATGGCGCTGTCCTCATGGCGCCCCGACACGAGGCTCGGAACCGATGCTCCTTACCCGCGCGCGCCATACCGCGACCCTTCTAACCGCTCTCGCCCTGTCCGCTCCCGCGCTCGCAGGAGAAGGCTCCAACAAGCCGGGCGTCCCGTACGAGGAGGCCGAGAAGCCCGCGCGTTGGACCCCCTGGGCCACCCCCACGGCGCAGATCCAGACCTGGTTCACGGCCTGGGATCAGGACCAGGACCCGAAGGCGGACTCCGGCGGCTACGGCGACCCTGAGCTGGACACCGGCTTCAACATCGAGCGCGCGCGCCTCGGCCTGAAGGGCGGCTACAAGGTCGTCGACTTCGCCATCCGCTTCGGCGCGGCCAGCCCCTACGACACCCTGTCGTCGAAGCGGTCCCCGGTTGAGCTGGTGGACGCCTGGGGCCGCCTGACTTTTGACACCAAGGGCGGCACCACCCGCCTGACGCTCGGCCAGCACGACGTCGGCTTCTCTCGTGAAGCCAGCATCTCGTCGAACGACCTGATCTTCCAGGAGCGCGCGGTCAGCACCGAGTGGCTCTCCCCCGTCCGTGAGCTCGGCGCGTCCGTGTCGCACGACTGGAAGTGGCTGGGCGCTCGCGTCGGCGTGTTCAACGGCGGCGGCAACCTGTTCGGCAACAACGACAACGGCGTGATGCTGGCGGCCCGCCTTGAGGGCCACGTCGGCGGCGACACCTACCGCACCAACGCCAGCTCGCCTGCGTTCGGCATCGGCGGCAGCTTCATCTACGAGACCTCGCAGGCCGAGGTCACCCAGCGCGCCGAGGTCGACATGCTCGGCCGCATCGTCGGCCTCAACCTGCTCGTGGAAGGCGAGTGGGAGCAGATCGACCCCAAGGGCGACCCCACCTACCTGCCGCCGTCGGTCCCCAACAAGACCGTTCGTATGGGCGGTCTGGTGCAGCTCTCCTACTACAAGGAGCTCCCGCTGGGCGCGATCGAGCCGGCCGTCCGCATGAGCTACTACGACGACGCCAAGCACCTCAAGGACAACGGCGACGTGGGCATCCTCCACGGCGGCGTGACCTGGCGCGAGCCGGTGCCGTTCGTCGACCTGGGCGCGGGCTACATCCACCGCTTCGAGTTCCAGGGCGCTGACCTGCAGAACGACAGCGTCCGCGTGTGGGCCGGCATCAAGTACCCGAGCCGCCGCTTCGCCCCACTCAACTTGGTCGACGTCTTCCGCCGCATGGGCGAGAAGCCGCTGTCCGGCCCCGGCGGTGACGACGATGCGTCGGGCGGCCACGGCGGCCGGCACAAGAAGTAGTCGCTGAGGCGCGGCTTCCGCGCTTCGCACCGCTACGCTTGAGGCGCGGTCTCCGCGCTTCGCACCGCTACGCTTGAGGCGCGCCCACGCGCCTCGCCACGGGCGACCATGAAGACACGCAGGCTCGTCGCGACGGCGGGTCCGCTCGCCCGCCCTGACCGACCGCCTACGGCGCGCCGCCCGTGACCTTGAGCGTCTTGGGTGCGGACGCGCTGCCCCAGGTCACGCCGTCGGCGCCCAGGTACCACTCGACCGTCTCACCCAGCGAAGGGTCAAGCGTGATGGTCGTGGAGTAGCTGCCGAGCGCGAGGCGCAGGTTGCGCTGGAACCAGCTCGGGCTGCCGGCGGCCCGGTAGAACAGCGTGACCGAGCCCTCCTTGCAGGTCTTGGCGCGGAACGGGACGCTGCTGCCGACGGCGGCGCTGGTGGGCACCGGCACGCTGGTGAAGCACTGCGCCACCTCGACCGGCGCGGGCGCAGGCGCCGGGGCGGGCGCAGGCGTGGGCGCCTGGTTGATCAGGTGCTCATCCACGCGGGGCACACCAGGACTGGGCGCAGGGGCTGGATCGGAAGGGCGGCGACCGCCGGGGCGCCCCGACACCGGGGCGGGCGCGGGCGTCGGCGCGGGGGCCTCGATCGCGGCCGGGGCCGGCGCGGGCGCGGCCGCAGGCGTCGGCGTCACCGGATCTGCGGGCGGCGCGACCGTTGGCGCGGGCACCGTCACCACGACCGGCGCGGCAGGCCGGAACACCATGACCGCGAGCGCGACCGACAGCGCGGCGATGGCGACCACGCCACCGATCAAACCTCCGCGGCCCTGGGAAGGCGCGGGCGCGGGCGCAGGCGGCGTCCAAGTGGCGCGCTCCTGCTTGGCCGGGTTGAGGTTGTCGGTCTCGACCGGCGGCATCGTGAGGAAGCTGCCGCTCTTCTCGGCGTCGTCCGGGAGGAGCGTGGCGCCGCCGGGCGGGGCGATCGCCGCGTACGATCCGCTGGGCTGGCTCTTGGCGTTCGTGAGCTTGGTGCCGAGCCGCGTGGCCTCGGGCACCGACACCGGCGGCGGCGGCGGCGCGTCCAGCGGGCGGACCAGCGGCGGCGTGCCTTCCGGGTTGGGCGGCAGCTCCTCGCGCACCTTCAACAAGGCGGCGGCGAACTCCCGGGCCGTGCTGTAGCGCAGGCTCGGCGAGTACTCGGTGGCCTTCACCAGGATGGGCACGAGCAGATCGGGGATGCCCTCGAGGAGCGTCGCGTCCTTCTCAGACGCGAACAGGTCCATCGGCGTGCGGTCCGTCAGCAGCGAGTAGAGCGTGGCCGCCATCGCGTAGATGTCGGCGCGCGCGTCCAGGTGCTTGGCGTCGGACTTCTGCTCCGGCGCCATGTAGCCGAGCGTGCCCATCACCGCCCCGGTGCGGGTCAGGTTGGCCTTGCCCTCGACGTCGGCCGCGCGGGCGATGCCAAAGTCGGTCAGGCGGACCACGCCGTCGCGATCGATCATGATGTTGTGGGGCTTGATGTCGCGGTGGATGACATTGCGCGCGTGCGCGACCTCAAGCGCCTGACAGGACGCCACGACCACGTCGACCGCCATCCGCGGGGGCATGGGGCCGTTCATCTCGAGCCAGTCGACCAGGCTGCCGCCTTCCACCAGCTCCATGACGATGAAGGGCGGGTCGCCGTTCTCGTTCACGCCCTCGACGGGGATCTCGACGTCGTACACACGGACGATGTTGGGGTGCTCGAGCAGCGCCATCGTCTGCGCTTCGGCGTTGAACCGCGCGAGGATCTTGGGCTTGACCGAGTACTCGGGCAGCAGGACCTTGACCGCGCGCCAGACCTGCAAGCGCTGGTCGAACGCACGCCAAACCGTCGCCATGCCGCCCTCACCCAGGCGCTTGACGAGCACATAGCGTCCACCGCCGAGGGTCTGGGATTCGTTCATCGCGCGCGGCGTCCTAGGGCTTGCAGAACGTCGCGGACCCTAGCACGCTTACGGTCGGCTTGCCGCGCTTTGGCGACGACGTTGTCGGCAAGCGCGGCGAATTCGCGCAGGAAGGTGGCCGACACCGCGACGTCCTCGCGCTCGACCGTAGGCGCCCGGCCCGCCATATCGGCGATCCTGAGCGCGAGGCGCGCGGGGTCTTCGACCACGATCGCCCTGCCCTGCACGGCCCGCGCGAACCTGGACTGGTGCTCATCGACGTGCTCTGCATGCTGCGCGCTCCGGGGCACGAGCACCGGGCGCAGGCCCCGCTCCCAGGCCAGGAACGCCGTCCCTGGCGCCGCGTGCCCGACGATCACCTCAGCGTCGTCCGCGAGCGCGTCGAGCGCGTCCGGGGCGATCACATCGACGACCGAACACCCAGGAGCGGCGCGGGCGGAGACGCCCCGCTGGACAGTCACCACGTGCCCCGCCGCCGCCAGCTCAGCCGCCGCGTCGACCAGCCGGTCGAAGGGCTGCGTGTGGGTGCCGCACAGGACGAGGATCTTCATCGCATCGGCCCGAGCAGCACGTTGTTCGCGCCAGGCACCGCCTGCGACGGCCACTGGCAGACCAGCGCGTCGACCCATGGCCCGATCACCCGCGAGGTCAACGATGGGCCGTCCATCCGGTCCCAGACCTCCAGCGCAATCGTCGGCACGCCCGCGGCGCGCGCGGCCACGACGAACGGGATGGCCACACCGGCGCCCGCGGTGACGAGCAAGTCGTAGCGGTCGTCGTGGAGCACCCGCCGCGCCAGGATCAGGTTTCGAGCCAGGTTGGGGAGGTTGCGGTTGGTCGGGTGGAAGGCACAGGTCACGGCCTCGCCCGCCAGCCGACCGCGCGCGTCGGCCGTGTCGAAGGTCACCCAGCGGCGATCGTGATCGCGCCACCAGGGCTCCAGCCAGGCCAGGTGCGCCAAGTGCCCGCCGCTGCTGGCGACGAGCAGCACCCTCACCGCGACACCGATCGTGCGAGCATCATCGCGGGTTCCGGCCTTCGAGCATGCGCTCGTAGGCCTTCTCCCACGCGGGGTACACGCTCTCCCAGGAGAACCACTCAGCGCGGCGGGCGGCGGCGGCCTCCAGCTTGCGCCGGTCGCGCTTGCGGAGTTGGTGAATGACGGCCGCCGTCTCTTCAGGGTGGTCGAAGTCGACCAGGTCGCCGTGCTCGCCGTCCGTCACCTTCTCGGCGTGGGCCGGGATGTCCTGGGCGATCGGCGCGACGCCGGCGCCCATCGTCTCGACCAGCGCAATGCCGAAGCCCTCGTGCGTGGATGGGAAGAAGGCCAGCTCGCAGCGGGCGAGCAACTCGACCACGTCGTCGCGGTGCAGCGCACCACGCCACACCAAGTTCTCGCGCAGGCCAAGCGCGCGCCCAAAGGTCTCCATGGCCTCCATGTGGCTGGCGTCGGTCACCGGGCCCACGACCTCCAGCGTGAAGGGGTTGGGGTCCTTCTTCTTGATCTCGACCAGCGTGCGGAACAGCCGGTCCAGGCCCTTGTGGACGTCGACGCGGCCCAGGTACAGGAACAGGCCACGCTCGGGCTCACGGTGCTCCCGCGCCCAGCGGTACGGCGCGATGTCCACGCCGTTGGGCACGATCGCGCCCGGCAACTGCGCGGGCGACAGCGCGTCCCGGTCTGCGGGCGACGTGTACCAGATCGCGTCGGCGCGGCGGAGGCTCCAGCGGGTCCAGGTCCGCAAGAAGATCTGCTTGAACCGCCAGTCGTCCATGGTGTGCAGGTAGCCGCCGTGCGTCGAGACGCCGACGGCGGTGTTCGGGCCGCGCACGGTGAGCGCCTGGTCGGCGAGCCCGTCGATGCCGTGCACGTGCACCACGTCGGCGTCGGCGATGGCGGCCTTCAGCCCCCAGGCGAACGGGTAGCGCGGGGATCCGAACATCTTGAGGTGCGTGGTGGCGATGTGGCGGCTGCGCTTCTTGCTCGGCGGCGGCTCCTCCATCGTCGTCACGATGCGGACATCATGCCCCTCCTCGGCCTGATGGCGGGCGAGCCCGGCGACCATGGTCTCCATCCCTCCAATGGAAGGCGGCGCGACGCGGCAGAGGTGGACGATGCGCATCGGTCAGATCCGTACCGAGAACGCAGGGATCACGTAGCTCCGGTCCGTCAGCTCCACGCAGAGCATACGGTCCAGCCGGAACACGCGCTCCTCATTGCGCAGCCGACACCAGCCCTGGATTCGAGGAAAGGCCAGCTTCCAGATCTCGATCTCCCTTTCGGTACGCCTCAGTCTACCGGCGTCGTCCTGCGAAAGGTAGGCCACGGTCACACAAGTTCGTGAACTGAACGCGCCGCGGAGCAGCTGCTTCTGCTGGGCGCGAAACGCAGAGCGCGGCGCCAGCCCGTCGATCAACTCTCGGACGCCCCGCACCGTGAGGAGGCCCTCCGGATCCAGCAGCTGGAGGATGGCCCGCCAGACGCCGTAGGCCGCGCGCGCGTCGTCGAGGGCGCGGTGCAGGCGGCCCTTCGGTACGCCGAGCGCGTCACACAGGTCGACCAGCTTGTGGCTGGACAGGGCAAGCGCGCGGCGCGCGACCACCACGGTGTCGATCCACGCGTCCTCGGTCCACTCCTTCCCGAGGCGCGTCCAGGCCGCAGCAAGGAACTTGCGATCGATGTCGAGCCCGTGACCCACCACCATGCGACCCTCCAGCGCCGCCATCAGCGGCTCGACGACCGCCGCGAAGCTCGGCGCGGTCTGAAGCTCTTCGGGCGTGATCCCGTGGATGCCGAAGGCCTCGTCCGACATGCGCACGTCGGTCCGTACCAGGGTGGACCACGCGCTCGTCGCCTCGTCGCCGTCGCCGCCGACCACGCCGATCTCGCAAATGCGATCGTGAACCGGGTCGAGCCCGGTCATCTCTAGATCGATCGCCGCGCACGGGACGTCGCGCGCGAGCGTGTCCGCGAGCGTGGTGCTCAATCGATCACCGGCGTCGCGCCATCTTGCCGCGCGACTTGGGCGCGGGCGGGCCAGACTGCATGTGCTTAGGGAGGAGCGCCTCGTAGGCCGACGGCTGACGGCGACCACGGATGAGCAGGTCCTGCTGCATCTCCTCCGGGAAGAAGCCACGCCAGGCGTCCGCGAACATGGACACGTCCGCGTCCTGTTTGTTCGCCAGCCGAGCCTTGAGCGCCTTGATCTGCGGGTGGGCCGGGAGCGGCTCGCCCGAAGAGCCAAGCAGCGTCAGCGCGGCGTCGCGGTCGCCCGCACGCGAGTAGAGCACCGCGGGGACCAGGTAGTTCATGGCCTCCTTGGGGGCGGCGGTCACGGCGTCGGCGAAGGCCTTGCGCGCGTCCGCCTTCTGGTCCTTGCGCCAGTAGATGCAGCCGATCAGGAGGTTGGTCATGCCATCCTTCCAGTAGCTGGCCTGGAGCTTGGGCAGCGCCTCGTCGAACAGGCCCTGCTGGTAGTCGAGCACGCCGAGCTGGGCGTCGATCTGACCCGACAGGAGCGGCTGCCAGTACCCAAACTGCGCCTTCACCGACTCCATGGTGGCGCGGATCTTCGCCATGCGCTCGTTCGCCTCGGCCTGCGTGCGCGGGGGCGCCTCGGCCGCGACCGCCTGGATCGGCCGCATGGCGGCCTCGACCTGCTGGGTGGTGCGACGGAGCAGCAGGAACGCGAGCAGCGGGAAGACGATCAGACCCGGCACAATGCCCGTGTACCAGGGGAACCCAAAGACCACGACGAACGCGGCCGCGACAATGGAGATCGCGCCGGAGATGAGGAGGTTGTACATGCACCTGTCCAAACGGTTCCAGGGGACCTAACCCGATGACGGCATCCCGCGCCGCGCTCGCCGATCTCGCCAGGGCGCACGGCTTCAAGACCGTCCGGTTCGCGGCCGTGGGCCCCACGCCCCGCGCTGAGGTCCTTCACGCTTGGCTCGCGGCGAATCACCACGGCGACATGCGCTGGATGGGTGAGCAGCTCGACGTGCGAGACGACCCGCGGGTGCGGATGCCGGAGGTCCTCACCGCCATGGTCCTGGCCGTCGAGCACGCGCACGTCCGCCCGCCCGATCCAGGCGGCAGGACGGGCATGGTCGCGCGGTACGCGTGGGGCCGCGACTACCACAACTTGGTCGGCAAGCGCCTCGACAAGCTGCGGGCCAGCCTGCGCGGCATGGGCGTGCGCAACTGGGGCGGCGTCGACACCGCGCCGATCCTGGAGCGCGCCTGGGCGGCCGAGGCGGGGCTCGGGTTCAACGGCAAGAACGGCGTGCAGATCCTTCCCGCGCGCACATCCTGGATGTTCCTGGCGGTGGTGTTCGTCGACGTCGCGATCGAGCCCGATCCGCCCCTGCGCGACCACTGCGGCAAGTGCGAGCGCTGCCTGGTCGCCTGCCCCACCCAGGCCTTCACCGGGCCCCACGTCTTGGATGCGCGACGCTGCCTCGCCTATTGGACGATCGAGGCCCAGGGCCTGCCGCCGCTCGCGCTGCGCGAGGGCTTCGGCCGCTGGGTGTTCGGCTGCGACGTGTGCCAGGAGGTCTGCCCGCACAACGCCGCCCCGCCCGATCCGGAGGAGGCCGACCTCATGCCTCGCCACGCGTGGCTCGATCTGGACGAGCTGATCGCCGCACCCGACGAGGCGCTCATGACGCGCTTCACGGGCACGCCGCTGCGCAGGCCCAAGGCGCACGGGCTCAAGCGAAACGCACTGATCGCGTTGGGCAACCTGGGCGACGACGGCGGCGTGGACTCGGCGCGTCTGGCGCTCGAGCACCCGCACGAGATGGTGCGCGGGGCCGCGGTGTGGGCGTTGGCGCGGCTGGGTGCGCCAGTGCCGAACGACGACCCGAGCGAGCTGGTGCGCGCGGAGCTCGCGGCGGTGCACAAAGGCGCCGTCCCCACTGCGTCCCCGGGCCGCACCGACCGCGGCTGACGGGCGTTTGTCCCCTCGGGCGACGCCCTCAAGGTCCCACGTTAACGAGCCGAACGCGCCGGTCCCTCCCCTGCCACCCCGGATCCCTTGATGGCCGACTCCGCCGCCCAGCACTCGTTCGGAGCCCGCGCCGCCGCCTGGTCGGTGCACCTCTACACCGCGCTCGGCCTGCCGCTCGCCTACTTCTGCGGCGACGCGCTGGTGCGCGGGGACGCCTCGGCGTTCTTCCTGCTCGCCACGCTGGCCTGCTTCATCGACGCCACCGACGGCTTCTTCGCGCGGCGCTTCAACGTGAAGGAGGTCACGCCCGAGTTCAGCGGACGTCGCCTCGACGACATCGTCGACTACCTGCACTTCGTCGCGCTGCCGATGATGGCCGTCCCCGCGCTCGGCCTGGTCCCGCGCGAGTTCGGCTGGATCGTGATCGTGCCGCTCATGGCGTCCGGCTACGGCTTCTGCCAGGAGCGCGCCAAGACCGACGACGCGTTCGTCGGATTCCCATCCTACTGGAACATCCTGGTGCTCTACTTGTACGTGCTGCAGGCGCCAATGTGGGTCACGGTCGGCAGCCTGATCGTGCTGTCGGCGATGATCTTCATCCCCATCCACTACGTCTACCCGTCGCGCACCAAGCTCATGATGCCGGTGACGGTGGGCGCGGGCTTCCTCTGGATGTTCATGGTGATCGCCATGTCGCTCAACCCCGCCACGGCCTGGGCGCGGCAGCTCGGCTGGATCTCCATGGCCTACCCCGTCTACTACTGGATCCTCTCCGGCGTGCACCACCGGCAGACGCAGCGTCGCTCCGCGGGCGCCTAGGTGGTCGAGATCCGCACCGGGGACAACGTCCTCACGCTCGACTGGAGCGCGTGGGAGGACCGCGTTCGTCGCGGCGAGGTCCCGCATGACGCGCTCGTGCGGAGCGCGGCGCTGACGGGCGGCGCGTGGGTGCGGGCGGACTCGCTGGAGTCGTTTCGACAGCTGGCGTCGTCGGGCGTGGGCGCGTTTGAGCGCGCCCAGGCCTCGGGTGGTCCGCCGATCGCCACCGCGCTGCTGATCGGCCTGCAGATCCGGCTGGTGTGGTGGGCGCAGACTGGGTCCTTCGCGAACTTCCTGGAGACGCACTTCACCAAGTGGGACGCGCCGACGCTGGAGGACGCGCAGATCTGGCGGCCCATCACCATGGGCTTCATCCACACGGACCTGCTCACGCACGCGCTCCCGAACATGGTGTGGCTGGCCTACGTCGCCTACCAGCTGGAGCGCGCGCTCGGCTGGCGCACGATGATCTGGCTGTACGTGATGTCGGTGGCGGGCGGCAGCTTCCTGTCGATGGCGGCCGCGCCCTACACGCCGTCGATCGGCGCGTCAGGCGGCGCGTTCGGGCTGGTCGCGGCCTGCGTGGTGTTTGGCCTGACCCGCGCGGAGATCCTGCCGGAGAGCGCGCGCCGGGTGTTCGGCTTCGCGCTGTTCCCCTACGTCGCGCTGATGTTGGTGATGGGCTTCATGGGCAACGAGGGCGCCGACAACTGGGCGCACCTGGGCGGCGCGCTGCTGGGCGGCCCGCTGGCGATGGTCGTGTCCCCGCCGGGCATGGACCGCTACGTCGGCGGCACCGTGCGGTGGCGTCGTGGCACGACCGCCGTGCTGATCGCCGTCCTGATCGGGCTCGGCCTGCTCGGGCCGTCGATCGAGGCGATCCGACCGGAGGCCGAGGCGACCGCGTTCGCGATCCGCCGCAAGTCGGGCGGCCGCGTGACGCCGGTCGTGGACGCGGGCCCGGTGCACGCGTTTGTCCCCGCCGGATGGGAGCGCGGCGCGACCGAGTCCGGCGACGTGGGCTGGGTGTCGCCGCTCGCCGCGCGCGCCTGGTCCGTGAACGAAGAGCAGACCGACCGACCGCAGACGCTCGACCAGCGACACGCCAAGTGGCGGGATCGCGTCTTGGCGGCCTACCCAGACGCCAAGCTCGGAGATCCTGTCCCTGCGAAACTCGCCGGGCAGCCCGCCTTGAGGGTGGATGGCTCACTGCCGACCACGCCGCCGCGCGTCGTGCGCTGGCTGGGCGCGGTCCGGGGCCGACACGCGGTGGACGCCGTCTGGGAGTCCGACGTCGCCAACGCCGGGCACCTGGAGCCTCTGCGCGACCGGCTGCTCGCGGCCACCCGCTGGGACCCGCCCGCCCTGGCCGAGGTCCAGGCCAAGCTCGACGCCGACCCGGCCAACCGTGAGGCCCGCCGCGCGCTCGCCGCCGCGCTCGCCGACGAGGGCCTGGGCCGCGAGGCGATCGCCGCGTTGGCCGACGCCGCCACCGACGCGGTCGTCCCGGCCAAGGATCGGGCGCTGCTCGCGAAGATCCTGTCGTGGTACCCCGACGCCGTGTCCGACGGGGACGCGCGCCTGGACGGCATGCTGCACGGCGACAACTCGCCGACGGTGGTCGCGGCCGTGGCCGACACGCTCGACGCGTGGGGCCGCGCCGAGGAGGCGCGCGGGCTGCTGGAGATCGCGTGGTGGAAGGCGCCCGGGGAGCGCACGCTCGCGCGGGCCCGGCAGGCCCGCCGGCTCTCGGTCGAGATCGACGCCACGGGCGCGCTCCCCGAGCTGGTGTGGGACGCGGTCGAGGCCCGTCGTCGCACGCCGACCGAGATCGCCGCGCGCCGCGCGCTCCCCTTGGATCTGCCGACCGCCGCCGTGTGGGGCCCTGCGGTTGAGCCGGAGCCACCCGCGGCGCCGGACGCGCCCGAGCCCGAACGTCCGCCGATCGCGCCGCAGCCGCCAGCACCGACGCCGCCCTAGCCGACCCGCGCTATCGGCCGTCGCGGAGTTGGAACTTGCCCAGCCCCACGAAGGTGGGATCGGACGAGAAGCCGGTCACCCACGTCCCCGGCGCGTCGGTGCGGGTGCCCGGCGGCGGCAGCAGGCCCGAAAAGGGCGTCAGCCGACGCTCCACCGGAAGCAGCCCATCGAGCAGGATCACGGCCGCGGTCGTGGTCAGGCGAAAGGCGACGTCGCACAGCGCGGTCGAGCGGCTCAGGCGGCCCGTGCACGGCGTCGGCGCCGGTCGGTCGAGCGTGGTGGCCAGGTGGAACTGGCCCGGGAGCTGGGGTGGGTCGCCCGCGAGCGCGGTCCCAGGTGCAGAGATCAGCAGCACGGCAGCGAGCCAACGCATCATGACCTCCGAACCCAATGTACCACACCCGTCGCGATTGCCGCAGGCGAACGGGGTGCTTACCCTCGGCACCTTCCTTGGAGTCCCCTTGTCCAACATCGTCGTCCTCGGCTCCGGCCCTGCCGGTCTCACCGCCGCCCTCTACCTGTCGCGCGCGAACATGCCGCCGACCGTCTACGAGGGTGAGCAGCCCGGCGGCCAGCTCACCACGACGACCGAGGTGGACAACTTCCCCGGCTTCGCCAAGGGCGTCACCGGCCCCGACCTCATGGAGGCCATGCGCGCCCAAGTCGAGCGCTTCGGCGCCAAGATCGTGATCGACACCGTCCAGAAGGCCGACCTGTCGCAGCGCCCGTTCAAGCTCCAGACCCAGTACGGCGGCGAGATCCTGGCCGACGCCATCATCCTCGCGACGGGCGCGAGCGCCCGCTACCTCGGCCTGCCCAACGAGCTGCGCCTGCAGCGGAGCGGCGGCGGCGTGAGCGCCTGCGCCACCTGCGACGGCTTCTTCTACCAGCAGCAGGAGATCGCCGTGGTCGGCGGTGGCGACACCGCCATGGAGGAGGCGACCTTCCTCACCAAGTTCGCCTCCAAGGTCTACCTGATCCACCGCCGCGACTCGTTCCGCGCCAGCAAGATCATGATCGAGCGCGCGCTCGCCAACCCCAAGATCGAGATCATCTACAACACGGTGGTCGAGGACGTCCTCGGCGAAGCGAAGGTCAGCGGCCTCGCGCTGCGCAACCTCGTCACCAACGAGACCCGCACCCTGCCGGTCACCGGCTTCTTCCTGGCGATCGGCCATACGCCCAACACCGGCCCGTTCACCGGCCAGCTGGAGGTGGACGAGAACGGCTACGTGATCACCAAGCCCGGCAGCACCTACACCAGCGTCCCCGGCGTGTTCGCGGCGGGCGACGTGCAGGATCACGTGTACAAGCAGGCGATCACCGCCGCCGGCACCGGCTGCATGGCGGCGCTCGACTGCGAGCGCTGGCTTGAGGCGCAGTCGCACGGCGGTTGACGGCGGGCCCCCGCCGCCGTAGCCCAAGGCCCGTCAACCTGATCAGCCCTGGAGTTCGAATGCGGTGGGACGTCGCCGGTCTTGGCAATGCGCTGATGGACGCGCTCGTCGTGGTGCCGAACGCGGAGAGCCTGCTCGACGAGCTGGGCCTCGTGCGCGGCACCATGCACCTCGTGCAGCACGAGGCTTGGCACGCGGCCTATGAGCGCGTGAAGGGCCACGGCGTCGCGCTCGAGTCGGGCGGGTCTTGCTCCAACACCATCGCCACGCTCGGCCGCCTCGGCGCGCGCGCGGTGTACTGCGGTCAGGTTGGCGCGGACACGCTCGGCGAGGTCTACGCGGAGCGCATGATGGACGCGTGTGGCGCCCACCGCCTGCACGTCAACGACGAGCTGCCCACCGGCAAGTGCCTGGCGATCGTGTCGGCCGAAGACGCCGAGCGCACCATGCTCACCGACCTGGGCGCGGCCGTCGCGCTCCCCTCGCTGGGCGCGTACGCGGAGGACCTCGCGTCGTCCCGTGTCGCCCACTTCGAGGGCTACACCATGCTCGACGGCCCCATGCTCCCCGTGGTCGAGGAGGCCATGAAGGTCGCCAAGGCCAGCGGCGCGCTCGTCTCGATCGACGCCGCCGACCCGTTCGTCGTCGTCACCATCCGCGAGCGCCTGTGGCACTACCTGGCCACCTACGCCGACATCGTGTTCCTCAACGCCGAGGAGGCCCGCGCGCTGACTGGCGAGGCCCCTGAGGACGCCGCCGAGATCATCGCGCGCGACGCCAAGCTCGCCACGGTCATCGTGAAGCTCGGCTCGCGCGGGTCGATCGTCGTGCACAACGGCGAGCGCTACGAGATCGGCGTCACGCCGGTGCACGCGCTCGACACCACCGGCGCGGGCGACGCCTACGCGGGCGGCTACCTGTACGGCGTGGTGCACGGCTGGGATCCCGCCCGCTGTGGGACGCTGGCCTCCGCCGTCGCCGCCGCCACCGTCAGCCAGATCGGCGCGGTCGTGAAGGACGGCACCAAGCTCCGCGCGCTGGCAGACCAGATCGGCGCCTGATCCACGTGGGACGCAGCGCGCGGCCGCCGGCTCACCCCCCGGGTCGACGCGCCGCGCTCCGGAACGCGCGACGCGGGCTCGCACCCCCGACGAACCGTTGGAACGGCCCTCGCCCTAGAGCACGTGCGCCAGCTCCTCGACCAAGCCGAGGAGATCGTGCGCCTTGGCCGCGTCGAGCAGCAGGTCCTGGCGGAGCTCCAGCTCCAGCGCCCGCCGACCGTGCCTACGCGCGTGGCTCTGCGGGCTGAACATGAAGCCGCCCCGGCCCGACCAGGGCTCCTCCATGCGCACGTCGTAGCCGCGGCCCTGGAGCGCCTTGAACGCCTTGTGGGCGAGCGCCTCGTCGTCGTCGAACAGCACGCCGATCTCGACCGCGCGCGGCTGCCCCTCGTAGAGCGGCGTGAAGCTGTGCATGGCGAGCACGGTCGCGCCGGGGTTGGCGGCGATCGTGGCGTCCAGCGCCTCATGGTAGGGCATGTAACAGCCGTCGATGCGCCGCTGGCGGTCTTCGGCGGTGACGTCCGTGTTCAGGCCGATCGGCTGACCGTCGGCGACGGCCCGGATCAGCGTGTCGCTGTCGAGCGGCCGGTTGGCGTCGATCAGCAGGCGCGAGAAGCGCGCGAGCACCGCGGGCGCGCCCAGGCGCAGCGCGAGCGCGCGCGTCAGATCGGCGATGCCGAGGTCGATCGCCCAGTGCATGCCGACTAGGCGAAGGTCCTGGTCGGGCCATCTCCACCCCGCAGGCAGCGCGTTTGACGCGTGCTCGCAGCACAGGATCACCGGCGAAGATTCCACAGACGCGGGGATGACCTCCACCGCAGGGTGCAGCCTGTTCACGCGGCGCGCCTACTTGCCGTCGTCGTCTTCGTCGTCCGGCTCGTCGAAGGCGATGATCGTGGCGCCGGCGCTGCGGCGCGCGGCGGCGTTGTTCGTGGGCGCGGGCGGCGGCGGAGCGACGATCACGGGCTCGTCATGGTCCGCGGGGCCGTCATCGGAGAGCGGCATGTCGATCGGCGAGAACGGCGCGGGCGCGGGACGCAGCGCGACCTTGGGCGGCGCGGCCTGCGGCGCCTTGGGGCGACGGCTGTAAACCACCGCCACCACGACCAGCAGCACGGCCGAGGCGACGCACAGAACGCCAGCGAGGACACCAAGGAGCAAGAGCATCGTGCTGTCCATTCTGCAACCCCCGAACCGTAGATCCACGTGCCCCAAACCTAATCCAGGCGCCCCCGCTCGACCACCGGCGCGACGTCATGCGGGGGGCCTTCAGCGGCCAACCTCGTACGAAGTCTCCTTGCCGATCGCGCGGCGGGTCAGGCGGGGCAGGTCGTTCACGGCGAGCCCGAGCGCCATCGCGACGCCGATCGCCACCGGCTGCGCGCCGAGGCCCAGCGACCAGGCCGCCGCACCCGAAGCCGCCACCACCGACGTCACGCCCGGCGCGCGGCCATGCAGCACCGCGCCGACGGCGCCGCCCACCGCGACGATCCCGGCCCACGCGGCCCCCGGAGGCACCACACCGACGGCACCGAGCGCCGCCACGAGCTGAAGCATCAGGGCCGAGGTGCCCAGGCCCAGCATCAACGCGGGCGAGGCCAGCTCGATCCACAGCGGCAGCGACGCCGCCAGCGCGAACACCCCGAACCCGCCAACCGGGTGTCCGAGGCGCGCCGACGCGTCGACGATCGGGAGCGTGGCGAACGTCACGACGCCCACCGCCACCGCGGAACCCATCCGCGCCGCGGACTCCCCGAGCGCGTCGCGACGCAACAGCACGGCAAACGCCACCACGCCGACCAGAATCCGCAGCAGCATGTGCGCCTCGGACCCGTCGAACACCAGGCGCTGCAGCAGGTCGTCAGGAAACAAAGGTCAGTCCGCCGGATCAGGGGCGGGGGGCCCCTCAGGCTTGGCGGGGGCAGACCCATGAACCAAGGGGGCCACGGGCGCCACCGGAGCGACCACCGGAGCGGTCGCCGGGGTGGACGGGACGATGGTCGCGGCGCCATCGCGCTCGTCGAACGCGTAGAGCGTGGTGCCGGGGCGAACCAAGCCGAGCTGGTCGGCGGCCAAGCGCTCCAGGTTGATCGGGTCCTGCTCCAGGCGCTGCAGGTCCAGGAGCAGGCGCGTGTTGGCCTTCTCCAGGTTGGCCCAGCGGTCGCGCGCCTCATTGGCGTGCTCCGACAGCGTGTAGAGATCACGCAGGCCGTTGGGGCCCACGAGGGTCCACACGACCACGCCGATCAGCACCGTGGACGGGACGACCCGCGCCAACACGCGCTGAACCCGACCGCCCTGCCGTGAGGTGTTCTCCAACACCGCCTCCCACGCCGCAACAATACCGCATTCGCGCGGATCCTCAAGGGGCAGCTGCACCATTCTTGGGATCGGTCGCGATGGCGAGCCTGGCGAGGCCCACATCGCGGGCGAGGTCCATGACCTCGACCACCTTGCCGTGGGCGACCGCCGAGTCCGCCTTGAGCACGATCAGCGTGTTCGGATCCTGCGCGGCGGTGGCGCGCAGGCGCTGGCGGAGCGCGTCGTGGTCCACGATGGCGCCGTCGATCGACACTTCTCCGGCCGACGTCACCGTGATGCGGAGGTCCTTCACCTCGTCGAGCATCATCTGGGAGTTGGCGCGGGGCAGGTCGACCTGCACGCCCGCCTCCGCGGACTTTCCCTTGTCCGCCACGAATTCCGTCGACACCATGAAGAACAGCAGGATCGTGAACAGCACGTCGATGAACGACGTGAGGATCAGCTGCGTCTCCTGGCGGCGGCGCTTGCCGAACTTCACAGCGTCTTCTCCGGCTCGGCCAGCAGGTCGAGCGCCTCGCTCGCGACCTCCTCCAGGTCTAGCGTGAGGCGGTCGACGCGAGCGAGCACGAACTTCTCTCCGATGACCGCCGGGATGGACACCGCGATGCCGAAGAAGGTGGTGTTGAGCGCCACCGAGATGCCCGCGCCGACCTTGTTCATGTCGCCCATGCCGCCCTCGCCGATGGCGCGGAAGGTGAGGATGATGCCTCCGACCGTGCCGAGCAGCCCGAACAGCGGCGAGACGGTGGCGATGGTGGCCAGCACCGGGACGAAGCGCTCCATCTCCGCGGCCTCGCGGCGACCGGCCTCTTCGACGCGCTCCGAGATCCGGGTGCGGCCGTAGCGACGGGCCTCGATCGCCGCCTCCACCACCCGCGCGATGGCGGCGGGGCGCTTGCGGCAGGCGACCAGCGCGTCATCCCATCGACCGGCGCGGAGCAGGGCGAGGATCTCTACGCAGAAGCCGTACGGGACGATCGCCGAGCGGCGCAGCGACCACATCCGCTCAAGCAGCACGGCGAGCGCGACGATCGAGCACACCAGGATTGGGTACATGACCGGCCCACCGGCCTGGAAACTCTCGAGCACCGCGCCTCCGCACGAGCCGCATCCATGGCGGCCGAACCGCTCCCTACCCTGCGCCCACGCCGTGGCCAGCCCGGGCCGTTCGCGGCGTGCCCGCCACGTTCCATATCTGGCACGCGCGCCCAGCTTTCACCCCGGGGGTCGTCCCAAATCTGGCACGCGACCCAGTACCCCTCCGCCGACGAAAGCAGAAAATCTACGGTTACACGGCATTTCCACGGTCCGCCGTCAAAGTCGGTCAGCGGTGGCACAGCACCTGCAAAGAGAGAGTCGGGCACGAACCGCAACCGAGGTGAACATGAGCCGCACACGTGGACGTCCGACGCGCGACGAGACGAGCGAACTCCTGGACCGTTACCTCGGCCACATGGGCCGCATCAAGCTGCTCAAGGGTGACCAGGAGGTCGCGGTCGCGCAGCGCATGGAGCGCGGCGGTCCGGACGCTGAGGCCGCCAAGTGCGAGCTGATCCGCGCCAACCTCCGCCTCGTCGTGTCGATCGGCAAGCAGTACGCCTACCGCGGCCTGCCGCTCGCCGACCTCATCCAGGAGGGCAACCTCGGCCTGATGAAGGCCGTCGAGAAGTTCGAGTGGCGGCGCGGCTTCCGCTTCTCCACGTACGCCTCGTGGTGGATCCGTCAGGCGATCGTGCGCGCCATCGAGTCGCAGATCCGCACCATCCGCATCCCGATCTACAAGTTGGAAGTGGTGAACCGCGTCAACGCGATGCGCAAGCACTGCCTCCAGACCTTCGGCCGCGAGCCCACGCCCGACGAGATCTGCGAGCACCTGGAGATCGACCGCGATCAGGTCGACGAGGTGATGAACCTGGTCCGTGAGCCCATGTCGCTCGACGCCGAGGTCGGTGAGGACGGCGACAGCACCATCATGGACTTCATCGAGAACCCCGATTCCCGCTCGCCGTCCGAGAACGTCGAGGCCGAGTCGCTCGCCGAACAGATGGGCCACGTCCTGGCGTCGCTCACCCCCCGCGAGGAGAAGGTGCTCCGCATGCGCTACGGCATCGGCGAGCCCACCACCTACTCGCTAGAAGAGATCGGCAGCCGCTTCGCGCTGACCCGCGAGCGCATCCGCCAGATCGAGCTCAAGGCGCTCCGCAAGCTGCGCCACGCCACCCGCAGCAAGCAGCTGGAAGCGTTCAGCGAGGCCTGCTGAGCCTGGGCGCGACCACCCAGCGGAAGAAGGCGATCCCCAGCACGATCGCGTGGGTCAGCCCCACGCAGAACCACTCCCCTCGTTCGAGCACGAGGGGCTCGTTCCAGGTGCCGAGGATGAGCCCGATCACGCGATGACCTTGGCGGCGCGCAGCGCGGTCAGCTCGTCGTCGGACAGGCCCGCGTCGTGGAGCACGGCGTCGGTGTGCTCGCCCACGCCTGGGAGCGGGCCTGAGTCCGGGAACACGCCCAGCGGCGGCCGAACATAGGTGGTGCCGGCGATCCGCTCGACCGCACCGCGCGCGAGCCAGTGCGGGTTGTCGGCCAGCTCGGACGGCGCGAGCACCGGGCCCACGCAGGCCTCGGCCAGCACGTCGGCCCAGTGGTCGCGTGGCTTGGACGCAAACAGCGCGGTCAGCGCGTCGTGGCCGAGGTCGCCGCCTGTGTGGCCCCACAGCTCCTGCTGGAACTTGGCCTCCAGCGCGCCGACGGTGATCCAGCGGTCGTCCGAGCACCGGTAGGTGCCGTAGAACGGCAGGCCGCCCGCGAGGCCCAGCGTGCCCGGCACCGGATCGACCCCCTCCGCCGTGCAGCCCACCGCCACCGGCGCGAAGAACCACAGCGCAGCCTCAGCCAGCGACACGTCCAAGACCGCGCCCCGGCCGGTGCGCTCGCGCTGGAAGAGCGCCGCCGCGATACCCGCCGCCGTCACCAGCGCGCCGCCCAGGTCCGCCACCTGCACCGTGGGGATGGGGATGGAGGTGTCGGTGCGGGTTGCGCCGTGCAGCGCGCCCGCGAGGCCCATGTAGTTGATGTCGTGGCCGGGTCGCTGCGAGAGCGGCCCCGTCTGCCCAAAGCCCGACAGGCGCGCGATCACCAGGCCGGGGCGCTCGGCGAGGAGCTCGTCGGGGCCTAGGCCCATCGCCTCCATGACGCCCGGCCGAAAGCCCTCCACCAGCACGTCGTAGCGGGGCAGGATCCGCTTGATGAGCGCGCCCGCGCCGGGCTTGCGCAGGTCGATCGCCAGGCTGCGCTTCCCGTGGCCGGTGGCCGCGTAGTAGGCGCCGACGTCGCCCACGAAGGGCGGGATGTGCCGTGTGAAGTCGCCGGCGCCGGGGGACTCGACCCGATCCACCTGGGCGCCCTGCCCCACCAGCCATGCAGTCGCCGCAGGCCCCGGCAGCAGCCGAGACAGGTCCAGCACCCGCACACCGTCCAGCAATCCCATATCGCCCTCCGCCCCGTCCCCTAGCGTGCCGAGCACGGCCACGACACGCCCGCAGGCCGTGCCCGCCACCATGCGGGGCATTCCTGTGGTGCGCACCCTGTCCACCCCACGTCCGGGCGTGTAGACTGCGAGCCCGGGGGGGTGCGCTCTGCGCTCCGGCAAGCTTTGATCGGCACGACGCTCGACAAGTACGACGTCCTCCAGCGGATCGGCGAGGGCGGGATGGCCACGGTCTACCGGGGCCGTCACGCCGCGCTCGGTCGCGAGGTGGCGATCAAGGTGCTGCACCCGCACCTGTCGGTGTCCACGCGCAACCGGCAGCGCTTCGCCCGTGAGGCGCGCGCGATCGAGCACCTGCGCCACCCCAACATCCTCGAGATCCACGACTACTCGGGCGAGACCGCCGAGGACTGCTACATCGTCACCGAGCTGGTCGACGGCGAGACGCTGGCCGACCTGCTGGCCCGCTGTCGCCGCGTCCCGTCCGAGGTCGCGGCGACCATCGGCCTGTCGCTCGCAGACGCGCTCGCCTACGCGCACGACGCGGGCATCCTCCACCGCGATCTGAAGCCCGAGAACGTGATGCTCCGGCGCGACGGCGTCGTAAAGCTGATGGACTTCGGGATCGCGCGCTTCCTCGACGAGAGCCAGGTCACCATGACCGGCGCGCTGGTCGGATCGCCCGCCTACATGAGCCCTGAGCAGGCCCGCGAGGAGCCGCTCGACGGCCGCAGCGACCTGTTCGCGCTGGGCACGCTGCTCTTCCACCTGGTGGCGGGCGAGCTTCCGTTCGGCGGCTCCAACCCGTCAGTCGTGCTCAAGAACGTGATCGAGGGCAACCGCCCCGCGCTCGTCGAGGTGGTGCCGAGCGCCAGCGCGACCCTGGCCGACATCGTCGAGCGCCTGCTCTCCCCGGCGCGCGAGGACCGCTACACCACAGCCGATGCGCTCCGCGGCGCGCTGATGGAGGCGCTGTCCGAGGTCGGGTTCAGCCCCGCCGAGCCTCGCTGGGCGCTGGCCCGCTACGTGGCGACACCCGAGGCGTATGAGGCCGAGCTGGACGCCTGGCTCAAGCCCACCCTGTTGGAGCGCGGCAAGGCGAGCGCGGCCAAGGGCGACCACCTGGCGGCGCTGCGTAGCCTCAATCGCCTGCTGTCGATGGACGAAGGCAACGCCGACGCGCTGGCGCTGCTGGAGGCCTTCCACGGGATGCCCGCGCCGGACACGGTGCGGGCACGGACGATCGCGCTGGCGGCGGCGACCGTGCTGTTCGTGGTGTTCGGCGCGCTTGGGGCGTGGCGAGGCGGCGCCGTGCCGAAGACCCTGACGATCGACGCGTCCCAGCGCGCTCCGGCTCCCAGGGTCGACGTCGTCGTGCCGATCGAAGAAGGGGTCGCGCGGATCGATCCGCCGCCCGCGGATGGCGTCCAGCCCGTCGACGTGGAGGCTGCGACCTCCTCCACGGCTTCATCCCCGTCTGCGCCCGAGCCCGCCGCGCCGCGCGCGGCCGCCGACACGCGCTCCACGCCCCGCGTCGCCGAATCGCCCGAGCCGGCCGCGCTGCTGTCACGGCCCATGCCGGTGGCGTCGGTGGTGGTGTCCGACGCCCCACTCGCCGCCGACGCGCGCCCCGCCTGCGTGGCCCTGCGCTCGCTGGACGCGCCCGCGGAGGTCTGGCTCGACGGCGTGCGCCTTCGCAGCACCCGCGACCCGGGCTGCACGCAGGTCCCGCCGGGCGCCCACACCTTCCTGCTCCGCGGCCCCATGATCGCCGAGAAGCGCGTGACGCTGATGCTCGCCCCCGGGGAGGTGCGCGACCACGAGCAGGTCGCGCTGGAGCGCCTGCCCGCCCGCATGCGCTTCCCCTCCGACCTGCGCTCGTCCTGCGTCGTGCTGCTCGACAACGCCACGAAGGGCACGATCGCCGACCTGGGCGGCGCGCTGACGATCGAGCACCCCGAGCACCCGCACACCATCGCCGTCCGCTGCGGCGACGACCTGTCGGTTCAGTCGGTCCGCAGCCTGGACTACCCGGACAACCTGTTCGACCCGGGCCCCCGACCGTGACGAGGATGTCGCGATCTGCGCGGGGGCGGTCGGCCGCGACGCCGCACGATCACGTCCAGCGTGCGCTCCGCCTGGGATGGTACGCTACCTGCACCGTGTTCGGACACGGATGCTTCTACGTCCTTCCCCTCCCCGAGGTCGTGGTGAACGAACCGCCCGACATCTACGAGCCCGAGCTCGACCCGCAGCCCATCGAGGTGCGGAGCGACACGCTGGTGCTGTCGACGATCGCCGCCGATCCCGAGGATGAACCCGTGTTCTGCGAGTGGCCGGACCTGGACAACCTGGAGGCGACGACCGACCGCTACCCCAGCGGCGACGTCTGGGTCTGCCGCGCGGAGATCACCGATCTGTCGGGCCTGCAGGACGGCGACGTGCTGCGCGCGACGGTGTTCGACGGGCATCACGACAACTTCGTCACGGTCCGGTGGGAGGTCCACTTCCCATGAACAAGCTCCTCCCCCTCGCGCTGGTATGGGCCACCGCGTGTATGTCCGAGACGTCCGCGACAGGCGACACCCCCGCGCTGGACGGCAGCGCCGACACCGGCACCGCGTCGCGCCCCACGCCCACCTTCCGCATCTCGGTGGAGCCGGCTGAAGCCGGGACGCTCGAAAACCCCGTGCTCCCGGCGGTCTTCGGCCCGTTCCTGGCGGCGGACGGCCTAAGCCTGGAGCTGCGCCCGGCGGTCCATCTGACCGGGCACCTGCAGGGTGTTCGGACCACCTCATGGTCCAGCGCGCGCCTGCCGACGACGCTGGTCGATGTCGCGGCGGAGATCGCGCTGGAGGGCGCCACCGCCGGCGTTCACTGGCGCACCACCTCCAACGACGCAGGCCTGTACGATCTCGCGGTCGCGCCCGACCTCTACCAGATCCGCATCACGCCCCACGACCCGCTCCTGCCCCCGTGGTCTGCGCCGGTGCCGATCGTGGACGCGCGTCGCCTGGACGTGGCGATGGACATGGGCCGCCCGCTGTGGGGCCGCCTGGTCGACGGCGACGGCGCGCCGGTCGGGAGCGCCAAGGTGGTGGCCTCGGACGACACGGGCATGCAGACCGCCGCCGCGGTCAGCAACGCCGACGGCTGGTACGAGTTGCACGTCACCGACGGCATGTGGCGCGTGGTGGTCGAGCCGCCCGCCGGCCGCCGCCTGCCCAACCGCACCACGGGCTCTGTGGAGATCGGCGAGCCCGGCGCGCGCGTCGACACGTCGTGGGGGGTGCCCGAGCGCGCCACGCTCCGCGTCCACCTGACGGACGCAGGCGGCGCCTCGCTCACCCAAGCGACGGTCGCCGTGACCTCCGTGTCCGTGCAGGGCTACCCGCTCGGCTCGGCCTCCTTCTCGCTCACCGTCGCCACGGACAGCCAGGGCTTCATTGAGACCTCCGTCCCCGCGGGCGTGTACACGCTGGAGCTGCTGCCCGGCCAAGCCGACCGCTGGGCGCCGCTCAAGCTCGGCGATCTGGCCGTGGTCAACGAGCTGGACCTGGGCACAATCGGCGCGGACGGCTTCAACAACGCGTCTTGGACCACGCATGACCTGGACGGCGCGCCGCTCCCAGGCGCGGTCGCGACCTGCACCGAGCTCGACGGCACGCACCGCCGCTGGTCCTTCGACGCCGATGAGAGCGGCGAGCTCTCGGTGACGCTGCCTAACACCGCGCTCGACTGCCTCGTCATGCCGCCCGGCGACCGTCCCGAGCTGGCCGCGCTGCGCTTGCAGGTGGACCACCCCGCCGACGCGACCGACTTCGCGCTGGGCGTCGGAGATCGCGTGAGCGGGTCGGTGCAGCTGGTGAGCGATGGGCGACGCATCCCGTCCGCCTACGCGGTGGTGCGCGTACTCGCCGCCGACGACACGGTCCTGGCCCAGGGCGCGACCGACGCCGAAGGTCAGTTCACGCTCAGCGTCCCGCCCGCGCAGTAGCGGTCGTTCGAGGGCGCATGCGGCGAGCGAACATCGGACCGGCTGATGCCGGGCTCGGCGCTCAGGTGGTGCGGACCGGCCCGACGTAGGCCACGCCTTCCACCGCGCCCTGACCCGCGCGCTCGGCTTCGACGATGGCGGACTGGATGTCCGAAGCGATCACGACGGCCTGGCTGACCACGCCGCCCTTGCGGAGCGTGACGGTCCAGGCCTTGGAGCCGCTCTCCACCGATCCGATGACGGACGCGCGGGCGACGGCCGGGGGACGACCGGGGCCGCGAAAGCCGGGGATACCGTGGCGCGCACGGTAGCTGGCGACCGTGCGGACGCTGACGCCAGCGCGGTCCGCGAGCTCGGCGTCGGGGACGCTGCCCAGGGCCGAGGCGTGCCGAGCGATGAGCGCGTCCTTGCTGCCGGCGCGGGTGCCGGAGTCGTCCTGGGGCGCAGGGGCCGGCGAGACGTAGGGCTCCACCGACTCACCCAGCTCCGGGGGGAGGTCGTCGTCGGCCGACACGCCGCCGCCGCGGACCACGCCGGTGCGCTGCAGCGCCGCCACGATCTGACCGGGCTTTCCGCCGTAGCGGCGCGCCAACTCGGCGAGCGGGAGTTCATCCAGCTTGCGAACAAGTTCCGACCAGTTGTCGCGTTGCTCAGGGTTCGCCATCAGACCCACTCTCGTGCGCCTCGTCCATCACCGCCAATTGCGCGGCGCGCAAGCGCTTGCATGCAGACTCCTAGCCCATTTCCCTTCCGTCGGCGTCCGAGGGTGCTAGAGATCGGGCGACTTCGACGGAGCGCATGACAAGCTGGCTGCTGTTCGTCCTGTGGGCTTCCATGGGCGCCGCGTGGGCGGATCCGGATGTGCCGGATCCAGCGCCGTCGTCTGCGTCGACGGATCCAGCCGACCAGCTCGAGGCCGCGCGCCGCACCTACTTGCTGGGTGACGCGGTCCGCGCACGTGCCACCCTGCAAGCGCTCGTCACGCGGGCGCAGGCGCAGCGTGACGTCCCTTGGCCTGTGGAGGCCGACGCCTGGATCTACCTGGCCGAGATCCAGTACCTGGACGGCGACCGCGACGCGGCCGGCGCCAGCTTTCGCGTGGTGCTGGAGCACGATCCCGACTTCCGCATCAGCCCCTACGACCACCCGCTCGACGTGGTGGGCGCGTTTGAGCTGGTCCGCACGGCCGTCGGCGACGAGCGCAAGGCCGCGGCGAGCGTGCACGTCCCCATGCCGTGGTGGGGCTACGCCCCGTTCGGCGCGCCCCAGTTCCGCGCAGGCCACCCCGTACGCGGCGCGGTCTACGCCACGCTTCAGGTCGCCGCGGCGGGGGCGAGCGTTGGCGCGTGGGTCGAGATCCAGCACCAGGCCCGGATCGTCGCGCAGGGCGGCACGTCGGACCCAGAGGCCGCCGCCCAGGCCCAGGCCCGCGCCAAGCTCTACCGGGACGCGTGGTCGATCCCCGCGGCCACCCTGTTCTACGTGAGCTGGGGAGCCAGCGTCATCGACGCCGGAGTCTCGTGGAGAAAGGACCGTCTCGCCTCGCTCGGCGCCAGCGTCGCTCCACGCTCGGACGGCCTGGAATTCTCGATCGCGGGTCGATTCTGACGGCATCCTCGCGCTCGCGTTATGCACCGCCGCGGGGGCGTTCATGGCCTGGCTGGAGTGCCAACACCTCGTGCGAGACCGTCGAGAGACGGCGCGCCTGCACAAGGTGCTCACGACGATCGGCAGCGCGCGCGGGAACGATCTCGTGCTCGAAGACGCCTCGATCGACGGCACCCACGCCTCGCTGATGCGCCAGGGCGCCGTGTGGACCCTCAACGCCACGGGAAACCTCGCGGTCAACGGCAAGAACACCCGCAAGGCGACGCTCGCCAGCGGCGACGTGGTGCACGTGGGCGCCTGGAAGCTGGTGTTCCACGACGGCGATCCGCCCGGCCCCAGCGTCGACGAGCTCGCCAGCCTGTCGCTGCTAGAGCAGCTGGTCGCGCTGTCGGCCGACATGATGCGCGACACCACGCCCGAGCGCCTGTTCGCCACGCTGCTCAAGGGGTTGGTCCGCCTGACCCGCGCCGAGAAGGGCTTCGTGATCCTGTTCCGCGACGGCGAACGCCAGCTGGCTGCGGCCCACAACGTCGGTGAGGGCCTCCTGGATCTGTCGCGGATCTCAGACTCCATCGTCGACCGGGTCGTGGACACGCTCCAGCCGCTGATCGTGTCGGACGCCCTGCGAGACACCCGCTTTGGCAAGGCGCAGTCAGTGGTGGATCTCAAGTTGTCGAGCGTGATGTGCGTGCCTCTGATCCACCAGGGCGACCTGCTCGGCGTGATCTATCTGGGCAACGACGCCATCACCGGCCTGTTCACCGAGCGCGACCTGACCATCCTGCGCATCTACGCGGCGCACGCGTCCGTGGTGGTGCACCACGCGCTGATGTTCAACCAGTTGCGCGTCGACAACGAGGTCCTGCGCAAGCAGCTCACCCGCGCCGACTACGGCGAGATGGTCGGCGCCAGCCCGTCGATGAAGCAGGTCTTCACGCTGATCCGCAAGGTGGCGCCCACCGACCTGTCGGTCCTGGTGCTCGGCGAGACCGGCACCGGCAAGGAGTTGGTGGCGCGCGAGCTGCACAACCGCAGCGAGCGCAGGGCCGGGCCGTTCGTCGCCATCAACTGCGGCGCCATCCCCGAGAACCTGCTGGAGTCCGAGCTCTTCGGCCACAAGAAGGGCGCGTTCACCGGCGCGGACTCCGACAAGATCGGCCGCATCGAGGCCGCGGGCAAGGGCACGCTCTTCCTCGACGAGATCGGCGAGATGCCGACCAACCTGCAGGTCAAGCTCCTCCGCGTGCTGCAGGAGCGCAAGATCCAGCGCGTGGGTGAGGTGCAGCCGCGCCCGATCGACATCCGCGTGATCGCCGCCACCAACCGCGACCCGGCCGAGGTCATCGCGTCGGGCGTGTTCCGCGAGGACCTGTACTACCGCCTCAACGAGGTCTCGATCCGCCTGCCCGCCCTGCGCGAGCGCGGCGAGGACATCGCGATCCTGTCGCAGCACTTCCTGGAGACCTTCCGGGTGCAGTACGGCAGCAAGGCCAAGGGCTTCACGAACCAGGCGCTGGTGGCGCTCAAGGGGCACGACTGGCCGGGCAACGTCCGCCAGCTCGCCAACCACGTGAAGAAGGCCGTCATCCTGTGCGACCGCGCGCTGATCAACCCAGACGATCTGGGCCTGACCGGCGCGTCCAAGCAGCCCATCCTGCCCCTCGCTGACGCGCAGGAGCAGTTCAAGGCCGACTACATCAAGCGTGTGCTCGACCTCAACAATTGGAACAAGGCGCAGACCGCCCGCGACCTGGGCGTGGATGCGCGCACCATCTTCCGATACATTGAAAAGCTGGAGTCCGACGCGTGAAGACGTTCGGTCTGACAGGTGGAATTGGTACAGGCAAGTCGACCGTCGCGCAGCTGCTGCGTGAGCGTCACGGCGTGCCGATCCTCGACGCGGATCAGGTGGCGCGTGAGGTCGTGGCCAAGGGAACCGACGGCCTCGCCGCCGTCGTGGACGCGTTCGGGCCTGAGATCCTCGACGCGGACGGCAACCTGAACCGCGCGCGCATGCGCACGATCGTGATGTCCGACACGTCCGCGCGGCGTCGCCTGGAGGCGATCACCCACCCGCGCATCTTCGAGTCGATCGGCGCATGGGTCGCGCGCCAAGCGTCCGCCCAGACTCGCTTGGTCGGCATCGAGGCGGCGCTCATGGTGGAGACCGGGTCGTGGCGGATGCAGGACGCCCTGGTCGTGGTCAGCGCGTCGCCCGACGTGCAGGTCGCGCGTGTGATGGCACGCGACGGCGTGAGCGAAGAGGCCGCCCGCGCGGTGCTCGGCGCGCAGCTGCCGATGGCTGACAAGGAGCGCGTCGCCACCTACGTGGTGCGCAACGAGGGCTCGCTCGACGAACTGACGGCCGCCGCGGACGACGTGTGGCGCAAGCTCATGCCGACCTAGGGGCAGGCCCCAGGCCGACACAGCGCGCCCTTCACGGACGCGGGAGCTTGTCGGACGCGGGGGCGCGGGTCTGCATGCGCTCGAGCATGTCGGCCGACAGGTTCCAAGGGTTGCTGCCCCAGCCGTCATCCTCGGTCGCGGGCGCGCTGACGCGCGGGGCGATGACCGCCAGCGGCGCGGGCGCAGGCTCAAGCGCGGGGGCGGGCTCCGCCGCGGGCGCCGGGGTGGGTTCGTCGCCGGCCAAGGCCTGTGCGGAGAGGGTCAGGCCGATCAGGGCGGCCAAGGTGGAGAGCTTCATGGTGGCCTCGGTGTGTGGCGCGGGAGGCGCCGTGAACATGAGTTCGTTCGGATGGGCCCCATGTTGGAGGGCGTGTTTGCAGTTCGATGCACAAGGCCGGCGCGGCACCACCCTTCCAGCCGCGAGATAGGGCTCCGAATGTGCGTGATCTTCCTCGCATGGCAGCCCGGCCCCGCGCGTCGCCTCGTCGTCGCCGCGAACCGGGACGAATTCCGCGCACGGGCGTCGGCGCCGCTAGGCCCGTGGCCCGAGCGCGCGGACGTGATCGGCGGACGTGATCGGGTCGAGCACGGCTCCTGGCTGGCGGTCCGGCCCGATGGGCGCTTCGCGGCGGTCACCAACTTCCGTCGACCCCCGCTGACCCAAGGCGCGCGCTCGCGCGGAGCGCTCGTCCGCGACGCGATCCTGTCCGACGACCCGCTCGACGCGATCGTCGCGCGCGTGTGGGCCGATCGCGACGCCTACGGCGGCTTCCACCTGCTGCTCGGCGACGGCGAACGGATGGTGCACCTGTCGAACCGGGAGGCCGCAATCCGCGAACTGAAGCCCGGCGTCCATGCGGTGTCGAACGGGCCCATCGACCAGCGATGGCCCAAGATGCGCCGCGGCGACGACACGCTCGCCCGCGCGCTCGACGCCGATCGCGTCGACGAGGACGCCCTCTTCGCCCTGCTCTCCGATCGCACGCCCGCCCCCGACGACGCGCTCCCGGACACCGGCGTGGGCATCGACCTGGAGCGGATGCTCTCGCCCGTGTTCATCGAGGGGGAGGCCTACGGCACACGCGCGAGCACGGTGCTCACGCTGGGGCCGTCCAGCCTGCGCGTACGCGAGCGGCGGTTTGGGGCGGCGGGCCTGGAGGGAGAGACGGTGATCGAGCGCTGACACCCGAACGGCTCGGCGCTGTCGATCCCTCCGCGCGCGCCGGGCGCCAACCGACTCCGGGATCGACTTCGACGTGGAGCGCGCTACGCAGGACGCGCGACCTGGAGCCCTGAATGCGCCTCGCCCTCACGCTGCTCGCTTGCCTGCTGGCCTCGCCCGCCGCCCACGCGTGGGGCGACGACGGCCACCGGATCGTGGGTCAGATCGCGTGGGACTCGCTCACGCCGACCGCGCGCGAGGCGGTCTCCGCCCTGCTCCCACCCGGCGACTTCGACACCCTCGCGGACGCGGCCACCTGGGCTGACGTGTACGCGCGCACCGACCCCGCCTACGCCTGGGCTAACCCGCGCCACTACGTGGGCACCGCGCCCCGCAGCGAACACGTCACCGCCACAGACGCGAACTGCGCGGACGACGGCGCGCACGGCCCCGCCTGCGTCGTCGGCGCCATCGGGCACTTCGCAGCGCGCCTGAACGACCCCGCACTCAGCCACGACGACCACGTTGAGGCGCTGCGCTTCCTGGCCCACTTCGTCGGCGATCTGCACATGCCGCTCCACACCTTCCACCTGGACGGACGCGGCGGCACGCTCACCCCGGTGACCTACCGGCACGGCGATCCCAAGTCGATCCACCTGGTGTGGGACGTCGACCTCATCGCCACACAGCTCGCCGCGCTGCCCGGCGCCGGGCCGACCTGGACCGATCTGGCGGCGCGCCTGGAGGTCGATCTGGAGGTTCGTGGGCAATCAACCGACGCGTGGCGGCCGGACCTGCAGGGCAGCGATCTGCGCGGCGCGGTGACCGCCGCGGCGCTCGGCTGGGCGGACGAGTCCTACGCGCTCGCGGGTCGCGACGACCTGTTCGGGTTCGGCGGAGACGCGGCGCTACCGCGCCGCTATGACCGCCTGACCCGACCGTTCGTCGACGTGCGGCTGCAGCAGGCTGGCGTGCGCCTCGCGGCGATCCTCAACACGATCTTCCGGTAGACCAGGACGACCGCGCGGGGTGACGCGGCGCCCACGCGGGGCGCCACGGCGGGTGCAGTCTAGTAGTGCAGCAGGCTCAGCACGGGCACATCGAGGACCTTGCGGCCCTCCAGGAAGTCGAGTTCGACCAGGAAGCAGCAGGCGATCACCTCGCCGCCGAGCTTGCGGACCAGCTTCACGGTGGCCGCCGCGGTGCCGCCGGTGGCGAGCAGATCGTCGACGATCAGGACCTTGCTGCCCTTCTTGATGCCATCGACGTGGATCTCGAGCGACGCGGAGCCGTACTCCAGATCGTAGGAGACGCGCTCGGTGAGGCCCGGGAGCTTGCCCGGCTTGCGCGCAGGGACAAAGCCTGCCTGGAGCTGCAGCGCGACGGGCGCGCCGAAGATGAAGCCGCGAGACTCCATGCCCACGACGTAGTCGACCTGCTGGCCGGCGAACTCGCCGGCGACCCAGGTGATCACGTCCTGGAACAGGCGCGGGTTGGCGAGCACCGGCGTGATGTCCTTGAACAGGATGCCGGGCTTGGGGAAGTCCTGCACGTCGCGGATGGTGGTGGTCAGCGCGTTGATCAAGGCCTGCGTCATGGGGACCTCTACGATTCGGGGGAGAGCCGGGCGCGCAGCGGCGCCAGGAAGGAGGTGAGCGTGGGATCCGAGTGCAGCGGGGTCACGGTGGCCCAGCCCGCCTCGCACAGCGGGCCGTCTGAGTCGGGGATGGCGTCGAACGCGCGGTGCGCGCCGCCGATCCAGTAATAGTCGCGGCCCCACGGGTCTTCCCGGCGGGTGACGCGGTTCTCGTAGTGCCGGTGCCCGAGCGTCGTGACGCGAACACCGCGCAGCGCGTCGAGGGGCACGTTCGGCACGTTCACGTTGAGCAGGGTGCGCTGCGGCAGGCCGCCGTCGAGCACGACCGGGATCACGCGCCGGGCCACGTCGGTCGCCGTCTCCCAGTGGCAGACGGTGTCCGCGCTCGGGTCCAGGTGCAGGCTGAACGCCACCGCCGGCAACCCGGTGAAAGACGCCTCGCGGGCGGCCGCCACGGTGCCCGAGTAGTGCACGTCATTGCCCAGGTTGCTCCCCCGGTTGACGCCGGACAGCACAAGGTCAGGCGGTCCGTCCATCAGGCCGTGGATACCCAGGTAGATGCAGTCCGCCGGGGTGCCGTTGACCTGAAAGCGACGGTCGCCGCGCTTGCGGGCGCGCAGGGGCGACTGGAGCGTCAGGCTGTGGCTCTGCGCGGACTGCTCGCGCTCCGGCGCCACGATCCACACGGTCCCAAAAGCCTCTGCCGCCTGCGCGAGCGCGTGCAGACCGGGTGAATCGAACCCGTCATCGTTCGACACGAGGATGCGCAAGAGCACTCCGAGCCCGCTTTGTAACACAATGCCGAGCGCGCCCCCGGTTACATTGCCTGGCGTCGGTGTCGATGACGGAGCCATCTTGTCCGAGCCCCTAGAGGACCTCCCGCCCAGCCCCACGGTGCCGTTCGGCGACCCGCCCATGGTCGATCGCGAGTCCAGCTGGCTGCGCTTCAACGAGCGCGTCCTGGACGAGGCGGCGGACCCGACCAACCCGCTGCTGGAGCGCGTGCGCTTCATCAGCATCTTCCACCGGAACCTGGACGAGTTCTTCATGATCCGGGTGAGCGGCATCCGGCATCAGCTGGAGGCCGGCGTCGAGGTGCCGTCCCACCAGGGCCAGACGCCACGTCAGCGCCTGGAAACGCTGTCTAATCAGGTCCGGGCGACGCTGGAGCACGCCGACGCGGTGCTCAACGACCTCACCGGGGCGCTGATGGCGTCGGGGATCGTGCTGGTGCGCTACGAAGACATCTCGCGCCGCGAACAGTCCCGCTGGGAGCGCTACTACGACCAGCAGGTGCACCCCACGCTGACGCCGCTGGCGATCAGCAAGGCCTTCCCCTTCCCGTTCATCAGCAACCTGTCGCTGAACATGGCGGTGATGGTCGACGCACCGGACGGCGAGCGTCGGCTGGCGCGCATCAAGATCCCCGACCACCTGCCGCGCCTGCTCGCGCTCGACGAAGGCCCGCGACGCGAGGGCGCCCCGCTGCGCTTCATGCCGATCGAGAGCCTGGTGAAGGCCAACCTGTCGAGCCTGTTCCCCGGCATGGAGGTCGAGCGCCCGTTCACCTTCCGCGTGACGCGCGACGCCGACGTGGAGATCCGCGAGGACGAGGCCGACGACCTGCTCAAGTACATCGAGACCGAGATGCGCAAGCGGCGCTTCGGCGACGTGGTGCGCTTGGAGATCGACGCGTCCGCCCCCGACGAGATCGTGAGCGAGCTCCACGAGGGCCTGGAGATCGACGAGCAGGCCACGTACCGGGTCCCGGGCATGGTCGCGCCGAGCGGCCTGTCGCGCTTGGCGGATCTGGAGCTGCCCCAGCACCGCTTCTCCGCGTTCATCCCCGCTGTGCCGAACGGCTTCAAGGGCGAGTCGCTGTTCCGTCGCATCGCCAAGGGCGACGTCATGGTGCACCACCCGTTCGACGCGTTCGCGTCGGTCGCGGAGTTCGTGCGCGTCGCGGCGCGTGATCCCAACGTGCTGGCGATCAAGCAGACCCTGTACCGCACCAGCGGCGACTCGCCGGTGATCGCGGCCCTGCTGGAGGCCGTGAGCCTGGGCAAGCAGGTCGCGGCGGTCGTCGAGCTCAAGGCGCGCTTTGACGAGGAGAACAACATCGTGTGGGCGCGTCGCCTGGAAGAAGCTGGCGTGCACGTGATCTACGGTGTCCCCGGGCTCAAGACGCACGCCAAGCTGGCCATGGTCGTGCGCCGCGAGGAGCGCGGCCTGCGCCGCTACGTGCACATCGGCACCGGCAACTACAATCCAGTCACCGCGCGCGTGTACACGGACCTTGGCCTGTTCACCTGCGACGAGGAGATCTGCGCCGACGTCGCGGATCTGTTCAACCAGATCACCGGCTTCGCGAGGCCCGCCACCTTCCGCAAGCTGCTGGTCGCGCCGCGCTTCATGGCGGACGATTGGAGCGCGCTGATCCGCCACGAGACGCGGCAGGCCAAGCTGGGCAAGCCCGCACGCATCGTCGCCAAGGTCAACGGCCTGACCGAGCCCAAGATCATTACGGCGCTCTACGACGCGTCCAAGGCCGGCGTGAAGATCGACCTGCTGGTGCGCGGCATCTGCAGCCTCGTCCCCGGCGTGCCCGGACTGTCGGAGAACATCCGCGTGCGAAGCGTGATCGGGCGCTTCCTGGAGCACGCGCGCGTGCTGTGGTTCCACCACGGCGGCGATCCCAAGGTCTACATCGGGTCCGCGGACTTGATGGGCCGCAACCTGCACCGCCGGGTGGAGGTCATGGTCCCGATCGAGAGCAAGCGCTGGCGCAAGTGGCTCTGGGACTCCTACCTGGTGCGCTACCTGGAAGACGTCGGCCGCTCACGCGAGATGCAGGCTGACGGGTCCTGGACCCGCGTCCGCGACGAGGTCGGAGGCACGCAGCCCGACGTACACGAGCAGTTCCTGGCCGATCTGGAGTAGCGTCGCGCGCGACGGTCCGACGCGACCGCGATCACCGTCGCGCGCGACCGCTCTGAGCCGCGCGCCAACGCTGCGCGACCGCCGCCCAAGCGTCCTCGGGGATGCCCCAAGAGGCTGCCGCCGACGGCCCACCCGCCAACATCCACTCCAGCGCGTCGGCGCGGATCCGCCAGCGACCCACGGGCACAAAGCCCAGCGCGACGGTGACGTCCTCCGCCCAGTCTGCGCGCACCGCGAGCGTGGACGCGGCGACGTCCGGGACGGCGCCATGATGCACGCGCCACAGCAGCGCGCGCTCCACCACCCGCGCGACCGACGGCGTGTGCTGCACCGTCACCTCGCCCACCACGATCGCGTCGCGCTCCAGGCGTACGAGCGCGTCCGCCCCCTGCTCGCGCAGCGCGCTCGACCACGCGGCGCGCGGCGTCAGCCCTAGGCGCTCGTGCAGCGCGTGACGCAGCGCGCGCTCCGGCGCGGTCAGATCAGGTGACGCAACGATCACCCACGACCCGAGCCACCCCGCCAGCCAGCGCTCCAGCCGCCCCACCAGGCGAGCGCGCGCTGCGCCTTCGAGCAGGTCCGTGCGCGGGATGCGCAGCGTCGGACGACGCCAGTCCGGACCCGCCGTCAGCGTCGCGAGCGCCACGTCCTGCCAGCGCAGCGTGCCGTCCAGTCCAAGCAGGATCTCCGTGTCGGGCGCCGCCTCCAGTCCCGCCACCTGCTCCAAGAGCCACGGCGTCACCGCCGCACGCACCGCGCGCTCCAGGTGGCTGCCAGGCGGCGCGTCGACGTCGACGTGAAAGCCACGCAGGCCGCCCACCACCTCGCCGTTCGACGAGACGAGCGTGTCGCCCACGCGGCGCACCGTGGGCGTCACCACGCCGTCGCGCGACACCGCGACGCCCAGGCGGCGATCGACGAAGCGCGCCGTGAGCTGCGTGTGCAGCGCGTCCGACAGGCGCTCCTCCAGATCACGCACGCGCGCCTGCCAACCGCGCCCGTCCTTGAGCCACCCGGCGCGGTTGGCGACGTAGGTCCACGTGCGCACCGCCGCCAGGCGCGAGGTGAGCGCGTCCACGTCACCCTCGGTGCGGTCCAGGCGCTTGATCTGCGCCGCGAACCAGTCCTCGGGCAGCTCGCCGCCGTTGTCGATCAGGTGCACGAAGATCGCCTCCACCAGCGCGCCATGGTGCTCGGGCAGCACGTCAGCGAAGTCGGGGATGCCGCACACCTCCCACAGCAGGCGGATCGCGTCGGGTCGCTTGGCGCGCGACAGCACGGCGGGGCTGCGCGCGACCGCGTCCAGCACCTGCGCGTCGTCCGCGTCGCGCACGGCGATCAGGCAGCGGCGCGGCGCGGGCACCACCAGGCTGTCGCGCAGCGCGCCCACCGTGTCAAAGCTCAGGTCGGAGCTGCGCCAGTACAGGCGGGTCAGCGGCTCGAACTGGTGCTGCTCGATCGCGTCGACCAGGCCCGGATCCAGCGGGTCGAGCCCCGCCGTCTCGCCAAAGGTGCCGTCGCGTCGGTGACGCCCGGCGCGCCCCGCGATCTGCGCGAGCTCGTCGGCACGCAGCGGTCGTGTGCCGCGCCCGTCGAACTTCTCCGCGCCTGCCAGCGCGATGTGGTGCACGTCCAGGTTCAAGCCCATGCCGATCGCGTCGGTCGCGACCAAGTGCTCCACCTCGCCCGCCTCGAACATGGCGACCTGCGCGTTGCGCGTGCGCGGGGACAGCGCGCCCAGCACCACCGCCACGCCGCCGTGGCGCGCGCGCAGCCGCTCGGCCAGCTCGTAGACTCGACGCGCGGAGAACGCGACCACGGCGCTGCGCGGCGGCAGGCCCGTCACCTTGCGCGGCCCGGCGTACGACAGGTTCGAGAGCCGCGGCTGCGTGCGGATCTGCGCGGTAGGCACCAGCATCGACAGCAGCGGCGCGATCGTCTCCGAGCCCAGGAACCACGTCTCGCCCACGCCGCGCGCGCGCAGCAGACGGTCGGTGAAGGCGTGTCCGCGGGCCGGATCCCCCGCGAGCTGGATCTCGTCGACCGCCAGGAAGCCGACCGGCTTGTCCACGGGCATGCTCTCGACGGTGCACACCCAGTAGCGGGCATCGCGTGGGACCCGCTTCTCCTCGCCGGTGAGCAGCGCGACCTGATCCACGCCCTTCTCCCGCACCACGCGGTCGTAGACCTCGCGCGCCAACAACCGCAACGGCAGGCCGATCATCCCCGTCCGGTGCGCGAGCATCCGCTGGATGGCGACGTGGGTCTTGCCGGTGTTGGTCGGCCCCAGGACCGCCGTGATCGTCCCTGCGGTGGAGAGGTCGAGCCCAGACGGTGTGGCCATGTCCCCTCCCCATCCCAGGTGAGAACAGATACCATGCCGAATCCGGGAGAACCGATGCGCCGCTCTGTCCTGATGGCTGCAATTGTCACGCTCACCGCATGCGGCAAGGCCGACCCGGTCGTCGAGCCGCAGCCGTTGGACCTCCCCGCTGACCCGGCCGCCGAGGGCGTACCTGTTGGCGTGCGCACCGTGCTCGCCAACGACGAGTCGTTCGAGGTCTGGTACCCGGCCGACAAGGACGCCACGGGCGACGACGACGTGATCAGCCTCCTCACCTACGTCCCCGACGAGGTGGCCACCGTCCTGGCGGATGTGACCATCCCCACCTGGACCCAGCATGCGATCCGCGACGCTGCCCCGCGTCCTGTGGATGCACCCGTGCCGGTCGTCGTGTTCAGCCACGGCGTATCCGGCTTCCGCACCCAATCGGCCGCGCTCTGCGCCCACCTCGCGTCGCGCGGGTACGTCGTGATCTCGGTCGACCACCCCGGTCGGAACCTCGCGACCTTCGCGCCGTGCCTGTTCACGCCGCCCGCGGGCGAGTGCCTGCTGGGTGGCATGTTCGGCGACGACCCCGCGCCGCCTCAGATCGACCACATGCTCGCGTGGCTCGACGCTGGCGTCGACTGGCTCGACGGCCTCGCGGACACCGGCAACATGGGCATCTTCGGGCACTCGGCTGGCGGCTTCACCACCACGACCGTCACGAACGCCAACCCGCGCTTCCTCGCCGCGCTCCCGCTCGCGGGCGGCGGTGACTTCACCGGCGACGCCGAGACGGCGATCATCGGAGGCAGCTGCGACGGCGTCGTCGGGGAGAGCCAGCTTGTGCCGTCCGCCCCCACCACCACGGACGGCTACTGGTCGCTCGCGGGCGCGGGCCACCTGGCGTTCTCGGACCTGTGCAAGGTCGACATGGGCGCGGTGGGCGAGCAGCTGAGCGCGCGCCCCGACGCCAACGCGTTGTTCATCCAGCAGCTCTCCACGCTGGGCACGGACGGCTGCCCATCCTACACGCCCACCGCGTCCGACACCTGCTCGTCCGAGGCCTTCCTGGACCTCGAGACGTCCGAGCAGGTGCTCAACTACGCCGTCACCGCCTTCTTCGATCAGAAGCTCAAGCAGTCGGGCCCAGGCCTCGAGGCTGGCGCGTACGCGCAGCTGACCAAGGCCCCATGACCTCCTGAGGAGTGTCGATGCGCAAGCACACCGGGTTCCAGATCCCCCCAGGGTCGACGATCTACGTCCACCAGGCGTTCAAGTGCTGTCCCTACGCCGGGATGATCACGTCGCAGATCCACGACTACATCGAGCGGAACCACTTCCATGTCGCCGACGACCCCGCGCTCGCCGACGTGCAGCTGATCAACACTTGCGGCTCCGACGCCCGCAACGCGAAGCAGACCTTCGACGCGATCACGCTGGTGCGCGATCAAGCCGAAGGCACGCCGATCGTCGTCACCGGCTGCCTCAACAGCATCGAGCCCAAGCAGCTGACCCAGGCGCTCGACGGCGTGGCCGACAGCGCGATGCTGGACCCGCGCAACCTCAACGCCCTCGACGAGATGTTCCGGCCGACGGTCGTGAAGTTCGACTCGGTGCGCACGTCGCTGAAGAACCGCTACGCGGGCACGGCGTTCAGCGACCACTGGTACCATGTGGGCGCGAGCACGGGCTGCTTCGGCACGTGCACCTTCTGCGCGATCCGTCGCGCCACCGGCCGCCCACGCAGCAACCCGATCGAGGGCGTGCTCGCGGACGTGCGTCGTGGCCTCGCGGCCGGTCACTACGACGTGCTCCTGGTGTCGACCGACATCAGCGCGTGGGGCGCCGACCTCGGCTTGAACGTGGTCAACCTGCTGAGCGCGCTGTCCGACATGTCAGAGGACGTGCTGTTCAGCGCCGAGGCGTTCGAGCCCAAGCTGTTCCTGGAGCACTTCGAGGGCCTGCTGCAGGTGTTCAAGCGCGGGCGGTTCTCGTTCATCGGCCTGCCGATCCAGTCCGGCAGCCAGCGCATCCTCGACCAGATGGAGCGCGACTACGACATCCAAGCGGTGCTCGACGCGGTCCGCCGCCTCAAGGCCGAGGTCCCCGATCTGCTCGTGCGCACAGACATCCTCTACGGGTTCGGCGACGAGACCGACCACGACTTCGAGCTGTCGCGGCTGGCCGGTCGTGTGTTCGATGTGGCGTCGTACAACGCTTACCAGGAGCGGCCCGGCACCGCCCCGATCCAGCTCCCGGCCCACGTGTTCGACCGCCGCCAAATGGCCGCGATGAACGAGCTGCGCGAGCTCGCGCTGCGCGGCGTGCCGAGCGCCAAGCGCATCCGACCGATCCCCGCCGAACAGTCGATCGACTGGGACATCGAGGGCGACCGCCTGGCGCGCGATGAAGTGGCCAGCGTCGATCCGCCTTCCCAAGATCTGCTGCGCTGGCTCACCTCCACCCGCCTGCGGTTCGCGAACGTGATCGCCAAGCGCGGCAAGATCACGCTGGGCAAGACCGGCTGGCACATCGACGGCGCGCTCGTCCACGACGTGCAGCGCGCGGTCATGCTGGTCATGCGCAACAACGCCGGGGAGACCATCGACATTGGCCTGCGACGGCCGGATCAGCCTGGGTCGGCGATGGCGCGCTCCGACCGGTTCGCCATGTGGATCGTGACGCCCAACTTCACGCCCACCGAAGAGCAGGATCAGGCGATCAAGACGCTGATGGTGATGCTCGAGCTCAAGCGCGTCCAGAGCTAGCGCGCCGCACGTCGGATAGACGCCGCCCATGCGCACCCCCAACCTGACAGGCCTCGTGCCCCTGTGGCGCGAGCTGACCGGAAACACCGACGGCCCCGCCGATCGCCTCACCCGCGCGGAGGAGGCGGCGGTCGCGCGTGCGGTGCATCGCCTGTCGGCGGGCTTCTCGGGCGACCGCAACATCGCCGGACAGGGCTACCTGCAGGACGCGGCGCGGCTGGGCGCCTACCTCGTGTTCTTCGCGCCGATCAGCCACGCCCAGGCGCACGCGGTGTTCAACGCTGTGTCACTCAAGCCTGGGCCCAGCGGGCGCGCGCTCGACCTGGGCTGCGGGCCGGGGCCTGTGTCGCGCGCGCTGCTGGACCTGGGCTTCACGGAGGTACACGCGGGCGACCATGCGACGGAGGCGCTGACGGTGGCGCGCGGCCTGGCCCGCGGCGCGCGCGGCGCCCTGCACCCCTTCTTCTGGGACGGCGAAGGCGACACCATGCTCCCCGACGGCCCGTTCGACGTGATCACGTTCGGCCACGTGCTCAACGAGCTGTCCAAGCGCGCGCCGGACCGAATCGAGCGCCGCGCGGCGTTGCTGGAGTCGCTGTCGGCCCGGCTGTCGCCCGGCGGCCGCTTGATCGCGTTCGAGCCCGCCAGCCACGCGATCAACGCCGACACGCTCGCGCTGCGAGACGAGATGGTCGCCCGCGGTTTCACCGTCGAGGCGCCCTGCTTCACGACCGGTCCATGCCCCGCGCGTGCCGCGGGTGCGGCGTGCCACGGTGAGCTGGTGTGGTCCGCGCCTGAGCAGGTCCGCGCGCTCGCCCGCGCGGCGCACCTGGACAAGTCCACGCTGGCCTATGGCTGGCTGGTCCTGCGGGCCCCCAGTGCGCCGGTGGACGTCCGCCCGGAGACCCGCGTGCGCGTCGTCAGCGAGCGCCTGCGCAACAAGGCCGGACGCGAGCGCTTCGTGGTGTGTGGCGCACAAGGGCGCTTCAGCTTGAGCGCGCCGCCTGACTCCGCCGCACCCTGGACGTCCGCCTGGCGCGCCCTGGGCCGGGGGGACGCGGTGGACGTCGTCGCGCCCGAAGCGCGCGAGAGCGGCTGGGGCCTGACGCCCGCGAGCCGCCTCGACAAGGTCTAGGGTCGCGGCCTCCTGCGCGATGCGGCTTGCCCCTCACCGCCCCCCTGGCGTAGGTTGCCTCATGCTCCACGTCCGGATCCAGACTGAGTTCCTCACGCGCATCATGTCGTCCTCGGACGTCGTGGCGCGGATCCTCGCAGGCCGCGAGCGCGTGGTTCGCGGCCAGAAGGTGCCGCTGCGGACCCAGCTGCTGCTCCGCACCATCGGCCTGGACCCGCGCCCCCGCTACACGCACAGCGTCGCGCGCCAGCGGGCGGACTTCGGCGCGCTCACCGCCGCCGGCGCCGGTCGCCTGCGCGAGGTCGAGGTCGCCGATCACCAGGGCCCGCACGGCGTGTGCATCCGCGTCTACCGCCCGCGCGGCACGCGCGACGAGGTGCTACCCGCGCTGCTCTACTTGCACGGGGGCGGGTTCGTGATCGGCAGCGTCGACTCACACGACGCGCTCACCCGCAGGCTGGCGGAGGACGCGCACTGCGTGGTCGCGTCGGTCGACTATCGCCTGGCGCCCGAGCACCCGTTCCCCGCCGCGGTCGACGACGCCCACGACGCGCTGCGCTGGCTCTGCGCGCACGCCCAGGAGCTGGGCGTGGACGCTTGGCGGATCGCCGTGGGCGGGGACAGCGCAGGCGGCAACCTGGCCGCGGTGGTGTCGCAGCTGGCGCTGGCCGAGGGCGGGCCGACGCCGCGCCTGCAGTTCCTGATCTACCCGTCGGTCACCAGCCGCAGCGAGCACCCCTCACGCGCCGAGCTGGCCGACGGCTTCCTGCTCAGCACGCCGCACGTCGACTGGTACCTGTCGACCTACACCGGCGGCGCGCCCGCCCACGACGACATCCGCCTGTCGCCGCTGTGCGCGGAGCGCCTGAACGGGCTCCCGCAGGCGCTGGTGGTGGTGGCGGGCCTCGACCCGCTGCACGACGAAGGCCTCGATTACGCGGCGCGCCTGACCGCGGCCGGCGTGGCGGTGGAGGTGCTCGACCTGCCGGGCATGATCCACGGCTTCGTCAACCTGGACGGCTTCCTGCCCGAGGCGGACGCGGCCCTGACCACGATGATCGACGCCCTCAAGCGAACCCTGCACGTCAGCGGGGCTTGACCTCGACGGCGTCCGGCGCGGACTCGGCATGTTCGCGCTTGGTGCACTGCATCCACGGCTCCGAGGCTAGGCCCTCGACCAGGAAGTCGACGAACGTGCGCACCTTGGGCGAGAGGTGCCGACCCGGCGGGTAGACGGCCCACACCGGCACCTCGTCCTCCCACGGCGCCAGCACGCGCGTGAGAAGCCCCGCGCGAACCTCCGGCGTGACGATCGCGTCGGGCATCCGCGCGACACCCAGGCCCGCGACAGCGGCCGCCAACAGACCCTCCAGGTTGTTGACCAGGAAGCGGTTGGTGACCTTCACCGTGGTCTCGCCGTCCGGCCCGCGGAAGCGCCACGAGGTGGGCGCCGCGTCGTGCGAGTAGACGAGCGCTTCCCAGCCGGCGAGGTCCCTGGGGTGCTCGGGCACGCCGCGAGACGCCAGGTACGACGGCGCCGCCACCGTGAGCGAGCGCGTGCGGCCAAGCCGACGCGCCAACAGCGACGAGTCGGACAGGTTGGCGACGCGGATCGCCAGATCGTAGCCCTCCGCGATCAGGTCCACGCGTCGGTCGTCGAAGGACAGGTCGAACCGGATGTACGGGTAGAGCTCCGCGAACTTGGCGGTCAGCGGCGCGACGTAGCGGATGCCGAAGTGGATCGGCATGGTCAGCCGGATGGTGCCCCGCACCGCGCCGCCGTGGTCGCGTAGCGCCCCCTCCACGTCGTCGAGCTCGGTCAGCAGCGCCCCAGCCCGCTCGTGCAGGGCCCGGCCGGCTTCGGTGAGCGACAGGCGGCGGGTCGTGCGGTGCATCAGCCTGGTCGCGAGCCGGTCCTCCAGGCGCGCGATCGACCGGCTCACCTGCGACGTAGACACGCCTAGGTCCTTGGCGGCCTGGGTGAAGCTGCCCGCGTCCACCACACGCACGAAGGTGGCGAGGTCGCCGTACCGGTCGAGCATCAGGGCGTGGCCGCAGGCGCAGGGGGCGCCTCGGGGGCCGGCGCGGGCTCAGGCGCTGCCGGCAGCTCCGGCATGGGCGAGCGCGACAGGACCTCCATGGTCATCACCGTGACGTCGCCGACCATGACCTCCATGCGCAGCGGCGGCCCCGGCAGCAGGTCGGCGAACCAGAGGCGCGTGTGGGTGGGCGCGCCGTCGGGGCCCGCCTCGTTCACGTCGTAGACCCAGCCCTGAACGTGCCCGAGGCGCGTCTCGAACTCAGACCGCGCGCGGGTGGCGTCGTCGTTGGCGTAGCGGGCGTGCCGCTGCAGCTCGACCCAGGTGTGCTTCTTGTCGGCGGTCGGGTCGACCTCGTGGCCCGCGTCGTCACGCGTGGTGGACTGCACCAGTACGTCCTTGTCGGTGGCGCCGTGGAAGAGCCAGTCGCGGATGGTGCGCGTGCCCTTGGCGTCGACGAACAGGATCGACATCTTGGTGCCGTCCGCGCAGGATGCGTGGATCTGATCGGCCGTGAACGGCGTCTCCAACCAGCCCTTGGCCATGGCGGTCCCCGACGTGAGGAGGCAGACACACAGCGCGAGCGCGGCAAAGGGTCTCATGGGGCGAGGAACCTCCCGAACCAAGCAAGGTAGCGCTCTGCCCTATCCTTTTGGTAGCTCGGCGTCGTGATGGCGTGCGGCTGGCCCGGGTAGATCACCAGCTGCGTCTCCACGCCCAGGCTGCGCAGCGCCTGGTACATCTGCTCCGAGTTGATCAGCGGCACGTTGAAGTCGGACTCGCCGCACAGGAAGAGCGTCGGCGTCTTGATGCGGTCCGCGTGCAAGAACGCGAGCGAGTTGTGCATGTAGACGTCAGGGTTGGCCCACGGCGTGCCCAGCTCGGCCTCGTACTCGACGACGTACTGGTCGGTGCCATAGCCCGCGAGGATGTTCGCGATGGACGCGCCGCTGGTCGCCGCCTTGAAGCGCGTGTCCTGCGCGATCACCGCGTCGGTCAGCATGCCGCCGTAGCTCCAGCCGCCCACACCGAGCCGGTCGGGGTCGGCCAGGCCACGCGCGACGACGTCATCGACCGCCGCGAGTACGTCCTGGGCGTCCAGGTGGCCCCAGTCGGCGTAGATGGCGCGGGTGAAGGCCTCGCCGCGCCCCGACGACCCGCGCGGGTTGGGGCTGACGACGACGTAGCCGTGGGCCGCGAAGAGCTGGGCCTGGAAGTTGAAGTCGTTGCCGAACTGCCCGACGGGCCCGCCGTGCAGGTGCAGCAGGGTCGGGTAGCGCTTGCCCTCCTCGTAGTCGGGCGGGCGGACGACGAAGCTGGTCACCGAGGTGCCGTCGGGGCTCGTCACGCGGGTCTGCTCGGTGGCGCCCAGGCGTAGGCTGGCCAACAGCGCGTCGTTGCGCCGCGACAGGGGTCGCAGGCTGCTGCCGCGCACGGTGTAGACCTCGGCTGGACGCTGCGGGCTGCCGTTGAGCACGGCCAGGCGGTCGCCGCGGCCCACGTCAAAGGCCTCGACCGCGCGCGCCGTCGGCGCCACTGGCACCACCTTGCCGGACGACACGGAGATGCGGACCAGGCTCACGGAGCCGTCGTCCTCCAGCGTGGCGTAGACGGACCGGCCGTCCTGCGACCAGCGCACCTGGCCGAGCGCGCGGTCCAGCGCGCCCGTGACCACCCGCGGCGCGCCGCCGGCCACCGGGACGACCGCCAGCTTGGGCAGCTCGTAGTAGATGAACTTGGGTGGGCCGCCCTGCAGGTAGGCGATTTGCGCGCCGTCCGGGCTCCACGCGGGGCGCGTCTCCCACTCCGGGTGGTCGTCCGCGCCGTTGAAGGTGGTGAGCGCCCACGGCGTCGCACCCGCGACCGCGTCGACCACGTAGAGGTCCCAGTTCAGGCCGCGGTCCGGGTCGGCGCCAGCGCGCTTGCTGACGAACGCCACGCTGCGGCCGTCGGGCGACCACGCGGGCAGCGCGTCGTCGTAGGGGCCCGAGGTCAGCGGGGTGGCGACGCGACCGTCCAGGTCGAAGCGGACGAGGTGCTCGCGGCGCGCGCCCAGGTAGCCGACCTCGTCCTCCTTGAACTTGTAGCGGTCGATGACAATCGGGGCGGGCGTGCAGGGCGTGTCGCCGTCGGCCTCGCAGGGGTTGGACTCCGGATCGAGCACGACCAGCGCCAGCGAGCGGCCGTCGGGGGACCATACGAAGTCCGACACCCCGCCTCGGAGGTCCGTCACGCGATCGGCCTCACCGCCGGCGCGGTCGAGCAGCCAGACCTGATCGGCCTCGTCCTCATCGTCGCGCGCGGACAGGAAGGCGATCCAGCGTCCGTCGGGGCTGAAGCGCGGCTGCGACTCGACGCCTGGGCTGTGCGTGAGCTGCACGGTGCGCGCGCCGTCCCAGCTCGTCATGACCAGGTCGGCCTGGCCCTTGTCCGACGCCAGGTCGAGGCGCGAGATGGTGTAGACGATCTGGTCGCCCTCCGGCGAGATCTGCGGGTCGGACACCTCCTCGATCGTAAACAGGTCGTCCACGCCGAGCACCCGGCGATCGTCCGCGACGGCGTCCATACCGCCACAGAGCAGGATCAAGGCTATGAATGGCGCGCGCGCACTGGACGTCATGGGGGACCTCCCGGAAAGCAGAAAGAAGAAGAGCCCGCCGAAGCAATGCTTTGGCGGGCTCTTTGGGGTATTTTCGATGATGGTCGGGACGACAGGATTTGAACCTGCGACCCCCAGCACCCCAAGCTGGTGCGCTACCAGGCTGCGCTACGTCCCGAGTCGCCGCGCATCTATGGGCTGAGCGGCCCGTCGTCAACCATCCTGAGGCGCGCACGAGGCGTTCTCCTTAGGACCGCGGGACGTGCGGCTCCCACGCGCGCGCGACCTTTAGGCGGGTATTCGCGATCTTCTGCCGAAGATCGTCGAGTCGCTGACGCACGTCCGACTGACGCGGCTCTTCTGCGACATCTCCCTTCGCCGGGTCGAGCAGCGCCCGACGCGCGCCTGCGATCGTGAAGCCCTGCTCGTAGAGCAGCCGCTTGATCTGCAGGAAGCGGACGATGTCCTTGCGCCGGTAGGTGCGCTGGCCCGACTGCGAGCGCTGGGGGCGGATGCGAAACTCCTGCTCCCAGTAGCGCAGCACGTGCGGCTCTACGCCGATGAGCTCCGCGAGCTCCCCGATGCGGAAGAACATCTTGTCGGGGATGTGGACGTCGATGGGTTCGCTCATCCAGGTCTCCTCAAGCGTCACTTGACGGTGGCGGGCTCCGGCTCCGCGGCCCACAGCAGGAACGCGAACGAGTCCGTGCGCTGCTCGCCCACCACACCCTGCGACGTCACGTCGAGCACCCAGACGCCCGCGTCGGCGCTGTCCTGCGCCAGCGTCAGCGTCTGCACGCCGCGGTCGCCCGCGTCGGCCTCCACCTCCACCTTGGTCACCGTCTCCGAGAAGGAGTCCAGGACGTGGACGGTGATGCGGTGCGAGGACCCGACCGGACCTCTGCTCGGATCCACGGTGGCAGATCCGACGATCACCTCGCCGGTGGTCGAGGTCAGGTCGATCGTGGCCGCAGGGCCAAGCTCGTCCGACGCCGTGACGGGCACGTCGATGACGTCTTCGTCACCGTTGAACTGCACCCAGACAAGGGTAGGTTCCGTGGACTTCTTGGCGCAGAACGAGATCGCCAGCAAAGGGGCAAAACGTACGGCCGAGAACATGGATCCCCCGTCTCACTGTGGGCGATCCTCGTAGCGCGCCGAACCGAGTCCGGCGCGCAAACGAGTCGGAACGAGACGCTTACGCGTTGAGCGCGGCCTTGGCCTGCTCGACGATGGCGGCGAAGGCGTTCGGCTCACGCACGGCGAGATCGGCCATGACCTTGCGGTTGATCTCGACGCCGGCCTTCTTGAGGCCGAACACGAAGCGGCTGTAGGACAGGCCCTGCTGACGGACGGCGGCGTTGATGCGCATCGTCCACAGGCGGCGGAACTGGCGCTTGCGCTGCTTGCGGCCGGCGAACGCAAAGCGGTCCGCCTTCATCGCCGCTTCCATGGCCTGACGCAGACGCTTGCGGCTCTGGAAGAAGCCCTTCACGCGCTCGCGAAGCTTACGGATACGGGTGTGCCGGATTTGGGCACGCTTAATGCGGGTCATCGGGGACTCCTTGTTGCCGTATCCCGACCGCCCGAAATGGACGGTGGTGACGGCGAGTCAGGTAGGGGGAACGAAATGAGTCGGACTGGAGGGCGCCACAGCCGGTCCGAAGACCGACGGGAGACCTACGCGTACGGCATCATGAGGCGGACGTGCTTGGCGTCCTGCTCTTGCAACACGCCCGCGCGGCGCGTGGTGCGCTTCATGTCCTTGCTCTTGTGCTCGAGGCAGTGACGCTTGTGAGCGCGCTTGAAACGGACCTTGCCGTTCGCGTTCACCTTGAAGCGCTTGGCCGCGGCGCGACGCGTCTTCATCTTGGGCATGGGGGTGCTCCTCGCAGGTCGGCCCCGTTAACTGACCCGGGGCGGGCGGTCCAGGGATGCGGTGATGATCCAGGTCCCAGCGAGCCCCGCAACGTGGGGAGCTCGCTGGATCCGGGGTCTACTCCTCGCCGTCGTCGTCCGAGCCTTCCGGACGCGCGTCATCATGCTCGCGCACCTTCATGGGCTTGGGCATCTTCTTCTTGGTGGGCGCCAGGATCATGAACATCGCCTTGCCTTCCATGCGGGGAGGCATCTCAACGACGCAGAGGTCCTTGCAGCGGTCCGAGACGGCGAAGCACTGCTCCTCGCCGATCTCACGGTGGGCCATCTCACGGCCGCGGAAGCGGACGGTGATCTTGACCTTGTTGCCCTCTTCCAGGAACTCCCGGGCGTGGGCGACCTTGACCTCGATGTCGTGCTCGTCGGTCTTGGGGCGGAGCTTGAGCTCCTTGAGGAGCACGAGCACCTGGTTCTTCCGGGCGACGGCTTCCTTCTTCTTCTTCTCGTACTTCAGCTTGCCGTAGTCCGTGATGCGGCAGACCGGCGGGCGCGCGTTCGGCGACACCTCCACCAAGTCTAGACCGCGCTCCTCGGCGATGCGGAGCGCGTCTTCGATCATAAACTCGCCGAGCTTTCCACCCTCTTCGTCGATGACAAGCACCCGAGGGACCCGGATGCGGTCGCCTACGCGCGGCTCATTGGCGTCAGTGGTGGACCGAGCGGTAGCATCAGGACGGCGGGCAGAGGGTCTACGGCGCAAGTGGTGTCGACTCCGGACTTGGGGAACGGGCGGCGCCAGCAGACGCCAAACCCATGATAGCGCGGTGGAATGCGCGACTCCAGCAAGGAGGCCCGAAAACGAGAACGGCAGGCTCTGGTGAGCCTGCCGTTCTGCCGAAGGAATAGGCGCGAGAGGGTTTGAACCTCCGACCCCTGCCGTGTCAAGGCAGTGCTCTTCCACTGAGCTACGCGCCTTCAGCGGGGCCGCTTTTATGGCATCGAGGCCTTGGTGTCAACCATCCGGGACGGCATTGGCACGCGCAATCGCGTCGAGCACCGTTGAACCGACCACGTCGGCGACCTCGTCCGCGCGAATCACTCTGCCTGTCAGCCGGGCGAGGCTCGTCACGCCGCCGTCCTCGACGCCACACGGGACGATCCCGGTGAACGCGGCGGGGCCTGGGTCCAGGTTGAGGGCGAACCCGTGCATGGTCACGCCGCGGCGTACGTGCAGGCCGATCGCACCGACCTTGTCTTGCCCGACCCAAACGCCGTGCAAGCCGTCGCGCCGCCCCGCGCTCACGCCCTGGGTGGCCAGCCAGTCGATCAAGCCTGCCTCGATGCCCTCGACCACCTTGCGGATCGCCCACCCGCGGCGGCCGATGTCCACGAGCAGGTAGCCCGTGAGCTGTCCAGGGCCGTGCCAGGTGGCCAGCCCTCCCCTCTCCGTCTGCACCACCGGCACCCCGCGCAGCCCCAAGCCCGTCGCGTCCACCGGCGCCGCGCGCCGCCCAAGCGTCACCACCGGGTCGTGCTCCAGCGTCCACAGCACCTCGGGCGCTGTCCCCCTCTCCACGGCCTCTCGCCGCAGGTGCTGCAGTCGCCAGGCCCACCGGTACTCCAGTCGGCCGAGCCACTGCGTGTGGATCAAGGGTCCACCACGATCACCACGCCTCCGCCGCCGACGGCGCGCAACGACGCCACCCGCTCCTTCCAGCGCGGCCCGTCTTCATCGGCCACGCCGATCGTGCAGGTGTCCGCGCCAGTGGCGAGGAACATCTCGGGCTTCAGCCCGGCCGCCCGCGCCTCGCTGTGCATCGGGTCGGCCACCCACACGACGGGCGTGGTCTCCCAGGCGACGTCCTTCCAGACGATCGAGTCGAACAGGACCTCACCCGACACCGTCTGCACCACGGGCGCGTAGCAAGGGTCGACCGCGATGCCGCGGGCGTCGATCAGCACCCCGGTGGCGTCCGACGTGGACGGGCCAGGCGGCGGCACCGCGCGGGACGTGCTCCACGGCGCCAGCACCTCACGCAGATCGACCGCGCCGATCACGTCCACCGATCCGCCCGTGTGGTAGCGCGTCTCGGCCACGCGCCAGGGGATGGACGGCAGCTCCTCACGGTCCGGCAGCGCCGCCCACGTGATGCCAGGGCGCACGGGCAGCTTGGCGAGCGCGGTGTCGAAGCGCGTGTCGATCTGGGTCATCGCCGCCTGCTCAAGCGGGCGCAGATCACGTGCCGGGTTGTTGTCGTGCTCCGTGGCCAGGACCTCAAGGCGGTGCCGGGTCCAGTCGACCACGACGCCATTCCCAAGCGTGCGGCGCACGTTGCTCGGCGGCGCGGGCACCGTCGACGCGGCAGGTTCGGGCGCCGCGAAGGCCGCGGCCAAGGTCAGCAGGAGGAGCCGGATCATCAACGCAGCAACCCTTCGATGGAACAGCGCATAGCGAGGTCGCGAGCCGGGGGAAACCCCGCGCAGGCTTCACACGCCGAAGGTCACCACATCCGACCGGCCGAACAGCGCGTGCACCGCGTCTTCAAGCGCGCGCGACGGGGCGACCGTGACGCCGGGGACGTCAAATGTCGCCGTGAAGCGCCCCTGCGCCGCCACGTGGATGTGGGCGGTGCAGTTGCCGCGCTCTCGCTCGAACACGGCCTTGAGCGCCTCCAGGCGCGGGTCGGTGAGATCCTCGGCGCGCAGGTCCAGGAACACCTTTCGCACGGTGCGGGTGCGGACCTCGGCGATGGGCTCGGCGGCGTTGCCCTTGAGCTTGGGCCCCTCCTCACCGATCTCCACCTTGGCGCTCACCAGCACCACCTCGCCTGGCTTGAGCGCGCCCTGGCTGCGCAGCCAGGGGTCTGGGAAGAACACACACTCCACCGTGCCGCGGTCGTCCTGCAGCTGCACAAACGCCATCTTGTCGCCGCGCTTGGTCTTCACCACGCGCACGTCGGCGGCCACGCCCACCACGCGCACGTCCGAGTCAGACTCCATCTCGCTCAGCTGCGACGTGTTGAGCGCGCCCAGACGCTTCACGTCCGGCGCGTAGGCCTCGAGCGGGTGGCCGGTCAGGTACAGGCCGAGCGCCTCGCGCTCCATCTCCATGCGCTCGAGGATCGACCAGTCGGCGACGGCAGGGAACCGGAACGTGCGCGACGCCTTCTCGGTCTGGCCGCCACCGAACAGGACGCCCTGCCCGAGCAGCTTCTCCGCCCGACGGCGCCCGCCCTCGCTCGACAGCTCGTCCAGCGCCGCCAGCACCTTGGAGCGGCCCACGCCCAGCGTGTCGAAGGCGCCGGCCTTGACCAGCTGCTCCAGCACGCGCCGGTTGAGCGCCTTCGGGTCGATCCGCTCAAAGAAGTCGAGCACGTCGCGGAACAGGCCGCCGCGCTGGCGCTCGTCGACGATGGCCCGAATAGACCCGCTGCCCACGCCCTTCACCGCGCCCAAGCCGTAGCGAATGGCCGCCTTGCCCTGCTGCGACAGCGCCTTGGGCACCGAGAAGCTCTCGATGGAGCTGTTTACGCAGACCGGCAGCAGCTCCACGCCCGCGCGGCGGCAGTCCGAGATGTAGACCAGCAGCTTGTCGGTGTCGCCCGCTTCAATGGAGAGCAGCGCCGCCATGTACTCGGGGCGGTGGTGCGCCTTGAGGTAGGCGGTCTGGTAGCAGACGACGCCGTACGCGGCTGAGTGCGACTTGTTAAAGCCGTAGGACGCGAACTTCGCGAGCAGGTCGAATATCTCCGACGCCATCTGGCCGTCGATCTCGTTCGCGACGGCGCCGTCCACGAACCGCGACTTCTGGCGGTCCATCTCCTTGGCGTCCTTCTTGCCCATCGCGCGGCGCAGCAGGTCAGCCTCACCCAGGCTGTAGCCCGCGAGCACCTGGGCGATCTGCATGACCTGCTCCTGGTACACGATGACGCCGTACGTGTTGCGCAGGATGGGTTCCAAGGCCGGGACGAAGAACGTGACCTTCTGGCGGCCGTGTTTGCGCTCGACGAAGTCGTCGACCATGCCCGACTCCAGCGGGCCAGGGCGGTACAGCGCGACGAGCGCGACGATGTCGTCGAGGACGGACGGGCGCAGGCGCGTCAGCAGGTCGCGCATGCCCGACGATTCCAGCTGGAACACGCCGAGCGCGTCGCCCGCCTGGAGCAGGGTAAAGGTCTCGGGATCATCCTCAGGGATCCGCGCCATGTCGGGGGCGGAGCCGTAGTTTTCCTTGATCATGACCAGCGCGTCGCGGATCTGATCCAGGGTCTTGAGGCCCAGGAAGTCGAACTTGATGAGGCCGATCGCCTCGGCGGACTTCATGTCCGTCTGAACGACCGGGCCGCCCTCGGGGCCGTCGCGGTACAGCGGCGCGACGTCGACCAACGGACGGTCGGCGATCACGACGCCGGCGGCGTGAACGCCGGTCTGCCGGACCATGCCCTCCACCCGGATGGCGGTCTCGACCACGCGGCGCACCTTGGGATCGCCCTCGTGCAGGCGGCGCAGCATCTCCGTGTCGGCCAGCGCGCTCTTGAGCGTGGTGTTGAGGGCCTCGGGCACCAACTTGGCGATGCGGTCGGCCTCGCCGAACTGAAGCTCCAGCACACGCGCCACGTCGCGGACGGCGGCCTTGGCCTTGAGCGTGCCGAACGTGATGATCTGGCTGACCAGCGGCGCGCCGTACTTGGCGCGGACGTGCTCGATCGACTCTTCACGCCGATCCTGGCAGAAGTCGACGTCGATGTCGGGCATCGACACGCGCTCGGGGTTGAGGAAGCGCTCGAACAGCAGGTCGAAGCGGATGGGGTCGATGTCCGTGATGCCCATCGCCCACGCGACCAGCGAGCCCGCCGCCGATCCACGCCCCGGTCCGACCGGGATCCCGTGATCCTTCGACCAGTTGATGAACTCGGCCACGATCAACAGGTAGGCCGGGAAGCCCATCTGGCCGATCATGGACAGCTCGCGCTCCAGGCGGGCCCAGTAGACGTCGTGCCGCTCGTCTGGGATGTCCCGGAAGCGGATCTTCAGGCCGCTACGCGCGTACCAGCCGAAGTAGCCCTGCAGGTTTCCGGCGCCGTCCGGCCGCGGCGGGATCAACACCGTCGGGTCGGGCATCTCGTAGGAGCGCGGGGGCGGAAACGCGGCATAGAAGTACTGCCAGTTGGCGTCGGTGTCGGGCTGGACGGCGTCCTTGCCCTCCACGAAGTCCGGCGGCGTGGTGGACGGGAACAGGTACTCGCCCAGGCGGTACTTGTAGTGGCAGCGCGCGGCGACCTCCGTGGTGCGGTCCACGGCCTCAGGATCATCCGGAAAGATCTCACGGATCTCGGCTTCTGTCTTGAGATATGCCTGATCGGTCGGGCTGCGGGCGCGGGTGGTGTCCGACAGCGGCGCACCCGCCGAGATGGCGTGCAGCACGTCGAGCACCGGCGCGTCTTCGGGGCGGTCATAGTGCACCGCATTGGTCACGACCGTCGGGACGTCGAGCTCGCGCGAGAGCGTGCGTGCGACCGCGTTCACCGCCTCCTGGCCCTGCAGGCCCACGTCCTGAAGCTCCAGGTAGAGCTGCCCCGCGCCGACCGCGTCCATCAGCTCACGCACGCGGGTGCGCGCGCCGTCCGCGTCGCCCGCGATCGCCGCGCGACCAAAGGCGCCACGCAGGCCGCCGGTGAGGAAGATCAGACCCTTGTGGCGCGCCGCGAGCGCCTTGAGGTCGACCCGGGGCTTGTACCGCATGCCGTCGAAGATGCCGGCGGTGATGAGGGCGCACAGCGACTTGTAGCCGTCCTCGTCCTCGACCAGCGCGATGACCTGGTAGCCGCCGTTCTCGGCGCGGTGGTCCTCGAACTCGATGCCCTCAGGCTGCACGTGCAGCTCAGCGCCAATCAGCGCGTGGACGCCCTTGTCCTTGCACGCCTTGTAGAACGCGACCGCGCCGTACAGATTGCCCGTGTCGGTCAACGCGATGGCGGGCATGCCCAGCGCCGCAGCCCGCGCGGCCACGGACTTGGGATCCATCGTGCCGTCAAGCACGCTGTACTGGGAGTGGACGTGGAGGTGGACGAAGGCCATCGGATCCGGGGGTAATCGGGGCGGCCCCGGGAGGCATGGTCCAGACGGTCAGGATCGGACCGCGTGCGTCGCAGCCGCGCTCCCCCAACCTACCCGACGCAGTCCGTCCCGTCGGTGAAGCTGTCGATCAGGCGCTCGTCAAACGCGATCCAGCGCGCGGCGACATCAGGCGGCACCGCGAAGCGCTCCAGCGTCAGCTTCAACAGCGCGATCCGCCTGCGGAACTGGCCTCGGTTGATCTTGAGGCCCCGATGCAGCGACACCAGCGGGCGGCCCTCGTAGGCGAGCGGGCCGTCCATGTGGCTGCTGACCAGCGCCACCTCGTGGCGCTTGATGCCGTCGCGATCCTTGCCCTGAAACAGGAAGCCCACGATCATGTCGTCGAACATGCGGTCGACGAACGCGTCCATGATCGCGCTCACCGCGGGCTCGCCGCCGATCGCCTCCCAGTCGGTCACTGGGTCCCGCCGCCGGGCGCCGGCGCCGCCACGGGCCGCACGATGTGGTTGAACGCCGACAGGTCCACGAACGGGGTGCTGTTGAGGTCCTGGGCGTAGCGGTAGGTCTGCCAGGTGGACGACACGCGCTTCACGTAGCCGCGGGTCTCGCGGAAAGGGATGCGCTCCACGAACTCGTCGAGCGGTAGGTTCCCGCGCTTGGCGATCCACTCGTCCACGCGCTGGGGCCCGGCGTTGTAGCTGGCGAACGCCAGACACGGGTCGTTCCCCTGCTGACGCAGGACGGTGTCGAGGTACTTGGCGCCGATCTTGAGGTTCTTCTCGGGCACCAGCAGGTCGGTCGTCGAGAACGACACGCCCAGCCAGCCCGCGACGGTGCGCCCGGTCGCGGGCATGACCTGGGACAGGCCCAGCGCGCCCGCAGGGCTCTTCACGTCCTTGTTGAACAGCGACTCCTCGCGCACGAGCGCGTGGAACATGCGCGGCTCCCACGGGTAGGGCGCGGTCGCGGTCTTGATCTCCGCCCAGTACCGAGGCGGGTACGAGACCTGCACGATCTGCGCCTCGTGCTCACCCAGCGTGCCGAGCGGGTGCGTACGCAGCCAGCGGACCATCGCGTCGTGCGCGAACAGCCAGTCGTCGAGCGCGACCCGCATCTCCGTCCACCACGCCATCTCGTCGGGGAGCAGGTCGTCGTCGACGTCACCCCACACCGCCTGCGCGTCCTTGAGCAAGCCCAGGCGCGCGAGCGCGAGCGCGTCGCCGCCGCCACCCTGCAGGAAGGTCTCGCGCACCGTCCAAGGCACCATGCCCGCGTCCTGAGCCGGGCGCTTTACCGACGCCGCCACGTCCGGCGCGAGCTCCTTGAGGCGCGAGTAGGCGAGCGCGGCGTACCAGCCGTAGGGCGCGGAGCGCATCAGCGCCTCCCACTCCTTCACGGCCTGGGCGACCGCGTCGGGCGGACCGAGCACGTCGGGGTGCTTCACGTCCGGGTAAGCCAGCAAGCGCGCGGCCCAGTAGCGGCCACCCAGAACGCTGACCTCGTCCACCCCCTGCGGGAGCGCGCCAAGCTGGAGCGCGACGGCGCGGGCCTCGTCGGTCTGGCCCGCGTCGTACAGGCTGAACGCCAGCTTGAAGGTGGCCTCGGGGACCGTGTCGCCTTCGGCGTGCTCGTCGAGCGCCTTGCGCCACAGCGTCCGCGCGCCCTCGACCTGGCCGAGCTGCTCGAGCGCGATGCCGCCGCGGGTCAGCGCGTCGTCGGCCATCGAAGAGCCCGGGTAGAGCGTGAGGATCGCCGCGTAGGAGTCGGCCGCCAGGCTGTACTGTCCCTTGCGGAACAGCGCCTCGCCGCCCAGGTACAGGATCTTGTCGCCGTAGTCGCCGGGCACCTTAGCGCAGGCGCGGCCCGCGTCGCCAAACGCCGTCAGCGCGTTGGTGAGGCTGTTCTGCTTGTAGTAGCTGCGACCCCGGACGTACGCGAGGCGGCAGGCGTCCTCGCTCCCCGGCGTCACCTTGTCGGTCAGGCCTTCGGTCAGCGACAGCGCGTCCGACCAGGAGCTGGCCGCCTGACGGCGCTCGGCGCGGCGGATCGACTCGGTCGGCGTGGGCAGACGGCTCGCGTAGCTCGACGCCAGCAGGCGCTCCGCCTCGCGCGACTCCGCGAGGTTCGGGTACCAGGTCCAGAGGCGGCGCAGCAACGCGTACGACGCGTCCGACCCGACGCCCTTGCGCTTGGCCATGGCCAGCAGCGCGAACGAGGTGCCCTCGGACGGGTCGGGCTTGTCGATCAAGGACTGGTAGATCACCACGCCCTCAGAAGAGCGACCCAGCGCGATGAGCAGCTCGGCCCGCTGCGCCAGCGCGCGCGTCGCGAGCGCTGAGCCCTCGGGCACCGACTCCAACGCGGTCAGCGCGCCCAGGTTGTCGCCCTGCGCGCGTAGCACCTCGGCGCGGATCAGCGCGCGCCACGCCGCGGGCGCAGAGCCCTCGTCGATCAGCGCCAGGTAGGGCGCCGCCTCGGCCGCCTTGCCCGTTCGAACCGCCGTCCACACCACGAGGAACGCGTGATCGGCGCGCTGAGGTCCGATCAGCCCGGACACGTCCATGGCCTTGAGGCCCGCGTACGCCGTGCTCCAGTCGGAGGTGCGCAGCGCCACAAGCAAGGCAGGCGGCAACGGCAGCGCGAGCTTGCGAAGCTCAGGCGCCACATCGACCATCCCCTCGGCGCGCGCGACGGGCGCGGCCTGGGTCGGCACGGGATCGGACGCGTTCGCGTAGACCGGGGGGCGCAGCAGGGTCAGCGCGAAGGCCCCGGCGAGGGCACGGCGGGTGGACATGGCGGAGATCCGGAGCGGGGCGCACACCGTCTATCCGACACGCGACGCGCACGGCCCCTTCCGCGGCCAAGGTTCGCGACTTTCGCCGGGGACCCGCGCCGCGCCACGTCCAGGGGTCATCCCCAGACGATCCAGGCCGCCCCGCCCAGCACGACGACCACGACGACGGCCAGCACTGAAGGCTGGCGCGCCAGACGTAGTCAAGCCTCAGGGATCGGAGAGCGCGTGAACTTGCCGACGATCACCTTGGCCGGCTGCAGGACCACGTTGCCGACGGTGTAGCCCGCGAGGTGCACGGTCACGACGGTGTCGTCCTCAGCCTCGTCCGAGACCTGCTCGATGCCGATCGCCTCGTGCAGGTTCGGATCGAAGTTGGAGCCGACGCCGGGCACCTCGCGCAGGCCCAAGCGGTGCAGGCCGTCGAGGCACTGCGTCAGCACCATGCGCACGCCGGTGAGCAGCGACACGGTGTCGGTGGTGTGGGCTTCCAGGCTGCGCTGCAGGTTCTGCACCGGCTCGAAGAAGATGCGCGCGACCTCGCCTTCCTTGCGCGCAATCATGTTCTTGAGGTGCGCCTCCGCACGCTCGCGCGAGGCGGTGATCTCGTTGCGCTGGTCGGCGTAGGCCTTGGAGACGGCGCGCAGGCGAGACTCGGTCTCGGCGAGCTTGATCTCCATCTCGGCCAGGCGCAGGTCGCGCGGGTCCGGGAGCGACTCCACCTCCGCCGCGGGGGTGTTGTCCACTTCTTCGTTGTCGTCAGGGAGAGCCATTGAGTCGTCCGAGTCTGGGCCGTCGACCTAATCCCCAGACACGCACCGGCAAGACGTCAGCCGCGCGTACGCCGCACGCGCTCGAGGGCCCGCTCCGGATCTTCAAACAGATGCCGACCGCGCAGCTCATCCAAGCGCGCACGGAACCAGAGCGCACCAACGACGGCCATCACCACCGCCGCCACCAACGGGAACACCGCGACCCGCCCAACCAGCGCCATGCCCACGGCGTTGCCTACCAGGGTGACGCCGGTGAACAGCGCGAACAGCGCGGCCAGCGTCATCAGCTTGACCAGCCGCCGGTGCGAGGTCTCGTCCGCGCCGATCGCCAGGCCGCGCGGCATGCGGAGCGCCTTGAACGCCTGCCCGAACCGGTAGCGCTCCAAGAGCGCCAGCACGAGCAGCGAGCGGGCCGCGGTCAGCCCGGGCGCCTTGGTCACCGCGTCCTCAAGCGCCTCGATCGCGTCCAGCGAGCGCCCCTGATGCATGCGAGAGAGGCCCAGCGCCTGCTGAAGCAGCGGATCAGCCGGGTAGTAGCGGGTGCCGACGAAGGACAGATCCTCGGCGTCGCCGGGGCGACGGAGGAGCACCGCCAACGACGCGCCCAGCGCGTAAGCGTCACGGTGCCATGGCTGCGTCTCGACGATGGTGCGGCAGCGCAGGAAGGCCGACGGCAGATCCCCGCGGCGGACCAGATCGACGGCCTCCTCCCACGGCGAGGGCTCGACGTCGGCGCCGTCGTCCTCAGGGGCAGCGGCCGCGAGCCCGCCCACGTCCTGCGCGCGGCCCGTGAGCACGAACGCGCAGTCGTCGCAGCGGTGGTAGCCGACCAGACGCTCGGCATCGCCAGGCGAAGACTCGGATCCACGCAGGTCGCGCAGGATGTCGGCGAACGCCGCCTGTCCGAGCTCGCTCGACGGGCCTTCGAAGGTCCAGGTGTAGAGCAGCAGGCCACCCGAGCCGCCCTGCCGATCGACGAACCACAGCTCGCCCGGGCCGTCCTTGGCCACGGCGGTGAACCACACGGCCAGCCGACCGGACTCACGGAACACGCGGAGCAGGAACCCGGCGATCTCCCCCGCCAGATCCAGGCGAGCGGCCTCAGGGCCGTCCCGCCCGACCGCGGGCGCCCACCCGTGCAGGTGGAAGTAGGACCGGCGAAGCTGCTCTACCCGCGACCGGCAATGGCCCTGCTCGGCGGAGATCAGCTCCTCGTCACGAAAGCGGACGGCGGCGAAGCCCATGCGGCGCTGGTACAGGCGGACCGACTCTTCGAAGTCGTAGCGGCGGACGCTCCCGTCCCGGCCGACGATCTCCACGGGGAAGTCAACGACCTCGGTGTAGTCCTTGCGCTGGTACCGCCTGAGGCGGCCTTCCTTGTCCATCCCGCGCGTCCTCGATGGTCACGACCAATTGCGCAATAACGCGCGTGGTGCGATCGTAACCCAGGTCGAGTCCGAACCGAAAGGAGTCGCTGTGCACGCACTACGCTTGGTGGAGTCCCCTGAACGGGAAGCCGAACGCGTCGCGCGCGCGGCGGACGGGGACGAGGCCTCGCGCAACTGGCTGGTCCAGAAGTGGACCCCGACCATGTACCGCTACGCGCTGCGCATGCTCGGAGAGAGCGAGGACGCCGCCGACGCCGCCCAGGACATCTTGATCAAGGTCCTGCGCGCGCTCCCGACCTACGACCAGGAGCGGTCGTTCTCCACCTGGATCTTCGGGATCGCCCGCAACACCTGCATCGACGCCCAGCGCCGCCGTCGTCACCGCACCCACGACGAGTTGGGTGAGGTCGCGGACTCCACGTTGAGCGCGCTCGGGAGCGCCATCCAGGCGGAGCGCGCGAGCCAGGTGCACGAGGCGCTGGCCAAGCTGCCCGAGGCCTACCGGGAGGTGCTGGTGCTGTACCACTTTGAGCACCTCAAGTACGTCGAGATCGCCGAGATCCTGGGCGAGCCGATCGGCACCACGATGAACCGCATCTTCCGCGCCCGTCAGCGGATGCGCGGCCTGCTGGAGCTCGACGGAGGCGCCCCATGAGCGATCACGTCGCGCCCGACCTGCTGGCCTCGTTCGTGGCGGGCGAGCTCGGTGATCACGCGGCAGCCTTGGTCGCGCGGCACCTGGACGACTGCCCCACGTGCACCGCCCGCGTGCTGGCGGCGGACTCGCTGACCGCGGCCCTGCGCATCCCCGAGCCTGTCGTGCCCGAGGACTTGGTCGGGCGCGTGCTCGAAGCCGCGGTCCCTCCCCCGCCCGGCCTGGCCCGCGGCGAACTGCTCGTCGGTCTGGCCCTGATCGCCGCCGCCGTGGTCGCCTCTATGCTCGGCTCGGATCTGTCCGCGATCGGTGGGCGCCTCGACGTGCTCGGGTCCGCCCTCGCCACCGCCACTGGTCAGCTACGAGCCCAGCCCGCGCTGCTCGCGTCGCTGGCAGCGTCCGGCACCGCCACGGCCTTCGCCGCGGTGACGCTCGCGTCGTGGACGCAGGGGCGTGCCCGGTGAGCGCCCTCGTCATGGCCCTCGCGATCAGCCGCGCGCTGGCCGCAGATCCGACGCCGCCCGATCCGGCCTGGGTGGCGCCCACGGCCCAGAGCGCGCTTAACGGCGAGTTCGGCGTCGCCTTCGTGCCTCGCTATCCCGACCTGGTGACCGGCCAAACGGTGCGCCAGAACGACCTTCGCACCTTCGCCAGCCAGCTGCCGTCGATGAATCAGCAGTCCGCGGCCCTGGCGCTGCGCGAGCGACTGGCCGCGGTGCAGCACTGGCAGGACTCGCTGCTCACCCAGTCGGCCGATCCCAGCCTTCCGCCCAGGGCGCGCGCGTCCATCCTCCAGCAGGTCGACGAGCTGGCGATGGAGGCGGTGACGCTGCGCCACCAGCTGTCGATGCTCGGCCAGCTCAACGTCACCACCGATGGGTCAAACAGCCCCACGCTGCGCCGCGCCGCGCGCGCGATGCAGGATGTCGTCGCGTTCGGGCAGGACATCGAGGTCGCCCCACAGGACGAGGTTCACGACGTCGTCGCGTTCGGGGGCGACGTCCTGGTGCTCGGCCGCGTGTTGGGCGACGCCGTGTCGTTCGGCGGCGACGTCGCCGTACGCGACGCAGGCACGGTCGGGGGCGACGTGGAGGCGTTCGGCGGTCGCGTCGCGCGGATGCCGCTGATCGCCCGCCCCGGCTCCTCGCTCACGTCAGTGCCGCGCACCCGCGCCGATGGCCCGCTGCGCACCGCGCTCGACCGCGCGGCCGAGGCGCTCGGCCTGACCGGCGCGGCGTTGCTGCTGTCCGCCCTGTTCCCGCAGCGGCTGTCGGTGATCTCCGACATGACGCGCGCCCGCGGGCTCGCGTCGCTGGCGGTGGGCGCCCTGGTCGGCGTGGCCACGGTCAGCGCGTCGGTGCTGCTCGCGCTCACGTTGCTCGGCATCCCCCTCGCCCTGGGCCTGATCGCGGCCCTCGGCGCCACCGCCGCGGTGGGCGCGACCGCTGCCGCCACCACGCTCGGCGGCCGACTGCGCAGAGCCGAGGGTTCGCGCGCCGCCACCGTCGCGGTCGGCGCGCTCGTGTTGGTCGCCCTGTCGTGGGTCCCGTGGGTCGGCGCCCCGCTCGCGGGTCTCGCCGCCGTCACCGGCCTCGGCGCGACGGTCCTCACCAAGTTCGGGCGCTAACGCTCAGACCTGCGCGGTCGCGCGGTCCAGAAAGGCGAAGAGCCCGGCTGCCTTCACGACAGCCGGGCTCTTCTGACGCTTCCGCCGACTACTTCGGCAGGCGAGCGCGCAGCGTCGAACCGATGGCCGCCGGGTCGGCCAGCGGCGCGGCGCCCAGCACGGCGACGAGCTCGGGAGAAAGCGACTGGGCCTTGGAGAGAGCGTCGGCGGCGCCAACGGCGTCATCCACCATCAGGCGCGCCATGCACAGCGCGAGCTTGAGATCGACGTGCGTGTTCACGTCATCACCCACGAAGCCCAGACCGCGCGACGCGATCTCGGCAGCCTCTTCCCAGGCCTGGCGACGCAGCGCCAGCTCGGACAGGCGCAGGTAGGCGACAGGCTGAGCCGCGTCGAACGCCAAGCAGCGCTCGTAGTGCTGCGCGGCCTTGTCGGGGCGACCCAGCTCGTCGTCGAGCACGCGGCCCTTGGTCATGTACGCGTCGATCACGTCCTTCTGGACGCTCGCGTTGTAGATGACCCCGTTGTACGCCGTGAGCAGGTTCTGCCAGTCGTGGCGATCCTCGTGGACGCCGGCCAGGCCCTTGAGCGCCGGCACGAAGTTCGGGAACGCCTCCAGCGCCTTGGTGAAGCGCTTGAGCGCCTTGTCCGGCTTGCCGTGGTGGCGATCGACGCGGCCGAGCATCGTGTAGATGTTCGCCACCTGCTCGGGGTCGCCCTGACCGCCGGTCAGGTTGAGCAGGCGCTGGTAAACGTCGCCAGCAACGGTCCAGTTCTCCACCGCCACGTACAGCGGGCCGACGGCCTCGAGCGTGGGGAGGTGCGACGGGTTGAGCTGCAGGGCGCGCTCGTAGCGGGCGACCGCCTCGGCGGCGCGGCCCTCGCCGCGGAGCATCTCGGCGAACCGGTAGAAGAACGCGGTCGCCTCCATGCGGACGTCGTCGTCGTCGTCGTCAGCCGCGGAGATCTGCAGCGGCTCAAGGCGCGCGTAGAGGTCCAGCGCCTCGGCGTGGCGGCCCGCGTCGTAAAGGTAGGTCGACTCGAAGCGCAGCGCGTCCGGCTGCTCCGCGGACACGAGCAGCACGCGCTCGTAGGTGCGGTGTGCCGCCTCGCGATCGTGACGGGACTCCAGCTCCACCCGCGCCGCGGCGAGGAGCTTCGCCACCTTGGCGTCGACGTCGGAGGCGCACTCGGCCTGGACCGAGAGCGCGCGCACGACGCCCGCGTGGTCGCCGCTGTGCCGGTAGATCGCCTCGAGCTTCTGCGCGGCGCCCGCGTCGGGCACCTCCGCGCTGATGGCCTGCTCCAGGTAGTGAACCGCGTCGTCCGTGCGACCCGCCGCGTCGCAGCGAACGCCGATCACGGAGAGCAGCGCGCTGCGCTCGGCACCCGAGGAGGACTCCGCGAGCGCGGTGCCCGACTCGATGTAGAGGCCCAGATCGTCGCCCTCGTCCGCGAGGGTGAACAGGCTGCGCAGCGATTCACGGTCACCCGGGACCTCGACGAGCACCTGACGCCAGGCGTCGATCGCGCGACCCGGATCGGCCAGCTTGTGCTGGGCGACGTCGGCGATCTGACGGAGCAGCACCACGCGACGCACCGCCGGCACCAGCACCACCTCGCGCTTGAGGACGGCGTGGAGCGTGTCGAAGTCGCCCGTGCGGTCGGCGAGATCGCGCAGGCCGGCCAGCGCCTCCAGGTCCTCCGGCGACACGTCGAGCGCGTCGAACAGGGCCTGACGCGCTTCGGCGTCCTGACCGTTCGCCAGGCAGACCTCGGCGATGCGGCGGTGGTAGCGCGCGGCGTCCTTCGGCGTGGGGGCCGTGCGCGCCAAGTCGGTCAGGTACTGGATGGCCTGCGCCACCTCACCACGACGACCCGCGATGCGCGCGAGGCTCTCGAGCACGTCACGGTCACCTGGCGCGTCCTCATGCAGCTTCTGGTAGAGCTCCCAGGCCAGGTCGGCCTCGGCAAGCTTCTCAGCCAGCACCCAGCGGCGCTTGATCTCCAGGCGCGCGCGCTCGGACTCGGCGGTGGTCGTCGCCAGACGCGCGGTCCACGCGTCGAACACACCCTGCCAGTCGCCGGCCTCGACCAGCGCGCGCTCCAGACCGAACGCGTCGAGCAGCTGCCCAGACGCCGCGGCCTCACGCCACGCCTCGACAGGCGGAGAGCCGCCCGCGGCCTCCACGGCCTCGGCCACCGCGCGCGGCCCCTCCGCTCTCGCCAACTCGGTCGCCGACTCGACGTCCTTTGCGGCCGCGGCCGCGGCCTTGGCGCCGTCGAGCGCCGCGATGGAGCCAGGGCGACCGGCCAGCGCCAGACGCCAAGCCGACAGGGCGCCCACGGCGTCGCCTGCGGCATGACGCAGCGAGCCGAGCCACGACGCATGCAGCGCCTGCACCGAGCCCACCGACGTCCGCTCGACCACGAGTTCGTGCGAGCGAACCTGCACGTCCGCGTCGCCAGCCGCGCCCGCGATCTGGGCCAAGCGGGCGAGCGTCGCCACCGGCGCGTCCGCGCGATCCAGCGCGCCGCGCAGGCCCACCAGGGCCTCCGCCGCGCCCGACGACGACGCGAGCGTCAGGCGATCGATCTCTGAGGCCGGCAGCCCCGCCTCGACGGCAAAGCGCAGCGCGAGGTCCGTGCGACCGAGCGACTCGGCCTGACGCACGAGCGTGGGTGTGCCGACGCCCTGAGGCGCCGCCTCCAGCGCCGCGACCACGCGACCGGCGTCCGCCATGCCCGCGAGCACCACGAAGGCCTCCAGGCTGACCGCGTCCCCGAGGCCGTCTGCGGCGACGCGATCGCCCCAGGCCAGGGTGTCCACCGACGACGCGACCGCGAGGGCGCGCAGCGTGGAAAGGCCCTCGAAGGACTCTTCGGGGAGCGGCCCCCCCGCCAGCATGGCGAGCGTGGCATCGGCGAGGCGCGCCTCGACGCTGCCCGGCGACTTGAGCGCCGCGCGGATCACGTCCGGGCGACGGGCGCCCGCGACCTGCGCCAGACGACGGGTCGCCTCGGCGTGGTCCGGCGTGATCGCCAGCAGGCGATCGAGCGTGGCGATCGCGCTGTCGGCGCTGACGCCTTCGCGGAGGCGCGCGGCCTCCAGCAGCAACGACTCCGCCCGCTCGCCCTCAGACGTCGCGGCGCGGGACTCAAGGCGATCCGCCGCCTCAGACGCGCGACCGGCGCCGACCAGCGACGCGATCAGCCCTTCGAACGCGAGCAGGTCACCCGTGGGGACGGCCAGCGCCTTCTCGAACCAGCTGGCGGCCGTGGCGGGGTCGCCCTCGACCAGGTGCAGGGACGCCGCTTCGAACGCGCGCGCCGCCGCCACGGTCGGGTCGGACTCAAGCGCCGCGAGCCGCTCGGCCGCGAAGACACGCTCCGCCACGCTGCCGGCCGCCGTCGCCGCGCGACGCAGGCCGCGCAGGCCCGCCAGGTCGCCGCGATCGGCCACCACGCGCCACGCCGCCACGGTCTCCGCATCGGCAGGGGCCGCCGCGTCGCGCGCGTCGGCCAACCCGACCAGGTCCACCAGGCGAGGCACGTCCCAGGACTTCACGCGCTCCGTGTGGAACGCGATCAACGCCTCGTGGTCGCTGCCCGAGCGCAGCGCACGCTCGACCGCGTCCGTCGCCAGGCCAAAGCCCAAAGCGCTCGACTTGCGGTACGCCGCGAGGACCTGCTCCGAGGCGCCGCCCAGGCGCTCCAACGCGGCGCCGAGCCGGTAGAACGCGGCCGCAGCCTCGATCCCCGTGCGCTCGCCCCAGATCTGCTCGATCGCCGCGACGAGATCGTCGGGCTGACCCGCGGTGAGCAGCCACGCCTCGCGCTCGATCGCCGCGAAGGTCGACACAGCCGACGCGGTCGCGAACGACGCCGCAGCGCCGTCATCACCGGCCGAGCGAAGGGCTCGCGCGGCGAGCCACAGCGCGGTCGGACCGCCACGGGCCAAGTAGCGCTCCGCGAGCGCCGCGTACTGGGCGCCCGCGCGCAGCGCGGCCTCCAGCGAGACATCGGCGTCGCCCTGCTCCGGATCCAGCGTGAGCGCGTCGGACCAGGCGGTGATCGCCTCGTCCATGCGCCCCAGGCGGGCCAGCGCGTTGCCGCGCTCAGTGTGCAGCGACGCGACCGCAGACGCGTCGTCGACCAGGGCACGGATCTCAAGCGCGCCGACAAGCGCTTCGTCGTCTCCGAGGCGGTGGAGCGCGTCGATCAGGCGATCCAAGCTGTCGAGATCCGAGGGATCCGCAGCGACCGCCTCATGCAGCGCGGCGCGCACGGTGGCGGGGTCGGTCGAAGCCGCCGCGGCGCGACGCCACGCATCAGCCGCCGCGGCGCCCGTCAGCGCGCCAGCGCGGGTGGCCCAGGCTTCGTAGCCATTGCTGGCGTCCGACAGATCGGTGGAGAGGACGAGGACCTCGTCGCCGGAGGCGCCCTCGGCCAGCGCCGCGGCGAGACGCTCGCGCGCGCCGGAGGCGTCGCCCAAAGCGCGCAGGCGCAGGTGCGCGGCCTGAACGAGCAGGTCCGCACGCGCGGCGCCCTCTTCGTTCGCCGCGGCTTCGATGGCGGCCAGGGCCTCGCGCCAAGCGTCCAGGCCGACGGGGAGCAGGAACTCGGAGCGCGGGACGGCAGAGTCCCCATCGACGGAGTCGACGTGCTCAGGCGCGCCGGTCAGCTGGGGCGAGGCGCTCGCGGGGCGAGGACCGTCCAGCGTCTGGGGCAGGATGCTGTCGAGGTAGCCGCCGGCCGGACGGCCAGGCGCCACGTAGCGGGGCGGAGGCGGCGGGAGGCGCGGCGCGGGCGCGTTCGGGGCGGCAGCGACCGGCACCGCGACCACGGCCTCGGCTACGGCCTCGACGACCGGGGCGGCCTCGACCGCGGGCTCGGGCGCAGCTTCCGCCGCGGGCTCGGGCGCAGCTTCCACCGCGGGCTCGGGCGCAGCTTCCGCCGCAGGCTCGGGCGCAGCTTCTGCCGCAGGCTCGGGCGCAGCTTCCGCCGCAGGCTCGGGCGCAGCTTCGACCACGGGCTCGGGCGCGGGTTCCACCACAGGCTCGGGCGCGGCTTCCACTACGGGCTCAGGCGCGACCACGACCGGCGTCTCCACTACGGGCTCGGTCACCTGGGGGGCCGCGACGGGCTCCTCCTCGGCGATCAGGGCCGGCGGCGCAGGCTCCGACGACTCGTCGACGGAGTCGGCGTCGTCGTTGAAGAAGTCGTCGTCATCACCAAAGAAATTGGCGACCGCATCACGCTCGTTGGGCTTTCGCGGACCTGCCAAGGTTCCCTCCTGATCGGGCATCGTAGGACCCTGTGACCCTAGCCCCAACAAGGGGCTTCCACAACCGCCCGAAGATCGGATCCGGCGACAGATCGCGCCCCGTCGGGCATCGGCTGTGTGTCAGCGTCTCGTGTGAGCCCGCTCGACCGCTAGAAATTCAGCGGGAGGCTACCCAGAAGCCACTTGATGTCGTCGTCGGTGAAGCGAAAGCCAAGACCGACATAGCCCGTGAAGAAGCCGTACTTGGCGCCCAAGATGATCTGCTCGGCGCCCCCCTCGACGTACATGTTCTTCCAGGGCTCGCCGCGGACCCCAACACGCACATTCGGGATGCCCCGGGACTCGATCGCCGGGTAGCTGCCGAAGAAGAAGTCGAACACGTCGATGTTGGTCTGGAGGCGGTCCTTGAGCGCGTAGAACGTGGCGCCCACGCCGCCGCCGCCCTCCTTGATGCCGAGGCGCACGCTGACCGGGCCCCAGCGCTTCTCCATCTGGAACGTGAAGCGGTACTTCTGGTCGCGGGTCCACTTGGACGTGACGAGGCCAGTGTTCTCGTGGAGGACCTCCTTCTGGCTGATCACGCCCTGCGGGTAGTCGTTGATCTCGAAGTCGTACCAGAAGTCCTCGTGCGTGCGCAGACGCAGGCCGATGTTGTTCGCGCCGGAGAACGCGAGCGGGTTCCCGTAGTAGAATATCTGCGTGTCCTTGGGCTCGGTACCAAAGTAGAAACGACCGGTGTAATACACCTCTGGCCGGATTCCGGTGAAGGACTTCACCGCGCGCTTCACGTCGTGGATCGTGTCGTTGAGCGCGTCGATCGTCTGATCGTCATTGACCAGCGCGCCGATGGTGCCCTCGCCGCGGTCGATCTTGCCGGTGATCGACGTCATGTCCGACGCCGCGGCGTTGAGCTGATCGGTGAGGTCCTGGAGCTTGTCGACCTCCTCGTTGACGTTGCCGCCGATGGTGTCGACGTGCCCCTCAAGCGCCTCCGACAGGCGGCGGACGGACTGCACGATCGCGGTGATGTCAGCCTTGTTCCCCGCCGCGATCTCGCGCAGCAGCTCGGTGAGCTGGTCGGCGTTGGCGAGCGTGGACTCGACGTGCTGACGGTTGGCGTCGTTCTCCGCCATCTTCTTGAGCACGCCGGTGACCGCGGAGATGTCGTCGCTGATCTTCTCCAGGTTGCGCGTGATCTTGTCGATGTCTCCAGGGTTGCTGCGAGTCTTGATCCGGTCCATGTCTTTGAGCATGGTGTCGGACGTGCCGGGGTAGACGCGGACGAACAGATCGCCAAGCAGACCCGACGCCTTGAGCTCCGCGTCGGAGTCACCGGGCAGCTGGTAGGCGGTGCGGATCTTGAGCGTCAGCTCAGCGTGATCCCCCTCGATGGAGATGGCGTCGACCGCCCCGATCTCGACGCCGGCCAAGCGAACTTGGCTGCCCTCCCACAGGCCGTCGGAGCTCGCGACCTCCATGAGCAGCCGGTAGCTGGTCTCGTCCGGGCGCACGCCGTCGACCGACCACGCCCAGCCAAACACCACGAGCACGATCGCCACGAGGACGAACAGGCCGACCTTGAATTCGGTGGTCCACTTGGACATGGTCAGACCTTCATGGGGCCATCGAGAGAACCGGCGAGGAACTGTCGAATGAGGGGGTCTTGGCTGTGCTGGAAGTAGTCCGGCGTGCCTTCATGCGCGACCACGCCCTCGTTGAGCATCACGATCTTGTGGGCGATCGAGAGCACGGCGCGCATGTCGTGGCTGATCACCACGCTGGTCAGGTTCGGGTGGTGCCCGTCCGTCTCAGCGATCAGCTCGTCCATGGCCGCCGTGAGGATGGGGTCCAGGCCCGTGGTGGGCTCATCGTAGAGGAGGAATTCCGGGTCTCCCACGAGCGCCCGCGCGAGGCCCACGCGCTTGCGCATGCCGCCGGAAAGGTCGCCCGGCATCTTGTCCTCGACGTCGTGCAAGCCGACCGACGCCAGCAGCTCACGGACCTTGGCCCGCACCGCCGGCTCCTTGAGCTTGCTGTGCTCGCGGATCGGGAAGGCCACGTTCTCGAACACGTTCATCGAGTCGAACAGCGCCGCGTTCTGGAAGACCACCCCAAATCGCAGCCGGATCGTGCGCAAGGCACGGTCGTGCATGGTCGTCAGCTCGTCGTCGCCCACCCAGATGTGGCCCTGGTCTGGACGCAACAGCCCCATCAGCAGCTTGATCGTCACCGACTTGCCGGTACCTGACCGGCCGATGATCACCGTGATCCGCCCGCGCGGGATGATCAGATCCAGCCCGTTGAGCACGCGGTGGCGGCCGAACGCCTTGTGCACGCCCTGGTACACGATCGCCGCGGGCTGCCCGGTGACGGGGTCGATCTCAGGGCGCTGGGGCGTCATGGCAGCGCCCACGCGATGAAGAAGTTGCTGACCAGGATCAGCACCGACGCCACCACCACCGACGACGTCGTCGCGTTGCCGACACCCTTGGCGCCGCCCGTCGTGTAGTAGCCCTTGTAGCAGGCGACCACGCCGATGATCGCGCCGAACACCAGCGCCTTGAACAGGCCGGTCCAGATGTCGTCCCAGTCCACCCAGTCCTTGAGCCGAACCATGAACTCCGGGTAGCTCAGGTGCATGACGTAGACGCCGACGATGTAGCTGCCCAGGATGCCCACAAAGTCGAACACGGCGGTCAGCATGGGCAGCGAGATGAGCGCCGCCAGCAGCCGCGGCTTGACCAGGTAGTTCACCGGATCCACCGCCATCGCGTCCAGCGCGTCGATCTGCTCGGTCACGCGCATGGTCCCGATCTCCGCGGCGATCGCCGAGCCCGCGCGGCCCGCGACCAGCAGCCCCGTCAACGTCGGCCCCAGCTCGCGGGTCAGCGCCACGCCGACGGTGCCACCGACCATGCCCTGCGCGCCGAACATCTTGAACGCGCGGTAGGACTGCAGCGCGAACACGGCGCCAGTGAACGCCGCCGTCAGGAAGATGATGGGCAGCGACTGCACGCCGATGAAGTCGATCTGCTGCAGCGTCAGCCGAAGACGCAGCGGCCGAAAGAAGAAGTTCGCGAAGCCGAGCGCGCCGATCCGCGCGGCACGGCCCACCTCCTCCACGCTGCCGCGCACCCCGCGCACGGCGCCCACGATGGGGCGCCCGAGGGCCTCGATCACGGCGATGATGGGCGACCCAGTCACGTGGAGAGTTCAGCGCTCGTGGCAGAGTGAGAGGGCCGGCGCGACGTCGTGAAGACGCTCGTTCGCACCACCAGCCCGGCCCCGGGCCGGTCCACGCCGCCCCTAACGCGCCCGACGTTCCCGGAGCGCCCCGCCCCGAACTTTGCGCCGGCCGCGCCCACGGCCCACGCGGACGGTGCGGATCAGCCGCGAGACAGGCTAATCAGGGCTTGTCCCCCACCCCGGATTCCCGTGCATCGGCTCCCCCTCCTGCTGCTCGCCTCGCTTGGCGCCTGTGACGCGGTCGATGCCCCTGGGGACACCGACTCGAACAGCGACGCCGCGGTCGCAGACTCAGACACAGACGACACGGACAGCGCGACCGCCGACTCCGACTCCCCGGACACCGACGGCGGCGTAGGCGCCCGCTGGATCGCCGGGCCCCCGGTCCTCTGCGCGGACCCGTCCCAACGCATCAACCGCCCCTATTCCCTGCTCGACGGCGGGACCGAGTGGGCCGCCCAGCCGTTCAACGACGCGTCCGACAGCGTGTTCGTCGGCGGCGGCGTGGCGGTCGCGGACTTCACCGGCGACGGCCTGCTCGACGTCATGACCACCGCCGAGGACGATCGGTTCGGCTACTGGATCCAGGGGCCGGGCCTGACGTTCACCCGCGGTTTGCTGCCGGTCACGCTGGAGCGCACTGCCGGCGTCACCGCGGTCGACGTGAACGCCGACGGCGACCTGGACGCGTTCGTCGGCGTGTTCAAGGGCCCAGACTTCCTGCTGATCAACGACGGCCACGGCGCCTTCACCGACGGCACCGCCGCCGCCGGGGTGGCTGGGCCCGACAACCGCCGCAGCATGTCATCGAGCTGGGCGGACGTCGACCACGACGGCGACGTGGACGGCTTCGTCGCCGGGTACGGCCGCATCAACTCGCCCGATGGCATCCCGCCGGGCGACGGCTCGTCCATCTTCCTCAACCAGGGAAACGGCACCTTCGTCGATCAGGTGCCCGGCATGCCCGCGCCCAGCGCGCTGCACGAGGCCCACACCTTCTCAGGCGCGTTCATCGACGCCGACCGGGACGGCTGGCTCGACCTGTACCTGCTCAACGACTTCGGCTGGACCTGGCCCGCCACGCTCCTGCACAACGATCACGGCGTGTTCACGCCCACGGCGGACCTGGGCCTCGACTTCACCCGCGAGAACATGGGGCTCGGCATCGGCGACGTAAACGGCGACCTGATCCCCGACTTCCTCGTGGCGTCGTGGGAGGACAACGCCCTGTTCGTCAGCCGCGGCGCCGCCTGGTTCGACGAGAGCCGGTCCCGTGGCCTGCGGATGGACGCCTCGCGCGGCCAGGTGACCGGCTGGGGCGCCGACCTGTCCGACCTGGACAACGACGGCGACCTCGACGCCACCATCCTGTGCGGCTTCATCGCCGTCACCAGCAGCCACGAGAACCCCGAGTCCCAGCCCGACGGCGTGTGGACCCAGCAGCCCGACGGCCGCTTCGTCGACGTGGGCCAGGCGTGGGGCCTCGACGACGAAGGCCGCCAGCGCGGCGAGGTGGTGGTCGACCTGGACCGCAACGGCTTCCTGGACGTGGTGCGCGCCGACCTGCGCGGCCCCACCGAGATCTTCATGGGCGCCTGCGACGACAGCGCCTGGCTGGAGCTCACGCTGCGCGAGCAAGGCCCCAACCCCTTCGCGCTCGGCGCCGAGGTGATCGTCCACGACGGCGATCAGGCCTGGATCCGCGACGTGCACGCCGGCGGCACCAGCTACGGCTCAGCGGGCCCGCCCGAGGTCCACTTCGGCCTGGGCGACCGGGACGCCGTCGACTCTGTCGAGGTCCGCTGGCCCGACGGCGTCGTCGAGACTTGGACCGACGTCCCCACCCGCCGCCGCGTCACCGTGGAGCGTCGATGAGACTGCCCCTGCTCGTCCTGCCGCTCCTGTCGGGCTGCTTCCTGCTGCCGCTGCCGGGCAAGCTCCCTCCGCTCGACCGCGACACGGACCTCACCGCCGACACGGACGCGAACGTCCCCGACACCGACGCGCCGTCCGACGACGACGGCGGCCCCACCGGCGGCGGCGACACCGACGTGGCCATCGACACCGACCCCGCCCCCGACACCGTCTGCTACATCGGCCCGCTGCGCGACCGCGCGGCGTGCTTCCCGGTGGTGCCCAAGGGCGCGTGGGGCGCGGACTGGGACTGGCCCGCGTCGAGCGACGCCCAGTACCTCTCGCCCACCCACTTCCTCGACCTGGACGCGATCGCCGCCGACGCCGACCTCGCGCCCAACTTCGTGCTCGCAGAATTCGCCGCCGCCTACAAGGGCCAATGGGCGGTGGTTGCGCCCAAGCTCGTCGAGCACCTGCAAGACGTCCGCGACGCGCTCGGCGGGCCGTTGACGGTGACGTCGGGCTTTCGAAACCCCGCCTACAACGCGGGCGTCGGCGGCGTGGAGTTCTCGCGCCACATCTACGGTGACGGCGTCGATCTGGACACCAACGCGACCGATCTGAACGGCCTGGCCGACGCCTGCACGGGCGAGTCCGCCGACTACATCGGCTACTACGCCGACCACATCCACTGCGACTGGCGAGACGACGCGCTGGAGCCCGCGTTCTTTGGCGCGGCGGGGCCGATCGTCGTCGCGCATCGCCCCGAGCCCCGCTTCGCCGCCGAGCTGATCACGGGCGACGTGTGGACCACCACCGCGTCTGGCTGGGACGAGGGCGAGCCGCTGCGCGAGTGGACCGCCGAGGACGCCGACGGCGTCGTGCTGCTCACCGCCCGCGGCGACACGTTCACTCCGCCGCCCGGCACGGCCCGCGTGACCGTCGTGGTGGGCCGCGAGATCCGCCTGAGCGACGCACCCTAGCGCTTGCCCCGCGGGTGGAACTCCGCGTGGATCGACTTGAGCCGCTCGCGCGCGACGTGCGTGTAGATCTGAGTCGTCGTGATGTCCGAGTGCCCGAGCATCGCCTGGAGCGCGCGCAAGTCGGCGCCGTTCGCCAGCAGGTGCGTCGCGAAGCTGTGGCGCAGCACATGCGGTGAGACCTTGCCGTCGATCCCCGCCAGCCGCGCGTAGCGGACCAGCCGCTCCCACAGGTTCTGCCGGGTCATCGCCTTGCCGTGGCGCGTGAGGAACATCGCCTCGGCGCGGCCGGTGGGGTCGAACGCGGTGCGGCCGTCGCGAAGCCAGCGCAGCACCCAGCTCGCCGCCACCTCGCCGATCGGGATCAGCCGCTCCTTGCTCCCCTTGCCGCGCACCAGCACCAGGCCCACGTCCGCGCGCACCTGATGGGCCGGCACGTTCACCAGCTCCGACACGCGCAGGCCCGCGCTGTAGGCGAGCTGGATCATCGCGCGGTCGCGCAGGCCGAGCACCGTGCCCGGGTCAGGCGCCGCCAGCAGCGCCTCGATCTGATCGGCGCGCAGCACCACCGGCAGAGGCGCTGGGAAGCGCGGCGCGTCCACGATCGTCGTCGGGTCGGCCTCGATGTGGTGCTCGGCGACCAGGAAGCGGAACAGCTGCCGCATCGACGAGCGCGCCCGCGCGATCGAGCGCAGCCCCAGACCCTCCGCCATCAGGTCGCCCATGTGCGCCGACAGGTGCGCCGCCGTCACGTCGCCGGGCGACGACACGCCCCGCTCCTTCAGCCACGCCGCGAAGCGCGAGGCGTCGTGCTGGTAGGCCGCGATGGTGTGCTCACTCCGCCCCTTCTCCACGCGCAGCCAATAGAGGAAGCCCTCGATGGCCGCGTCCATCAGAGCAGGCCCTTCAGCCGGTAGAGCAGGTCGTGCGCCTCGCGCGGCGAGAGCGCGTCGGGGTTGAGGTCGTGCAGCGCGTCACGGAGCGCGTCGGGTGCGGCCTCCTCGACCACCACGGTCGCCCCGGCCACCGGCGCCATGCCAAACAGCGAGAGCTGCGCGTGCTCGTTGCGCGGCGCATGCTTCTCAAAGTGCGCGAGCAGCGACTGCGCGCGGCGGATCACCGGCCGAGGCACGCCCGCCAGGCGCGCGCACTGGATGCCGTAGGACCGGCTGGCCCCGCCCTCCACCAGCTGGCGGAGGAACAGGATCTTCTCACCCCACTCGCTCACCGCGATGCTCTGGTTCACCACGATCGGGCGCGTGTCCGCGAGCTCGCACAGCTCGTGGTAGTGCGTCGCGAACATGGCGCGGCAGCCGACGCGATCGACCAAATCTTCGGCCACCGCCCAGGCGATCGACAGGCCGTCGTAGGTGGACGTGCCGCGGCCGATCTCGTCGAGGATCACCACGCTGCGCGCGGTCGCGCCGTGCAGGATCGCCGCCGTCTCCGCCATCTCCACCATGAACGTGGACTGGCCGCGCGACAGATCGTCCGACGCGCCCACGCGCGTGAAGATGCGATCCGCCACGCCCACCGTCGCCGAGTCGGCGGGCACGTAGCTGCCGATCTGCGCGAGCAGCGTGATGAGCGCCACCTGCCGCAGCACGGTCGACTTGCCCGCCATGTTCGGGCCCGTCAGCACGATCATGCGCCGGGTCGCGGCGTCGAGCGACACGTCGTTGGGCACAAAGCGCTCCTCGTCGAGCGAGGCCTCCACCACCGGGTGACGGCTGCCGCGCAGCGTCAGCACCGGCTCGTCGACCACCGTCGGGCGGCACCAGCGGCTGGACTCAGCCACGTCGGCCAGCGCGACCAGCACGTCGACCGCGGCGAGCGCGCGCGCGATCCCCTGAAGCCTGCCGATCGCCAGCGCCACGCGCTCGCGCAGCTGGATGAACAGCGCCTGCTCCAGCTTCTTGCGGCGCTCGTCGGCGCCCAGGACCTTCTCCTCCAGCTCCTTGAGCTCCAGCGTGAAGTAGCGCTCGGCGTTGGCCAGCGTCTGCTTGCGGATGAAGCGGTCGGGCACGCGGTGCAGGTGCGAGCGCGTGATCTCGATGTAGTAGCCGAACACGCTGGTGTGGCGGATCTTGAGCGACGTGATGCCAGTCGCCTCGCGCTCGCGCTCCTCCACCTTGCGGATCACGCCCAGGCCCTCGGCGGCGAGCATCGACAGCTCGTCGAGCTCGGCGTGCGCGCCCGCGCGGATCAGGCCGCCCTCGGTCAGGGCGAGCGGCGGATCCTCGGCCAGCCAGGTCGTGAGGTCGTCGAGCACGTCCTGCGCTCGGTCGCCGGGGATCAGCGCCCCCACCGACGGAACGTCCGCCAGCGCCGCCACGATCTCCGGTAGCGACTCCAGCGTGCGCTTGAGGCCGAGCAGGTCGCGCGCGTGCGCCGACTGCTGCGCGACGCGCGCCGTGATGCGCTCCACGTCCGACACCTTGGACAGCGCCCGCGCCACCGTCTCGCGCACGTCGGGACGTTCGAGGAGCGCTGCGATCGCCTCCTGACGCGCGCCGATCGCGCGCAGGTCGAGCAGCGGGAAGCTCAGCCACTCGCGCAGCAGCCTCGAGCCCATCGCCGAGCGCGCCTTGTCGAGCAGCCCGAGCAGGCTGCCAGACCGCCCGCCGTCGCGCATCGAGCGCACGATCTCCAGGTTGCGGCGCGTGGCGTCGTCGATCACCAGGAAGGATCCGGGCCGCCAGGTGCGGATGCGCTGCACGTTGCCCAGCCGGTCCACCAAGCGCTGCCGCGCGTAGCGCACCACCGCGCCCGCCGCGCGCACGCCCGCCTCGTCGCGCCGCACACCAAAGCCGGCCAAGTCAGCCACGCCGAGCAGCGTCTCCAGCTCGCGCCGCGCCTCGCTTGGCTCCCACGCGCCCGCCTCGACCTCGCTCACCAGCGTGCGGTGGCGCTCCAGCGTCGCGCGGATCGCCGCGTCGTCGTCCGGCGCCAGCTTGGGACCGAGCAGCGCCTCCTTGGGCTCCAGCCGGTGTAGCTCGCCGAGCAGCGCCGCCAGATCGTCCACGCTCGTCAGGCGCAGGTCGCCGGTCGAGACCTCCAGCGCCGCCAGGCCAAAGCCCTTCGACGTGGCGACCACGCCGACCAGCCAGCTCGGCTCACGCGCGGCGAGCGAGGACGGGTCGAGCACGACGCCCGGCGTGACCACGCGCACCACCTCGCGGCGCACCAGCCCCTTGGCCGTCGCCGGGTCCTCCACCTGATCGGCGATCGCGATGCGGTAGCCCGCGTCGACCATGCGCTGGATGTACCCGGCGGCCGCGTGGTGCGGGACGCCCGCCATCGGCACCGGGTCTGGGTCGTTCTTGTTGCGCGACGTGAGCGTGAGCTCGAGCACGCGCGCGGTGATCACGGCGTCCTCGAAGAAGGTCTCGTAGAAGTCGCCCATCCGGTAGAACAGGATGGCGTCGGGGTTCTGGCGCTTGAGCGCCATGAACTGGTCGAACATCGGCGTGCTCACCGACGCACCATCCGCGCGCCGTAGAACGCGTCTTCGCCGTTCTCCGGGGGCGCCGTGCCGCGCTCCAGCTCCAGGCTGAACTCCGGGTGCTTGGCCAGGAACTCCTTCACGATCGCGGGCCCCTCTTCCGGCTCAGCGCTGCACACGACGTAGACCAGGTGGCCGCCGATGTTCACGTGGTCCCACACGTTCTCGAGGATCGCGCCCTGGCGGACCGCCGCCTTGGACGGGTCCATCGGCGCGCGGCGCCAGCGGATCTCGGGCCGACGGCGGACGGTGCCCAGGCCGGTGCACGGGGCGTCGACCAGCACGCAGTCGAAGTTGCCGAGCCCGCGGTGCGGCCCCTCCATCCAGTCGTGCGTGTAGATCTTGATCGCGACCTTGAGCCGCTCCGCCGAGTTCACGACGTGCTTGAGCCGCGACGCCGACTGATCACAGGCCGTCACGCTCGCGCCACGCGCCGCGAGCCGCATGGTCTTTCCGCCGGGTGCGGCGCACGCGTCGAGCACGGTCTTGGCGGACTCGGGGACCAGGTCGCACATCCACGCGCTGGCCGCGTCCTGGATCCACAGCTTGCCGTCCGTCCAGCCCGGCAACTCCTCCACCCGGCCGACGCGCCCCTCCATGCGGAGCACGTTGAACACGGGCTCGCCCTGAATCTCCACCGCCTCGTTGCCAAAGCCCGCCGCGGTCAGCTCGGCCGACAGCGCGTCCACGTCGTCGCGCGCCACCACGAACAGCGGCGGCGGCTGGCCGTTCGCGAGGCACCACGCCTCCGTCTTCTCCTTGCCGTAGCGGGCGTCCCAGCGCGCCACCAGCCAGGCCGGATGGTCGAGCGCGTCGGAGCGCGACAGGTCCTGCGCGGCCTCGGCGCGGCGCAGCACCGCGTTCACCAGCCCGGACGCCTTGCCCATGCCCAGCGCGCGCACGATCTCCACGCCCTGATCGACCGACGCGTGCACCGGCGTGCGCATGGCGATGCGCTCGTAGACGCCCGCGCGCAGCGTGGCCCGCACGGCCTCGTCCAGCGACTCGATCGGCTGCCGCAGCCAGGGCCGCAGCGCCGCGTCGATCTGCCCGCGGTGCCGCAGCACGCCGAACGCGATGTTCCAGCCCAGCGCCCGGTCCTGGCCCTCTGGCGGCAGCATGTCTGCCAGCGCGTCCTCGACGTGGGCGCCCTGCTCCACCGCGATCAGCGCCTTCACCGCGCCGACCCGGCCCAAATTCGCTCGTCCACCACCCACAGCCGCTTCTTCGGTCACGGACACGTTCGCTCTACGCCACGCGGCGATCCAAGGTTCGTGGACCCAGGCGCGAGGCCGCGCGGGGGTCCACGCGCCACGTAAGGATCGGCACGTCCCGAGGCAAGGCCGCCGAGCAGCCTACTTCTTGGACGCGGCCAGGATGGTGGCCGCGTGCTCGCGCGGGTTCACGTCCAGCCACAGCGCCTTGATCTTGCCGTCCACGCCGATCAGGAAGGACTGACGGGCCGCGTAGGTGCCGTGCACGGGCACGTGGAAGGCCCCCGCCACCTTGCCCTTGGTGTCGACCACCAACGGGAATGGCAGCGACTGGCTCGCGATGAACGACTTGTGGCTCTCGGCGTCCTGGCCGGACACGCCGAACACCGTCAGGCCCGCCGCCTGGATGTCCGCCCAGCCGTCGCGCAGGCCCTGGGCCTCCATGGTGCAGCCCGGCGTGTTGTCCGCCGGGTAGAAGTAGACGAGGACCTGCTTGCCCAGGAGCGACTTGAGCTCGACCGTGGTGCCGTCCTGCAGCTCCAGCGCGACGTCGGGGGCGGCGTCGCCGACGTTGAGCGGCGCGGTCGGGTCCGGGGTCGCGGCGACGGCGGGGGCGGTCGCGGCGGTCGCGATCTCCGGCGGGGTCGACGCGGTGGCCGGGGCGGGCGTGCTGCAGGCGACGGTCAGGGCGAGGGTCAGGACGATCGGATCGAGACGCATGGGAGGCTCCGGGAGAGGGCGGAGTATGCGCTGGTTGGGGCGGGAGTGCCGGTTTGTGCGGGGGAGTGCGACAGATCGGGACGGGTGGGACTGGAGGCGATTTCCAACCGAGCTCTTCGAACCCGGATCCACATCGCTCAGAGCGGCGTGAAGGTGTCCTTGGCGACTTTGCCTACGGTCGTCGTCCCAACCGCGTCCACGGTGCCGCCAATTAGGCCGCCGGCGATCGGCACCAATCGAACCAAGTTCACGGCCCCCTTCTCGCCGAACTTGGTCAGAAGCCTGAATCCGACCTTCTTGTTGATTGCCGCGATGGTCTTACCCGACAGGCCCTTCAGCGCGTTCATCGCAACCTTGTTGCCCACGGCGATGCCCACATCTTTCGCGATGTCCGTCGCGCTAGTCGCGACAAGGCAAGCGAAGACCAGCGTCTTCACCTTGTCGTTTCGCACGTCAAAACCGCCAATATGCGCGATCGCGGCGATCATCCGGATCTGAACGTACAGGACGCTCGCCAAATTCGCAGGCACGGCCACAGGCAGCGTGAGGAGGCCGCCAAGACCAGTGATGAAGCCCGACGTCGCAGCCTTGCTGGTTTGCCAACGAACCAGCGAGGTCGCCTGTTCGTAGGGCGTGCGGCCGTCATGCATGTAGCTCTCGGCGAGTTCGCTCGCCGAGTCCAGACCAGCCACTCCATTGACTGCCTTCTCGTAGGCCCAGTCGAGGACCTCCATGATCTTGGTTTCAGTCCACGCTGCCGCCATGCCCGCTCCGGTGTCCCTCGTAGTTCAACATTTCGCGCCCGATCGATGGGACGCAGACGGTTCGTAGCTTTGACCTCAGTAGGCCTGAACGCTTCCAAAACGGAAGACGAAGTCCGGGTCGGTCATGCTGCCGACTTCCGTCAAGCTCTTCTCACCATAGCCGTCTGGCCCCGAACCCGAGATGAACATGCCGTCGAAGCGCACCTTCGACCCGGGCTTTCCCCACTCACCGACCTCAAGTTCCGAAAGCGTGGTGAACATAGCCGAGGACTGCGAGATCAACGTGTTGCTGCCGATGTCAGACAGCGAGTTGTTCCAGGTTCCGACTGACGCACCGCACGGCAACTTTATGCCGAACACGGCCTTACCGTCGCCGTTCGTGGTCAGCGTGGCCACCGTGCCGACCCAATGCTCGGCGATACCGTTGCCCAACACCTGCGCCAAAGCCCGTGCGCGGTCACCGCGCACCTTGGACTTCTTCAAGTCATTGTCGCCGGCCTGATACGCTCGGCCACTTTCGGCAATGATCGAGCAGAACGCGGCCTCCTGCTCCGGCATGGGTACGCCCGCTGGCGCGGCCGCCTCGGGTGCATCGGGCGCGATGGCCGGTCCGCCTCGCGGTCCGCCGGCACGCTCGTTCGCCGCGTTGAAGGCCCCGACTCCCATCTGCGCGGCAACCAACAGCGTGGCCCCGCCGATACCAATCGCTGCGCGAGTCTTTCCAGAAGGGCTGGCTTTCGGGTAAGCAATAATGCCCAGAACAATCGCCGGCAGTCCGGTAAAGCACGAGCAACATAGCGACGACAATCCAAGAATCATCGCAATATTTGCCTGCCTGTCCGCGCCCTCGGTGCCAGTCGTCTCGCCAGTCATTCTAACCCCCAATTCACTGTGAATGGATTCTTGGGGGCCCATACTGCATTCGGCCGTTCCCTGTCGATAGGCAAAGCCGAACCGTAGGGGAAAGCCACTGACCCCGCCCGAGCCCTCAATTTCTCCCACAGCCCCGCCTACCCCAGCAGAATGTCCATGCTCCCGTCCATCGCCGACTTCGCGTTCAACGCCCGCGTGCTCATCAGCACGTGCGGGTCCAGCGCCTCGATGCTCTCGCTCTCCAGCGCCTAGTCGCGATCCGGCGAATCCGAGAACTCCTCGGCCGTGTTGCTCCCGGCCCGCTGAACCAGCGTCTTCGACTCCAGCACCTTCCCGCGCAGCACGTCCAACACGTACACCGGCGTGTCTTAGTCGCTGAGCTTCCGTCGAACACCGCGTTTACCTTCTCGATGATCTCGCGCAGCCGCGCCTTCTCCTTCTCTTGCACCTTCCCGCTACCCGCCTCTGTGATCGGCGCGGGCTTAGGCGCCTCGCCGTCGGCGATCATGAGCGGTCGTTCGTGCCCCGCCATCGGTTTGTGGTGGGTCATCCCTCGGCCCCAGCCGGACCGACTCGCTCAACGTGCCTAGAGCCGCAGAAGCGGTCGCGCCGACCTCACCTGGGACCTCCGCGGAGAGCCCGACAACGACGGTGACTCCGTCCGGAGCGCGCCCGTGGCGAGCTCGTCGAGCACCGGTCCCGCGTCTGCGACCACGACCGACAGACACGCCAGGGCCTCGGCGTGCTGGCCGACTCCAAAAGCTTCGCCGGCACCAAGAGCGCGACCGCATGCAGCGGCGCGACCCGCGCACACGCCAAGACTCCGCCGCCCAGGCGCACCCACGTTGTCATTTCCGCAGTTCTTACCTTGACACTTTTCGCGTCACCTTCATGGCGTGACCGCCTCCCACCCTCGCCGACCGCGACTGACGCCCCTGACGCGCGCGTCGCGGGCCCGACTCGCGCTCCGCCACCTCGCGCGCCGTCCGAGCCCTCCAGACGCGCCGCCAGACCCCACCGGCGGCGTCAAAATTCACGATGATACCTCGTCTCATCCCGAGGCCACCATGAACGCCGTCCCCGATCGCGCACACCAAATCCACGCCGAGCTCGTCGCCGCCCTCCGCCAGCGCCGCGCCGCCGAACACACCGCATCCCGGCTGCTCCGCCAGGTCGCCGACGAGTCGCTCCACCACACCCTCGGCTACGCGTCGATCTACGACTACGCCGAGCAGGCGCTCGACCTCTCAGTCCGCCAAGCGCGCGGGCTCTTGCAGATCGGCGGCATGCTCCCGACCCTCCCCGCGCTCGATGCCGCCTTCGCCGCGGGCACGCTCTCCTGGACCAAGGCGCGCGAGCTGATCCGCGTCGTCACGCCCGACACCGACGCCGCCTGGGTCGCCGCGGCCACGACGAACACCAGCCGCGCGCTCGAAGCGATGGTGTCCAAGTCGCAGGTCGGCGAGGCGCCACGCGCGCTGAAGGATGACCCACGTGGGTCAGCGAGGACGCGGTTCGTCGTCGAGATGGAGGCTTCGGACGCGGCGATGCTGCGTGACGCGCTCGTGCTGCTGCGAACCCAGGCGGGCATGCGCGGCGTTGAGATGGACGAGGGCACAGCGCTCGCGGCGATGGCGCAGCGCGTGATCTTCGACGCCGAGGGTGACGCCGCGCCGATCGCCGAGCGCTACCGCGTGATCGTGACCCACTGCCCCAGCTGCGGCGAGGAACACGCGGCCGAGGCCGAGGTGAGCGAGACCGTCGCGGCGCAGGCGGTGTGTGACGCCGAGATCGTCGATCTCCGATCGGGTCCGAGCCGCGGTCACCTCACGCGCACCATCCCGCCTGCGACGCGGCGCGCGGTGCTCCACCACGGCGGAGCGCGCTGCGCGGTCGAAGGCTGTCGCTGTCGCCTGTGGCTGGACGTGCACCACCTGCGGTCGCGCGCGACGGGCGGGACCCACGACGAGGACAACCTGGTGACGCTGTGTCCGCTGCACCATCGGCTGGTTCACGACGGGCAGCTGGCCTTGGAGACCGTGCGCGACCCACGTGGGAGAGTCGGGCTCCGCGCGACGCACGCGGACGGGCGGGTCGCCGTGCGCTGGAGGGGGTGACCCGCGCCGAGCTCGTGTCTGCGCTTCCCGGCGCGGCGGCGCGCGCCCCCGGGGCGCCTTCGGCCCGCATCAGGTCGGGTTCCGTGTTGAACGCCCCGCGATCCGGCCGTCCCGCGGAGCACCGGCGAAGCGCGTCCGCCGTGGCCCCGCGGCGTCGTGCCCGGGACGCGTCTCCCCGCCTCCGCCGATAGCCCAGCCCTATCACACCCATAGAAACAATAACTTGGAGCCTATCCACTGAACGGCGCATGAGTCCTGTCAGAACCCGCCCCACTCCGGAGGTCTGACATGACCGAGCAAGACAAGACAGCCCAGTGCCCCTTCCACGCCGGCGGCGGCGCGCGCGCGCACCAGGGCGCCCAGTCCAACGCGGACTGGTGGCCGACGCAGCTGAACCTGTCCATCCTGCACCAGCACTCCCCCGCCTCCAACCCCATGGACCCGGGCTTTCGCTACGCGGAGGCCTTCAAGCAGCTGGACTTCGCCGCGCTCAAGGCCGACGTCGCGGCGGTGATGACCGACTCACAGGACTGGTGGCCGGCGGACTGGGGGCATTACGGCGGCCTGATGATCCGCATGGCGTGGCACTCGGCGGGGACCTACCGCACGTCAGACGGACGCGGCGGCGCCAGCCGGGGCAGCCAGCGCTTCGCGCCGCTCAACAGCTGGCCCGACAACGGGAACCTGGACAAGGCGCGCCGCCTGCTGTGGCCGGTCAAGCGCAAGTACGGCAACGCGATCTCCTGGGCCGACCTGTTCATCCTGGCCGGGAACGTGGCGATGGAGACGATGGGCTTTCAGACCTTCGGCTTCGGCGGCGGGCGCGAGGACATCTGGGCGCCCGAGGAGGACACCTTCTGGGGCGCTGAGAAGGAGTGGCTGGCCACCAGCGACAAGCCCAACAGCCGCTACAGCGGCGACCGCCAGCTGGAGCAGCCGCTGGCCGCCGTGCAGATGGGCCTGATCTACGTGAACCCGCAGGGGCCGGACGGCGTGCCGGACCCGGTGGCGTCGGGGCGCGACGTGCGCGAGACGTTTGCCCGCATGGCCATGGACGATCGCGAGACGGTGGCCCTGATCGCGGGCGGGCACACGTTCGGGAAGATGCACGGCGCGGGCGATCCGGCGAAGGTGGGCCCCGAGCCCGAGGCCGCGCCGCTCGAACAGATGGGCTTTGGCTGGGCCAACCAGCACGGCACCGGCAAGGGCGGCGACGCCACGACGAGCGGCTTTGAGGGCGCGTGGAAGCCCAACCCCACGCGCTGGGACATGGGCTACCTGACCACGCTGTTCAAGTACGAGTGGGAGCAGGTGCGCAGCCCCGCGGGCGCCATCCAGTGGCAGGCCAAGGACGTCGCCCCCGAGGACATGATCCCCGACGCGCACGACCCGACCCGGCGCCACGCGCCGCAGATGACGACCGCCGACCTGTCGCTGCGGCTCGACCCCGTCTACGAGACGATCGCGCGGCACTTCCTCGCGCACCCGGACGAGTTCGCCGACGCCTACGCGCGTGCCTGGTTCAAGCTCACCCACCGCGACATGGGCCCCAAGGTCCGCTACCTCGGCCCTGAGGTGCCCGCCGAGGACCTGATCTGGCAGGACCCCGTCCCCGCCGTCGATCACGCCCTGGTCGACGCGCACGACCTCGCCGACCTCAAGGCCGCCGTCCTGGCGTCCGGTCTGTCGGTCGCGGAGCTCGTCACCACCGCCTGGGCCTCCGCATCCACCTTCCGCGCGTCCGACCGACGCGGCGGCGCGAACGGCGCGCGCATCGCCCTGGCGCCCCAGAAGGACTGGGAGGTCAACCAGCCCGCTCAGCTCGCACGGGTGCTGGGTGTGCTCACGAACATCCAGCAGGGGTTCAACAGCAAGGCGTCCGGCGGCAAGCGGGTGTCCCTCGCCGACCTGATCGTCATGGCGGGCGGGTTCGCCGTCGAGGCGGCCGCCCAGGCGGCGGGCCACACCCTGACAGTGCCGTTCGTCGCAGGCCGGACGGACGCGCTGGCGTCGCAGACCGACCCCGAGTCGTTCGCGGTGCTGGAGCCGCGCGCGGACGGGTTCCGCAACTACACGAGCGCGACCCACCGTGGGCCGCCGGAGCAGGCACTCCTCGACAAGGCGAACCTGCTCAGCCTGAGCGCGCCGGAGATGAGCGTGCTCGTCGCGGGCCTGCGTGTGCTGGGCGCGCAGGTCGGCGAATCCAAGCACGGCGTGCTCACGGAGCGCCACGGACAGCTCACGAACGACTTCTTCGTGAACCTCGTCGACATGTCGACCACGTGGACGCCGACGGGCAAGAACTCGTACGAGGGTCGCGACCGCAAGTCGGGCGCCCGACGGTGGACGGCCACCCGGGTCGACCTCGCGCTCGGCTCCAACTCGCAGCTGCGCGCGCTGGCGGAGCTGTACGCGCAGTCCGACAACGAGCCGAAGTTCGTCCGGGACTTCGTCGCCGCGTGGACCAAGGTGATGAACCTCGATCGCTTCGACCTGACGAGCTGAGCGACCGCGCTCGGGCGGGCGCCCCACGCTCCCGCCCGAGCAGGCTCGGCAGAGACAAGACGACAGGGTTCGACAGGCGCGCGCCGAGGCCCCCGCGATAGTCGCGCTCCCAAAGGGGCACACATGGCCGGTTCCGGTCTCCTCGCGCTGCTCGACGACATCACCTCCATCCTCGACGACGTCGCCGCGATGACCAAGGTCGCCGCGCAAAAGACCGCCGGGATCGTAGGCGATGATCTCGCCGTGAACGCGCAGGGGCTCGTGGGCCTGCAGCCCGATCGCGAGCTGCCGATCGTAGGCAAGGTCGCGCTGGGATCCGCGCTCAACAAGGTGATCCTCGTCCCGCTGGCGCTGGCGCTGCCGCGATCGGTGATCACGCCGCTGCTGATGCTGGGCGGCGCGTTCCTCTGCTACGAGGGCGTGCACAAGATCGCGCACAAGCACACCGAAGAGGACGACAAGCACGAGGACGCCCTGCTCAGCGCGCTCCAGACGGGGCCCGAGGCGCTCGCCGCGTTCGAGTCGCAGAAGGTGAAGCAGGCGATCTTCACCGACGTGATCCTGTCGGCCGAGATCGTCGCCGTGGCGCTGGGCTCGGTGGCCGACGAGCCGCTGCAGATCAAGGCGATGGTGCTCTCGCTCGTCAGCCTGGGCATGACGGTCGGCGTCTACGGGCTTGTCGCGTTGATCGTGAAGCTCGACGACATCGGCCTGCACCTGCAGAAGAAGGGCGGCTCAAGCGCCACGGTAGGGTCCGCGCTGGTGAACTACACGCCGGTGTTCATGCGCGGTCTGTCCGTCGTCGGCACCATCGCCATGTTCATGGTCGGCGGCGGGATCATCCTGCACGGCCTGCACAGCGTGGAGGAGGCGGTGCACCACGGGCTCGAGGCCGCCCTGCACACGCCCGCGCTGGTCAGCGTCGCGTCGCTGGCGGTGACGGTGCTGGTGGGCATGGTGGTGGGCGCCCTGTGCGTCGGCATCACCGAGGGCGGCAAGCGCGTGCTGGGCCGCGGCGGACACTAGAGCGGGGGCGGCCCGTGCCCCGGTCCCATCCGTCCGGCCGGGAAGATCGCCTCGCGCAGCGCCTCGCCCTTCTCGGGCCCGAGCAGGTCGTCGATCGCCTTGTCGGACGCCTCGCGCACCGACTCCATCTGGGTGTGCGCAGCAGCCGGGTCGAGCGTGCCGTCGCGCATGTCGTCGCGCAGCGACATCATCGCGTCGTCGGTCGCGAGCACGCGCGCGAGCACGGCCTCCATGGTCTTGGCGTCCAGGCCCTCGTCGACGGCGAAGGTTCGCACGTTGGAGGTGAGCATGTCGACGAAGCGCTGGTGGCGCTGGTCTTCGCGCTCGGCCTCCTTGGCCTCGATCACGTCGCCGATCTGATCGCGCACGGCGGGGTCGGTGAGGTCGAGGGGGCCTGAGGACGGGGCGGCGTCGGCGGTCACGCCTCCGGCCTGGGCGTCGCCGCCGCGGGCAGAGGCCACCCAGCGCTGCAAGCGGGACTCGGGCTCAGCGTCCGCGACGCGCTCCGGATCCGAGACCTTGGCGGGCGCGCGCGCCTCCAACGCCGCGACGCGGGCGGAGAGGTCCCACAGGAACCACGCGTTGCCCAAGCCTAGGCCTAGCGCGGCCAGGATGAGGACGAGGCGACGACGACGCAAGGGGCCTCCATGCTCGCCCACAGGGCGGCGCGTGCGAGCCGATCTAGCCCGCGCCGGGCTGGGCCTCACCTCGGCCCGACGTCACGAAGCGACACGTCGGGATGCCACGCAACGGCACGCGCAGACGACGGCGCCCGAGCGGTGATAGACAACCCGCTTCCCCGGCCGCACATGCACCCCGCCGACCTGCTCGCGCGACCCGACCTGTGGCTGCTGCTCTCCGCCATCCCCTCGGCGTTGGCGGCCCGGAACGCGGTGCGCTCGTTCAAGCTCAACCTGGTCGCGGGCGCCAGCTTCTTCTTCGCCGGCTGGATCACGACGGAGCTCGCGCTGCAGCACGTGGCGCTCCAGGCGGCCTGGGTGGCGCTGTGGATCGCGCTCGGCGCGCTGCGCGTGTGGACGGGCTGGGTCGGTCTGGCCGTGTTCGCGGTGGGCTGGGTGTCGCTGTTCCGGCTGCACCAGCGCGGTCACCTAGCCGTGTTCGCCACCAAGAGCGCCTTCCACACGGTCGGGCTGCCGCACGAGACTCTGGTGCGTGGTCGCCTGCCGCTGCTGCACGCGGCCAACCCGTTCTGGCACCGCCACAGCAAGGTGCGGCGGCTGCGCCACCGGGTCCTCTTCCAGGGCGACGGGTACACGCTCCGCGCCGACGTGTTCCACCGTCGAGACCTGCCTCAGGGCGCGCCGGTCCTGGTCTACGCGCACGGCGGCGGCTGGGTCCTCGGGTACAAGAAGCACCAGGGATTGCCGCTGCTCACGCGCATGGCGGCCGCGGGCTGGGTGTGCGTCAGCGTCGACTACCGGCTGAGCCCGCTCGCCACCTTCCCCGACCACCTCATCGACGTGAAGCGCGGCGTGGCATGGGCGCGCGAGCACGCGCACGAGTGGGGCGGCGACCCGCGCTTCCTGGCGATCTGCGGGAACTCGGCGGGGGCCCACCTGGCGTCGCTGACGGCGCTGACGCCCGGGCAGAAGGTCTACCAGCCGGGCTTCGAGGCCGCCGACACCCACGTCGACGCGCTCGTCGGGCTGTACGGCGTGTACGACCTCACCAACCGCTTCGGGCATTGGCCGGGCGACGGCATCAAGCCGCTGTGGGAGAAGCTGGTCGCCAAGAAGACGCGCGAGGAGGCGCCCGCGCTGTACCGGGCGGCGTCGCCGGTCGATCAGGTGAGCCGCCATGCCCCGCCCACGCTGCTGATCCACGGCACGAACGACACGCTGGCTCCCACCGAGGAGAGCCGCCGCTTCGCGCATGCGCTGCGCGCCGTGTCCGACCAGCCCGTGCTCCTCGCCGAGATCGACGGCGCGCAGCACGCGTTCGACATCTTCCACTCCGTTCGAGGACGTTACGCGGTAGACGCGATCGCCCACTTCCTCACGCTCATGCGCGACCGCGCCGAGCGGGCCCGCGACGTCGGAGGCGCGACATGAAATTCTTGAGTCCCGTCGACGCCACCTTCATGCGCATGGAGACCGCGCGAACCCCGATGAACATCGGGATCCTCGCGATCTTCCGGCTGCCCCCGGACGCGCCGCGAACCTGGCTGCAGGACCTGTTCGCGCACATGCGCAGCCTACCAGCGACCACGCCCCCGTTCTGCTACCGGCTCGCGCACAGCCCCCGCACCCGGCTGGCGCCCGCGTGGGAGATCGCGCCGTCGATCGACATCGACTACCACCTCCGCCACTCCTGCCTGCCGTACCCGGGCGGCGAGCGAGAGCTGGGCGTGCTCGTCGCGCGCCTGCACTCCAACGCGATGGACACCACCCGGCCGCTCTGGGAGTGCCACCTGATCGAGGGCATGGAGCGCGGCCGCTTTGGCGTGTACCTCAAGGCGCACCACGCCTTGCTCGACGGCATGGGCATCCTGTCCGCGATCATGGGCTGGCTGAGCGCCGACCCGACCGTCGCCAACGCGCCGGGCCCTTGGGCCATCGTCCCCAACGCCGACCCCGCCGACATGATCGAGCCGCCGCGCCTCACCATGCGCACCGCGGTGGCACAGGCCGGACACGCCCTGCGCGCGGCCAACGAGCTGCAGCATACGCTCACACGCATGACCCGCCGCAAGGACAACCCCTACGGTGGTATGTACTCGGTGCTGTCCACGCCCAAGACGCTGTTCAACCGGCAGATCACGCACCAGCGCCGACTCGCGACGCAGCGCTTCAAGTTGAGCCGCCTCAAGGCGCTCAGCCGCGCGACGAACAGCACCGTGAACGACCTGTGCCTAGCGATCGCCGGCGGCGCAATCCGCCGATACCTGATGGAGCTGGGCGCGCTGCCCACCGCGTCGGTGATCGCGTCCGTTCCTGTCGGGCTCGCCCGCCAAGACGGCAAGCCGGGCAACAGCGTGGCCGGCTTTGTCCTGCCGCTGTCGACGCAGATCGACGACTCGCTCGCCCGGCTGCGCTCGATCACGGCCATCACCGGCCGCACCAAGGAGCAGATGCGCTCGATGTCGCCGTCCGCGCTGGAGCAGCTCACGCTGCTCGGCCTGACGCCGATCATCCTGGGCCAGTGGACGGGCCTGAGCCAGAAGATCCCGTCGCTGTTCAACGTGATCGTGTCCAATGTCGTCGCCTCGCGCGTGAAGCTCTACCTGCAGGGCGCTGAGCTCGAGGCCGCCTACCCGGCCTCGGTCCTGTTCGACTCGTACGCGCTGAACATCACGATCGTCGGCTACGCCGACCACGTATGCGTGGGCATCACCGGATGCCGTGACGCCGTCCCGCACGTGCAGCGCCTCGCCGTGTACTGCGGCGAGATGCTCGACGAGATGGAGCGCGCCGCAGGCCTGCCCCCACCACCCGCCGAGCCCTAGGCGTTCGAGACAAGGTCCTTGAAGCGCTCCCGCAGCGCGGACTTCAGGAACTTGCCGGTCGACGTGCGCGGGATGGCGTCGACGTACTCGACCAGATCCGGCAGCCACCACGCGGCGACGCGCGGCTTCAGGAATTCGCGCAGCTCCTCAAACGACAGCGACTGGCCCGGCTTGAGCACCACGCACGCGAGCGGCCGCTCGACCCACTTGGGGTGCGAGATCGCGATCACCGCGGCCTCGGCGACGGCCGGGTGGCCCATGATCTCGTTCTCCAGCTCCACCGAGCTGATCCACTCGCCGCCGGACTTGATGAGGTCCTTCGTGCGGTCGGTGAGCTTGAGGTAGGCGTCCTTGTCGATGGTGACGACGTCGCCAGTGCGAAACCAGCCGTCCTCCGTCCAGCGGTCCGACGTGTCCTCGGTGCCGTAGTAGCTGGCCGCCACCCACGGGCCGCGCACCTGGAGCTCGCCCTGCGCGGCGCCGTCCCACGGCACCTCGCCGGTGTCGCTCACCGCGCGCATCTCGACGAACGGAGAGGGCAGGCCCTGCTTGGAGCGCGCGGCGTAGACCGCGTCCTCACCGCCGTCCTCAATCCCCTTCTTCACCGTGGCGACCGTACCCAGCGGCGACAGCTCCGTCATGCCCCACGCGTGCAGGATGGCGGCGCCGTGCCTGTCGAAGCCACGGATCATCGACTCCGGCGCGGCCGAGCCGCCCACGAGCATACGCATGCCCTTGGTCAGCGTGTACTTTCCGGGGTTGGCGTCGAGCGTCTGGAGGATGGCCATCCACACGGTCGGCACGCCGGCGGCCAGCGTCACCTGCTCGCGAACGAACAGGTCGAGCAGGTTGGCAGCGTCCAGGTGCGGCCCTGGCAGGACCTGCTTGGTGCCCGCCATCACCGACGCAAACGGCAGCCCCCAGGCGTTCGCGTGGAACTGCGGGACGACCGGGAGCATGACGTCGCGGTTGGACAGGCCCAGGCCGTCCGTCAGGCACACGGCGAACGAGTGCAGGACGATCGCGCGGTGCGAGTAGACCACGCCCTTGGGCTTGCCGGTGGTGCCCGACGTGTAGCACATGCCGAGCGGGGCGTTCTCGTCGAGGGTGGGCAGCGGCTCGGACGCGTCGCCGCTCGCCAGGAAGGCCTCGTAGTCGATGACGCCCTCGGGCAGCGGGCCACCCTTCCACGACACCACGATCGTCTTCTCGATCGCCACGCGCGGCGCGACCTTCTCCCACAGCGGCCAGAGCACGTCGTCGACGATCACGAACCGATCCTCGGCGTGGGTCACGATGTAGGTCAGGTCGTCCGGGTGCAGGCGGAGGTTGAGCGTGTGCAGCACGCCGCCCGCGCACGGGATCCCAAAGTACGCCTCGACGTGGGCATGGTGGTTCCACATCAGGGTGGCGACGCGGTCACCCGGCTGCATGCCGGCGCGGCGCAGCGCGCTCGCCAATTGGCGGGAGCGGCGCGCGAAGTCCGCGTAGGTCTGCCGGTGCAGCGAGGTGTCCGGCCTCCGCGAGACCATCTCCACGTGCGGGAAGATGCGCTCCACGCGGTCGAGCAGCGGCGTAAGCGTAAGTGGAAACTGCATCATGGTGGAGAGCATCAGGATCCTCGCGACTGGGAGGGAGAGATCGGGCCGCAGCATCGGCCGTCCCCTTCGCTTCAACCCACCCAAGGCCCCGCGTCACGCGATCCCACGAATTCAACCGCGCAGCCGCCCGCTGCGATCGGGGGCCGACCCCGCCCACCCCAAAACGAAGAAGGCACCCCCGGTCGCCCGGAGATGCCCTCGTTGGGTTCACTCGTGAGCACAAGGCTCACGGCGACCCTCGGTCAGCGGAGGCTCAGCCCTCGCCGCCCTCGTCCTTGGTGTCGGCCGCCTCGCGGAGGCGCTTGCCAAGGTCGCCCATCACGTCGCCGAAGCGGGTGTTGGAGTCGCCCGTGGCGCGGCGCGGGGCGCCCGGATCATCCGTACGCTCGACGGCGCCCTTCTCCGACAGGGAGATGCGGCGGTCGTGGCTGTTGATGTGGGTGATCTCGGCCTTGATCTTCTCGCCGGCCTTGTAGTGGGTCTGCCACTCGTCGCCCTCGTGGAGCAGCTCGCTCATGTGCACGAGGCCCTCGATGCCGTCCTCGAGCTCCACGAACACGCCGAAGTCGGTGACGTGAACCACCGGCCCCTCGATCGTCTGGGTGAGGTAGTAACGGCTCTGGACCGTGTACCAGGGATCCTCGGTGAGCTGCTTCATGCCGAGGCTGAAGCGCTCGTTCTCCTTGTCGATCGACAGGACGCGCGCGGTGACGTCGTCACCCTTCTTGTAGCGCTCGGACGGGTGGCCGATGCGCTGGCCCCACGACAGGTCGGAGATGTGGACCAGGCCGTCGATTCCCTCGTCGATGCCGACGAAGATGCCGAAGTCGGTCACGTTGCGGACCTTGCCGGTGATGATGGAGCCGATCGGGTACTGCTGCTCGACCAGATCCCAGGGATTGGCCTCGAGCTGCTTGGTGCCGAGCGAGATGCGGCGGTTCTCGACGTCCATGCCGAGGACCTTGGCTTCCACTTCCGCGCCCACTTCCAGGATCTTGGAGGGGTGCTTGATGCGCTTGTTCCAAGTCATCTCGGAGATGTGGACCAGACCCTCGATGCCGTCTTCCAGCTCGAGGAACGCGCCGTAGTCGGTGAGGCTGACGACCTTGCCGCGAATGATCGCGCCGATCGGGTACTTGTACTCGGCCTCCTCCCACGGGTCGGGGCGGATCTGCTTGTAGCCGAGGCTGACACGCTGGGTGTCCGGGTCGAACTTGAGGACCTTGACCTCGACCGACTGGCCGACCTCGAACATCTCGCTCGGGTGAGCGAGGCGACCGTAGGACATGTCGGTGATGTGCAGCAGGCCGTCGATGCCGCCGAGGTCCACGAACGCACCGTAGTCGGTGATGTTCTTGACGACGCCGGTGAGGATGACGCCTTCCTGCAGGCGCTGCAGGGTCTCGGTGCGCTTCTCGGCACGCTCCTGCTCGAGCAGGACGCGGCGGGACAGCACGATGTTGCCACGCTTCTTGTTGAACTTGATGATCTTGAAGGAGAGCGTCTCACCGATGTACTTGTCGAGGTTCTTCACCGGGCGCAGGTCGACCTGGCTGCCGGGGAGGAAGGCCTTGACGCCGATGTTGACGGACAGGCCGCCCTTGACGCGGGCGATGATCATGCCGGAGACGACCTCGTCCTTCTCGACGGCCTTGGAGATCTCGTCCCAGGCCTTCATCAGGTCGGCCTTCTCCTTGGACAGGATGAGCGCCGCGGCGTCTTCCTTCATGGAGGGGAGGTAGACGTCGACGGTGTCGCCGATCTTGACCGTGAGCTCGCCTTCCGCGTTCGTGAACTCGTCGCGGGAGACGTAGCCTTCCGCCTTGTAGCTGACGTCCACGATCACCCAGTCCTCGTCGATACCGATGACGGTACCCTTGACGACGGTCTGCTCACGGACGCCCTTGCCACCCATCAGGTCGTCGTAGAACGACTGGAACTGATCCTGGGTGAGGGAGTCGAGGGGGGTGTCGAGGAAGTTCGGGTTGCTCATCCAAATCCTGGTCCGGCCGATTGGCCGTTGCGTCGAATCGAAGCGGGGGTTTCGGGGAAGGTCGAGGGACGAGGGTGCTTCGGAACCCACGGCTTAGCCGTGTCCTTCGACTGCGGACGCGCGCCGGAGGATCCCGGACGCCGCCCTGGGGCGCGGTGACGCGCTCGCGAAGAGTCGAACTGGAGTGCAACGCACTCGAACGAGCGACTCAATGCCGCGCCGGTTTAACGTGCCGGGAAAGGGCGAGCAATCGGAAACGTCGGCCTGTTCTCAGGCGCCGCGCTCGGCTGCAAGGTCGCGGATCCGACGAACCACGGCGGGTACCGCCAGGTCGGACGTGTCGACCACCACGGCGTCGTCGGCGACGCGCAGCGGGGCGACGTCGCGGGTGGCGTCCTGCCGGTCGCGGATCTCCATGGCGGCGCGCACGTCGTCGTAGTGCACGACCTCGCCGCGGCGCACCATCTCCTCGTGGCGGCGCCGGGCCCGCTCGTCGAGCGAGGCGTCCAGGTAGACCTTGAGCTGGGCGTGGGGCAGCACGACCGTGCCGATGTCGCGCCCGTCCATCACGACCCCACCCTGCGCACCCAAGCCCTGCTGAAGCCCCAGCAGCGCGGTGCGGACCTCGGGGTGGCGCGACACGGACGACGCGCCCATCGACATGCCGTCCTGGCGGATGTCGCGGGTGAGGTCACGGCCATCGACCCAGACGCGGAGCACGTCCTCGTCCCAGGCAAAGTCAAAGCGCAGGCCGGCCGCCAGCTTCCCGAGCGTGGGGCCGTCGTCCCAGGAGACCTCGTGCTGACGCGCGACCAAGGCGACCGCCCGGTACATCGCGCCGGTGTCCACGTAGCGGTACCCGAGGAGGTGGGCGACCGCGCGCGCGACCGTGCCCTTTCCGCTGCTCGCCGGTCCGTCGATGGCGATGGCGATGGGCACGAGGACTCCGTGGGGCCCTGGCGCTATCGCAGGCGCTCCAGATCCGCCAAGAACGTGGGGTAGCTGGTCTTGATGCTCTCGGCGTGCGCGATGGACACGCCGCCCGGCGCCACGCAGCCCGCGATCGCGAACGCCATGGCGATGCGGTGATCGCCGGTCGCGTCGATGGACGCGGGCCCGTGGGCGCCGCCGCCCTGGATGACCATGCCGTCCGGACGCTCCTCGGCGTTCACACCGAGGGCCCGCAGGCCGACGACCATGCGCGCGATGCGATCGGACTCCTTGACCCGCAGCTCCTTGGCGTCGGCGATCACTGTCTCGCCCTCGGCGAAGGCGGCGGCGATGGCGAGCACGGGCAGCTCGTCGAGCGCGCGCAGGGCCAACTCGCCGTCCAGGCGGGCGCCGCGCAGCGTGCTGTGGCGGATCACCAGATCGGCGATGGGCTCAGCGCCCGCCGCGTCCACCGGCGTCACGGTCAGGTCCGCGCCCATCAGGCGGAGCGCGTCGATCACGCCCGACCGGGTGGGGTTGATGCCCACCGATGGGATGCGGATCTCAGAGCCGGGCACAATGGCGCCGGCGACCAGCCAGAAGGCGGCCGAGGACAGGTCGCGGGGCACGTCCACGTCGAGCGCGTCCAGGCGCGGCGTAGGCGCCAGGCGCCACCAGCCTTCCCCGTCGAGCTTGAGGTCCGCGCCCATCCGCACGAGCATGCGCTCCGTGTGGTCGCGGCTGCGCTCGGGCTCGCGCACGGCGATGCCCTGACTGCGACCCGCAAGCAGCAGCGCGGTCTTCACCTGGGCCGAAGCGACCGCGAGATCGAAGGGCTTGGTGGCCAGGTCACCGCCGCGGATGGCGATCGGCGCGCGATCGCCGCCGTCGCGCCCGTCGATGCGGGCGCCCATCTCGCGCAGGGGGCCCGCGACGCGCTTCATCGGGCGGGAGCGCAGCGACGCGTCGCCCGTGAGCACCGTGAAGAACGGCTCGGCCGCCAGGATGCCCGCCAGCAGGCGAATGGTGGTGCCAGAGTTGCCGCAGTCGATCACGTTGGCGGGCTCGCGCAGGGCGCCCTTGCCGCGCACGATCACCTCGACGCCGTCGTCCTCGACCGTGACGCCGAGCGCCTGGACGGCGTGCATGGACGACATCACGTCCTCGCCGCGCAGCAGGCCGCGCACGCGCGCGTCGCCGTGCGCCAGCGCGTTCATCAGCAGCGAGCGGTGCGAGACCGACTTGTCACCAGGCACCTCGACCTCACCGCGCAGCGGACCGCGCGGGGAGACTTCCAGATCGCTCACGCGCCCTCCATGAAGCGCCCGAGCTTGCGGAAGCGCTGCTCTCGATCGGCGCGGATCTGCTCTGGCGAAAGGTCCTTCAGCGCGTTCAGGTGCGACGCGATCGCGTCCCCCACCCGCTGGATGGTGGCCGCGCGGTGGCGATGCGCGCCACCGATCGGCTCCTCGATCAGCTCGTCGATCACGCCCAGCTTGAGGCAGTCGCGGGCGGTGATGCCCAAGGCCTCGGCCGCTCTCGGGGCCTCGGCGCGGTCGCGCCAGAGGATCGCCGCGCAGCCCTCCGGCGAGATCACCGAGTACACGCCGTTCTCCAGCATCAGCACCCGGTTGGCGACCGCGATGGCCAGCGCGCCGCCGCTGCCGCCCTCGCCCGCGATGACGGTGACGACGGGGACGTTCAGGCGCGCCATCTCCATGATGTTGCGGGCGATCGCCTCGGCCTGGCCGTTCGCTTCGGCCTCGACGCCGGGGTACGCGCCCGGCGTGTCCACAAAGGTGAGGATCGGCAGGCCAAAGTCGTTGGCGAGCTTCATCACGCGCAGCGCCTTGCGGTAGCCCTCAGGGCGCGCCATGCCGAAGTTGCGGACCAGGTTCTCACGGGTCTTTCGGCCCTTCTGGTTGCCGATCACGACCACCGACTGCCCTCGGAAGCGCGCCAGACCGCAGACGATCGCATGGTCGTCAAAGCCGCCGCGGTCGCCGTGGAGCTCGGTCCACTCGGTGCACAGGCCCTCGATGTAGTCGAGCGTGAACGGACGTCCGGTGTGGCGCGCGAGCTGGGTGCGCTGCCAGGGCGTGAGGCGCGAGAAGATGCGCGTCTGGAGCTCGGCCAGCTCACCCTCCAGGTGGGTGATCGAGGCCTGGATGTCGACCTCGTGGCCGCCAGCGTGCACGTCGCGCAGCGCGTCGATCTGGTGCCGCAGCTCGGCGATCGGTCGCTCGAAGTCGAGGACGAGATCCATGAGGGCTCTCCGGGTGTGCCGCCCTATCGCACCGGTGGATCGGCCGTCCATGCGCCGCCGCCCGACGACCGGCCCTCACCCGCCGAACACGGCCTCCGCGGCGCGCATCGCCACGTCCAGGTGGTGCTGGGTCACCTGGGGGAACAGGATGTGGTTGGCCCAGGTGCGCTGCTTGCGGGCGAAGCTGCGCGTGTCGCGCTGGGTTCGGCGGATGGCCTCTTCGAGCGGCAGGCCGTGCAGCAGGTGGTCCGACAGGTGGCGGTAGCCCAGCGAACGCATCGGCTTGAGGTCGGGCGTGTAGCCGCGGTCGAGCAGGCGCCGGACCTCGTCCACGTAGCCCTCGTCGACCATCTGGAGGACGCGCGCGTCGATGCGCGGATCCAGGTCATCCCGGTCCAAGCGCAGGCCCACCAACCTCACCCGGTCCGGCTCCTTGGCGTGCGCCTCTTGAAGCTCAGACAGGCGCTGGCCGGTCTGGCGAAAGACCTCCAGGCCGCGCAGCAGGCGTACTCGGTCGTTAGGGTGCAGGCGGGCGGCCAGCACCGGGTCCACCTGGGCGAGCGGCCCATGCATGTCGGGCATCGCCTCGATCTCGGCGCGCAGCGCGGGATCGACCGGAGGCGTGCTCACCAGCCCGCGCTGCAGCGATCGCAGGTAGAGCGACGTGCCCCCGCACACGATCAGCGGCCTGCGCGTGGCGATCAGCCGGTCGGCCAGGGCCATGAAGTCGAGCGCGTCGAAGCCCTCGTCCGGGTCGACCAGATCTAGACCCTCGTGCGGGACCCGCGCGCGCTGCTCGGGCGTCACCTTGCCCGTGCCAATGTCCATCCCGCGGTAGACCTGCATGGCGTCCGCGGACAGGATGGTCGCGCCAAAGCGCTCGGCGACCGCGATCGACGCGTCCGTCTTGCCCGACGCGGTCGGGCCCGTCAGGGCGAACACCACCGGCCGATCGTCCACCACGCTCTAGCCCTCCAGAAGCCGACGCAGGTCGGCCTCGTTCAAGGGGCGGGCGTGCGCCTCAAAGGCCGGATCCGCGAGCAGCGACGCCACGCCGGCGTCGGACGCGGGCGCGCGGACCGCCGCGGCCAGGGCCTGGAGCAGCGGACGCCCCGAGGCCAACGCCGACGCGGCCGCTGCCAGCGCCGCGCCCGACGACAGGTTGGGCAGGTTGGTGGGCATGGCCAGTACGGCGAGCGACCCAGGTCCCAGCGCCCCGACGTCGACCCCCAGCGCGGACAGCGACTCGGCGGCCGCGATCACCCGAGACACGTCGGCCCGACCCAGCTCGACCGTGTGGGGCAAGAGCAGCGGCACCGAGTCGACCGGCTCAACCGCGAGCAGCGCCGATGCCGATGCCGACGCCAGCGCCGCGAGATCGACCAGCCAGGAGCTGTCTCCGCGCTGCACGAGCGCGACGTCTCCCAGCCGGAGCAGCAGCTCGACGCGCGGCGCGGCCGTCAAGGGGGGCGCCGCTTTGGTCGCGGAGCGAGCGGCGGTGCCGTACGGCGACTGGTTCGTTGGGGCGCGTGGAGCTGGTGGCGCTTCCTGTCCCGTCTCCGACCATCCGAGCGGCACCTCGGAGAGCACCGGCTGCTGCCCCAGCGCGGCGCGCGCAGGCGTCAGCAACACCTGATCCACGCCGGACGTCGGATCGGGCACGATCGACACCTGATCCAGCTCGGGCGGCAGCGCGCTCGGGCGGGTGTAGGCGCGCGTCAGCGACGGCGACGGATCCGGCGATCCGCCCCGCCAGGTGGGCGACACGAGCAGCGGCTGCTCGGGCTCGTCGGCGGGGCGTGACCGCGTGTGGCGCGTGTGTAGCGCCTCATGCAGCGCGGCGCCGACGACGCGCACCACCTCCGACGGGTTGCGAAAGCGCACCTCGGTCTTGGCCGGGTGGACGTTCACGTCGAGCGTGTCGCCGGGGACCTCGATCGACAGCACGACGATCGGGTGGCGGCCCTGCGGCAGCGCGCCGCGGTAGGCCTCGGTGATCGCGCGGCGCACCACCGCGTCCCGCACGAAGCGCCCATTGACGTAGGTGTAGACCGCGCCGGTGGACGAAGGCCGGTGCAGGCCGACGGGCGCCACGTGGCCGTTCACGGAGATCCCCGCCGCCGTGTGCGAGACCGGCACCAGCAGCGCCGCGTCCTTGCCGAGCAGGTCGGCGATGCGACGCAGCGGATCGGGGGTGACGGGCGCACGCAGCAGGTCACGCCCGTCATGGAGCACGACCAAATCGACGTCGGGCCGCAGCAACGCCTGACGCACCAGCGCCTCGACGCAGTGCTCGACCTCGGTCTGCGCGCTGCGCAGGAACTTGCGGCGCGCGGGCACGTGCTGGAAGAGCGAGCGGACCGTGATCTCGGTGCCGACGGGCGCGGCCACGGGGCCCACGTGCTCGAGCGTGCCGCCGTCCACGCGGACCTCGGTGCCCACCTCGTCCTCGGCGCGGCGCGTGCGGATCTGGAAGCGCGACACCGACGCGATCGACGGGACCGCCTCGCCGCGAAACCCGAGCGTGCGCACGCCCACCAGGTCGGCCTCGCTGCGGATCTTGGACGTGGCGTGGCGCTCCAGGCAGAGCATCGCGTCCTCGCGATCCATGCCCGAGCCATCATCCCGCACTTGGATGAGCGACGCGCCCCCCTGCCCGAGCCGAACCTCGACGCGGGTGGCGCCCGCGTCCAGCGCGTTCTCCACCAGCTCCTTCACCACCGAGGCCGGGCGCTCGACCACCTCACCCGCGGCGATGCGATCGATGACCGCGTCTTCGAGGATGCGGATGCGCACGGCGACCCCGGCCTTACGGCTCGTCCGCGTCGGACAGCTTGCGGCGACGGCGGATGTGCAGCTTGAGCGGCGCGCCGTGGAACCCGAAGGCCTCGCGGAGCTGGTTGTTCAGGTAGCGCTGGTAGGCGGCCGACACGCCCTCCGGGGTGTTCGCGAACACCACGAAGGTCGGCGGACGGATGCGCGTCTGCGCCATGTAGTAGATGCGCACCGGGTGGTGATGCACCTGCGGAGGCGTGTAGGCCGCCAAGGCCGCTTCCAGGAAGCGGTTGAGCTTGGACGTGGTGATGCGGCGGTTGAAGCCCTCGTACACGTTCTGGATCAGCGGGAAGATGCGCGACAGGCCCTTGCCTGTCTTGGCGCTGATGAACAGGTACGGCGCCCAGGTGGCGTGCGGGAGGTGCTGCTCGATCGCCTCGCCGATGCGGCGGCTGTCAATGTCCTCGATATTCTTGGCCAGATCCCACTTGTTGAACAGCAGGATGAGCGCGCGGCCGCGCTGGATCACGAGCTGCGCCAGCTTGGCGTCCTGGTCCGTGATGCCTTCGGTCGCGTCGATCATCAACAGCGAGACGTGGCACTTCTCGATGGCCTGGATGGAGCGCAGGCTGACGAAGCGCTCGAGGGCGTCGTCGATGCGGGCGCGCTTGCGCACGCCGGCGGTGTCCACCAGCACGTAGTCCTGGTCACCCACCCGAATGGGCGAGTCGACCGGATCCATGGTGGTGCCGGGCTGGTCCATGACCAGGTGGCGCTCTTCACCCAGCAGGTGGTTGATGAGCGTGGACTTGCCGATGTTCGGGCGGCCGATCACCGCGATCCGGATGGGGCCGGGCACGACGACGAGCGCCGGGTTGATCGGCTCGCCGTCTTCGTCGAGGAGAACCTCAGGCGGCTCCGCGAACGGATCCTCCTCCTCATCGACCTCCTCGGGACCCGCCGGGGGCAGGCGCTCGCAGATGGCCTCGACCAGGTCGTAGATGCCGCCCGCGTGCTCGGCGGAGATCGCGAACATGGGCTGGATGCCGACCGACCAGAAGTCGTGGACCAGGTCGTCGTGACGGGCGCCGTCGATCTTGTTGACCGCGAGCACCACGGGCCGGTTGGTGTGGCGCAGCAGCGCCGCCACCTCGCCGTCGGCGTGGGTCCAGCCGGCGCGGCCGTCGACCACAAACACCAGCACGTCCGCCTCTTCCACCGCGACGAGGGTCTGAGCGCGCATGGCGATCAGCATCTCGGTGTCTGGACGGGCCTCAAGGCCGCCGGTGTCGATCAGCATCACGCGGCGAGAGAGCAGATCCGCCTGTTCATACAGGCGGTCGCGGGTGACACCGGGGCGATCGTGAACGACCGCCTTCTTAAAGCCGACGAGACGGTTGAAGAGCGTCGACTTGCCAACGTTCGGGCGTCCGACGATGGCGACGAGGGGCAGAGACACGGGGCGCTCACCTGGAGAGGCCAGTGTAGCGGCCCGTTTCCGCGGCCCAAGTATCCGATTGAGGTCCTCACCGCCACGCCGTGCCTGAAGGGCCGCGCCGCGGTACCCCAGCGCGCGGAGGGTGCCGTTGACGCGGATCGTGGTCGCCATGAGCGGTGGAGTGGACAGCTCGGTCGCCGCGGGTCTGCTCGTGGAGCAGGGCCACGACGTGATCGGCGTGCACATGAAGTTGCACGACGCGCCGACGGTCCAGGGGTCCGGCACCTGCTGCGGACTGGACGACGCGCTCGACGCCCGGGCCGTGGCGGACCGGCTGGGCATCCCCTTCTACGTGGTGAACCTGCGCGAAGAGTTCCAGCGCGCCGTGATCGACACCTTCACGTCCGAGTGGATCGCCGGGCGCACGCCGAACCCCTGCGTGCACTGCAACGGCGTGCTCAAGTTCCGGGTCCTGCTGCAGCGCGCGCTGGCGCTGGGCGCGTCGCACCTGGCGACCGGCCACTACGCGCAGGTGGACCACACGCCGATCGGGCTGCGCATGGCCACCGATCGCGACAAGGACCAGAGCTACTTCCTGTTCCCCGTCACGCCCAAGGCCCTGGAGCACACGCTGTTCCCGCTTGGCGGCATGACCAAGCCCGAGGTGCGCGGCCACGCGGAGCGCCTGGGCCTGCCGACTGCGTCGAAGAGCGAGAGCCAGGACGTGTGCTTCTTGCCCGAGCGCGACCACGCGCGCCTGATCCGCGAGGCGCAGCCCGAGCGCGACGGCGCGGGCGACATCGTCGACGAGTCCGGCCAGGTGCTGGGCCAGCACGACGACTATGCGCGCTTCACGGTGGGCCAGCGGCGCGGCGTCGGCGTGGCGTTCGGGGAGCCGCGCTTTGTGCTCCGCGTCGAGCCCGACACGCGCCGCGTCGTCGTGGGCCCCGCGGACCGGCTGAGCGTGCCGACCATGCTCGTCGGCGGCTGCAACTGGTTCGAGCAGCCCGACCCCGACCGCGTGGTCACCGTGCGCATCCGTCATCGAGGCGCCCTGGCTGCGGCCACCCTACACCCCGCGGCCAACGGTCAGGTGGAGGTGCGGGCGCTGGAGTCGCTGCGCGCGGTCACGCCAGGTCAGGCGGCCGTGTTCTACGACGGCGACCGCGTGCTGGGAGGCGGCTGGATCCGCAAGTCGGTGGCGGCGTGACACGGCCCGTGGAGGAGGAGGTCGCGCGCGTCGCCCGCGTGGAGGCGATGACCGGCCACACCTTCCGCGACCCGTCGGCGGTGCTCGACGCGCTCACACACGCCTCGTACTCCAACGAGCACGGCGTCCGCGACTACGAGCGGCTGGAGTTCCTCGGCGACGCGCTGGTGAACATGCACGCCGCCGTCCGCCTGTTCGAAGCACACCCGGGCGCGCAGGAGGGCATGCTCACAGACCTGCGCCAGCGTGTGATCGACACCACGCGCCTGGGCATGCGGGGCCGCGAGCTGGGCTTGGGCGATCTGGTGTGGCGCGGTCGCGGCCACCTGCGCGAGGGTCCCGCGTCCGACGCGCTGCTGGAGGACATCGTCGAGTCGCTGTTCGGCGCGCTGTTCGTGGACGGCGGGTTCGACGCCACCCGCGCCTTCGCCGAGACCGTGCTGGCGCCGCTCGTCGCCGTCGCCGCGGACGGCCCGGTCAAGAACCCGGTGAACCGGCTGCAGGAGCTGACCCGCGTGTGGTTCGGCGTCGACGCGGACTACCAGTTTGAGGAGAGCGGCCCGGACCACGCGCGGCGGCACATCGCCCACGTCATGGTCGCCAAGCGCAAGATCACGACAGGTGACGGCCGCAGCAAGTCCGACGCCCGCAAGAACGCCGCGCAGCTCGCGATCGTCATCCTGGAGCGCGAGGCCTCCGAAGCGGCCTCCGAGGCCGAGGCGACCGCCGCTGCCGAGGCTTCCGAGGCGATCGCCGCTGCGGCCGAGGCCCCCGCCGCCGAGCCAAGCCCCGACGCGCCGTAGAGCCCCCTGCCCCACGTCGGGCGTGGACCGGTTAGAGGGCGCGCCTCGGGCTTCACGCACGCCGTACGCGGCGAGACCAAACAGGTCCCGCGCGACGCAGGCACACCGCCAGCCGCGGTCCCCCGTGCGAGCCCCACCCTTCAGGAGGTCGGTTGACCGACGAAAATCCGACGTTCCGATGTGGCACTGTGGCGTTGATCGGCCGTCCGAACGCCGGCAAGTCCACGCTGCTCAACCGCATCCTGGGCGCCAAGCTGGCGATCACCTCGCCCAAGCCGCAGACCACCCGCAACCGCATCGTCGGGGTGCACACGACCGACCACAGCCAGCTCGTGCTCGTCGACACGCCCGGCCTGCACAAGGCCTGGACCGAGCTGAACAAGGCGATGGTCAAGCAGACCGAGTCCGCCATCTCCGACGTGGACGTCGTGTGCTGGGTTGAGGACATGACGGTGCTCGTGCCCCGGGCCGAGCGCTCGCAGGAGCCGTCTGACGCTGCCGTGGACGCCATCGTGGAGATGCTGACCCGCGCTGGCCGCCCGGTGATCCTGGTCGCGAACAAGATCGACGCCGTCTCCAAGCCCCTGCTGCTCCCGGTGATCGACGCGCTGTCCAAGCGCCTGAACCTGCTGGCGGTCGTCCCGATGTCCGCGCTCAAGGGCGACGGGCTGCCCGCGCTGATCGGCGAGATCGAGGCCAAGCTGCCCGTGAGCCCCGCGCTCTACCCGCTCGACCACTGGACCGAGCAGAGCGAGCGCTTCATGGTCGCCGAGATCATCCGCGAGAAGATCTTCCACCTCACCGAGCAGGAGATCCCCTATGCCTGCGCCGTGGAGATCGAGGTGTTCAACGAGGAGGAGCGCGAGACCAACGATCTGGTCAAGATCCACGCCGCCATCATCGTGGAGCGCGACGCGCAAAAGCCCATCCTGATCGGCAAGGGCGGCGACATGATCAAGCGCATCGGCACCCTGGCCCGGAAGGACATCACGGAGCTGCTGGAGTGCCGGGTCTACCTTGAGTTGTTTGTGAAGGTCGTGCCCGAGTGGACCCGCACTGAGAAGGGTCTCCGCAAGGTCGGGTACGGTCGGTAGATCTGACCCGCGAACCGGCCCCAGCAACGTGCTAGCATCCTCCCCGGGGGCCCAGGGACGAACCTGGCCGACCGGAGAGGCCATGATCAACTCGATCCCTGCGCAGCTGTTCGCCAACGCCCAAAGACAACCCAGCGCGCCAGCCTACCGTCACTTCGACGGCAAGACCTGGGCGAGCACGGATTGGAGCACCTACGGACAAGAGGTTCGGCGGACGGCTCGAGCGCTGATCGCGCTGGGTGTGAAGGCGGGCGACACGATCTGCATCCTGGGCAACAACCGCCCGGAGTGGGTGATCGCGGACGTGGCGGCGATGGCCGTCGGCGCCGTCCCGGCTGGGATCTACGCCACCTGCTCTTCGGAGGAGGTCGCGTTTGTGGTCGCGCACGCTGAGGCGGGCGTGGTCGTCGTCGAGAACCTCACGCAGCTCCAGAAGGTGGAGTCGCGCGTGGCGCACACCCCCAACCTTCGCCACGTGATCGTGATGCGCGGCCCAGGGCCCATCTCGCGCGTGATCGACGCGCCCACGCCGGTGCGCGTGCTCGACTGGGACACCTTCCTCACGAAGGAAGAGACGGTGTCGGACTCCGAAGTGGAGCGCCGCCTGAATGCCCTGAACGAGGACGACACCGCGACACTGATCTACACGTCGGGCACCACGGGCAACCCCAAGGGCGTGATGCTCACGCACCGCAACCTGACGCACACGGCCAAGATCGCGGCGCAGATCTGCAGCGTGCCGCCTGAGACCCGCATGGTCTCCTACCTGCCGCTCAGCCACATCGCGGAGCAGATGTTCTCGATCCACGCGGCCGTCACCATCGGCTACGAGATCTGGTACGCGCGCTCCATGGAGACGCTGCTCGAGGACATGCAGGCCGCGCGGCCGACCATCCTGTTCGGCGTTCCCCGCGTGTGGGAGAAGATGCACGCCAAGCTGTCGGCGCGTCTGGCTGAGGCCACCGGCGTCAAGGGCGCGATCGCCCGCTGGGCCACCGACGTGGGCCGTCGGGTCAACGCCGAGCGCAACGCAGGGCGCTCGCCGGGCGCGTGGCTTGGTGTTCAGTACAAGCTGGCGGACAGGCTCCTCTACTCCAAGGTGAAGGGCCTGCTTGGCCTGGACAAGACCCGCTTTGGGATCAGCGGCGCGGCGCCCATCTCGGCCGCGGTGCTGGAGTTCTTCTCCGGTCTGGACATCGTGATCCACGAGGTCTACGGCCAGTCCGAGGACTGCGGCCCGACGTCGTTCAACGTCCCCGGGCGCACGCGCTACGGCACCGTCGGTCCGGCGATCCCCGGCTGCGACTTGCGCATAGCCGACGATGGCGAGGTCCTGGTGCGCGGCCCGAACGTCTTCAAGGGCTACTTCAAGGACGAGGCAGCCACCGCCGAGACGCTGTTGGACGGCTGGCTGCACTCCGGCGACCTGGGCAAGATCGACGCGGACGGCTTCCTGTCTATCGTCGGCCGCAAGAAGGACATCCTGATCACCTCGGGCGGCAAGAACATCACGCCGGTGAACATCGAGGCGAAGCTCAAGGACCTGGCGCTGGTCAGCCAGGCGGTGGTGATCGGCGACAACCGCAACTACATCACCGCGCTGGTCACCCTGGACGCCGAGGCCGCCGCCGCGTTCGCCACGGCCCGCGGCCTGCCGACCGACAGCCTGCACACGCTCGCGGAGATCCGCACGGAGATCCAGCGAGGCGTGGACGAGGCGGTGAACCCCGCGTTCGCCCGCGTGGAGCACGTCCGAAAGTTCGCGATCCTGGCCCGCGACTTCAGCGCCGAGACCGACGAACTCACGCCCACCCAGAAGATCAAGCGCCGGGTGGTCAACGCGAAGTACAAGGACATCATCGAGGGCCTCTACGCGGACTGACCGCGGCCCCTCCACCCCCTCCGAGGAATCTTCATGCGTCCGGTCCTTCTCCTGTGCACCGCGTGGCTGGCCACAGCACCCGCCGCGCTCGCCGCTGGCGACCAAGACACTGACTCCAGCCAAGACACGGCCGCGTTCATGCCCTCTGGCGGGCGCACCGTGCAGTGCGGCACCAGCCCCGTGCCCGCCGCCCTCGGCTTGGGCGCGCTGCTCGCCCTGGGTCTGTTGTCGCGTCGGAGGCGTCATCAACCTCTGATCGTGTCGCTGCTCGCGGGCGCGATGCTCGTGGGCCCCGTGGCCAAGGCCGCGCCCCTGGTCCCCGCCGAGAACGTGCAGCGCTTCGCCCCGAGCGGCCTGTCGTCGGGCTTCGTGACGATCTACTCCGGCCGTCAGCTCGACAGCGTTCGCTTCTCATTCGACGCGATCGCCGACTACGGGTGGCGCCCGCTCCAGCGCAGCTTCCAGGTGCGTGACACGCTCATCCGCGACTCCGCGGCCATTGAGCACCTCACGGCCCTCCACCTGCGCGCGGCCGTGGGCGTGAAGCCGTGGTTCCAGATCGCGCTGTCGGCGCCCGCGCTCCAGTTCGCCGCCACCGGCGTAGGCCTGGACACCTGGGCTGGCCCGCGGGACACGTCGCTCGCATACGGCGACCTGGCGTTGGAGCTCGGCTTCCGGCCGCTTTCAGAGGACGATGACGGCGTCGGCATGACGATCACCCCGTTCGTCACCGCCCCCACGGGCCTCAAGCGCTACCTGCTGACCGACGGCGTGCCGACGTTCGGCGCGCGCGTGGCGATGTCGGGCGTGATCGGCCCCGCGCACCTGGCCGCGTTCGCCGGGTACAAGGTCAAGGTCGGCAGCGCGCGGCTCGGCCCGTACGTCGCCATCGATGACGAGGTCGTCTACGGCGCAGGCGCCGGCTTCACGCTGGTGCCGGACTGGCTTCGCCTCAACGCCGAGCTCAACGGCAATTCGATCGTGGGCCCGGGTCGCAAGAAGATCACGCGCACGCTCGTGACCGAGTCGCTGCTGACCGGGCTCGAAGCGAACGCCAACCTGCTGCTCACCACGCCGACCGGCTTTGCGATGGTGCTGGGCGGCGGCGCAGGCCTCACCGCCACGCCAGGCGTCCCCGCGGCGCGCGGCTTTCTGGGCCTGTCCTACCTGCCGATCACCCGGTCTGACCCGGACAGCGACGGCATCCGCGGCGCGGCCGACGCCTGCCCCCAGGATCCCGAGGACATGGACGGCTTCGAAGATCTCGACGGCTGCCCCGACCTGGACAACGACGGCGACGGCGTGCCTGACCTGGCCGACCACTGCCCCTCCAAGGCCGAAGACGCGGACGGCGACGAGGATGAGGACGGCTGCCCGGACGACGACGGCGACCGCGACGGCGTGGACGACGCCCACGACGACTGCCCCAAGCAGCCCGAGGACGTCGACCAGTACAAGGACGAGGACGGCTGCCCCGACCCCGACAACGACGGCGACCACGTGCCCGACACGGTCGACGAGTGCCCGAACGACGCGGAAGACCGTGACGGCAACGTCGACGACGACGGCTGCCCGGACAACGACGACGACGGCGACGGCATCCCCGACACGCGCGACAACTGCCCGCTCGACGCCGAGGACTTTGACGGCGACGCCGACGAGGACGGCTGCCCCGAGGACGCCGCGGACTCGGACTCCGACGGCCTCCTGGACGTGGCGGACAAGTGCCCCAAGCTGGCCGAAGACCGCGACGGCTTTGAAGACGAGGACGGCTGCCCCGACGCGGACAACGACGGCGACGGCATCCTGGACGTGGCGGACCTGTGCCCGCGCGCCCCTGAGACCCTCAACGGCTTCAAGGACGACGACGGCTGCCCCGACGAGACCAAGGCCACGCTAGAGGGGAACAAGATCGTCATCACCGACACCATCCTGTTCTACTTCAACGAGGCGCGGATCAAGGAGGAGTCGTTCCCCGTGCTCGACGCGGTCAAGGGTGTCGTGCTCGCGCACCCGGAGATCGTGCGCCTGCGCGTCGAAGGCCACACCGACAGCCAGGGATCCGACGCGTACAACCAGGACCTGTCCGAGCGTCGCGCGCTCGCGGTTCGGCAGTATCTGATCGACCACGGCATCGAGTCCACACGCCTGCTCGCGCGCGGCTACGGCGAGCGCTACCCGATCGCGCCGAACGGCGACGAGACGGGCCGCGCCAAGAACCGCCGCGTCGAGTTCATCGTGCTCAAGCCTGAGGACGACGGCGGCGCCGACGCGAGCGACGTGCTCGACGCAGGGTCGGCGGCGCCCGAAGCGACGACGGTGCGGCCGCACGCATGAGCTGGTCGTCAGCGTCCGCACCTACGGCTCGAGCGTTCCTCGAGCTCTACGGCCTGCTGACGCTGGCGCCGCTCCTGGCGCTGATCTCGTGGAAGGATCTGCGCCGCGTGCTCCGCCCCACGCTGTACGGCGTGGCGGGGCTAGCCTTGGTGCTCGGGTTGGTGTCGTCGGTGATCGGCGCCCACTCGGTGCCCGGTCCGTGGTCGACCAACAACCATGACTTCGGCACGATCGCCGCGATCGACCACGGCGCGTGGGATCTGCCCGCGGGCCTGGGCGAGGTGCATGGGTTCGCCCCGGTGGCGCTGCTTCGCACGCTCCGCTTCCTCACCGGCGGCCACGTGGACACCGAGGTGCTCTCGACCTGGGTCGCGCTGGGCGCGGTGGCGCTGGTCGGCCTGGTCGCGGCGGCGGGGAGCGGTCGACCGGAGCTGGGGATCGCGGCGGCGCTACTCTTCGGCCTGCACCCGGCGCTGCTGCGCCTGGCGCCCACGCCCAGCCCGTTCGTCTCCTTCGTCGCGTCACTCTCCGCCGCGCTGATCGCGCTGGAGGCATGGCTTGTCGGCGCTCGAACGCGAACGCTGGTGCTCACGCTGGTCTGCGGGATGATCGCGCTGCAGTGCCGCGGCGAGGCGTTTGGGATCGTGCCTGCGACGATGATCGCGTGGGTCGTCGCGCGGCGCACGCGCCCGTGGCGCGAGACGATACCGCTGGTCCGTCTGGCGGTGCTTCTGTCGGTTTGCGCGGTGCTCTTGGTGCCGCGCGTGCAGCTGTTCCGCTCGATCACGGCGGTCACCGGCGTGCCGATGTTCACGCAGGCGTCGGGGCAGGCGCTGGTGCAGAACGCGCAGCGCGTGGAGCCGCTCGGGCTGGTGTTCAAGGCCGCCAGCGTGGTGCTGCTGTTCGCCGCCGTGGGCTGGGCGCTCCGCGTCGACACGCGCCACCGCCGGTGGCGTTGGATCGCGGCACCCTTGATCGGTGCGATGGTGTACGGGGTGTACCGGCAGCTCCCCATCCTTGGTCATGATCCGGGCTTCTTGGCCGGCGCCTTCACCGGCCCGGCGTACGGATGGGAGCGTCTTGTCGCGATCCACGGGATGACGGACCCGCGCCTGACCGATCCGCTGGTGATCGCGCTCACGCTCGTCGGCGCCGCCGTCGCCGCGTTCGCGTCCACCGCGGAGGGCCTGCTGCTCGCGGTCTGTCTGGTGGCCTCGCTCGTCCCCTACGTCGGCGCGTTCGACACGTTCGCCACGGTCACGCGCACGTCGCTCGCGAGCTCGGCGACCTTCTCGATCGCGGCCGCGGTGGCGCTGGTGGCATCGACCGGTCGCGCGTCCAAGCTGGTCGCCCCGGCGCTCGCCTACGCGGTCGCGTGGTACGCGTTGGAGCCGCGCTTGGCGTGGGTGTCCTACGTGTGGCCGATGCAGCAGGAGTACGCGGTGCTCAAGGCCGCGACCGACCCCACCGACCCCAGCGCGCGCGTGATGTTGTCGGAGCGCGACGTGCCGCCTGGCGTCGACGTCGCCACCTGGGACTGGACCTACCGTGTCTACGGCCCGCAGTACGTGTCGCTGAGCGGCGCGCGGACGATCTCGGTGACCGACGCCCTCGCCGCCCCCGACGAGGCCGTCGGCGCGCTCTGGATCCGCTCGCTGGCGTGCGTGCGCGGCGTGTTCATGGACCCGGTGAAGACGCCTGGGATCGCGATCGACCGGTGGCTGATCGACGGGCGCTCGCTGGAATTCAGCCCGTTCTGGCTGCGGCCTGGCAACGCCGACGACATGTCGCTCGACCTGGCGCTGCCCTGCTGGCGCGAGCCGTGGAAGCAGGTGTGCGCCGACGACGCGGAGCCATGCGCCCGCTGGACCTGCTCCGTATATGACCTGACAGACGCGCTGGATCACCCTGGGTACCTGGATCCCATGTGCCGGGCGATGGACGAGCGCTTCGAGATGACGCCGGTCGACGTCCACGTCGTCGCCGACGGGAATTTGTCTGGGCCGTTTGGCGTCGAGGTGGACCCGAACGCGCTCGTGGGGACGTGGCGGATCACAGGCGTGCGAAAACCCTGATCAGGAGGTCGCGATGCGTGGACTGGTGGTGGACCCGGAGCCGCTTTCTCGGAACATGATGCGCGTCGCGCTGGAACGAATCGGGATCGTGTGCGAGGGCTTCGCGGACCTGGCGCACGCCGAGGCCGCGCTCAAGACCCGCGAGTTCGACGTGGTCGTGGTGGACGGCGCGCTGCCGAGCGAGGGCGGCCTGAACCTGCTCCGTCGGCTGCGCCGCGGCCGGTGGCGCGGCTCGTGCGTCTACACCGCCGAGCTTGTCACCGACGCGCAGATGCAGGAGCTGTCCCGCGAGATCGCGCCGCGCGCCATCTTCATGAAGCCGCTGAACTTCGCTGAGGTCGAGACCCGGCTGGCGCGCGCGATCCCCGGCGCCCAACCCGGCCTGGTGCACGATGAGGCGCACGTGCCGGCGTCGTGGAGCGGCGCGCTGCGCAAGTCGCGCAACGAGTTCGCGCAGCGGCTGGCGCGGTGGGTGGAGGAGCTCGCGGTCGCCGCCGAGACAGCCCAGTCGCAGCGCAGCGGCAAGCACGCCGCCGAGGCGCGCAGGCTGGCCGCATCGCTAGCGGAAGAGTGCCGTAAGCAGGCGTTCCCAATCGTCGCCGAGACCGCAGAGGCGGTGGCCGTGTCGCTCGACGAGGTGCTCGCCGGGCGCCGCGACATTGGCAGCAAGTCCCTGTGGGACAGGGTCGAGACGCTGCTCAAGGTCATGGACGCGTCTCTGCCCGAGACGGCGACCGCCATCTCCACCGTCGCCACCGATCAGTTCGAGAAAGCCTCGACGCGCGTGCTCGCCGTGGCCTCCGACCTGGACCTGCTCCGCAAGCTCGCCGACTTCAGCGAGCGCCACGACATCGGCCTGCTCACGGCGCGCTCGATCAAGGAGGCGGTCCGCATCTCGATCCGCCGCAAGTTCGACGCGGCGCTGCTCACCGAAGGCCTGCCCGATGGTGGCACGTCGCTGCTGACCGAGTGGCTGCGTCGCCAGCCCGGCCTCTCCGAGATGCCGATCGCGCTGATGGTCCCGTCCGGAAACGACGCCGCGCAGTCCGCCAACGCGGCGCGCGCACAAGGGGCGCGGTTCGCCGTGCCGCTCCCGATCGACGAGAACGCGTTCGTCGCGGCCATCGCACGCCTGACGAAGCAGCGGGCGCGGCGTCCCGCGCGCGTTGTGCTCATCGACGATGATCCCGAGTTTGGGGAGGGCTCGCGCCTGCTCTTCGCGAAGCACGGTCTGACCCTGATCTACCTGCCCAGCGCGGCCGGCCTGGTGCAGCGGCTCGACGAGATCCGCCCTGATTTGATCGTCGCCGACGTGGTGCTGCCGATCATCTCCGGGATCGAGATCTGCCGTCAGGTGCGCGCCGCGCCTGACTGGTCGACCGTGCCGGTGCTGCTCACGACCACGCAGGACACGCCGTCGCTGCGCGTGGCCGCGTACCGTGCTGGCGCCGACGGCGTGCTCAACCGTCCGCTCCAGGACGACGAGTTCGTCACCCGCGTGCTCACCACCATCGAGCGCATGCGCGCCCTGCGTGAGACCGACCCAACCGGCGCGCTCACCCGCGCGGCCTTCCTCTCCGCCACGCGCGACGCCTTCGGCGACGGGCAGAAGGCGCTCGCCGGCGCCTTGTTCGACGTGGACTTCTTCCACGAGATCAACAGCGCCTATGGCATCGCCGCGGGCGACCGAGTGCTGTCCGGCGTGGTCGCGTCGATCGTCGACGTGCTCGCCGACGACGCGATCGTCGGGCGCTGGGGCTCCGACCAGATCGCCGTGTCGATCCCGGGCGAGTCCCGCAGCGGCGCCATCACCCGCCTGACGCGCGTGGCGCAGAAGATCCGCGCGATGACCTTCCAGTCTGGGTCGGGCAAGCGCTTTCAGGTGTCGGTACAGTTGGGCGTGAGCGCGACCGATCGCACCGGCGCCAACCTGGAGACGCTGCTGCGCGAGGTCGAGACCAACCTGCGCACCGCCAAGAAGGCCCGCGGCTGACCAGCTGGCCTCCACGGAGAGGCCGGGACCCGCTTTTCCAACAGCTTACACAAGGGTTGGCGCGCGCGTGGACAGTGGGCGTCGGCCTGGTGCAACGCACACTCTCCGGGAATTCACGTCCCGGGTCGGAGCTGTCCGTGCGCCCTCACCTCGCCCTGCTGATCGCCCTGACCGCCGGGGCTCGGACTACGACCTCTTCGACCCGTCTGGCCTGGTGAGCTGGGGCGACACACCCTCGCTGGAGACGCCACGCCGCACCGACGTCGTCGTCCAGCAGATGCCCGACAAGGTCGACGTGCTGTGGATCATCGACAACTCCGGCTCCATGTCGCAGGAGCAGGAGAAGATCGCGACCCAGTTCGACGCCTTCGCCCAGTTCTTCATCGGCTCGGGCCGGGACTGGCACTTGGGCGTGATCACGACCGACGCGGATGATGGACTTCAGATCGGCCTTCTTCGTCAGGTCGCGGGCATGCACTACCTGACCGCCGACACGCCCCACCCGCAGGAGATCTTCGCCCAGATGGCGCGGATCGGCACCTGGGGCTCGTCCGACGAGAAGGGCCTGCAGACCATGTGGAACGCGGTGACGTTGGCGTCTCCGCAGCACCAGACCTGGAACGCCAGCTTCCTGCGGGATGACGCGTCGCTGCACATCGTCATCGTGGGCGACGAGGACGACCAGAGCGACCGCGCCACCGTCGGGTATGGCAGCATGCTGCACGCGCTCAAGCCCAACGCGGACACGCCCGTCACGTTCAACGCGATCGTCGGCCCCCAGCCCAACGGCTGCCGCGGCGCCACCGGCGACGCCGCGCCCGGCGACCGCTTCATCGAGGTGGCGCAGGACGTGGGCGGCCAGATCTACTCGATCTGCCAGGACGGCTGGGTCCCCGTGCTGCAGGCGCTGGGCCTCGCCGCCACCGGCATGCGTGAGGAGTACTTCCTCTCCGAGCTGCCGGTGCCGGGCACCATCGACATCCTCGTGCAGGACCGCCAGCGCGCGTCGCACGGCGGGGACGTCGACAGCGTAGATGCGGGCACGCCCATCGCGGACGCGTGAGCGGAGCGTGCCTTCGACCACTGCTTCACCTTTGACCACGACTCGGTCCGGAACAGCATCCGCAGGATCGGCTGGATGCCCAGTCCCAAGTCCAAGATCTCGATCACGTACGCCCTGCTCAAGGCCGCCAACGAGCAGGGCGGCTACGCGGCCGACACCGACCTGGACACCGACGCGCCGTAGCCTGCGGTCAGTCCGCGCCGCCGAGCCGCGCGAACAGCTGGGACACGGCCTCGTCGGGCGGGACGGTCAGCGCGCGCGCCTCGGCGTCCGCCGCTGACTTGGCGAGCGCGTCGAGCGACGCCAGCTCGGCCGCGTCGGTCACGGGCGCGCCGTTCGCCTCGTTCGGGTCCGCCTTCAGGTCGTAGCGCAGGGACTTGCCGTCCATGCGAACGAGCTTGAGGCCGGCAGAGGGCCAGATGGCGACGGCATCCTTCATCCAAGCGTTGGCCGCGCGCCCGCCCTCGTCAAAGGACATAGACTGCACGGGCGACGGCGGGTCTGGGAGCTTGCCGTCACGCGCCAGGTAGAACGCGCCGGTGGTCGACATCACGTCCGGCAGCTTGAGCGTGCCCTTCTGGGTGGAGTCGAGCATCAAGAACGGCACGCGGGCCACGGACTCCCAAGGCACGCCGTTGTGGCGCAGCGAGTCGTGATCGCCCAGGTTCTCACCATGCGTGCCGGTGACGATCACGCGCAGGCCGTGCTTGCCGAGCTGGAAGCGCTCGATGACGCGGGCCACGTTGCCCACGACGGCGTCGTCCACGAACACGCCGTGGTCGTAGCCGTTGGTGACCCGCGCCAGGTACTCGGACTTCGCCGGACCCTGCAGGGCGCCCGCGAGGAATTTGGTGGCGTCGACCGACGCGCCCTCGGGCCCGTCGAAGTTGACGGCGCCCTGCAGCTTGGCCCAATCCACCTTGCCGAGGATCTCCGGGTACGGGTCGTGCGCGTCGAACAGGTTGAGCACCAGGAAGGTGGGACGCTTGGGGTCGACCTGCGCGATCAGGTAGCGCAGCATCTTCACCACGCCTTCGGCGCGGTACTCGCTGGTGAGGCCTTCCGCGACGCGCACCTCGTGGAACCCGCGCTGCAGGCCGGTGGGCTCACCCAAGAACGGGCTCGCAGAGATCAGCACCGTCTGGTAGCCGCGCGTGGACATCTCCTGCGCCAGCGTAGGAAGGGCCGGGTCGAGGTGCGCGCCGCGCGTGACCAGGCCGTGCTTATCCGGGTCCAAGCCCGTGAAGATCGACGCCTGGGCCGGGAGCGACCACGTGGCCGGCGCGTAGGCCTGGCAGGAGACCACAGCACCCTTGTCGCGCAGCGCGTCGAGCGCGGGCGTGTTCGGGCGGTCGCCGCCGCACAGGTGCGTGTGATCCGCGCGCACGGAGTCGAGCAGGATCAGCACGATCATGCCGGGCTGATCGGCAGGGAGCTGGTCCACCGTCGGGCCGTCGACCTTGTCGGTGGTGATGCGCGGCGAGCCTTCGGGGATCTCGCCCGCCGCCAGATGGGGCATGCCCGGCTGCGTGAGCTGGCGGTTGCGCTTCCGCGGCGACGTGAAGTCGAACATGCCGCAGCCCACAAGACTACACAGCGCGAGGGTCGCGATCAGCCGACGCATGGGGGTTCTCCGGAGCGCGCGCGAGCGTATCCGATCGTTACGTTTGTCGTCGTGCAGATCATGCGCCGCGGGCCTCGTCGACGCCGTCCTCGCCCTTGAGGCGGATGCGGCTGGACTGGTCCGGGTACTTCCCCGAGATCCCCGTGTAGAACGCGCGGATGCGGTCCATGTCCTGGGACAGGTCGCCCGACGGGACGAACGCCGGACCAAAGCCCGCGCGCTTGCGTCGGTAGTCCAGGAAGCCCAGGATGATCGGCACGCCCGCGTCGTGGGCCATGTGGTAGAAGCCCGACTTCCAGTAGTCCCGGTAGGCGCGGGTGCCCTCGGCGGGCACCATCAGCAGCAGCCTCGGCTCCGACTCGAACCGCTCCACCACCGCAGTGACCAAGCCCTGGTTGCGGCTGCGGTCGACCGAGATGCCGCCCAGCAGCTTGAGCAGCGGCCCCAGCGGCCCCTGGAACAGCGCGTCCTTCCCCAGCCACTGGATGGACACGCCGTAGGTCCAGCCTGCGAGCAGCGCGAACCAGAAGTCCCAGTTGCTGGTGTGGGGCGCGGCGATCAGCACCGCCTTGGACGTCGCGGGCAGCTCACCCTCGATGTCCCAACCCCACGCGCGCAGCACGATCGAGCCCGCCCATCGGCTCACGCCCCAGCACTTCGGAAAGTCGTGTTGGACAGGAGGAAGCCAAGCCATCATCACCCCACCGAGACCGGACCTATGGCGCCACCACGCTCACGGCGCGTGTCAGCCCGGTGACCAGCCCGTATCCATCCACCGCCTGAAAGGTCAGTAGGTGGGTGCCCAACGACAGCGGGACCTCGGCGACGACATGCCCGGCGGAGTCGACGCCCACGTCCATCAGCTCGCCCAGGAGGTCGGAGGTGACGCGCAGGCGCAGCTCCGTGCTGGGCGAGACCGAGTCGGTCAGCGTGGCGTCGACCCTCAGCGGCGCAGGCCAGACCAGCACGTCTCCTTCGGACGGGCCGCCCAACACGAGCGTCGGCGGATCGTCCACGCGCACGGCGACGCTCGCGTCCCTCGTAACTCCGCCGTCATCGGTGGCGGAGAGCGTCAGGGTGTGGTCGCCCTTCGACAGGTGGACGCCGGTCAGGGCTACGGCGCCGAGCGCGTCGGGGGTCGGTGTGCCCAGAGGGCCGTCTCGATCGCTCGACCAAGTCGCGACCAGCGCCTCCGGCGCCGTGACCGAGTCCAACACCACCCCGAGCAGATCGAGCGGCGCGCCGGTCGCCACGACCACGTCCTGGGTGGGCGCGTCGATCCGCACCGTCGGCGCCAGGTTGGGCGGCCCCACGTGCAGGGCGACCGAGGCGCGCGTGAGCAGGTTGTCGGCGTCGCGCGCGCTCAGGGTCAGCGTGTGCGAGCCCTCGGGCAGCAGCACCGTGCCGCGCAGGCGGCCCTCTGGGTCCGGCACGGTCGGCCCGTCGAGGGGGCCCGTCACGTCGGACGACCACGACAGGGTCAGCGCCTCAAGCGTGCCGTCCTCGTCGCCGACGACCGCCTCCACGGTGACCGGCGTCTCGGCGTAGACGTGGGCGTCGGTCCGCGGCAGGAGGGTCACGGTCGGCGCGATCACGTCGCGCACGAGGACGTCCTGGGTCACCACGCGCTGAAAGCCCGCGACGTCCTTCACCAGCATGCGGATCCGGGTCACGGTCGGGTCGACCTCGCCCACGCAGAGCGTCTCGCCCGTGCCCTTGGACGCGAACCCCTGGCACGCGTCCGTCCAGCCGTTGTCGGCGGCCGTGCCAAACGACCACACCACGAACAGGTTCTCCGGCGGATCCTCGGTGTCATTGACCCGGCCGAGCAGCTCGATCCGGCCGGCGGGGACGATCGCGCCGTCCGACGGGGAGAGCACCGAGCCGGTGGGCGCGTCCTCGGGCCGAGACACGTCGGTCCAGGGAGAGCAGCCCGACAGCAGCGCCACCAGCAGGGAGAGTCGACGGAGCATGCGCGCGGACCTCACCCGCCTAACCTAGCCGCCGGACGATCGACCCGCCTGCCCTTGCTGCCCCGGGCGCGCTCGCCTACCTTGCCGAGATGGACAGCAACCCTCCCCACCCCGCCGTAGAACTCGCCCGCGAAGCCCTCCGCGAGGGCCGTGCACAGGACGCGCTCGACCTGGTGCGCGGCGTCGACGCCCCCGACACGCCCTGGATCCGGGCCGTCGCCAGCGCCACCCTGGGCGATCCAGTGCGCGTGCACCTCGCCATCCGAGACCTGAACCGCACCGCCGCGTGGCCCGACGAGCCCACGCACGACGTCGCGCGGGCGTTCGCGGCCGCCGTCTGCGAGGGCGCGCCAGAGACCGCCGCGTGGCGCGTGTTGGCCACTGCCGTGCTCGCCCTGCTCGACGCCGCGCCTCCGACGACCGACCTGCACCTGGCCTGGGAGATCGCCGCGCGAGACGCGGATCGCGCGACCGGGCCGGAGCGTGCCCGGCTGATCGTGCTGCTGGCAGCCCTGCGTCGGCGCATGAAGCACCTGGACGCCGCCCGCGACCTGGCCCGTGGCGCCCAGGACGCCGCCATGTCCGCGATGGACGCCGACGCGTTCGTCGAGGCGTCCGCCCTGCTCGCGGACATCTGCACCGACGATGGCGACGCTCCGCTCGCCGAGGACGTCCGGCGCCACGCGCTGCGGCGGCTGGAGTTGGGCTGGGACGGGCGCACGCGCGCGCGGCTGTTGCACAAGCTTTGTCCAGACAATGTTGACACGGGCGTCAATACGGAGTGGTAATAAGACGGGCCTCGCCCTTTGGAGTGCATATGCGCCACCCTCTCCTGCTCGCCCTCCTCCTCGTCGGCTGTGACAGCGGAACGGTCAAGATCGGCGAAGACCCGACCACCACGGACGACACCACCGACACGGACATCGGCGGGACGAACGACGGCGACACCGACGGCGGTGGTGGCGGAGGCAGCGGTGGCGGTGGCGGTGGCGGTGGCGGCGGAACCGACACGGACGGCGGCGGCGGCGGCGCCCCGACCTGCGCGCCGGGCGATGGCATCATCGGCGATCTGACCAAGGTCGGTCCGCACCCGTTCGCGGTCAACAAGGGCACCGTGAAGGGCCCCACCAGCTGCGACATGGACTGGTCGCGCTACGCCCCGACCGACGTCAACCCGGAGAACGAGGTCATTGTGCTCTCGCACGGCTTCGCGCGGGATCCGTCCAAGGTGGCTGACTGGGCACGCTACCTCGCGTCGTGGGGCTTTGAGGTCTACACCCCGGCGCTGTGTCACACGAGCCCGTTCGACACGGACCACGTGAAGAACGGCCAGGACTTGGTGGCGTTCTCGGACACCCTCGCGAACGGACACCCCATCCTCTACATTGGCCACTCGGCGGGCGGCCTCGCGTCGACCCTGGCGGCCAAGGCGGACACCGACGCGATCGGCGCGTTCGGGCTGGATCTGGTCGACACCAGCAACCTGGCCAAGCAGGCCGCGCCCGGCCTGACCATCCCGCTGTGGGGCTTGCGTGGCGAGCCCGGCGCCTGCAACAGCTCCGGCAACGGCAAGGACGTGATCCTGCGCGCGCCGGACCACAAGCTGCACAAGATCACCGAGGCGTCTCACTGCGACTTCGAGAACCCGAAGGACAGCATCTGCAGCATCGCCTGCCCTGACCCGTTCAATGGCAAGTTCAACGACGGCGAGCAGCAGCGCGCCATGCAGGCCATGATCGGCGGCTTCGTGCTCTACACGACGAAGGCGGATCTGGATGGCCTGAACTACTGGACGCCGGGCTGCCCCGAGTACGACGCGCTCATCGCCTCGGGTGTCATGCAGTGATCGGCTGACGCCGATCGGCAGCCAACGCCGCGCTTACGCGGACGCCAGCAGCCGCGCGACGTAGCCCTGGATGCTGCCTTCCATGATCTTGGTGGCGACCGGGGCCAACGCCCGGGCGAGCAAGCCGGGGACCGGCACCTCGGTCTCGATGCGCTGCGTCCAGTGGACGTCGGCGCCTCCGTCTGCGCGCGCGACCACGCGGGCGCGGCCCTCGTTCACCATGTTGCCCTCGAGCGTGCGCCAGACGACCTCGTCGCCCTCGGTGCTGTAGCGGACGGTGTACTGGCCCGTAAAGCGCGCCACACCATGGTTCTGCTCTTGGAGCACAAACTTGAGCGTGTCGGCGCCGATCTTCTGGGCGCTCGTCGCCTCAGTCGTCGCCGCCGTGATCTTGTCCAGGTCGGCGATCGCCGCGCGCGTACGGACCGCGTCGACCTTGGAACGGAACACCTGCTTCACCTCACCGCCGAGCTTCGCCACGTCATCCTCCGGTTGAGCGCCCGCTCTAACCGTCCCAGGTCATGGCGAGCCGCAGGCGATCGATCACGGCGGGCAGAACACGGGCGAGCTCGTCGACGTCGGTGAGCTGGGACGCGGGCCCAAGGCTGAAGCGCACGATGCCGTCGGGCTGCGGGTCGCGCATAGCGACCAAGGTGGGAGAAGGCTCGACGCTCCCCGACGCGCACGCAGCACCCGCCGACACGCACACGCCGGTCAGGTCAAGCGCCTGCACCACCGCGTCCCCGCGAAGGCCCGGGAACACCGCCGCCACCGTGGTCACCACGCGCGGGACGTGCTCGCCCACCACACGACCGCCGCACGAGCGGATCGCGTCCTCCAAGCGCTCGCGCTGCGTGAGCCAGCCGGAGACGCGCTCGCCCATTGCTGACGCCGCCAGCCGCGCCGCCACGCCAAACCCGACCGCCGCCGCGACGTTGGTGGTGCCCGCGCGCCGACCGCGCTCCTGGCTGCCCGCGAATAGCGGGGGGAACGCGCCACCGTCGCGGAGGACCAACACGCCGATCCCGACCGGACCGCCCAGCTTGTGCGCCGAGAACACCAGCCCGTCCGCGTCGACCGCGCTCAGGTCCACCCGCCCCGCGGCGTGGGACGCGTCGACGTGCAGCCACGCGCCCACCGCGTCCGCGGCCGAGCGGGCCCCGCCCACGGGCTGTCGCACGCCGGTCTCGTGGTTGGCCGCCATGAGCGAGAGCACCGCGGTGTCAGGCGGGAGCGCGCGCAACGTGGTGACGCCGTCCGCGTCGACCGCGAGGCGCTCGACGGGCACGCCCGCGGCTGAGAGCGCGTCGGCGGCCGCGCTTACGCAGGGGTGCTCGATCGACGACGTGACCAGGCGACCTTCCCGCGCGGTGAACGCACCCCGGAGGAATAGGTGGTTCGCCTCGGTCGCGCCGGACGTGAACACGACGCCCGACGGGTCCGCGCCGGCCATCGCCGCGACCTCGGCGCGGGCGCGCTCGAGCGCTGTGAACGCGGCCTGTCCCGCGCGGTGCACGGACGACGGGTTGGCCGGGCGTCCGAGCCAGGGCCACATGGCGTCGCGCACCTCGTCGAGCATCGGGCTGGTGGCGGCGTGGTCGAGGTAGATCATGGGCTCCCCCCTACCGTCGCTCGGCCGCGCAGGCGCTCTACGGTCGCGGGGCCGACGCCTGACACGCGATCGAGTGCGTCGACCGCGCGGTAGGGCCCGTTCGCCTGCCGGTCGGCGACGATGCGCGCGGCCAGAGACGGACCGACGCCGGGCAGCGACTCCAGCGCGAGCGCGTCGGCGGTGTTGAGGTCGATCGAGCCCTTGGGCGCCGTGGTCCCCGTGGTCACGAAGGGGCGGACGCGGTCGAGCGCGGCGCCTCCGAGCCCCTTCACCCGCTTCAGATCGCCGACGTCGTGGAATGGTCCGTGGGCCGCGCGCTCGGCGATGATCGCGCTGGCGACGTCGTCCGTGACGCCGGGGATCACCTTGAGCGCCTCGACCCCGTTCACGTTCACGTTGATCGGCAGCGCGACGAGCAGCGGGTCGCCCATGGGCACCACGCGCGCGCCGTCCGCGTCCACCTGCACCGCGTCACCCTGGGCCAGGGGCGTGTCGGGCAGCCCGTCGGTCAGCCCACCCGCCGCCTCCACGGCCGCGGACAGCGTGGCGGGCTCGACGGCGTACACGCCGGGCCGGGCGACGTCACCGCGCACCTCGACCAGCTGCCCTTGGGGCGCTGCCGGGCTCCACAGCGATCGCAGCATGAGCAGGCTCGCGACCACGAGAAAGGCCGCGCCCAGGGCCATCACCCGACGGTCGGCGGGCGGGGGCTCCCGGTCGGGCCCGAAGTGCAGGCGCTTAGCCACGGAGTCGCTCCAGCAGCGCCGCGTGGGCAGGCCCGGTGGCGGTGAGCGTGACCTCGCGCCCATCCGGGTGGTGGTCGAGGCGCACGTCGAGGCGGTCGTCCGGGAGCAGGCCTGGGAATCGATCCGGCCACTCCACAGCGACCACGCCGTCGGCTTCCAGCGCCTCCTCGAGCGCCAGCTGATCGAGCGCGGACTGGTTTTCCAGCCGGTACAGATCCGCGTGCCACAGCGTCAGGCGGCCGGTGTCGTAGCGGCACACCAGCACGAAGGTCGGCGACGGGATGGGGCCTGTGATCCCCAGGCCCGCGGCCAGCCCCTGCGCGAAGCAGGTCTTGCCCGCGCCCAGGTCTCCGGTCAGGCCGATCGCCGCTCCGCGCTCCACCACCTGCCCCAAGGCGTAGCCCAGGGCGCGCAGCGCTTCAGCGGTCGGGATCACGATGTGCATGCCCCAAGTTCCACTCGCCGGGCCGCCGCGTCAAGGAAATCAACGACCGTTGGTCCCCGGCGCGCAGCGAGGGATACGACTCGAGCCGACACGGAGTGTGAATGGCCGACAAGAGCTACGAGCGACTGTTGGAAGGGAACCGTGCCTGGTCCAAGGCCAAGTCTGCATCGGATCCCGACTTCTTCGACAACTTGACCCGCGGGCAGAAGCCCGACTACCTGTGGATCGGCTGCTCGGACAGCCGCGTGCCCGCGAACGAGATCACCCAGACGCTGTCCGGCGAGATCTTCGTGCACCGCAACGTCGCCAACCTCGTCGTGCACACGGACGTGAACCTGCTGTCGGTGCTGCAGTACGCGGTCGAGGTGCTGGAGGTGAAGCACGTCATCGTGTGTGGCCACTACGGCTGCGGCGGCATCACCGCGGCGATGGACAACCGGGACTACGGGCTGGTCGACATCTGGTTGGCCAACATCCGCGAGGTCTACCTACGTCACCGCGTGGAGCTCGACGCGATCACCGACCCGACGGCCCGCACCAACCGCCTCACCGAGCTCAACGTCATCGAGCAGGTGCGCAACCTGGCCAAGTCGTCGATCGTGCAGCGCGCCTGGCGTCAGCGCGGTCTGGCGCTGCACGGCTGGGTCTATGGGTTCAACAACGGCATCATCACCGAGCTCGACTGCGTGATCGACGAGCTTGAGGATCTGGAGCCGGTCTTCCGCTTCAACCGGTAGCCGCGAGGCCGCGCACCACGTCCGCGATGCCTTCGGCGATGTCGGACGCGGTGGTGGACGCGCCGCGGGTGGCGTCGAGCGACTCGCCCGCGCGCCCGTGAACCCACGCGCCGATCACGGCCGCGTCGCGTGCGGCGCTGCCTCGCGCCAACAGCGCGCCGATCAGGCCCGACAGCACGTCACCGCTCCCCGCGGTGGCGAGCGACGGCGCGCCGGTGGGGTTCACGACGACCGAGCCGTCGTCCGCGATCAGCGTGTGCCGACCCTTGAGCAGCGCGACCGCGCCGTGCTTGGCGAGCCTACGCGCCGCGGCGAACCGATCGCGCTCGACCCCCTCCGCCGTGCTGCCGAGCCAACGCGCGGCCTCGCCCGCGTGGGGTGTGATCACGCGCGGTCCGGCCGCCACCACGTCGGTGAACGGCAGGCCGTCCGCGTCGAACAGCATCGGGCGCTCAAAGCGACGCCAGAGCAGCGCGAGCGCGGGCCACTGGTTCAGGGTCGGCGTGGTGCCGCCGCCCAGGCCAGGCCCCGCGACGATGGCGTCGTAACGGTCCAGCGGCGGCAGGTTCCCGTCCCACACATCGCCCTCGCCCGACACGATCACCATGACCTCGGGCGACAACGCGCCCAGGCGTGACAGCGCGCCGCGCGGGGTCGCCAACGTGACCATGCCCGCGCCACCGGCGAGCGCGCCCCGACAGGACAGCACCGCGGCACCCGCCATGCGCGTCGAGCCCGCGAGCACCAGCAGCTGACCAGTGCGCGTCTTCGGCGCGAGCACGTCGCGGCGTGGCCAGCGCGCCCAGATGTCGTCCGCGTCGGTGAGCCAGGCGGGCGGCGCCGCGGCGTCCAACGCCAGCTCGACCACGTCGATCACACCGCAGTGACGAGGCCCCTCGCCGCAGAACATCCCCTGCTTGTGGCCACCAAAGGTCACCGTGCGCGCGACGGTGGGCGCGGCGCCCCTCAGGTGCCCGTCGTCGGAGTCCAGGCCGCTCGGCAGGTCGGCCGCCACCTTCACGGCCGGGTGCGCATCGATCGCCCGGACCATCGCGAGCGCGTCGCCGTCCAGGTCTCGCGATAGGCCGGTCCCGAAGAGCGCGTCGACGATCAGCCCGGCGCGGCCGAGCGTGGACACCTCTGGCACGCCGACACGCTGGGCGGCCTCGCGCATCAGCGCCGCGTCGCCCGAGGAGTCCAGCGACATCGGCAGCACCGCGACCGGCACCCCGGCGCGCTTGAGCCAGCGCGCGGCGCCGTATCCATCGCCGCCGTTGTTCCCAGGACCACAGACGATCAGGACCCCGCGCGCCGCGTCGGCCGCGTGGTGCCGCAGGATGGCCTGGGCGAGCCCCGCGGAGGCCAACTCCATCAGCGCGACGCCGGGCAGCCCGACGCCGTCGATGACCTCGCGATCGGCGGCGCGCATGGCGGCCGCGGTCCAAACTGGCCTCATGACTCACCCCCCAGCGCGCGCCGGCAGACCTCCGTCACGCGCTCGCTCACATGCACCACGCGATCCAGGTCAGGCGCCTCGACGAGCACGCGCAGCACGGGCTCGGTGCCAGACCAGCGGACGAACACCCGCCCCTGCCCAAGCGCCGCCTCACCCACAGCAATCGCCTCGACGATCTCCGCCACGGACTCGAAGGGGACACGCGCGGCGGCGCGGACCTTGGTCAGCTTGCGGGGCCACGGGACGAACGGCGCGATCGCGTCCTGCAGGGAGTCCGCAGCCGCGAAGGCCGCCGCCAGCGCGCGAAGCCCGGTGAGCATGCCGTCGCCGCCGGGGAGGCCGTGCGAGAACAGCACGTGCCCGCTCTCCTCAGCACCCAGGTCCAGGCCGTGCTCGCGCATGGCGATCGACAGGTGGCGGTCGCCGACCGGCGTGCGGACCACGCGCACGCCCGCCAGCGTGGACTCGAGCGCGAGCGTGCTCATCACGGTCACCGCCAGCCCGCGCACACCCAACCCCTGGGTCAGCAGCCACGTCAGCCGATCGCCGTGCACGACCGCGCCGGTGTGGTCGACCAGCAGCGCGCGGTCCGCGTCGCCGTCGACCGCCAGGCCGGCGTCGCAGGCTTGGGCCCGGACCGCCGCCGCGAGCGACTCCGGGTGCTCGCTGCCACAGCCGTCGTTGATCACGCCGTCGCCCGCGCCCAGCCAGCACACGTCGACGCCCTTGAGCGCGCGCGACCACAAGGCGCGCCACTCGGACGCCGCGCCGTTCGCGAGGTCGATCGCGATCCGACGACCCCGCAGCGGGGACAGGTCGCCCGCCGCCTTGATCCACGCGCGCGTGTACGCGTCACCTGCCTGGGCTTTTCCGTCGACGACCACGCCGCCATCCGCCACGGGCGGGGCGGCAAGCCACGCCTCCAGGCGCGCCGTCCATGCGTCGTCCGGCTTGGCGCCGCCCGGCCCGAGCACCTTGAACCCGTTGTCACCCACCGGGTTGTGGGACGCGGTGACCATCACGCCGGTCGCGCCCGGCGTCGCGGCGACCGCCGCCGAGAGGCCCGCGGAGGGCAACACGCCCGCGTCCACGGCCCAGGCGCCGGCCGACGCCGCGCCCGAGAGCGCCGCCGCCGCCAGCGCGGCACCCGAGGGCCGCGTGTCGCGCGCGACGAACACCACGCCACCGCGCGACGCCCTCGACCACGCCGCCGCCGCCGCGCCCGCGCGACGCGCGCCGTCCTCGTCGATCGGGGCCACCCCGGCCTCTCCCCGAACGCCGTCCGTACCGAACTTCACCGTTTCACCACCGTCACCGAGTCCGGGGCGGCCTTCACGTGGACCACGTCCGGGCGCGGGTAGATCAGGTCCAGCCGCGGCGCGTGCGCCGCCTCGAAGGTCGCCGTGTAGCGCCCCGCGCCCGCCCCATCGGGGAGCGAGACGGTCGCCAGGATCTGGTCCGAGCGCAGCTCGTCGAGCACCTGGGTGGGGCCTTCGAGCGACACCGTCACCGTCGACTCGCCCTCCGCGGGCGCGTAGCCGTCGTTGCGCAGCACCACGACCGGCACGTCGGTGAGCGTCACCGTCTTGAGCACCGACGACACCTCGACGGACGCCGTGCCGTGCCAAGTGGCGAGGCTCTCGACGCCGCGCGGCAGGTCGAGCTCGATGTCCACGTCGCGCGTGGTGTCCCAGCCCGACACGTCGATCGGCATGGTGCGGATGCGGGTCAGCTCGTCGAGGACGGCGCGCGGGCCGGACACCTCGACCGTGCGCGGGTCGATCGCCACGCGCTCGACGTCGTGATCGGCGGCCGGCTCTCCGACCCACACCGCCTCGACCTTCACGTTGCGGCGCGCGCGCTGGTCCAGGCGGACCGAGAGGACCTCAGGCGCGAAGCCGACCACCGCCAAGCCAGCGGGCATGCCCTCCAGCGGGTAGGCGTCGAGGTGGATCTCGTGGGGGCCCACGCCCTCGTCGCGCAGGTCGACCAGCAGGCGCGGCCGCTCCACCTGCGCGCGGCGGATGAGCACGCGCGGGCCGGTGACCTCGATGCTGGCGGTGGCGGGCGGCGGCTCGACGGGGACGAGCCTGTCCGCAAAACGCAGATCGAGCTGCACGCGCACCCGCGCGGTGTCGGACTCCTGGCTCTGCACCCAGGTCCACGCGAGCAGGCTGAACAGCAGCGCCGCCAGCTTCAGCCCGGGATCACGCCCCAGGCTGACCACCCATGTGCGGAGCCGGTCAAGCACTGGCGGACTCCTCGGCGGGTGGGCGCGTGCGGGCCGCGCCAAGCAGCTCCTGCAGGCGCAGGCGCAGGTCGTTCGGGTCGACGACGGGGGTGACCACGCCGCCCATGACGATCGACACCGTGCCGCGCTCCTCGGACACCAGCAGCGTCACGGCGTCCGTCTGCTCGGTCAGGCCGATCGCGGCGCGATGACGGGTGCCGTAGATCTTGGGCAAGGTCTTGGAGAGCGAGATGGGCACGAACACCGCGGCCTTGCGGATGCGGCCGCGCGACACCACCACCGCGCCGTCATGCAGCGGGCTGGTGGGGTGGAAGATGGCCTGAAGCAGCTCCGCGGTGAGCACGGCGTCCATCAGGTCGGCGCCCTCGGAGATGCGGTCGAGCGAGCCCGAGCGCTCGATCGCGATCAGCGCGCCGATGCGACGGCCCGCGAGCGCGAAGACGGCGCGCACGATCTCCTCGATCAGGTTGGCGTCGGCCATGGTGCGACCGCCGGTCCCGGCGAACACGGTGCCTGCCTCGGCGAGCACACGGCGGATGTCCTCCTGAAAAAGGATGATCAGCGCCAGGACCGCGTACACCGACACGTTGTCGAGCACCCAGTGGAGCGTGGACAGGCCGAACGCGCCCGACAACAAATAGACCGCGACCAGCAGCAGCAGCCCGACCAAGCTCTGGAATGCGCGCGTGCCCCGAAGCACCCGCAGGACGGCGTACACCGCGGCCGCGAGCAGGCCCACGTCGAGCAGGTCGCTCCACGTCGCCGTGCCCAAGAGGCCCAGTAGCCAGTCCGCCCACTCACCCATCGACGCATGCCCGCCAGGTGCGGATCGCCTGTATCGTCGCGGACACGTCGTGCACGCGAATCAGGTGCGCGCCCCGCGACACCGCCGCGATGGCCGCCCCGATAGAGCCGTGGACCCGGTCCGACGCCGCGTCGACGCCGGTGAGCACCCCGATGAAGCGCTTGCGCGAGGCCCCGATCAGCACCGGGTAGCCCAAGGCCGCCAGCGCAGGCACCGCCGCGATCAGCTTGGGGTTGTCGAGCGGCGCCTTGGCGAAGCCCAGCCCCGGATCCAGCGCGATGTGCGCGCGGGCCACCCCGGCGGCGTGCACCGCGTCGGCCCGCGCCTTCAGCGCCGCACACACCTCACCCACCAGGTCGTCGTAGTGGGTCAGCGAGGCCATGGTCGCAGGGTCGCCGCGCGAGTGCATCAGCACCACGCGCACGCCGCGCGACGCGACTAGCTCGGCCATGCCGTCGTCCGCGCAGGCCGACACGTCGTTCACCACGCTGGCGCCCGCGTCCAGCGCCGCGCGGGCGACGGCCGTGCGGCGCGTGTCGATCGACAGCGTGGCGTCGGGCAGGCGCGCGCGCAAGGCCGTCAGCACCGGCACCACCCGCGCGATCTCCTCGTCGACCGACAGCGTAGCTGCCCCCGGCCGCGTGGACTCACCGCCCACGTCGAGCCAGTCCGCGCCTTCGTCCCACAGCCGCACGCCCTGCGCGACCGCGGCGTCCACGTCCAGGTAGCGACCGCCGTCCGAGAACGAGTCGGGCGTGACGTTCAGCACGCCCACGACCAAAGGTCCGGACGGACCGAGGGCCCGCGAGGGCCCCCAGCCGTCTGGGATCAGATGCCCATCCACGACAGGTTGGTCGGCGCGATGGGGTTGGACTCGGCCACCAGCTCGGCGAACTCGTCGTGATCCAGCGACTCGCGCTCGATCAGGTGCTGCGCGATGCGGTGGAGCACGTGGATGTTGTGCGTGAGGATGGTGCGCGCGGAGTCGTAGGCGCGGTCCAGGATCTGGCGGACCTCCTGGTCGATCCGGCGGGCGGTCTCTTCGCTGTAGCTGGTGCTGCGCGCCATGCTGCGGCCGAGGAACGGCTCGTCGTCGTCGTCGCCCCAGTTCACGGGGCCGAGGCCCTCGGACATACCCAGGTGGCAGACCATGTGGCGGGCGATGCGCGTGGCGCGCTGGATGTCGTTGGACGCGCCACCGGTGACGGAGTTGAGCGCCACCTCCTCCGCGGCGCGGCCGCCCATCATCATCGACAGCTGCTTGAACAGGTCGTCGCGCGTCATCGACAGCCGATCTTCGCTGGGGAGCGTCCAGGTGACGCCGAGCGCGCGGCCGCGGGGGACGATCGTGACCTTCTGCACGGCGTCGTGGCCGGGCAGCAGGTGGGCGATCAGCGCGTGGCCGGCCTCGTGGTAGGCGGTGTTGCGCTTCTCCTCGTCTGGCATGACCAGGCTGCGGCGCTCAGGGCCCATCACGATCTTCTCGCGGGCGGCGAGCAGGTCGTCCTGGTCCACCTGCTTCTTGTCCATGCGGGCGGCGAGCAGGGCGGCCTCGTTGCAGAGGTTCTCCAGGTCCGCACCCGAGAAGCCCGGGGTGCCCTTGGCGACGATGTCAAGCTGCACGCCCTCACCGAGCGGGATGCGGCGGGTGTGGATCTCCAGGATGCGCTGGCGGCCCTTCACGTCCGGGTTGGGGACGACGATGCGGCGGTCGAAGCGACCAGGGCGCAGCAGCGCCGGGTCGAGCACGTCGGGCCGGTTGGTGGCCGCGATCATGATGACGCCTTCGGTGCCTTCAAAGCCGTCCATCTCGACCAGGAGCTGGTTGAGCGTCTGCTCGCGCTCGTCGTTGCCGCCGCCCATGCCGGCGCCGCGCTGGCGGCCGACCGCGTCGATCTCGTCGATGAAGATGATGCACGGCGCCTGCTTCTTGCCCTGCTCGAACAGATCGCGGACGCGGCTGGCGCCGACGCCGACGAACATCTCGACGAAGTCGGAGCCGGAGATGCTGAAGAAGGGCACGCCCGCCTCACCGGCGACGGCGCGCGCGAGGAGCGTCTTGCCGGTGCCAGGGGGGCCCATGAGCAGCACGCCCTTGGGGATGCGGCCGCCGAGGCGCGTGAACTTGCGCGGATCCTTGAGGAAGTCGATGATCTCCTCGCACTCCTCCTTGACCTCGTCGATGCCGGCCACGTCCTCGAACGTGAAGCGGCGCGAGCCTTCGGTCTGGAGCTTGGCGCGGGACTTCCCGAAGTTCATGGCGCGGCCGTTGGCGCCCTGGATGTTGCGCATGAACCAGAAGAACGCGCCGACGATGGCGAGCGTGGGGAGCACGCTGACCAGCACGGTCCAGACCAGGCCTTCATCGCCCTCGGTCTTGAACGTGCGCGGCACGTTGTGCTCGTCCAGCATCTCGATCAGGGGCTGCTGCTCCGTCGGCGCCGTGGTGGATCGGTGCTTGTCGTCGATGGTCGTGTAGACGACCTCCTGACCCTGGAGCGTGGCCTCCTTGACCCGATTGGCTTGGATGTCGCTCACAAAGTCGCCGTAGCCGACCTCGGTGACCGGCTCCTTGTCGGCGCCGTTGAACATCACCAGGAAGACCATCGCGACGACCGCGACGAAGACAAGCAGGCTCGCGCGAGATGGGGATCGATTCATCTACGGACCCCTCCAGGGAGGTCAGGTCGGCATACAAAATGGACGGGGGACAACAATAACCAGACTGGACCCGCCCGACATGCCGACACCGGACGGTTCAGGCCCGTAGAATAGACACAACGCCGTCTTCGACCAGCACGGCGACAACTTCGGACAGCGCGACCTTCCCCCGCCCCGCCCGACAGGCCCGGATCACCGCGTCGAGCTGGCCGCTGGTGGCGTCCGGGAGGCGCCGGAGGAGCGCGCGGCGGACCAGCGGCGCGGGGCCGGTCGCCACCCAAGCCATGTCCAGTTTTTCAGACGTGCCGAGCACCTCGGCGGCGCGCGAGGCATCCTGGATCCAGTCGTCGTCCTCGGCGGCGTGGGTCGCGGCGCGGGCGAGCGCCTCCCGGGCGCCTCCGCGGAGCGCGTCGAGCGCGGGGATCAGCTCGTGGCGGACTCGGTTCCGCAGGAAGCGCGGCTCCGCGTTGGTCGGGTCCTCGCGCCAGGACAGGCCGCGAGACTCGGCCCACGCCGCGAGCGCCGCCTTGGGGCGGTCCAGCAGCGGTCGCACGTACCGGCCTCGACGCCACGCCATGCCGGCCACCGCGCGCGTCCCGCCGCCCCGGAGCAGCGCGAGCAGCGCGGTCTCCGCTTGATCGTCGGCGTGGTGGGCCAGCGCGACACGCTCCAGGTCGAGCGCGTCGAGCGCGCCGTAGCGGGCCTGACGGCAGGTGTTTTCGGACGCCGACGGTCCCAGGGCCAGCGTCACGATCACGCAGGAGAGGCCGAGCCCTTCGGCCATGCCATGGACGAAGCGCGCGTCCTCGGCGGAGTCCGGTCGGGTGCCGTGGTCGACCGTCACCACCGACAGCCGCCCCCCGTGCACGCCCGCGGACGCGACCAGCAGGTCGAGCAGCGCGACTGAGTCCAGCCCCCCGCTCACCGCAATGGCGACGCGATCTCCCCGCCCCCAGAGCCCCCGCGCGACCACCGCCTCGGCGATCTCCAGGCGCAGCCGAGAGCTCAACCCAGCGTCCCCGCGGAGAGCGCGACCAGAGCGTCCCACGAGTCCGGCACGTCGCCGTCGAGCACGGCCTGGTTGACCTTCTCCGCGCGGCAGCGGGTGCACCGAAAGCGGATGTCGATCCCGGACCCTCGGACGTGGATCTCGTAGGGATCCATCTTTCCGCCGCACTTGGAAGCGCGATCCCCGGGGACCTTGTCGTCCACGTGCTGCGAGCGCAGGCAAAACGGGCAGTGATCCCGCGCGGTGCGCCCGTGAGCCGGGACCTCCTTGTGGCAGGAGACGCACGTGAAGGCCTCGTCGATGCGGATCGGCGTGGTGCGGACCTGCGCCTCGACCTCGCGGGCGGCGGCGCGGCGGAGCAGCTTCTTGCCTGGCCAAGTCAACGCCTCGTCGGGGGGCAGCTCGACGCCGCCTTTGGCCGCAACCGCGACCAACGCCAGCCGCAGCGCGTCGTCGCCGTAGACGTCGACCCACGCGCCCAAACGCTTCAGGTCATGGCGACTCTTCACCGCGGCGAGCAAAGCTCGGGCGCGCGCGTCGGGCGCGAGCGTGGTGTCCTCGTGGCTCATTGTGGGTCCACCACGCGCTCGATGATCACCCGATCCACTGTGTCCTCCGTGTCGATGCGTCGCACCACGTCCATGCCCGCGGAGACCAGCCCAAACCGAGTGTAATCCCCCGCCAGGTGCGGCTGGACCGACGCCGTGACGAACCACTGGCTGCCGCCGGTGTCGGGGCCGCTGGTCGCCATCCCTACCGCGCCCGCCACGAACGGCCGCGCGTCGATCTCGTCGGGCAGATACCAGCCGGGGCCGCCCATGCCGTCGCCGCGCGCGTCACCCGTCTGGACCACGAAGCCAGGCACGACGCGATGGAACGAGAGGCCGTCGAGCTTGCCGTGCTCGGCCAGCCACGCGAACGCCGCCACCGCGAACGGGGCGTCGTCTGGCTCCAGCGTGATGCGGAACTCACCCTCGCTGGTGAACACGCGCGCCGCGCGGATCTCCGACACCGTCGCCAGCGTGGAGTCCAGGCCCTCAGGCGGACCGGGCAGCACGGGCTGCTCGTCGAGGCTGCCGCCCCAGGCTTGGAGCGCCTCCACCGCCCGACGGCGGACCATGAACGCGCCGCCCGTGCCGAGGCGGACCAGCGCCCCACGCACCATCGGCGAGAGCGAGCGGCCCGGCACGACGCCGTCGCGCAGCACGCCCAGCAGCGCGATGAGCGTCGCCGGATCCGACTCGTTCGCGATCATCACGCCCGCGCGGGTCCAACCGGACGGATCCTGCGCGAGCTGCTCCGCGACCAGCTCTCGCACCACGGGGTCGCTCGCGGTCGCGAGCGCGTCGACCTCGGCGGTCGAGGCCTTGGAGCCCAAGATGGCCGCGGCCGACGCGGTCCGGAGCCGCGGGACGTCGCCCTGCAGCGCGACCGCGAGGGTGGCCGCGCGATCCGCCGACGAGGCGGTCCCGCCCGCCACCGCCGCGCGACGGTACGCGTCGGGGTCGGTCGAGCCGGAGGTGCCGAGCAGATCACCGAGGCGCGCGCGAACCCACGCGTCGTCCAACGACTGCGCCCGCGACAGCTCCTCATCCGTCCACGGCCCGCCGACGTTGGGCGCGAGGATGGCCGCCTTGGCCAACCGCCACGGGCTGTCCAGGATCTGCACCCGCCAGGCGTGCCGACCGTGCTCGTCGAGGTTGAGGATGGTGGGCGCGAGCCAAGCGCGAACAGCCTCGGACGGGGAGCGCTCCCACACGCGCTCCAGGCGCGCGAGCGCAGACGGCTCAAGGGCTGGCGGGCGCGCGCGGAAGATGGCGAACGCGGCGGGCTCGGCGGTGCGGGTGTCCGGGCGGGCGACCGCGGCGATCAGCGCGGGGAGCGCGGGCGACACGTCCAGGCCGCGCCTCGCGAGCACGCCGATCGCCTCCGCGGCGGCGGCGCCTTCCGGGAACGGCAGCGGCAGGCCAGCGACGAGCGTGGGCAGGTCGGTCAGATCGCCGCGTCGGCCCAGGCCCCAGACGATCGTGGCGCGCAAGGACGCGTCGGTCTCCGAGGCGAGCGCGTCGCGGAGCACGGTCTCCCCGCCCGGCGTGGTGCCCAGAGACACCAGCGCGGCGCCGCGGATCACCGGGTCGGACTGCGACGCGAGCAGCGCGAGGCGATCCTTCGCGCCCGCCTCACGAAGGCGCCCAAGCGCGCGCGCCACACGCGGCAGGTCGGCGTCGTTGAACGGCCCGGCCAGCAGCGACGGCAGATCACGCGACCACTCGGCCACGGCGATCGCGTCCGCGTCGAACACCGGATCGGCGGCGGGGACCGCGTCGAGCGCCAGCGGGTCCACGACCGTGTCGGGCGTCGGATCTGCGGCCAGCGCGACGGCGAGGGTCAGCCAGGCGAGTGGAATCAAAGTGGCCTCCCCCTCCCGACTACTGCGCCGCCTTCTGCGCGTCCCACGCGGTCTTGAAGGTCGCGAGCGCGGCGTCGGCCTGCGCCGTGAGCTTGGCCTGCGTCGCCGCGTCCTTCACCTCGCCCTTGATGTAGGCGTTGGTGACGCTGACGTACGCGTCGATCCAGCCGCGGAGGGCCGTCAGGTAGGCGCCGCGAGACGCCTTGAGCTCGGGCGTCAGGTCAGACGCCGCGAGCGCGGCCACGCGGACGGGATCGTAGGCCAGCCCGATCCGACCGTAGACGTCCAGCATGCGCCGACGGACCTGCGCGGGCTTGAGCCCCTGCTTGATCGCGAAGCGCTCCAGGTTGTTCCGCAGGTTGGTGCCGTCCCGACCATCGTTCTCGAGGTCCAGCGTCCACTGCTTGACGCCCGGCTCGCCCGTGTAGTTGGCGCGGTACGGGTACACCTTGACCTCGGGCCACTTCTTGACCGCCTCGGAGGCCTTGCCCAGCGCTTCCTGGAGCTGCGTGACGGCGATCTTGCGCTCGCTGCCGATGTCGCCGAGCGCGCGGCCCAAGTAATCCACGCCGTCGCCGAGCCGGGCCGCGTGCGTCATCAGCAGATCGATCTGACGGGCCTTGCCGCCCGTGGTCTCGATCTGGGCGTCGTACAGGTCGCGCAGCGCGCCGCAGGCGGTGTCAAGCGCGGGCTGCTCAAACGCGAGCTTGGAGGCCTCAGCCGCCGCCGGGTCGAGCGGGTCGATCAACGTGTGGCAGGACGCGAGCGCCGGCGTCATCGCGTCGACCAGGGCCTGCCCCGCGGCGTAAATCGCAGGATCCACCGCGTTGGCCGAAGCCTTCTCGCCAGACACCCCGTGGGGACCGGTCTTGCCACCGGCCTTCGCCGCCGAAGGGCCCGTGCCGGAGCACGCCACCACCACCAGAATCGAGACCCACCAGATTCGGTTCATGCGCTAGCCTCCGAGACGTTCGACTACCCGACGCACAAGGCCGGGACCGCCAAATACGACGCCCGTATACAATTGCACGAGGTTGGCCCCCGCGTCGAGGCGGGCGGCCGCATCATCCGGCGTCATGATGCCGCCGACGCCGATCAGGGGGAGCTTGTCGCCGCCCTGCCTGCGCACGCGGCGGATGAACTCCTGGCTGCGGGCGGTGAGCGCGGCGCCCGACAGGCCGCCGGCCTCGTCGTTCCACTTGGTCGGCACGCCGTCGCGCGACAGCGTGGTGTTCGTGGCGATCACGCCGTCGATTCGAGCGTCGGAGACCGCCTGGAGCGCGTCCGCCAGGTCGGCGTCGTCGAGATCCGGCGAGATCTTCACGACGACCGGCGGGCGACGCCCGGTCGACTGCTGCGCCGCGTCACGCGCGACCACCACCGCCGACAGCAGCGCGGTCAGCGCCTTGCCGGTCTGTAGCGCGCGCAGGCCCGGCGTGTTGGGCGAGGACACGTTCACCGTCAGATAATCTGCCACGTCCGCAAACCGGCCCACCAGCTCGACGTAGTCGCGCGCGGCGTCCTCGTTGGCGGTCTCCTTGTTGCGGCCCAGGTTCACGCCAAGCACGCAGCCGTAGGGGCGCTCCATCGTCAGGCGCGCGCGCACCACGTCGGCGCCCTCGCTGGGAAACCCCAGCCGGTTGATCACGCTGTTCTGCTCGGTCAAGCGGAACACGCGCGGCTTGGGGTTGCCCGGCTGCGCCTTGGGCGTGACCGTGCCGATCTCCACGTGGCCAAAGCCCAGCGAGGCCAGCGCCCGCCAAGCCCAGGCGCCCTTGTCGTAGCCGGCGGCCAAGCCCACCTGGTTGGGGAAGCTCAGGCCCATCAGCTCGACGGGCTTTTGCTTGGACGGACCGTACAGGCCGTGCAGCAGCGCCAGGCCGCCCGGCGCGGACTGCGCGGCGGACAGCATCTGCAGCGCCAGGTCGTGGCTCTTCTCGGACTCGAACGCAAAGAGCGCCCGGCGGAGGAGCGCGTCCATCACGCGGGGCTCGGGCGGGTGGCGGCGAGGAACGCGCGCACGTCGGCGGCCTGCTCGGCGGACACGGCGCCCTGGGCCTCCCAGCGCGCCAGCAGATCGGAGATCTTGTAGACCGCGTGCATGGTGACTCCGACCGCGGACATCGCCTCGGTCGCGCCGGACTCGCGGTCGATCAGCACGACCACGTCGCTGACCTTGAGGCCGACGGACTGGAGCTTCTCGATGCCCTCGACCTTGGAGTCGCCGGTCGTGGCCAGGTCATCGAGCACGAGCGCGGTCTGGCCGACCTCGAAGAGGCCCTCGACGCTGGCCTTGGTGCCGTAAGCCTTGGCCTCGCGGCGCGGGTAGACCATCGGCTGGCGCAGGTGCAGCGCGACCGCCGTGCCGATCGGCAGGGCGGCGTAGGGCAGCGGCGCGAGCACGTCGTACTGGATGTTCTTGAGCACGCGCCCGTAGGCGACCGCGACCTCACCCAGCAACTCGGAGTCGCCGACGAGGCGGCGCAGGTCCAGGTAGATGGGCGAGGTCAGGCCCGACTTGAGCGTGAACGTGCCAAAGCGCACGCAGCCCAGGCGCAGCAGGCCGTCGGCGACGCGATCGACGGGCGCGAGCGCCTGACGACCGGCGCGCGCGGCGCGGATCTGCTCGACGTAGTCCTTGGCCGCCGCGGCCGGATCGGCGGCGCGCGAGATGCCGCGCGACACGTTGACCAGGAGGCCGAGGCCGTCGGCGCGGACGCCGGCCGACACGGCGTCTTCAAGCGAGCCGCCCTGCGCGCCCACGCCCGGCGCCAGGATCCACAGGCTGGGGCAGCGCGCGCGCACCGCGGCCAGCTCGTCGGGCTTGGTGGCGCCCACCACGAGGCCGACGTTGTTGTGCTTGTTCCAGCTGTTCGCCAGATCGGCCACCAACTCGTACACGCGGCGCGAGGCGCCCGCGTCATCGCGCACGGTCTGGTCCTGGATGTCCGCGCCGCCCTCGTTGGACGTGCGGCACAGGATGAACGCGCCGCGGTCGGAGCGCGCCAGGAACGGCAGCACGCCGTCGCTGCCGAGGTACGGCGAGACGGTGATCGCGTCCGCGTCGAGCACGTCGAACGCCGCGGTGGCGTAGGCCGCCGACGTCGAGCCGATGTCGCCGCGCTTGGCGTCCAGGATGACCGGGATGCCTTCCGGCACCGCGTCGATCACGTCCTTGAGCGCCTTGGCGCCCTCAGCGCCCAGCGCCTCGAAGAAGGCGGCGTTGGGCTTGAAGGCCGCCGCGTACGGCGCCGTGGCCTGAATCAGGCCGAGGCAGAACGCGCGCGCCGCGTCTGCGGTGGCCACGGGCAGATCGGACGCGTGCGGGTCGAGCCCGACGCACAGCAGGGAGTCGACGGCGCGGGCGCGCGCGTCCAAGCGATCGGCGAAAGACAGCACGCAGAACCTCCGCGACTAAGCGCGACCAAGGACCATCGCGAGGAGCGCCATACGCACGACCATGCCGCAGGCGATCTCGCGGAAGTAGGCAGCGCGCGGATCGTTGTCGACGGCGGTGTCGATCTCGTCCACGCGGGGGAACGGGTGCAGGAGCGCCGTGTTGGCGCGCATGCCGGACATCGTCTTGGGCGTGATGACGTAGGAGCCCTTCACCGCCTCGTAGTCGGCGATGTTAGCGAATCGCTCCTTCTGCACGCGTGTCATGTAGAGGATGTCGAGGCTGCCCAGCACGTCGTCCAGGCTCTCGTGCACCGTGTACTTGGTGCCGAGCGCGTCCATGTCGGCCAGGACCGAGGCGGGCATGGCGAGCGACGGCGGCGACACCAGACGCAGCGTGATGTCGTAGTAATGGGCCAGGCGCGCGAGCGAGTGCACGGTGCGGCCGTACTTGAGGTCGCCCACGAGCGCGATCTCGATGCCTTCGAGGCGGCCCACCTCTTCACGCATGGTGAACAGGTCGAGCAGGGCCTGCGTGGGGTGCTCACCCGCGCCGTCACCGGCGTTGATCAGCGGCTTGCGCATCACGCTGGCGGCGCGCGCGGCGGCGCCCTCTTCGTGGTGACGAAGGACCATCACGTCGGCGTAGGCTTCCAACGTGCGGACGGTGTCTTCCAGCGTCTCGCCCTTGGCGACCGAGCTGTAGCGGACCTCGTTGATGGCGACGACGTCGCCGCCGAGGCGCTGCATCGCCGCGATGAACGACGACGAGGTGCGTGTGGAGGGCTCGTAGAACAGGTTGGCGAGCACGCAGCCCTTGAGCAGGTCGATGCTGCCGACCACGTCGACCACGGTGCGCATCTCGTGCGCGACGCGCAGGACCCGGTCGATGTCCGACCGATCGAACTGCTTGACCGAGAGGATGTGCTTCCCCCGGAACTTGTCGTCAGGCGACGCGCCGAAGCGCGGCAGGACGGTACCCTCTGACCGCATGGGACCTCCGGGGTCCGGGGCCGGACCGCGCGCCCCCTAACGCCCACGTCGGAACGGATCCACGCGGATCCGACGAGCGCGCTCGGGCAGCATCCAAGGGATGCCTGCGACCACCGGATAGGCCAGCGCGCACGCCGGACACTCCAGCGCGTCCGGACGATCGATCAATTCGCCGCGGCACTTGGGGCAGACCAGGAGCGGGCGGAGTCGGGGATCACAGGGCGCGGCGTCAGGCATGGCAAGGCGATAGCCGGTTGGGCGCGCCCCGGCGCGGAGACGCCGCCATGTCCGCCCGAACCGACGCCGCCGCTCGCCTCCACGCCAACCTGGAGGCGCTCTATGCCGACACCCGGCCCGACCGGATCCAGCACGATCCGCTGCGGTTCGCGCACCGCTACACGGATCCACGCGACGCGGAGCTGTCGGGCCTGATCGCCGCGCTCTACGCGTTCGGCCGCGTCGACCTGTTCCTCCCCGTGCTCGACCGACTGTTCGACATCATGGACGCGCACGGTGGGCCGCGCCGCTTCATCGACGCGTTCGACGCCGACCGCGCGCCGCGGATCACGGGAATCACCTACCGCTGGACCCGTCCCGCGGACCTGGCCGTGTTCCTGGGCGCCCTGCGGCGTGTCCTGGCCGAGCATGGTCGCCTGGAGCCTGTCTTTGGGCCGCCCGGCCCTGACCTGCGCGACCGGCTGGGCCTGGCGATCGGCGCGCTGCGGGCGGCGTGTGTGGCGTCGGCGGCCGAGCTTGGGTCACCCGTGGACGACTTCAGCGAGCTTCCTCAAGGCGTTCGCTACCTGCTCCCCGACCCCGCCGACGGATCGGCGTGCAAGCGCTGGAACCTCTACCTGCGGTGGATGGTCCGCCCGACCCGCGAGGGCGTGGATCTGGCGCTGTGGTCGACGCTCTCCCCCGCCGATCTGGTGATGCCGCTCGACGTGCACGTCGGCCGCCTGTCGCGCTTCTTGGGCCTGACCGCGCGGACGGACGCGTCCTGGCGTACCGCGGCGGAGATCACGGACAGCCTGCGTCGCTTTGACCCGGCCGACCCGGTGCGCTTTGACTTCGCGCTCGCCCACCACGGGATCAGCGGCGCGTGCCTGGGCTTCAAGCACGACGAGACCTGCGCAACGTGCGCGATCCGCACGGTGTGCAAGGCCCCCAACGCGAAGCGCTAGCGGAGGTCGCCGCGCTTAAAGCCCGATGATCTGGACCAGATCGCCGCGCGCGCTCGACACGATCGGCACGCCAGACCCGTAGATCGTCAGCTCGGCGCGCAGGGATCCGTCGTCCCACACCTCGAACCGACCGCCGGCGAACACGCCCGCGGTCAGATCATAGTGCAGCCTGTCTCCGACCGGATCGCCTCGGGTGCCGTCGATCGCTGTCTCCTCTGCGGAGACCTCGGTGAGGGCGACCGCCTTCCCATGCTCCGACAGCCAGATTGACCAGTCGGCGTCTGCGTCGGTCGGCGTGTAGTCGGCCTCGTCCAGCGCGTCGGTCGGCGCATCGACGCCGCCCTCTGGCGCAGTCCAGACGCGGTCCACGGTGAAAATCCAGGTGCCGTCGCCAAAGTTGGTCGGGAGGCCCGTGTCCTGGCACGCGCCGAGCGCGAGGCACGCCGCAGCGTAGACCGTCCGGAGGATGCGTTGATTCATGTCGACTCCCTTCCCTGCCCAACTCCAGCGTAGCCTAGCCCGGATCAGGCTGCGAATGCCTAGAAAGTTGGAGTGGTCGGGGCGTGCCCTATGCTAGGTTCAGTGAGCCCCTGGAGGCTGCCATGTTTCGCTCGCTCAGGTTGACGCTGGTGTTTGTGGGTGCCTGCGGGGTCGAGAACGTGTCGGACCCCATCGGACCTGATCCCACCACGCGGGCCGGCTCCTTCGACGCGCCGGAGGCCAACGCGGGCAACGCCGATCGTCGCTTCGCCACCCTCTGGCAGACGTGCGGGGATCCCGTCTGTCGAGGGTGGATCGCCAAGGGCCTGCCTCGCTGCGGGCCGCACGTCGCGGGCGGTCGCTGCTTCGCGCGCATGGTGGGCCAGGAGTGCGACCCGGTCGACGCCTGCAACACCACGCTGATGTGTGACTTCGCCAACCCCATCGGGTCGGGCGCGTGCCCGATCTCCCGCGCGGCGTTCAAGCGCGACATCACGTATCTGAGCCTCTCCCAGGCGGACGCCCTCTACGGCGACCTCCGCGACGTGAAGCTCGCCAAGTGGATCTACAAGGACGACGTCACGGGCGCCCCGCACACGGGCTTCATCATCGACGACATGGTGTCGGGCTCCCCCGCCGTCACGCGGGACGGCGACCACGTCGATCTCTACGGCTACACGTCGATGACGGTGGCCGCGGTCCAGGCGCAGGCGCGCCGCATTGACGCGCTCGAGAAGGAGATCGCCGAGCTCAAGGCGCTGGTAAAGGCCCAGGCGTCGCACGACGCCCCTGCGCACTAAACCCGGGCGACGCCTACCTGAGCTTTGCGCTCGCCTGGAACGCCGCAGGGTCGATCGGTCCGGAGCGCAGCGCATCACGCAGACCCGCCACCGCCTGGGTCAGCGCGTCGTCGCTCAGCGTGACTGAGGCCGCGCCCGCGGGCATCTCCCCACCCTTGCGCCATGCGACCCACACCGACGACGCCTCGTAGGGCGGCGCCGTCGCGCCCGACCGCTCCAGCACCTGTTCGGGACCGTCTGCGACCACCGTGACGCTGCGCAGCACCAGCTGCGCCCACGGCGCCTCGGCGCGCACCAGCCGCGTGCCTGGGCGGAGCACGACGACGCTGTCCTCGAGCGTGAGCTGCTGGGCCGCGGCGAGCGAGATCAGCGTCGGAAACTCCGCGTCGGCGAACACCGCGCGCACCAGGTCGACGCGGGCGAACATGGACGCGGGCTGCGCCGCCAGCGTCACCATCGGCACGGGGCGTCGCGCGCTGCCACCGACGAACGCGCAGTCCGTCAGGGTCGCCGTCGCTGCGGCGGAGCTGGCCTCCAGCAGCAGCACGCCGCCGGTCGCTGGACCTGCCTTGGCGCCGACCACCTGATCGAGGAACGCGAGCCGCGCGAGGTTGGTCCGACCGGGCGTCCGCACCTTGAGCGCGTAGGTCGTCGGCGCCGAGTCGAACACCAGATCGGCGACCGTCACGCTGGCGGCCTCCAGGTCCAGCGCGAGCGACGCCACGCGCGCCCGCCCCTCGCCATGCACGACGAGCGTGACGGGGTGCTTGGCGTTCGGATCCTGCTTGAGCTGAAGCGACCGCCCGGCGTAGTCGCCCGCGGCGATCGACACGTCCAGGCGCGCGTCGCCTGGAGCGTCGCCCCACGCCAGGGTGGCCATCGCGGCGGTGGCGGCGGCAAAGTCTGCCGGGCTGTGGATGGTGAGGTGCACGGGATCTCCGAGGGTTGGAGGCGACGCATGCACGTCCCCTCCGACAGGTGCCGCAGCACAGGTGGACGCGGCGAGCCAGAGCAAAGTGCAGAGGTGTCGCATGGTCATGGTCCGGCCGGCGCGGGTGTGTTGCGGACGAGCGCGACCTGCTGGAGCGCGAAGTCTCGGAGGTACTGGTCCAGCGACAGGGTGAACAGGCCGTCGTTGGGGTTCGCGTCGCGGGCGGACGTGGGCACGTTTGGCTCGTTGGTGTGGTGCGGGTTGCGCATCCGCACCGTCGACGCCGCCGGGTCAATGTTCGCGGCCTCTGCGGCCAGGGTGGCCTGGGTGAGCGTGAGCGCGTTCCCGTCGATCCCGACGAAGCTGGCGCCCAACACCGGGTAGGCGTGATCGGCGTAGGTGTTGCGCCGGCCAGGGCTGTGGTCGGTGCCCAAGCTCTTGATGGTGTTGAGCAGCTCGTAGAGCTCGTGGTAGCGCGGCAGCGCGCTGGGGCTCGACAGCATCGGCCACGCTGTCGGGCGGGCGTGCGCCTCAGCGTCGCGCGCGAGGCTCGACAGCGCAGCGGCCTCGACCGGTCCTCCAGCGGGCGCGCCGGTGTAGTCGTCGCAGCGGGTGCCGAGCGCGACCAGCGCGTTGCGCAGCGTCGGGTAGCGCCGACTGTCGCGGTCGCCGACGACAAAGTCGATGAGCTGCCGCAGGCGCGCCACGGCGCTGCCCTGGTCCAGGTCGACCGACAGCATGAACGTCTGGTCCGCGGGCACCCCCTCCCCCGCGAGGCGGAGCAGGTTGGCGATCGCCCCCTGGTTGGCGAGCACCGGGTTGGTGTTGGGCGTGTAGTTGATGTCCTCCTGCCCGTGCGACACCACGTTCGCGCCGTAGAACACCGGGTAGGCCTGATCCTCCCAGCCGCCGTCGATGTTCTGGTAGCCAGACGTCGTCGAGCCCGCGCCGCCTGGCTCGGAGCCCTCGCGCGGGGACGGGCCGCCGCCGTATTGCCCGAACGCCTCGGTGAACTGCGCGTAGAGCTTCTCGATCATCGGCGCCCACAGCGCGACCTCGTACTTGTCGCGCCGCACCACATACAGGTCCGATCCACGCACGAAGCCGTACCACAGGCTGCCGGAGGGCTCGTCGGCGCGGCGCAGTCCGGCCCCGACCAGCTCGTAGGTGGCGGTGGGATCGGCGGGGTCCTGGTAGTGCAGGAGCGTGTTGGCCGTGGTCATGGTCGCGGCGACCCAGCGCCCGGGCGGCGTGCTGTTGTCGAAGTGGTGGAAGGTCGCCGAGACCGTAGTCGGGGTGAAGGTCATCATCGACGGGATCTTGTTCGGATCGCGGGACACGACGTTGGAGAGCGCGGCCATCAGCCAGCAGTCGCCGATCCCGCCCTGGCTCAAGTCGTCGAGCTGCGGCGCGCCGCCGATGTACATCGACGTGGGGTCCGGGATGGGGCGCACGTTCGGGGCCTGAGTGGATCCGAACTTCTGCGTGATGGAGAGGGTGTCGGCCGTGGACACCGGTTCCCGGTTCACGACGGTGAACAGCTCCTCCTCCGCAGGTGTATCGCCCACACCCAAGTCAAGCGGGTGCTCGCGGTCGTGCTCGACCGTGATGTTCATCACGGTCGACTCGCCGGGCGCGACGCTCGCGCTCGGACGGACGGCGCCGGGCGTGCTGGAGAAGGTGTCGCCGAAGTCGGCCTCGCGCTGCACGCCCCCCATCGTCGGCGTGGGTGCGTAGGCCCGAGGATCAGCCTCAAGGCTGATCACCCCAGCACCCGGCGCCTCGGTCACGGTCGACGTCCGCCCCGCGACCACGTCGGCAGCCGCGCGATCGGCCTCCACCTCAGAGGCATCACCCGGACGGCTGACGGTCGACGACGCATGCACGCCGCCTGTGCCACCACCCGAGCTGCGCTGCTGCGCCACATGGGCGATCTCGTGCGCGACCGTCGTTCGGGCCGGGGACGCATCGGCGAAGGCCACCGAGCGCCCGTCTGTCGCGGCCCGCGCCCCCATCGCCCCGAGCGGGCCCCGCTGCCCCACGTGCGCCGAGACGTCGGACAGGTCGACACCGAACGCCACGCCCATCTCGGCCGCGTACGGCAGCGACCCGCCGCCGCCATCGGTCGCCGCCGCGAACAGGTCCCCCGGCGACGCCCCGCCGGGCGGCGGCTCTCCTGCCAGACCACCCTCTCCGACGCCGGCGAGCACGCTGGCCGCGGAGGGCACGGACGGCGGCGCGAGGCGCGCCTGGGCGCGACTATTCCCAGGTGATCCCCGGGTCTTGGATGCGCTGTCGGAGGACTCCGGCGTCGAACCACGCGCCGGGGCCTGGAGGTGTGTGCCCATCGAGCCGCCTGTCGACCCGTAGCCGAATTGGTCGCGGGCGTCGCGCAGGAGCCCGTGGAGCCGGGGGGTCGGCTTGTAGCGCGAGTTCGACCCTCTGCGGGCCGATCCGCGCTACCACTCGTAGCGAAGAACAGGCCCACGCCTTGCGCATCCGTTGGACGCCTCGCCGTCACGGCGGCATGCAGCCCGGATCCGTCGGCGCTCGCGCCGGGGGTCGGATCTTCGTCGGCGGCGCGCCTCTCCACGTCTGCGTTCGACACCGTCGTGGACACGAAAGTCGCCGGGCCCGTCGGCTGTGAGCGGACTGGCGGCTGCGACTCATCCTCGACCGGCGACCTGCCCATGGGGGCCGCGTTCGCCGCGCTCGCCTGGATGCGGCCGGTCGGACGCGCGGGGACGCCCAGCCGCCCCCCCTGCGCGTGAGCGACGCGCCTAGGGACCGCACCGCCACGCCCGCCACCCAGGCCGGTCCACCACCCTCGCGCACCCGGCCATCGCCGCGTCGTCCACCCAGGGCGTGAGCGTCACGACGTCGGCCGCACGTGTTGGACCGAGCGTGTCCAGGCCTCGCCAGGTCGCGTCACCGTCCGAGTAGCAGCCGGTCACCACCACGCAGGCGCCCACGTCGCGCGCCAGGGTCTGGCTGGTCCCGGTCCGCTCGAACCACAGCGCGCCCGCGACAAACGCCGGGTGCACGACGAGCGCCGTGTCGCCCGGCCACCACGCGCTGAGCTCGCGGAGCCCGTCCTGCCGAACGCCTTGCTCGCGCATCACCCCCACCTCGGCGGGCAGCTGGGCGAACAGGCCAAACCCAAGCGCGGACAGGATGAGCGCGTGCGCCCAGGCAGGCAGTCGCGACGATGCCGTGCTCAGCACCAGCGCCAGCGGCACCCACCAGAGCGTCGCCGCATCGCTTCGAACGAAGTGCACCTGCTCGCCCAAGGCGACCGCCGCGGCCACGGCCAGCGCGCCCAGCCACGCGCGGCGCCCTGTCGCGGACAGCCACGGCCAGGTCAGGCCGCACGCGACGCACACACCGAGCAGCAGGCAGCCCTCGATCACCGACGGCGAGTCCACCCCCCACGCGGCGATCAAGCTGCCCGCGTGCGGCTCCGGGTGCAGCCCGCCCGAGAGCACGTCGAGCGTGGGGCCGATCCAGCCCCCGGTCTGCGGCTCCCGACGCCCGCGGCCGAGGAATAGCGGCACGACCAGCGGCGTCCACGCCAGCGCGCCCGCGATCAGCCGCGTGCGCAGGCGCGTCCCCTCGCCCGTCATCAGCCAGACCGCGGCAACCGGGAACAGCAGGTAGTGCCACCACGGGAGCAGCAGGATCGCCGCGAGCGTCAGGCGCGGCCGCGGGGTGGGCTGCGCCGAGAGCCACAGCGTCACCGCCAGCGTCAGCGCGCCCGCGGCGTAGGCGCGGTCGAGCGCGCTGTCGCGGATGCAGGTCGGGCCGAGCGCGAGGAGCAAGGTGCCGGCGAGCGCCGACAGCCGACCGCCCACGCGTCGCGCGGCGTCCCCGACGGCGACCATCCCCAGCACGCCGGCGACGAACGCCACGCCGCGGCCCACGTCGATCGCGGTGCGGTCGGACGACCAGGGCACGCCCAGCCAACGCCAGAGCGGCGGGTTCACGCCGGACTCCGGATCGAAGAAGGCAGCCCCCCACCGACGAACCAGCACGTTGCCGATCTCGTCGGTGGTGACGCCGTGGGTGAGCGCGTCCATCCGCAACGCGACGCCGCCCAACAGGATCAGCGCCCACGCCGCCGCGAAGGCTAGGTCGGCCCGACGCGTCGCGGCGTCGCTCACGCGCCCGCCGGGTGCCGTCCGAGGCGGGTCGCCAGCAGCTCCCCGTCCGCGACCCGGCGCACGCCCTCGGTCACCACCACCCGAAAGCGCCACAGCCGACGGGCCTCGGTGACCTCCACGCGCACGTCCAGGCGAGCGCCCGGACGCACGGGCGAGCGGAAGCGCAGGGCCTCAGCGCCGACCAGGACCGGGAGCCCGTCGGCGTCGGGCATCGTCAGCCACGCAAGCGAGCAGGCCTGCGCCATGGTCTCCAACAGCAGCGCGCCGGGCATGACCGGCGCGCCCGGGAAGTGGGCGTCGGTCCAGAAGGTACGCTCCGGGACTTTATAGCGGGCCCACACGCGCGCGCCCGGCACCACCTCCGGCGCGTCGTCGATCAGGACGAACGGGTCAGCCTGAGGGAGCAGCGCGCGCACAGCGGGGCCGTCGAGCGAGATGGGCTCTTGGGCCTGGTCTCGCACGGCGGGCCTAGTGGGCCTTGTCGAGCTCGGCGATCACGTCGTGCGTCAGATCGAGCACGTCGGGGCCGACGTAGACCGTGGCCTCCTTCTGGAGCATCACCGAGCAGGCCTTGCGGGCGGCCACGGTGGGCGCCACGCGGAGGAGCTTGTCCTGCATGCCCTGCAGGAGCTGCGCGTAGGTGGCCTGCATCTCCTCTTCGGACTGCGAGACCATGGCCTGGAACGAGCGCTGCTTCTCGGTGAGCACACGCTCCTGGTCCGCGCGCGCAGACTCCGACAAGATCATCTTGCGCGCCTCGTAGTCGGTCAGCTGCTTCTCGAGGTCAGCCTGCAAGCGCTCGATCTCGGCCTGCTTGCCCGTGTACATGGACTCGAGCTTGGCCTGGGCGGCCTTGCCTTCGCCGGTCTCATTCATCGCCTCTTCGGCGTCGATGATGCAGATCTTGGTTTCGGCGAGCGCGGGCTCGGCGACGAAGAGCATGCCGAACGCAAACGCGGGGAGGATGGAGCGGATCAAGTTGCCTCCTGGAACCAGGGCAGCGGGAGTGTGAAGGCGGGCCTTCTAGCGTCACGGCCGGGACCCGGCCATTCAGGGACAGAACCCTTGACCCCCCCTGACCCGTCCAAGGCGCGGGTCAGGGGCTAGTCAGGGGCTAGAAGAAGGAGCCGATGGAGAAGTCGAAGACGGTGTGCTTCTCGTCGTCGCGCGGGCGCAGGGGGAAGCCCCACTCAAAGCGCAGCGGGCCGATCGGGCTGCGCCACCGCACGCCAAAGCCGGCCGCGGTGCGGAGTTGGAGCGGGTTGATGTTGCCGTGGCCCCAAGGGTCGCCGAACGCGTTGCCGGCGTCGAAGAAGGCGACCAGGCTGATGCCCGCGGCCTTCACGATCGGCGACTCGATCTCGAAGTTGTTGACCCAGCTCTGCGTGCCGCCGACCACCAGGGAGTCGTCGCCCGAGGTGGGGTCGTCCGAGCGGATGGTGCGGATGGTGGGGCCGAGGCTGAACCACTGAAAGCCACGCACCGAGTTGATGCCGCCCGCGCGGTAGCGGTGGATGTACGGGATGACCGAGCCGTCCGTCGACCAGATGGCGCCCACCGACGAGTTGAAGCGGAAGATCAACATGTCGCTGTGCGGGATGAGCGGCTGGTACCAGCGGAAGTTGAACTTGGCCTCCACGAAGTTGAAGTCGCCGCCCAGGACGGACACCAGCTTGTCGTTGGAGCGCGCGCCGCCGGCCATGCTGATGGACGCGGTGGTGTAGATGCCCTTCGTCGGGATGATCTTGTTGTTCCGCTTGTCCAGGATGAAGGACAGGCCGACGCTGCTGGTCAGGCCGTTGCGGAACAGTTCGCCGCCGAGCAGGCGCTTGCGGTATGCGTCGAGCGAGCTGATGCCCACGTCCTCGATCGTGTAGTCCAGGCGCAGCTCGACGTCGTCGAGGCGGTCCAAGTAGCGACCCACGCCGATCGACGCGCCGCGCTGGAACTCGTCGAGCTGGTACTTCCGCTCGATCCAGTAGCCGCTGATCTTGAAGGTCCAGTCGGAGTCCAGGAAGTGCGGGTCGATGAAGTCGAGGTTGGCCTGCCGCTTGAGCTTGGACCAGTTCACCGCCGCGTTCACGATCCAGCCCAGACCCAGGAAGTTGTTCTTCTGGACGTTGGCGTTGACCGAGAACTTCTCGAGGTTGGAGTAGCCCATGCCGAGCGAGAAGCTGCCGGTGGGCTGCTCGGTGACCTTCACGTTGAGGTCGAGGACGTTCTCGCCCTCCCCCTTGGGCGTGCTGACCTGCACGTCCTCGAAGAAGCCCAGCCGCATGAGCTGCTCCTTCGACGCCTCGATCAGCGACCCACGGTACAGGTCGCCCTCGTTCACCAGGATCTCGCGGCGGATGACCTTGTCGAACGTGGGGTCATTGCCGCTGATGTCGATGCGACCGACGTGCTGCGGCTCGCCCATCTCCACGTCGAACCGGATGTCCACCGTGTTCGTGTCGTGGTTGGGGATGGGCTGCGGGATCACGTTGACGAACGCGTAGCCCTGGTCCTGGTACAGGTTGGTGACGGCCTGACGCACCGCCTCCATGGTCGAGTACTTGAACGTCTCGCCGGGCTCGAGCTCCGGGCCGCGCTTGGGGTGCGTCTTGGGGACGTGACGGCCGTGCGCGGCGCGCCATTGGTCTTCCTGCACGTCCACCGTGGCAATGCCCGAGATGATCTGCTCGACGGCGGCCTTGGTCAGGCCTTTCTCGTCGTTGAAGTCGCCGCCCACGTCGGTGCTGCCGATCTTGTACTTCGGGCCCTCTTCCACGTGGAAGGAGACGTAGATGTAGCGCTTGTCGGCCGACAGGTAGACCTTGGCCGGGTCGACCTTGGCGTCGACGTAGCCCTCCTCCAGCAGCACGTACTGGACGACCTGGGCGTCGCCTTCGAGCTTCTCGGCGTCAAAGGTGCCGGTGTTGAACAACCAAGGGGCGAAGCCGCCTTCCTTGGTCTGCATGTACTTCTTGAACTTGCGGTCCGCGACGTGGTCGTTGCCCGTGAACTCGATGCGCTGGACGATGACCTTGCGGTTCTCGACGATGTGGAAGACCACGTCGACGCTGTTCTCGCCCGTGGGCACGATCTCGGGGTTGATCTCCGCCAGGTAGAAGCCCTTCTCGACGTACTTGTCGCGGAGCAGCTTCACGGTCTCGCGGACCTTGGCCTCATTCAGCACGCCGAACGACTTCACGTCGATCAGGTCGCGGAGGTCCTCTTCGTCGATCTTCTTGTTGCCTTCGAGCTTCACGTCCGTGACGGACGGCTTCTCGACCACCTGGAAGATCAGGCGCATGCCGCGGCCGGGGATCTCCTCGGACAGCACCCGCACGTCCTGGAAGAAGCCGGTGCCCCACACCGCGTTCAGGTCGCGACGGACCCGCTCGGCCGTGATGGCGTCGCCGACGTGCATCGACACGTTCGCGAGGACCGCAGCCTCCTCGATCCAGCGGGTGCCGCGGACCACGACCTCCGCCACCTTGCCCGACGCGGGCACGGGCTCCGCCGCGCTCGCGACCGAAGCCGTGAGCAGGGCACCGAGGATGAGCGCCTTCGCTCGACGCACGATCAGGCCTCCTCGAAGCGACCGTCACGCAGGAGGAGTCGGCGCGGGAATCGCGCGGCGATCTCGTGGCTGTGCGTGACGACGACCAATGTGCTGCCAAGCTGACGGTGGAGATCAAGCAGCAGGTGGAACACGCCGCCCGCTGTAACCGGATCCAGGTTCCCAGTCGGCTCATCTGCGAGGATCAGTCCAGGCCCCATCACCAGGGCCCGCGCGAGCGCGACGCGCTGCTGCTCGCCGCCGGAGAGCTCACCCGGCTTGTGGGTCAGGCGGTGCCCCAGGCCGACCGCGCCCAGGACGGCCTCCGCGCGCGCTCGGGCGGTGGCGACCGTGCCGCCCCCCAGCCGCACCGGCACCATCACGTTGCCCAGCGCGTCATGCTCGGGGAGCAGGTTGTGCGACTGGAATACGAACCCGATCTTGCCGTTGCGCAGCTGATCCCGCGCGCCGCCGGACAGGGTGTCCACGTCCACGCCGTCGAGCCGGACCTTGCCCGCCGACGCTCGGTCCAGCAGGCCGAGCATGTGGAGGAAGCTCGACTTTCCGCTCCCAGACGGGCCGATGATCGCCACCTGCTCGCCGGGCTCTAGCGACAGGTTCACGTCTTGCAGGACGCGGATCTGCTCCCCGCCCTTCTGGTACGTCTTGGACACGCCCTCCACCTTGACCGCGACGCCCGTCATTCGTACCGAAGCCCCTCGACCGGGTCGAGCGAAGCGGCGCGGTACGCCGGGTAGACCGTGGCCAGCAGGCAGATCAGCAGCGCGACGATCGCGCTGGACGCGAAGTTCTCCGGCTCAAAGACCACCGGCAGGCTGGAGAGGTAGTACACGTCGGTCTCCAGCGGCCACTGGTACCAGGACAGGAACAGGCAGCCCGCGTATCCGAGAAGGGTGCCGAGCGTAGCCCCGACCAGCCCGATCACCGCGCCGACCATGACGAACACGCGCAGCACGGTCCCCGCGCCCGCCCCCATGGCCTTGAGGATGGCGATCTCGCGGCGCTTGGTCAGCACCATCATGTACAGGTTGGAGATGATGAGCAGGCCCGCGACGCCGCTGATCAGGCTCAAGATCAGCCCCATCACCAGCTTCTCCAAGGCCAGGGCCTCAAACAGCGACTGGTTGAGGTTGCGCCAGTGGCGCGCGTAGAACGGGTAGCCGAGCTTGCCCTCGATCTCGCGGGAGATCGGCTCGACGGCGTCGATGTCCTTGACCCGGATCTCGATGCCCGTGACGGTGTTGGGCTGCTTGAGGAAGTCCTGGGCGGCCGCCACGCTCACGTAGGTCCACTTGGTGTCGTACTCGAACATCCCGCTGTGGAAGATGCCGGCCACGCGGAAGCTGCGCACCGTGGGCGTGGGCATGCCCATCATGGACGGGCCCGAGCCCAGCGGGTTGATCACCTGGACCACGTCGCCCGGCTCGACCTGTAGGTCGGTCGCCAGCTCGTTGCCGACGATCATCGTGGGGTAGGCGGTGTCGCCGTCGGGGCCCACGCCCGTCAGGGTTCCCACGAGCGAGGTGAACACGGCGCGCTTCTGGGCCTCGGTGTCGGACTTGCCGTCCACGCCGCGCTGGATCTGGTTGAGGACCTCGGTCACGGCGCCCGTGCGCTCCGGGTCGACGCCCTTGAACACCACGCCGCTGGTGCCAAACCGCGAGCGGATCATCATCTCGCTGTAGACGAAGGGCGCGGCGTGCTCGACGCCCGGGACGTCCTCGACCGTCTTGAGCAGCTCGGGGGTTGCCTCCACCCCGCCGCCCAGGCGCATCACGACCACGTGCGCGTTGGCGCCCAGGATCTTGTCGCGCAGGTCGATCTCAAAGCCGCTCATCACCGCCAGGACGCAGTCGAGCACGGCCACACCAAGCACCACGCCCAGGATGGACAGGGCCGTGATCAACGACACGAACAGCTCGCCCGACCCCGCCTTGAGATGCCCGCGCGCCAGCCACCACTCGGCGCTGAACGCGCGGCGACCCTCCACCGCCGGGAGGCGGTCGAAGTCGACCGGCGTGGTCGAGGGTTGGCCTGCCTCCGCCACCGGGGCCGGCGTGTCCATGGCGCTCCAAGGCCCCTCCCCGTTCTAGGAGGAAGGGTGTTTTTAAATCACTCCCCGGTCGCTTGCGCACGCTCGGGGCGCAAGGTCGGGAACAGGATCACTTCACGAATCGACGTACGACCCGTGAGCAGCATCACCAGGCGATCGATGCCGATCCCCTGCCCGGCCGCCGGCGGCATGCCGTAGGTCAGGGCGCGGATGTAGTCGGCGTCGAAGTGCATGGCCTCGTCGTCGCCCGAGTCGCGGGCGTCCACCTGGGCCTGGAAGCGCGCCGCCTGATCGACCGGGTCGTTGAGCTCGCTGAACGCGTTCGCCAGCTCCCAGCCGGCCACGATCATCTCGAAGCGGTCGACGCGGGTAGGGTCCGCGTCGTTGCGGCGGGCCAAGGGCGAGATCTCCGCCGGGAAGCCGGTCACGAAGGTCGGGTTGATCAGCGTGTGCTCGACGTGCTCGCCGAACAGGATCTCCCACCAGCGGCCCCAGGTGGTGGGCAGCTTCTGGTCGTGGGCGACCGTGTGGTGCGCGCGCCACCAGGCCTCGCAGAAGGCCGGATCGCGCAGCGACTCGCGCGGGACGGACAGCGTCTCGGCGATCAGCTCGTCCATGTCGGCGCGGCGGAAGGGCGGCGTGAAGTTGATGGACTTGCCCGCGAACTCCACCGTCAGGTTCTCCCCCTTGAGCTTGTGCACCAGGCCGACCAGCAGGTCCTGGGTCAGCTCGATGAGGTCCTCGTAGGTGGCCCACGCCTGGTAGAACTCCAGCATGGTGAACTCGGGGTTGTGCTTGACGCTGATCCCCTCGTTGCGGAAGTTGCGGTTGATCTCGAACACGCGCTCCAGGCCGCCCACCAGCAGGCGCTTGAGGAACAGCTCGGGCGCGACGCGCAGGTAGAGCGGCATGTCGAGCGCGTTGTGGTGCGTGACGAACGGGCGGGCCGTGGCGCCGCCGGGGATCGTCTGCATCATGGGCGTCTCGACCTCCAGGAAGTCGCGCGCCTCAAAGAAGTCCCGCACGAAGCGCACCACGCGGCTGCGCGTGCGGAAGGTGTCTCGGGTGTCGCCGTTCATGAACAGGTCGACGTAGCGCTGGCGGCTGCGCAGCTCGACGTCGGCCACGCCGTGGAAGCGGTCCGGGAAGGTGTTGAGGATCTTGCCGGCGAGCTGCGCTTGGTGCGCCTGGACCGACAGCTCGCCGGTCTTGGTGCGCATGAGGTGGCCCCGCGCGAACACGAAGTCGCCGATGTCGAGCGCCTTGAGCTGCTCAAACGCCTCGACGCCGATCTCCTCCTGGCGCGCGTAGACCTGGATGATGCCGTCACGGACGATGGGCTGGCCTTCGGCGTCCGTGCCGATCACCACCGCCTCGCCGCGGTCCTGCACGCGCAGGAACATGGCCTTGCCCATGCGGTTGCGGAACATCACGCGGCCGCCGACCGCCACGTCCAGGCTGGTCGGATCCGTCGCCGGATCGTCCACGCCCAAGAAGCGCTTGTGGAGCGCGCTGGACACATGCGTGGGCTGCATGCCGTTGGGGTACGGGTTGACCCCCGCGGCGCGCATCGCCTCGGTCTTGGCCACGAACTCTGCGTCGAACTCGTACATCGTCATGCCTTGGTAGAGGGCCCACAACCAACCGACTAGTCGTCCGCGTCCTGCACGTCGCCCAGGCGACCTTCCGCCCGCGCCGCGAGCCACGAGGACATGAAGTTCCCGAGCTCGCCGTCGAGCACGCGGTCCACGTCGCCGACCGAGAAGCCGGTGCGCAGGTCCTTCACCATCTGGTAGGGCGCCAGCACGTAGGAGCGGATCTGGCTGCCGAAGTCGATCTTCTTCTTGGCGGCGTTGAGCTCGTTCTGCACGGACTGACGCCGCTCGATCTCGAGCTGGTAGAGCCGCGCGCGCAGCATCTTCATCGCCTTCTCGCGGTTCTGCAGCTGGCTGCGCTCGGCCGAGCACTTCACGGCGATGCCCGTGGGGCGGTGGATCAAGCGGACCGCGGAGTCGGTGGTGTTGACCGACTGTCCGCCCGCGCCGGACGCGCGCATCGCGCTGAACTCGATGTCCGCGGGGTTGAGATCGATCTGGATGTCGTCGTCGATCTCTGGGTAGGTGTTCACGGCGGCGAACGCGGTGTGACGGCGCGCGTTCTGGTCGAAGGGGCTGATGCGCACCAGGCGGTGCACGCCCATCTCGGACTGGAGCTGGCCGAAGGCGTAGGGCCCGCGCACCGCGAAGCTGGCGCTGCGGATGCCGGCCTCCTCGCCGTCCTGACGGTCGAACATCTCCACGGTGAAGCCGTTCTTCTCGGCCCAGCGGGTGTACATGCGCATGAGCATGCCGGCCCAGTCCGCGGCGTCCACGCCGCCCGCGCCGGGGTTGATCTCCACGATCGCGTCGCTGTTGTCGGACTCCGACGACAGCAGGCGGCGCGTCTCCAGGCCATCGAGCTTCTTCTCCAGCTCCGCGAGCGCGGCGCGCGCCTCGTCCGCCGTGGCGTCGTCGTCCATCTCTTGCGACAGATCCGCGAGCGTGATCACGTCGTCTCGGAGGCTCTTGACCTCCTTCCAGTCGCTCACCGTGCGCTCGACCTGACCCTTGTTCTTGAGGATCTTCTGGGCGGCGGCGGCGTCCAACCAGAACTCCGGCATGGACGCCTGACGGTCTAGCTCAGCGAGCTGTTCGACCTTGGGTCCGATGTCAAAGGTGCCCCCACAGCGCGTCGACACGCGCTGAGAGCGGCTGGATCGCAGCGCGGATGTCGTCGACCATGGAGAACCCTCGGTGGCGCCCTCACGGGCACCGGCCGCGCGCCCTAACCGACGATGCCCGCCCGCTCCACAAGACCAGCGGCCGCGGTGGCTCCAAACAGCACGGTGAGCAGGCGCTGCTCCTCGTCGCGCATGGCGGCGGCCTCGTCGGGCGCCAAGTGGTCGTAGCCGAGCAAGTGGCAGAGGCCGTGGACGAGCAGCACGCGCAGCTCGGTCTGCAGGTCGTGGCCGACCTCGGCGGCCTGGGCTGCGGCGGTCTCGACGCTGATCACCAGATCCCCGAGCAAGCCGCCCACCACGTCCTCGTCCTCCTGCTGCGGGAACGAGAGCACGTCGGTGGCGACGTCCTTGTCGCGCCAGGTGGCGTTGAGCGCCTTGATGCGGGCGTCGTCGGTCAGCACGATCGACAGCTCGGGCTCGTCGAGGTCCAGCGCCTCCAGCACGCGGCGCGCGTCGGCCTCGATGGCGCTGCCGTCGGCGACGACGCCGTCCTCGATCGTGACGTCGATCTCCATTCACTTCCCCCCGGGCAGGTTGCGCAGCGACTCGTAGTCGGTGGTCTCGTCGGTCAGGTCGTCGCGGTGCCAGCGGGCGGCGGGGTTCATGGCGACAGGGTCCAGCTCGACCACGTTGTGCACGGCCTCGTAGTCGTCCTGGCGGGGCTGCGGACGCACCGCGGGGGCCTGGCTGATCGACGCGGTGTCCGGGTATTCGATGCGCTGGTGGTGGATGCCGACCAGCACCTTCACGAACGTCTCGTTGACCGCGTGGATCTCCTGGAAGGTCAACGGGCAGTTGGTGAACTGGTGGTCGTTGAGCACCGACGTGACGATCCGCTGGATCATCGCGCGGATGTTGTCCTCCGTCGGGTTGCGGATGGTGCGCGTGGCCGCCTCGACCTTGTCGGCCAGCATGATCACGCCCGCCTCGCGCGTGTTCGGCTTGGGGCCCGGGTAGCGGTACGACGTCTCGTCGACCTGCGACGGCTGGTCCGCCTGGCTGCGCGCGCGGTCATAGAAGTACTGGATGATCCCCGTGCCGTGGTGCATGAGGATATTGTCGATGATGGGCTTGGGGAGCTTGTGCTCCCGCGCCATGCGCGCGCCCTCGACCACGTGGCCCACCAGGATGGCGGCTGAGTCCGCGGGCTCCAGCTCACCGTGGGGGTTGGCGCCGCCGCGCTGGTTCTCCACGAAGTACCGGGGCCGCTGCGACTTGCCGATGTCGTGGAAGTACGACGCGATCTTGGCCTGGAGCGAGTTCGCGCCGATCACCTCGCACCCCGCCTCGGCCAACGTGCCGACGATCACCGAGTGGTGGTAGGTGCCCGGCGCGCGCAGCATCAGCTGGCGGAGCAGCGGGTGGTTCAGGCTCGCGAGCTCCAGCATGCGGTTGTCGGTGACGAAGCCCAGCAGCTCAAAGAGCGGCACGAGCGCCAGCACCAAGAAGCCGGACAGCACGCCGCCGATCACCGCCGCCGACATCGACCACAGCGGGCCGATCGTGTTGGCCAGGGAGAGCTCGCCGTCGCCCTGGTACATGCGCACGAAGTGCAGCACCAGCACCGTCAGCGCGCCGATCAGGCCCGACACCAGCGCCGCCCGCAGGATGCTCAGGCGCTCCTGCGAGGCGTCCACCCGCGACGCCGCCACCACGCCCACCAGCAGGAAGTACACGACCAGCAGCGCGTCGAGCTGCATCAGCAGACCACAGACCGCCGCCGCCGCCGCCGCGTAGAACATCGCCCGACGCGCGCCCATCAGGATGCGCACCAGCATGGCGCCGCCCGCCACGGGCGCCATGTACCAGACGGCCTCAGGCGACATGTCGTGCCCGACCATGTCGGCCACACCGGGCGCCGCCGCCACCACCACGCGCGCCAGGAACGCGGTGAGCACGACGAGCACACCGACCGCCGCCAGCTCGCGGGTGTCCTCATCCTCCGTCTCGCCGCGGCGACGGCCCAGCGAGAGCGTGGCCATGATCAGCAGCAAGAAGCCCATGGTGGACGCGAGCTGGAGCGCCGGGCCGTGATCCGTGCGGCCGCGCTGCAGCGCCTCGTACCGGGCGATCTCGGTGGGGCCGAGCTTGTCGCCCTCGCGGAACAACGTCTCGCCGCGCTGCACAACGATCGGCTCAGGCACGATCGCCGCCTCGGCCGCGCTGCGATCAGACTCGGTGCGGGCGACGTCGGGCGTCAGGTTGGGCGCCACCAGCGCGCGGCCCAGGGCCTCGGCCGACGGTCCCCAGGTGGCGGAGCGCACGTCTTGGATGGCAGCCAGAGTCAGCCGCTCGCGCAGCTCCTCGGGCGTCAGGAAGCGCTCGTCGACGGGCAGATCGCGGGCATCTTGACCGGACACGAGCCGCAGTTGGGCCCCCGCGCGCGGCAGCGCGGCGCGGTCGGCCACCACGAATCGATCCGCGTAGGCCGCCTGGATCCAGCGGCCGATCATGTCCTGCGCGAGCGCCGGAAAGCTGGCGTCGGCGAGCGGCTTGAGATCCCCTTCCACCTGCGGGACGGCGAGCGTCAGCGCGAGCGTGTGCGTGGCGGCGCGCGCCGCGGCGGCCTGCTCGCGCGGCGAGGCGGCGGCCATGGCGTCGCGCGCGGCGGCAAAGGCCTGCCCCACGCGGTCGACCGTTCCGAGCGCCACGGACGTGTCGAGCGTGAACACGGGCGGCACCGCCTCACGCCCGTTGGCGCGCGCCGCGTCCCACGACGCGAGGTCGGTCCACGAGAACGAGAACGGCGCCTTGACCGAGCGCTCTGCGACGTCACCGACGCGCAGCACCTCGCGCGGAACGCCGCCCCAGTCGACCACAAACACCGCCGTGCACAGCGCGACGACGCACAGCACCGCCCAGCGGCGGAGGGCGGAGGCGCGGTCGATCGTAGGGGTCTCGGGCATGGATTCCGGGGGTCCTGGTCGCGGGCGACCCACGGGTCTATCTCGGTTTGGCGCGGGCGTCTCGATCGAGCGCGCAGGCGCTCCGTTGGATCCACCCAAGGAACCTCCGCGCCCGCCTGCGCTGCAAGCCAAGCGCGCTCGCTTCCCCTACGGGCGGCCGCGTCAGGCGGTCGCGATCTCGGGGGTCCACACCGCCAGGCGCACCTCGGCGTGCGCGCGCCGGAGGGCATCCGCGCCGCACAGCCCGACCTCGGGCGCGACCCGCTCGTCGGCCACGTGGGCGGTGGTGTCGAGGCCCAGCCGCCACGCCGCCGCCACGGCCAGCGCGACCTCCTCCCCGCCCCGCTCGATCGCCCAGGCGACCAGGTCACGCGCCAGGATCGCGTGCCGCGCCTCGTCCACCACCACCTGCCGCAGCGCGTCGGCGGTCGGGCCGGGCGACGCGCCCGCCAGCCGAACCATCGCCTCGGCCGCCGCGATCGACTCGTTGAGGCAGCCGTCGCGCACCGTGTCGGCGGCGAGCTGCGCGAGCGTCGGCGTCGGGCCCTGCGGGATCGTGAGCGGACCGGGGCCCACCGCGGTGCCCAGCGCCGCCGACGCGATGGAGAACGCGGCGGTCGCGTGGCGCACCTCGTCGGCCTGGGCCTCGGTCACCCGGGCGATCAGGTCGGCGGGTGCGCCGTGCGCGAGCAGGTCGAGGGCGAGGCGCGCGAACGACGCGATCGAGGCGTGCTCCCCCACCGCGTCGCGCAGCCAGCGCTCGCCGAGGGCCTGACGCAGGTCGGCGGGCAGCGCCTCCACCGCGAGCGGGGCGGACCAGCCAGAACGGGCCACGACCGGGGCGACGCAGGCGGCGCCGGCCTCGGCGCGGAGGGGGCGGCCGCAGACCGCTCCGTTCAGCACGACGACGCAGCCATAGTGGCAAACGTCGCGGGTGTCTGGAGGTGCATCGGTGTCGGTGGTGTCCCCGGTCCACCCGGTTTCGACGGGCGTGTCGACCCGCCCCGTCGCGGCAGTGAGGCACACGGTCCGCCCGAGCGCCGCGCAACCGGCCTCCGGCGTGGTCCGCGAGTACAGCGGGTCGGTCCAGGGAAGCGGGGTGTCCGCTGCGGGGCAGTCCGCGCCATTCGCCACGACCCAGTGGCAGTCCGCCACCACGATGTCCATGTCTTCGGGCTGCTTGGCGTAGTCCGGGGCCACGAGGCAGCCGTCCAGCCGCTCCGCGCCTGCCATCGATCGGATGTCGTTCGGATCGTTCTTCCCATGCGGTAACGGCGAGCCGCCCTGACACGCCGCCAACGACGCGAGGACGAGCGAGAGCCTGGCGCTGTACGTGCTCGGCAAGGAGACCTCCAAGGTGTGCCCCGCGGCACGCTACCACCGATCTCCACAGACCCGCGCGCCCAACTCGCACCCACACCCGACAAGGCCGAGAATTGCGCTCGAAACCTTGACTACCGGCGCAATCCAGCATACTTGGGGCGCCTTCCCGCTAGGAGCGCATGTCCGACACCTTTGAGGCCTTTAATCTCATCCCTGAGCTCACCACCGCGCTGCGTGACCTTGGATTCGAGCGGCCCACCCCCATCCAGATGCAAGCCATCCCCATCGCCATGACCGGCCGCGACATCATCGGCTGCGCGTCCACCGGCACGGGCAAGACCGCCGCCTTCCTCCTCCCCATCCTGCAGCGCATGGCGGGCGGTGAGAAGGGCAAGCTCCGCGTCCTGATCCTCGCGCCCACACGCGAGCTCGCGATGCAGACCGACGAGCAGGCGCTCGCGCTCGGCTACCACCTCGGCTTCACCGCCGTGTCCGTGGTCGGCGGCGTGGACATCCGCCCGCAGGAGTGGGCCATCAAGGCCGGCGCCGAGATCATCGTCGCCACGCCCGGCCGACTGCTCGACCACATGCGCTTTGGCTATGTCGACTACTCGGGGCTTGAGGTCCTGGTGCTCGACGAGGCCGACCGCATGTTCGACATGGGCTTCCTCCCGGACCTGCGTCGCATCATCGAGAAGCTCCCCAAGGAGCGTCAGACCATGCTGTTCTCGGCGACCATGGCGCCGGCCGTCCGCAAGCTCGCCGACGAGATCCTGCGTGACCCGGCCACCGTCACGGTCGACGCGCAGAAGCCCGCCGAGAAGCTGGTGCAGCGCGCGTTCCGCGTGTCGTCGCGCCGCAAGGCCGCGCTGCTCTGCGAGCTGCTGCGCCACCGCGCGATGAAGTCGGTGATCGTGTTCGTGAAGCGCAAGAAGGACGCCGACCAGCTCGCGCGCACCGTCACGCGCAGCGGCGTGAACGCCACCAGTATGCACTCCGATCGAACGCAGGAGGAGCGCGTCGCCGCCCTGGAGGCGTTCCGTCGCGGCGACTGCCCTGTGATCGTCGCCACCGACGTCGCCGCCCGCGGCATCGACGTGGACGGCATCACGCACGTCGTCCACTTCGACGTCCCCTTCTCGTCTGAGGACTACATCCACCGCAGCGGCCGCACCGCGCGCGCGGGCGCCGAGGGCGCGGTGCTCACGTTCATCTCGCCGGATGAAGAGGGCAACTTCGCCCAGATCGAGAAGGCCATCGGCAACAAGATCCAGCGCGCCGCGCTGCGCAATTTCGACGCTGGCCTCGACGGCCCTCAGCCGCGCTCCGAGTCGCGCTCGGGCTCTGACTCGCGTCGCCCGCCTGCGCGCGGCGGCCGCTCGTCGGGCCCTCGCCGGGACTGATCGCCGCGCCGTCCGGTGCCACGCGGCACCGGAGCACGCCGAATCGCCCGCGTAGGACTCGCGCGATCGCGCGGCGTTCGACCGCTCAGCGCTAGCGCCGCCGGTTCGCCTCGGTCTGCGCGTGCATGCGCTCGCGCGCCGCGTCGGCGTCGACCTGGTACGCGTCCAAGATGGCGGCGACGATCGGGTGACGCACCACGTCCGCCGTGGTCATGCGTACCATGCCGATCTGCGGCACGTCCTTGAGCACGTGCAGCGCGTGCTCAAGGCCGCTGCGCTGCTTGTCGGGCAGGTCGATCTGCGAAGGGTCGCCGGTGATGATCATCCGGCCCTTGTCGCCCAGGCGCGTGAGGAACATCTTCATCTGCTCGACCGTGGTGTTCTGAGCCTCGTCCAGGATCACCACCGCGTCGTTGAGCGTGCGGCCCCGCATGAACGCGAGCGGCGCCACCTCGATGTCGCCGCGCTCCATCATGCGGTCGAGCTCGGTGCGCTCCATCATGTCGGCGAGCGCATCGAAGAGCGGGCGCAGGTACGGGTCGACCTTCTGCGTCAGGTCACCCGGCAAGAAGCCGAGCTTCTCGCCCGCCTCCACCGCGGGGCGCGTGAGCACGATGCGGCGCGCGCGGCCCTTGCGGAGCGCGGCGACCGCGGTGGCGATGGCCAAGTAGGTCTTGCCGGTGCCCGCGGGGCCGATGCCGAACACGACGTCGTGCGCGCGCAGCGCCGCCAGGTAGCTGCGCTGGTTCGCGGTGCGCGCGACGATCGGGCGCTTGCGGATGTCCATCAGCACGGCGTCCCGGAAGAAGCTCGCGACCTCGGCCTCGGGCTCGGCGCGCAGGATGCGCAGCGCGTCGCGCACGTCGGACGGGTGCAGCGCCATGCCGCCACGCGCCAGCTCCGCCAGCTGCTGGAACAGGCGGATCGCCATGTGGTGACGACCGTCTGGCGACACGAACCGGATTGACCCGCCGCGGCGCGTGATCTCGCAGCCCAGGTCCGCAGCCACCCACTTCAGGTGCGCGTCGAGCTCGCCGGTGATCTCTCGGAGGACGTGCGCGTCGTCGATCTCAAGGCTGTCACTTTGCATCCGTCGACCGTACCCGACGGAAGGGCGAAGACGCCACCGCGTCGGAGACCAGATCGCGGGGGAGCTTGTCGTAGTGTGTCGAGCGCGGGATGAACCAGCCACGACCACCCGTCAGCGAGTCGAGCCGCGTCGACAGCGTACGCATCTCGCGGTCGGGCAGCCACGCCTGGATCGACGTCTCGTCCTCGTGATCGACCTCAAGGCCCATCACGCGCGCGCGCTGCGAAGCCAGATCCGACAGCACCGCGCCCACGTCGGCCGACGGCACGAACACGTGCACCTCCGTCCACGGCTCCCAGAGCTCCGTCCCTGCGGCATGCAGCGCGGCGCGCATCACCACCTCACCCGCGGTGATGAAGTGCTCTTCCTTGGACTCGAGCACGTCGTACTCGCCGCCGGTGAGGCGCAGGAACACGCCACGCACCGGGAAGCCGCCGGTGGGGCCCTGCTCCAGCGTGCGTTTGGCGCCCTCGCCGACCGGGGGCTGAAAGCGCGTGGGCAGCACGTCCTCGTCGACGTCCGACACGTAGCGGAACGGCGCGTCGATCGGCGCGGGCGTCAGGTCGACCCACACCTCGGCGAACTCCGACACGTCGCCGCCCTTCTCCTTGCGGTGCAGCGTGTGCACGCCGGTCACGCCCGAGACGGGGCGCTCCAGGTACCGCACCGGCGGCAGCGACGACGTGACCTCCAGCGCCAACCGACCGCGCAGCAGCTCGACGACCTGCTCCAGCTGGCGCGGGTTGGTGCCCGACAGGCGGATGGCGCCGGTGGTGGCGTCGTCCTCCACGCGCACGGACGGATCGAGCCTCGCGAGTCGGCTTAGGCCCGCGACCACGCGCTCACGGTGGTTGGGGTCGCGCGGCGCCAGGTTGAGCCAGGCCATGGCGGGGCGGGACGCAGGCGGACCGAGCGGCACGCGGGGGCCGTCGGTGAAGGTGTCGCCAGGCAGGCCGGGCAGGTCCTCCCACAGCGCGAGCAGCGTTCCGGGGCCGTCGTGCCGCGCGACCGAGCGACGGGGACCGCGGGCCTCATACGGCTTGCGCACCCGCACGGTGCCACCGGTGCGGGCGTTCTTCCACATCAGGTTCGGGCCGACGTGCCCCTGCCAGATACGCACGATCGACACGACCTGGCCCTCGGCGTCCAGGCGGCTGGCGATCCACTGCGCGACGAACGCCGGCTCGCCGTCACCGTCGGGCGGGAGCGTCCAGCCGAGCGGGCACGGCGTCAGCTGCGACATGGTGTCGAGCACCGGCTGAGCACCCACACCCTTCACGCCGCTCGCGTAGAGCACCGGCAGCACCACACCGTCCCGCACCGCGCGCGCGAGCGCAGGCCAGAGCGAATCGGCGGAGATGGGCGCGTGCGCGAGGCAGGCTTCAAGCAGCGCCTCGTCGCACATGGCGGCCGCGTCGACCACGCGCTCACGCAGCAGCTCGGCCTCAGCGAGCAGGTCTTCGGGGACCGCGCCCACGACAGGCTCGCCCGGGGCGGACCAGGTGAGCAGCCGCTCCCCGATCACGTCGACCAGGGCGGTCAGCGCGCCGTGCTTGTCGAACACCGGCACCTGCAGCGGGAGCACCCGACGGCGGCCCACGTCGGCCAACCGCGCGAGGATGCCGTCCAGGTCGGCCGGTCGATCCAGCTTGCTGATCACGGCGATCATGGGCCGATCGGCGTGACGCGACGCCCGCAGCGCGTCCTCCGCGCCGCGCTCCAGCCCGTCCGGACCGGAGATCACCAGCAGCTCGGCGTCCACGCCCGACAGGGCCAGCCGCGCGGTGTGCGTCGACGCGTCGTCTCCAGGCGTGTCGATCATCTGAACGACGGCGTCCTGCCAGGGCATCCAGGCGATGGCCGGCCACAGGCTGCCTCCGCGCGCGTGCTCTTCGGGCTCGGACGCGAGCAAGGCCTCGCCGCGGTCGACCAGACCGGGCTCACGCACCACGCCTGCCGCATGCAGCAAGCTCTCCGCGAGCTGGGTCTTCCCGGCCGACCGGTGACCTACGAGTCCGAACGTGCGCACCGCTGCGGCGACATCGTCGGCGCTACGACCCATTCGTGGCCTCCGGCATCCTCAAGAACCCTAGCACGACTCGACCCACTGCGGACACCGGGCGCGTCTAGGGCGCGCCCTCTCGCGCGTACATGAACCAGATACCCGTCATCAGCGCCACCGACACGGCCAGCAGGAAGATCCCCGCGACCAGGGCCATGAGCAGAAGCTGATCGTCCCGCTTCTTAGCCGGGACCTCTTGAACGACGAGGCGCTCGCCGCGGCGGGACTCGTCGACGGTCGGGCCGTCCATGTCCACGTCGACGGCGCCCTCGGAGGGCAACATGGGCTCCGAGAAGGACGCGTCGTACGCGCTCGCCCGCTCCCCGATCGTGAGCAGGGCGACCGTGCAGTTGTCATGGCCGCCGCGGTCCAGCGCTAGGTCGACCAGGGCCTCGGCCGCCCGGTCGGGCGTCTCACCGGCGATGGTGGCCGCGACCTCCCAGTCCTCGATCAGGTCGTGCATACCGTCGCTGGACAGCACGATGGCGTCGCCGTCTTCGAGGTGGATCGCCTCGGCGAACACCTCAGGCACGAGCGAAAGGCCGTTGCTCATGCGCGCGTGCCCGAGCGCGCGGGTGAGCATGCCGGCGTCCGGGTGCTCGCGCGCGTCTTCGCGGCGGATCTCGCCGCGGTCGACCAGGCTCTGCACGCGGGTGTGGTCCACCGTGCGGAGCGCCACGTTGCCGCGACGCACATGGTACATGCGGCTGTCGCCGACCAAGCCCGCGTAGACCTCGCGGCCGCGCACCAGCGCCACGATGGCCGTGGTGCCCATGCCGCGTCGGCCCGCGTTGCGGCTCTCGTCGACGATCGCCTGGTTGGCCGCGATCAGCGCCTCGTAGAGCGCGGCCTGCGGCGTGGTGGTGTCGGAGTGCAGGATGACGTTGGAGATGACCTCCACCGCCAGGTTGGACGCGACCTCACCGGCCTCGTGTCCGCCCATGCCATCGCACACGACCAGCAGCAGCGAGCCGTCCGGGAGCCAACGCGCGCCCCAGGCGTCCTCGTTGTTGGAACGGACGCGGCCCACGTCCGAGCGGACGTGCCACGCCACGGGCACGCCGTGAGAGCTTCGAAGGGTTTGCGACGAGGGGTCGTTCATTCGTGTCCACGGATACCACGGGCGGTAACCCGTACGGAATCGATTCCGCTCGCACAACCCTATCGGTCCGACAAGACACGGTCTGAGCCCCGAAGCACGCGGACGACCCGATTGCCGCGCCGGGGCGAGCCACACAGGCCAGCGGCGCGCGAGGGCGAACTACAGGACCGGAACCAGCGCGGGCAGGCGGGCGAGCACGCCGCCCTCGGGCACGTATACGGTCTGCCTCCCCAACACGGAGCTGGAACTGGAGGTCATGCGACCCTGGGTGAGCGCCCAGGGGCCGCCGGCCACGCCAAAGATCGCGAAGCGGCCCGTGGTGCCGGTGACGGTGGCGTCCGGCGCCACCGCAGAGCCCGCGTCATCCAGGTAGCAGGCGGTGCGCTTGTCCGTCTGGTTGAGGTCCTCGACGTACGCGAAGGCGGCGGGCTCGGGTGGGCCGGTGGTCACGTCCGCTACCGGAACCGAGAGCCAGGCCGTGCCGTAGATGACGCCGTCCGCCGCCTCAGCGCCCGCGCAGCCCAGGAAGTCTGCGCGCTCCTCCGCGAGCTCGGCCTCGGTCACGGCGAAGATCTGGCCGTTCGGGATGTCGAACGCGGGGCCGTCGCCGGACTCGCCGGGGAACGAGGCGGGCACGAGCCCGTCGCCGGACACGATCAGGTGGATGTAGGCCCGCTCGGGCGCGTCGACGAAGAACACCCCGTCCGCGTCGGCGTCGGCGACGTCGACCAGCCCGAACGCCTCGTCGCGCAGCTCGACGTGGGCGCCGGCGGCGACGTCGGTCGACTGGAAGCCCGCCATCACGCGGCCCGCGATCGACACGGTCGACGGCGCGCAGCCCGCGGCGCCCAGCATCACCAGCCCAATCCAGAACCTCATGCGCCCTCCATCGTGTCGAGCAGGGCGCGCGAGCGCATCCTGGCCCGGTGGTGGTGCTCGACGAAGTCCGCGAGCAGCCAGCGACCGGCCTTGGGTAGCTCGATGGGGCCCACGTCGGCGAGCGCGGTGCGCCGCAACGTGTCGAGAACCGCGAGCACGGTGGCGTCCACCACCTTCCCGGGGCCGCAGCCCAAGTGCACGCCGCCGCCCGCCTCCGGGTCAAAGCGCACCTCGCCCTCGAAGGGCTCACCGCAGACCGGGCACCGCGTGAGCGCGGGCGTCAGCCCAGAGAAGGTCAGCGCCTTGGCCTCAAACGCGACGCGCGCCGCGTGGCCAGGCTCCGCGTCCGCCTCCAGCAGATCGAGCCACGCGAGCAGCAGCCGGAACAGCTTCTCGTTCCCCTGCCCGGCCGCCGACAGCGCGTAGGCCAGCTCACAGCCGTAGGCGAGCAGCACGACGCGGTCGTAGCCCTCGCGCGCGCGGCGCGGCATGGCGATCGGATCGCAGCGGTCGAGCGACGGCAGGTCACCGCGGCCGCGTCGCCACACCACAAACACCCGGGTGCCCAGCTCCAGCGCGGGTCCAAAGCGCTTGCGCGAGGTGCGCGCGCCGCGGGCCATCAGGTCCAAGCGACCGTGGTCCGCGGTGAGGAAGCGCATGATCCGATCTGCGTCCCCGACGTCGACGCGCCCCACCACGATCGCGTCGGCGCCGTGCTCCATGCGTCAGCGCGACCCGGCGTCGTCGACGAACGTGAGCGTGCGCGGGTGATCCTGCTCGCCGCGAGGATCGACGGCGCGGCCGTTGAAGGTCACCGTGACCAGATCCAGGCGCGGCACGTCCAGCTCGACGCGCTCCGAACCCGACCAGGTGCCCTCCTCGCGACCGGCGAACACCCGGTCCTCCATCAGCAGCCCGTCCACCCGGACGGCCAGGCGCGCGTTCTCGCGCACCTTCGCCCGCACGACCACGTGATCCTCGCGCGCGCCGGTGACGGCCCGCCAGGGCTTCCAGTGAAACAGCGTCTCCCAGGTGATCAGAAGCGCGGCGATGGTCATGCTGACGGTGGCGATGCGGCGGATGGTGGCGAGCGGCACGCGACGCGCGATCTCGACGGGCTCATCGGGCACGGGGCGCGTGTGGATGATCGGCTCGGACAGCCTCTCACCGTCTTCGCCGTCCACGGTGGGCAGCGACGCGGCCTCGCTCCACGCGGACGGCTCGACGCTGCCGTCGATCGCCATGGGACCTTGGGCGGCGACGCGAGACAACAGAGAGTCGTAGGCGGTCGCGTAGCGCTCCGCGTAGGGGCCAGGCGGGATCAGCGCGAGGTCACCGGACTCGAGCGCGCGCAGGTAGTCGAGCGAGACCTTGGTGCCCTCGGACACCCGCTCCAGGCTCAAGCCCAGCCGCTCCCGCCGTCGCCGCAGCGCCATCCCGTCGATGCTCATGCTCTCCCACCCACTCGTGATCACGCGTAACCGGGCGCCGCGACCGCGCGCGATGGATTGCGTGCGTCAGGGCGAAGGCGGCACGACATCCGGGAGCAGCGACGCCATCCACGCCTGGAACGGCGGCGCGATGCGGGCGTGCCCCAACGCGTTGAGGTGTCCGTCGCGGTGCATGGCGATCTGGGCCGGGTCGTTCCCACGCAACGCCTCCGCAAACAGGAACACGGAGACGTCGTGCTTAGCACCCCAGGTCCTGGCGGTGCTCATCGCCTGGTCGGGGTGGTCGGCCAGCTCTTCGGGCGCCTTGTAGAGCGGCGTGGGGGCGTACAGGGCGAGCTTGGCGCCAGACGCCGACACCATCGCGTAGACCTGCTCCATGCGAACGTCCGCCCACCCGTGCCAGCGGTCCACGCCGTCGTCGACCCGGCTGTCCAGCGCGAGGGTGCCGTACTGGTAGAGGCGCGAGTGCTCGAAGAGCCAGCCGTGCAGCGGGCGGGGGACGGGCAGCACCCACGGCAGGCCGTCAGCGCCCACCCGGAGATCTTTGAAGGCGAACGCGTCGGGGCCGACCATGGTGTAGCGGTCGGGGTCGTTCCCCCAGACCTCCCACAGCACCAGCTTGGGGTGGAAGCGCGCCAGGGCGGCCGGCAGCTCGGCCAGCTTGTTCGACCCGACATAGGCCGGCTGGGCCAGGTTGAGCACGCACCACCGCCCCGGCGCTTGGGCGTCCAGCGAGCGCTGCATGAGGTGCGCGAACGGCTCGTCGGGCCCAAGGCCGGTGCCGAACGTGATCGAGGTGCCCATCAGCACCACGTCCACGCTGCCCTCGTGGGGGCAGGACTCGTTGCGGCGCGCCTCGGAGCCGGCATCGCGCCACGTCGGCTGGTCGCCCAGCATCGCGAAGTCCCAGCCCTCCACGCCTGGACGCTTGGAGCGGGTGATCTGCACGCGGGGCGTGGGATTCACGAGCCTAAGCACCACCTCGGAGACCGCCGCCGTGGCCGCCAGCACCAGGCAGACCTCGACCAACTTGCCGAGCCTGTGGCCCCACGCGGACGCCCCGGGGGGCGCAGCTTCCAGCGGCGTGTCGGCCATGCGGTGAGACCTCGGACCCGAGGGTGGATAATCGCCCGGCGGGGCAGACGGCCACGTCGTGTTAGCCGCCCCTGCAATGGAGGACTCGATGGCCCTGCTCAAGGAGCCCAGCGATCGTCGAACGCTGGCGTTCGTCGGCACCACGTTCGCGCTGTCACTCGGCGGCTACGCCCTGTTCGACAAGCTGCCCTGGTGGGCGATCGTGCCGTGGGTGCTCGCAACCTGCTGGATGAGCTTCATGTGCGCCGTCATCACGCACAACACCATCCACGTGCCCATGTTCCACTCGCGCAAGCTGAACAAGGCGTTCCAGCTGGTGCTGACGCTGGCCTATGGACACCCGGTGAGCGCCTACGTCCCCGGGCACAACCTGTCCCACCACCTGCACACCCAGTCGCGCCGCGACGTGATGCGCACGACCAAGGTGCGCTTCAAGATCAACGCCTTGAATCTGTTGCTGGCGCCGGTCGTCCTCAGCCGCGACATCTTCGCCGCGGACCTGCAGTACGCGACCGCCATGCGCACCGAGCGCCCGCGCTGGTTCCGCCAGTGGGTGACCGAGTGGGTCGTGTTTGCTTCTACACAGGTCACGCTGCTCTACTTCCACCCACTGGCCTTCCTGTTGTTCGTGTTCATCCCTCATAATTGTGCGGGTGCTGGCATCGTCGGGATGAATTTCCTACAACACGACGGCACGGCAATCGACAGTCAGTGGGACCACTCCAGAAACTTCGTCGGACCTTGGATCAACTGGTGGGCGTTCAACAACGGCTACCACACCATTCACCACATGCAGGCAGGCCTGCACTGGTCCAAGACCAAGGCTGCGCACGAGGAGCTGGTCGCTCCCCACATTCATCCCAACCTCGATCAACCCAGCATGCCCGCCTACATCTGGCGGATGTGCGTCTCACCCGGAATCCGGGTGGACTATCTCAACAAGCCCCTTGTCCTGCCTGATGAAGGCCCGGACGAATCTTGGATCCCCGGCGTGGGCGACACGCCGAACAACGCTAGCCTCGGCGCCGAGGCCTGAACCTGGAGACTCCTATGCGTCCCTCTGCTTTCCTGCTCGCTGCGCTCGCCCTCACCGCTTGTGACGCCAAGGGCACCGGCAACGAAGACACCGACGCCACCGGGAACAACCTGGAAGACACGGACGTCACCGCGGACACCGACGTCGCCGACACCGACGCGACCGATACCGACGCGACCGACACGGACGTGCAGACCGAGTACGCCAAGGTGCCGTTCGTCCACGCCGGCATCTACACGCTCAACTCGTACCTGCACTTCCACGACCTGGTCGTCACCGCGGTTCGCTACCGGGTAACCCCGCCCGCGAGCAACGGCGTGATCGTGCAAGACCCCGCCTACACCGACAACGCCGGCCTTTACGTGGACCTGGACAACACCCAGGCCATGCCGGAGGTCGGCGACCTGCTCGACTTCGTCGGCGTGTACGTCGAGGATCCGGTCGGAGGCACGGGCGTGGATGCGCTGTCCACCATCGTGATCGACCCGATCGACACCAACTCGTACTACAACGTGACGGGCACCGCCGCGCTCCCCGAGCCGGTGACGCTGACGCTCGCCGACATCCTCGACTCGTCGGTCGCCGAGACCTACGAGAGCATGCGCGTCCACGTGGACGGTCCGCTCAACGTGGTCAGCAACCGCAACGGCTACGGCGAGGTCAAGGTCAAGACCGTGGGCGGGAGCGACGAAGTGCTCGTGTCGCCGCGCTTCTACGACATCATTGCAGACTACCCGGGCCTGGGCAACCTCGACAGCTTCTCCGGCCTCAACGGCGTCCTGTTCTGGGAGCGCGGCGCCTACAAGGTCGCCACCACCACCGCGCTCGACGTGGCCGGCTACACGCACCCCTAGGGTGCCCCGCGGCGCTCAGCCGCCGTGCAGCTTCCACAGGTACTTCATGCCGCGCGCGTAGATGTCGCGGCCTGAGAACACCAAGCTGCTGCGCATCTCCTCCAGCGGGTTTACCCCGACCCGCTGGTAGCCCTGCGCGGTGAGCCGAAGCACCAGCGTGTTCCCCGCGTCCGACGTGATGAACAGCAGGTCCCCCGCGACGCACGGGCTCGAGTAGATCTCGCCCACGGCGCCAAGGTCAAACGTCTCGCGGAACGCGACCGCGCCGCCTGCGGTCCCGAGCGCCAACACCTGCCCGTGTCGGCTGACCATGTTCAGCAGCCCGCCCCAGGGCGCCGGCGCCCCGTAGTAGCGATCCGTCGGGAGCGTGGCCGTCCAGCGCGTCGACGTGTTGACCGCGCCGCCGCTGACGCCGAGCGTGTAGTCGGACCCCGACGCCGTGTCGCTGGTGTGGTTGCCGACCAGCCAGACGCCGCCCGGGTGCGGGACGGGCCCGGTGTACCAGAGCGTGCGCCCCAGCGAGCCGACCTTGGCCCCGTCACGGCCACGGACCACGTCGCCGCCCGGCGTGACCACCATGGCCTCCGCGCCGACCTGCACGACAGCGGGCGTGCCGAAGTCCTCGTAGGAGGCGCCACGCCAGCGGACGACGCCGGTCGCCAGGTCGAGCCCGACCAAGGATCCCATCCCCACCACGAGCACGCCGCCGGCGATCACCGGCGAGGCGGCGTGGCCCTCGTGGTAGCCCCGCATGGACGTGGCGGGCGCACCCACCCAGGTGGCCCACGCGAGCGACCCGTCCAGCTCGCGCGCGGCGACCACGCCGTTCGCGAAGACGACGTAGACGCGGCGCCCGTCGCTCACGGGCGTGCTCGACGAGAACCCGACGAATCCCGACGCGTACTCGCTGCTCTGCTCGTCCGGCGGCGTCGGGTAGCGCGCCTCCAGCGTGTCCAGCCGCCCCTGCTTGGCGTAGAGATCCTTGGTCGCGACGTCGATGCGGGCGAGCAGATCTGGGGTAGAGCCGCCGGCGCGCGCGGCCCTGCGCAGCTCGCTCACCGCGCGCTGGCCGTCCCGCACGGCCACGCGCAGCAGCGGGATCTCCGCCATCTCGCGCTTGGCGAGTTCGCGCTCGGCCTGGGTCTTGCGGGTGATCTCGACGCCGTGATCCCGGCGCCAGAGGATCGCGCCGTCGCTCGCCCGCACCGCCAGCAGCGCGGCGGGCTCAGCCGTGACGAACACCGTGCCCCCGACCACGATCGGGCTCGCGTTCGATCGCGCAGGCATCGCGACCTTCCACGCGACCGAATCGGTGGTCGACCAGTGGGTCGGTGGGGTGGCGTCGGGGAACACGCCGGTGCCGTCGCGTCGCCAGCCGAGCACGTCGCCTCCGAGCGCGACCGAGAGCCAGAGCAGCGCGCCGATCACGGGGCAGGCTCAGTCGGGGCGCCGCCGCCGTGGACCATCAGGCGACCCGCGTCATCGATCGCGCAGCGGAAGCCGACGTCGTCAAACTTCTGATCGGGCGGGACGGAGGCGCGGCCTGCGGCGCGCAGCTCGTTCGGATCCTCGCTGGTCCACCCACCGCCGCGCTGCACCTTCTCGGTGCCCGCGCTCGGGCCCTTGGGGTTGTCGAGCGCCTGCGGATCGTAGGGCGCGTGCCAGTCGGCCACCCACTCCCAGACGTTGCCACCCATGAAGGCCAGCCCGAACGCGCTCGCCGGGCCGTGGTCGGCGTAGTGGTTGGGCTCGCGGTGCACGCAAGTAAGCGTGGCGCCGGTCTGGCCCATCGACGTGGTCTCCTTGTCGTGACGGAGCGCGCCGGCGTCCTTCGGGTATGGCCCGCAGCCCGGATCGCTCCCCCACGGCCACCGTCGTCCGTCCGTCCCGCGCGCGGCGTACTCCCACTCTGCTTCAGTCGGGAGGCGGGCGCCGATCCACGCGCAGTACTGCCGAGCCCCCTCCCAACTCACGGCGTTCGCCGGGTGCCACAGCGGATCTGGGCCGTGGAAGGTGGACGCCGGCGCGTCGAGCAGGACCTGGTCGCGCGAGCAGCCGCCCTTGTCCACGCAGGCCTGGAACGCGCCCGCGCTGACCTCCTCGCGCTGGATCCAGAACGCGGGGACGTGCACCGATCGCGTGGGCGCCTCGTCCGGCTTGGCGGCGGCGTCGAAGCCGGGAGCGGAGGGGTCGGTCGCCTGCGCGCCCATCCGAAAGGTCCCTTGCTCCACGCGCACGAAGCACCCGGAGACTTCCGACTCCGCGCCGCCGCACGCGTACGGGTAACGGCCAGTACCGGTCATGTAGACGGGGTGCCAGGTGACCGAGGGCGCCGTACGCCCGCCGCACGCGGTGGCGGGCAGGGTGAACAGCAAGGCAGCGCCGAAAGTCCGGAATTTCACGGAGGAGATGCTACAGCAAGAGCGAAGCCCGCGACAGCCCCCCCTGAGCGATACCGTACTCCTGGGGCCGCGCGCGGGTACGGGCGAAGTCGGTGGACCTGCGTTAGACGCCGCGCGACCGAGAGAGTGGCATGCGCGTCTGCGTCGTTGGCACAGGGTACGTCGGACTGGTCACGGGCGCCGGGTTCGCCGAGATGGGCAACCAGGTGGTGTGCCTCGACCTAGACCAAGCCAAGATCGACGCCCTCCGTCGCAACGAGATCCCCATCTTCGAGCCTGGCCTCGATGATCTGGTCGCGCGCAACGTCGAGGCCGGGCGCCTGTCGTTCGCGCTCCCGTCCGACGAGGAGATCGCGGCCGCGCAGCTCGTGTTCATCTGCGTCGGCACCCCCACCCGCAAGGACGGCGGCGCCGATCTGACCCAGGTGGACACGGTCGCCGCTTGGGTGGCCAAGGCCGTGGGCCGCGAGCTGATCCTGGTGCTCAAGAGCACCGTGCCGGTCGGCACCAACGAGCGCATCCGCCGCATCGTCGAGGGCTCCGCCCACCCGATCCACGTGGTGTCCAACCCCGAGTTCCTCAAGCAGGGCGACGCGGTGGCCGACTTCCTTCGCCCCGACCGCATCGTCGTCGGCTGCGACGAGGAGGACACCTTCGCGGTCGACCTGATGGCGCGGCTCTACCACCCGCTCTGTCTGGACCGGAACCGCATCATCTGGATGGACCCGCCCAGCGCTGAGCTGACCAAGTACGTCGCCAACACCATGCTCGCGATGCGCATCTCGTTCATGAACGAGGTCGCCGCGATGTGCGACGTGGTCGGCGCGGACATCCACCGCGTCCGCGAGGCGGTCGGCAGCGACAGCCGCATTGGCAGCAAGTTCCTGTACGCCGGCCCCGGCTACGGCGGCAGCTGCTTCCCCAAGGACGTCTCCGCGCTGGTCCACACCGGCCGTCAGCACGGCCTGGAGATCGAGCTCGCCGCGGCGACCGACCGCGTGAACAGCCGCCAGCGCAGCCTGATCTACCGCAAGCTCCGCGCCATGCTGGGCGGCGACGTGCGCGGCAAGCGCGTGGCGATCTGGGGCTGCACGTTCAAGCCGCGCACCGACGACCTGCGCGAGTCCGCCGCCATCACGCTGATCGACGCGCTGATCAGCGATGGTGCCCTCGTCGCGGCGCATGACCCCGAGGCCCGCGACGCCGTGCGCGCGCACTTCGGCGACAAAGTCAACGTGGTCGAAGACGCCTACACGGCCGTCCAAGCCGCCGACGCGCTGGTGCTCATGACCGAATGGCGTGAGTACCAGAACCCGGACTTCGATCGCGTGCGCGGCCTGATGCACACGCCGATCCTGTTCGACTGCCGCAACATCTGGTCCGGTTACGGCTTGCGTGGCCAGGGGTTCGTCTATGCCGGAATCGGCACCAAGGGGTCCTGAGCCCCGACCGACCTTTGTCGTCCTGGGGCTGATGGCGCTCGCGTTTGGGCTTAGGCTCTACGCGGCGCTGAACCTGTCGCCGCACACCGACGAGGCGGCGAGCCAGCTCGCGTCGCTGCGCGTGGTCGCGACCGGGTTCCCCGTGTTCACGTCCGGCGTGCTCTACCTGCAGGGCTGCACCATGTCCTACCTGATGGCGCCGCTCGCCATCTTTGGCTGGGACGACGTGTGGGACCTGTCCGTGCTGCGTTTGATCACGGTGGTCGCCAGCACGTTCGGTATTCCGCTGCTGTTTCAGTTCGTGCGCGACCTCACCGGCCGCACGTCCGCCGCCGCGCTCGCCGCGTTCATGCTCGCCGTCGATCCGCTGACCTTGCAGTGGGGCGCGAACATCCGCCCGTACGGCCTGCTGGAGACGATGTGCATCGCGCTCGCGGTGCTCTTCCACCGCGCGCTGGTGAAGCAGGACAAGTTCGCCGCGATCGGGCTTGTCTTCACGTTCGCGCTGGTCACCTTCACGCACCTCGGCGGGCTGATGCTGTGGCCCGGCATGGTGGTGCTGACGCTCGCCGTGTACCGCAAGCGTGTCTTCCATGAGGGCCTCGTGCCGACGCTCGGTCTGGCCGGTTCGCTGGGCGGCCCTGCCGTGTTCCTGGCGGTGAACAGCTGGTTCGGCGTGTCGAGCAGCAAGAGCACCGAGGTGCCGGCGTTCGTCGGCAACCACCTGATCAACTACCACCGGCTGATCGCGCCGCGCCTCGACGGCCTGATCAAGCTGTATGGCGACCTGCCCGGGATGCTGGTGGTGCCGCCCCTGTTCCTCACGGTGGCGGTCGGGCTGCTGGTGTCATGGCTGCTCCACATCCGCCGCGAGCGGCGCGTGGACGCGGACCTCGGCGCGCTCATCGCGCTGTACGCCATGCCGCTGCTCACCGTGGCGTTCCTGCTCTCCGATCAGCAACCTCGCTACCTGCTGCCGATGCAGCCCTTCGCGATCGCCATGCTCGCCTACGCGCTCGACGCGTCCGTGCGCGCGGCGCGGTGGATCCGGATCGGCACGCAGCTCATCGGCTCGGCCGTGCTCGGCATGCTCGTTTGGGGCGCGTTCTACCGCCTGTACGACCCGCTGGTCGACGAGGACTTCCGCCCGTCACTCGACTACGTCGAGGCGCACCGCATGCCCGGCGAGCCCGTGTACGCCGTGATCCCCCCGGTGTTCGGGCTGATGCTCAAGGACCCGACCGACGTGGCGTTCATCGCGGGCCCCACCTGGCGCCGCGACCGCTACACCCGCAAGAACGAGCACGGCGAGCTGTCCGACTACTGGATCGGCTGGCCGGTGCTGCGCAACCTGGAAGACCTGTGCATCGCGCTGCGGGACAACCCGGGCGCGTGGATCCCGATGGACCGCGAGCGCCTGTTCGACTCACCCATCCTGGGCTTCATGGGCCGCGACGTGCTGATCTACGGGACACAGACCGTGTACGACCACCCGGGCGACAGCCTGGTGCTGCGCCCGATGCCGATCGCGAAGTGGGGCCAGGCGGCGCGCAACGCGTGCGCGAAGACCATCGCCGCCGTCGAGCACCCGCCTACCGTGAACGATTTTCCGATCGATCTCGCTCGTGACGTATGTGCTGAAGCTGACCGCTGATCAGCTCCGCGATCAAGCCCACCGCGATCGCCTGGAAGCCGAGCAGGATCAGCAGCACACCGACGATGATCGCCGCGACGTGCTCCTGGAAGGTCTGGCCCGCGAGCTTGGACGTGAGCACCAGCAGCTCAATCAGCGCGCCGACCATCAGCGGCCCCAGGCCCGCCGTGGCGAAGAAGTGCAACGGGCGCTCGCGGTAGCGCGTGAGGAAGCGCACCGTCAGCAGGTCGAGCGCGCCGGTCCAGAAGCGCTTGGCGCCGTACTTGGAGACGCCGTGCTTGCGCGCGTGGTGCTCGACCGGGATCTCCGTCACGCGAAAGCCCGCCGCGTGCGCGAGCTGCGGGATGAAGCGGTACAGATCGCCGTAGAGCACCAGGGTGTCGACCACCGCGCGCTTCATGCCGCGGATGCCCGAGTTGGAGTCGGTCAGCTTCAGGCCGAAGCTGCGCGTCATCATGGCGTTGAACACGCCTGACGGGATGCGCTTGAGCGGCTCGTTCTGCATGCGACCGCGCTTCCAGCCGATCACCAGATCGCTCCCGCCCTGAATGGCGGCCAGCAGGTTGGGCATCTCGCCTGGCTCGTCCTGCAGGTCGGCGTCGAGCGTGAACACGATCTCGCCGCGCAGGCGACTGAAGGCCACCGTGTAGGCCGCCGACTTGCCGAAGTTGCCCGGCTGGTGGATGACCACCACGCGATCGTCGGACGCGGCGAGCCTGTCGAGCGCCTCGCTGGTGCCATCGTGGGAGCCGTCGTCGACGTACACGATCTCCCAGGGCTCGTTCATCTTGGTGAGCACGGCGACCACGCGGTCGTAGAGCTCTTGCACCGTCCCCACCTCATTGTAGGCGGGGATCACGACGCTGAAGCGGATCATGGGGCCACTCCGGGCTGCTTCTGTTCATACACGTGGAAGCGGTTGTTCACGATCGTCACTTCCTCGTAGTTCTCGAGCACCCACTCCTTGAGCGGGCCGGACCTGTCGAACGTGCCGACGCTGTCGAGCTTGTGGCCCATCACCGGCGGCGTCGCGTCATGGGAGCCCACGACGAACACCACAGGCGGCGTGGCCTTGAGCGCGTAGAGCAGCTCCTGGTCGTATGCGTCAGGCCCCCACGTCACCACCAGCGGGTACGTGTAGAGGAAGCGCGACACCAGGCGGCGGTTGGCGAGGAAGTAGATCATCGGATCGTACGTCCACAGGAACACGCGCTCGTTCGGGAGCGTGTGCTGGTCGAGCCAGGCGGCCATGGCCTGATCGTCGACCAGGGCCATGTCGCGGTTGCGGTATTGGCCCTTCTCCCAGCCGGTGGCGAACGCGGTCGGATCCGACAGCTGCTTGCGCACCAGCGCGAGGCGGTTGGGGTACGGGTCGTCGGTGACGCTCGCCCCGACCAGCCCCGCCACCGCCAACGCCGCGAGCCACGGCTGCGCACGCGCGGGAAGGAAGTCGAGCACGCGCGACGCCGAGTAGGCGACCAGCAGCGCCATGGGCGCGTGCAACGGAAGGTAGTGGTACGGGAAGAACCGGCCCTGCACGATCACCGACGCGGCGGCGCTCGCCGTCCAGCCCACCACCGCGAACGTGGCGACCGACTCGCGCCGACGCGCAGGTTCCCCCATCACGGCGCGCGCGAGCAGCGTGACCAGCGCCAAGCCCAGGCCCACGAGCGCAGCCTCCACCAGACCGTCGGGCATGAGCCAGAGGGTGTGGGTGGCGCCGCCCCAGTTGCGGCCGGCCTTGGGCGCGCCGGCGTAAGGCAGCAGCACCTCAAGCTGGCTGTGCAGGAACGGCATCAGCCCTCCGTCGAGCGCCATGACGACGATGAGCGCGACCACGCTGGCGACGAAGCCCCAGACCAGCGCGACCGCGTCCCGGAACGCGGACGGGCCGCGGAGCAGGAAGAGCAGCACGAACGCCAGCGGCAGCAGGCCGCCCAACGTGTACTTGAACAGGAAGGCCACGCCGATCAAGAAGCCGGCGGCGAAGCGCGCGGTGCGCCGGCGGCCCTGCTCCACGAACAGCAGCAGCATGCCGAGCACGGAGGGAAGGTTGGCCCAGCCGTCCGTCTGCGCGGAGTTCCAGTAGTCCGTGTGGTGGTAGAAGACAGCGAAGCTGACGCCGGCGGCGATCGCTGCCCACGACGACGCCATCACCGCGCGCGAGTCACGCCACGCGAGCTTCACGAAGGCGTAGATCGCGGTGGCGGTGGCCAGCGTCCACAGCACGTCCAGCTCGCGGATTGAGGTCATCGACCGGCCGAACAAGGCGATGGCCAGCGCGTGCACGAACACCGTCAACGGGGGCTTAAACACGTAGATGTCGCGGTAGAGCGCGTCCCCTTGGAGGAAGCGGTCCGCCGTGTAGGCGTAGATGCCCTGGTCGCGGCCGAACGGCAGCGGCAGCGTGGCACATGCGAACAACAACACCAGCGCCCACAGCAGGGCGACCGGCGCCAACCGTCGGATCAGCGCTTGTCCGCGCACGCGAACACCCACGGGAAGGACGTCTTGACCCGAACGTGGGTGAAGCGCGTGGACACGAGGGCCGCGATGCTGGCCGGGTTGAACTGCTGGATGTGCTCGGGGTGGTTCCCGAGGCGGTCCAGGTACTTGCCGCGCACCAAATTACCTAGGCGAAACCAGGGTTCCCACGGGACGCTGACGATGATCGCGCGCTCCGCGGCGTCGGCCAGGGCGTCGATGGCCTTGGCCGGATCTTCGAGGTGCTCGATGACCTCAAGGCAGAGGACGACGTCGGCCGTCTGGCCGCCCAGCTCGAACACGCTGCCCTGCTGGAAGTCCAGGCCGGGGTTGCGCCGACGGGCCTCTTCGACCGCGCCGGGGCTCAGGTCGATGCCCTTGTAGCGAAACGAGAGCGGCAGGGTGTGCAGCTTGGCCGCGGTCATCCCCTCACCCGCGCCCACGTCGAGCACGGAGGTGGGCGCCAGCGGCACGAGCAGCGATGCCAGGGTGTCCTGGTACCGGGTCAGGAGGCCCTGAACAACCGGGTTGCCTGACTGGTACTTGCCAAGGTTGCTGCTGGAGTGTTCGCCCATGGGGGCTCCGGGTTGCCGACCCTGGTGCATGCATAGGACGGGCGCGGCGGCCTAGCACGGGGGCCCCGGATCGTCGACGGGGTGCGGCTTGCGTAGCCTGGGATTGGCCGGTAATGGGACCGCCCTCGCCGACGCGGGCGTCCTGGTCTCGCCTGCGCGTCGTGGCACGGGTGCTGTTCATGCGCTGGAGCCTCGTCGCCGTCCTGCTCGTGACCGCCGGCTGTCTGATCGCGGTCTTGTGGGGCCTCAAGGTCGAGGACGCCCGCCTGGCGATGTCTCAGGCGCACCTGGCCGTGCTGTTCCCGCTCACCGCCCTGTACCTCGCGGCCGCGGTCATTCGGACGGCCCGCTACAAGCTGCTCCTGCGCGCCCCGGTCCCCTTCCGCGACCTGTTCGGCGTGGTCGCGGTCAGCTTCCTGGCCGTGAACGTGGTGCCGCTGCGCATGGGCGAGTTCGTCCGCCCCTACCTGCTGGCCGAGCGCTACAAGATCGAGTTCGGGCACGGCGTGGCCGCGGTGGTGCTGGAGCGCGTGCTCGACCTGATCGGGCTGCTGGTGCTGTTGGCGCTGGTGGCGCTCGACATGCCCGATCGCGACGTGGTCGTGAAGGGCGTCGACCTGATCAAGGTGGGCCAGTGGACCATCGGCAGCGCCGTCGCCACCGCGCTGGTCGGCGTCGGGACGTTGGCGATCGTCGGGCTGCCCGCGGTGCGCTTCCTCGAGCGCGTCGTGGGGAGGGTGTCGACGTCCTTGGCCGGCAAGGTCGGGCGCATGGGCACCACCTTCGTCGAGGGCTTCCGCACCCTGGCCTCCCGCCCGCGCGACGCCGCCGTCGCCGTGCTGCTCACCGGCGGCATCTGGGTGGTCGGCGTGCTCGCCTGCTGGACCGCGATGCATGGCTTCCCCGGCCTGGGCGCGCGCCTAGACGAGGCCATGTTCTCCTGGGCCGCCACGCTCACCGCCATCACGCTGGTGCCGACGCCCGGCTTCTTCGGCAGCTTCGAGGCCGGCGCGGCCGGCTCGCTCGCGGTGCTGGGCTACGACCCGAACCTCGCGAGGGTGTACGGCGTCGCCTACCACCTGTACGCGTTCGGCTTCACCGCCGTGCTGGGCCTGATCTTCATGGCGCTGCGCGGGATCGATCTGGTCGGGTCGGTGCGTCGCAGCCGGGACGCGAACAAGGCGTCCTAGGCGCAATGCCGATCAGATAGGGCGCTGAGGATCGGCCAAGCTGAGCTTTCCCGTCTTGGCGGTGTCTTGGCAACCGGCGCCGATCTGGCGGATCATACTCGGGCCACCTCGGAGGTGGTCGATGTCTTCGTCGCTGG
>CAIOSP010000010.1 GCA_903861005.1 uncultured Pseudomonadota bacterium
CGGTGCGCGGAGAGGTGCACGCCCTCCGCCAACAGGACCACCGGCTGCTTGCACGCGGTGCACTCCCACGCGGTGATGCGCCACGCGGCACGGCCCGCGGGCTTGGTCACCGGCTCGGACACGCACGGTTCACCGACCGGGCGGAACCACACCTGCGTCGAGCATCGGGGGCACACCATGGTGAACCCGTCGGCTTGGCCGTGGATGGCGGCGAGCCACTGGGGGTCCGCGTCTGAGAACTGCATGGTCGCCCTTGTCCGATGGCCGCAGCGTATCCGAGCGGCGGCGGGGCGTCCGGGGCGTGGCGCGGCTCCGTACACGCGGGCGGCCCCGGCGGCCCGCGCTCGTGCCCGTTTGGACCGTCGGCGCGCATGCACGAAGCTCCGCCAAAGTGATTTTGGGGGCAGCAAGCGGGTGCATGAGCTTGAACTCTGTACACTATGCGATCGTTTTTGCGTGGGTGGATGGCGGATCCGTTGATGGCCTAGGCTCGCGCTTGAGGCGTCGCACGGGTGCGTGACGCGTAGGGGAATTCGCTCATCACGGGCCGATGCGGTCGATGGTACCTCATGGAGCGTGGATGGACGGTCCAATCGGCTGTGCTCCCACCGAGGTGAGCAATGCGTTGGACCGCGCTGGTGATGTTGGTGGGTTGTGGCGGGTCGGTGGCGAGTGATGCGGGCTGCACCATTGAGAGCCACGAGGACGGTACGGCTACGATGACGTGTCCCGGCGGCTCGTCGGTCACGGTGGCCACGGTCGACACGGACGTCACCGGGGACACCGACGACGCCCTCACAGGGTGCGGGCCCGTCTCGGTCGTGTTTGGGGACTACACCGCTGAGAACAGCGTCGACCTGGCTTTGCTGCGCTGCGTTACGGAGGTCACGGGATCGTTGACGATCCAGGGCACGGTTCTCCCTAGCCTCTCCGACCTTGCGATGTTGACGACCGTCGGCGGAGACCTGATCGTCGACAACAACGACGCCCTGGCGTCGCTGTCGGGGCTCGACGCGCTGACGAGCGTCGGTGGCGACCTGATCGTGCTTCGCAACGGCGCGCTGACGTCGATGTCGGGGCTCGACGCGCTGACGACGGTCGGTGGCCTCCTGTCCGTCTACGAGAGCGGAGCGCTTACATCGTTGTCGGGGCTCGGCGCGGTGAGGACCGTCGGACACCTTCTAGTCTCTGGCAACGGCGCGCTGACCTCGATGTCGGGGCTCGACGCGCTGACGAGCGTCGGAGGCGACCTGTCGGTCCTCAGCAACGTCGCGCTGCCGTCGCTGGCCGGCCTGGACGCCGTGAGGACCGTGGGCGGCTCTCTGCAGGTCTTCAGCAACGCCGCGCTGCCGTCGCTGGCCGGCCTGGACGCCGTGAGGACCGTGGGCGGCTCTCTGCGGGTCGGCGGCAACTTCGAGCTGGTGTCGCTGTCCGGGCTCGACGCGCTGACGAGCATCGGCGGCGACCTGAACATCAACGGCAACCCTGGGCTGACGTCGCTGTCGGGCCTGGCGGCGTTGACGAGCGTGGTCGGCATGCTGTCTGTCTCTGGCAACTCCTCGCTGTGCCAGTCCCAGGTCGCCGTGCTCGACGCCCGGCTGGCGGCCACCTGCTCGTCGTGCTCCGGAAACCTGTCCGGCTGCTAGACCGAACGGCGGTGGCTCGGGGTCACAGGAACCCGGCGACATGACCGGTCGGCAGGGCCGGGTTCCTCGGGAAGCGCCAGGCGTGGCGCTCCCGCAGCGGTGCACCGGAGCGCTTCGCGGCGGCGGACGCCACCCCGAAACCCAACGCCGCCGACGTCTGCGGTTCGGTGGCGGGCGAGGCCGGGGAGGGCATCGACAGCCGCCTGTGGAGGGGTGGCCGCGAAGGCCGACCTTCGGAAGCGGGCGGAGGAACTCGAAATGCCCGTGCTCGTGTGCGGGTCTTCAACCTGACGCAGCTCTATAGGACGACGTCATGGATCACCGTCGTGCTTCAGCCTGGTCTGAGCGACGACGCGTGAGCCAGGCCCGGGCCTGCGCCCCGGCGGCGAGGCCTACTTGGCGCCGTAGCCGAAGGCGCGGCCATCCACGGTGGTGAACTCGGAGGCTATGAGCATCTGTATGGGCCCCTTCATCGACATGTGCATGTTCATCGTGTCGGTGTTCACGGCGGTGTCGTCGACCGAGAGATCGCCGTGCAGGTCGGCACCGAGGGGCCAGCCCGTGGCGACGTCCAACTGCATCGTGCCGCCCATTTGAATTTCCATCGGAACACCGTCGCTCTGGATCGTCCCGCCCATCGAGACGTCGAGGATCACGCGCTCCCCCTGGGGCCCAGACTCAAAGCCCCGCACCACCACCGACATCTCCGCCGGCAGGTCACGGGGCAGATCCCCCCCAAGCTCGGCCGGGTCGACGTGCTGGCCGACGGTGAAGGTCGCCGGCGCGTGATCCGTCCAACGCGCGCCTCCGCCGACAAACGGGTTGCCGAGCGAGTCCATGGTGGAGAACAGCCTGTCCGACTCCTCTTGCGTGAGCTTGGGCCCGTCCGCTGGCTTCACCTTGTGCTTGGTCATGTCCACCACGAGCGTGCGTCCCGCCAGCGTGGACAGCTGGGTGCCCTTCATCGGCACCGTCGCCTCCAAGCGGAGCACCTCGACCCGGTAGATGGGGCCCTTCGGGTTGGTCGGGACACGCACCGCCTCGATCTTGAGATCGAAGATGTCGCCCATCTGCATCTTCAGCACCACCGGCGTGGCGGTGACGTTGTCGATGCTCATGGTCGCCTCCGCGTCCATGCGCATGTCCTGAGTGCGGTGCACCACGTCGCCTACGGCGACCATCCGATGCCCCATCGTGCGCGACTCCTGCGCGAGCGCGGACGAACCGATCCCGAGCGAGCACACCACCGCCAACACCCGCGCGCTCGCATCCATCTTGCCTCCATCCTGAGCGTTTATCGAACCGGCGCGCCCGGCGCCCGGGATCGAATGGGCAAGGCGAGCCGGATGACCTTGCCCCTTGTGGACGGGCCAGTGCGCTATGCCGGCCCCAACAAGTCCGCGACGATCTGATGGTTCCCCGGGTGCGTGAACAGCATCCAGTGCCCGAGCGGGAACCGCCCGTACGGCGTCTCCACCACCTCAAACCCCTCCGCGTCCCACGCCGACCGAGGCGTCATCACGTCGCCATGCGTGCCGACCGAGATCAGGCGCACACTGTCCGGCAGCGGCGCGTCGCGCAGGGTGCGCATCAGCTCGCTGTTCGGGCTCGTCTGCGCGACGGCGTGGCCGCGGGGGACGGGCACCAGCTCCAGCAGCTTGGCCGCGGCGGCGCCGTTGAGCGGGCCGCCGACCGAGATGAAGCGCTCGACCGCGGACGTGTCGCCGCCACACTTCAGGTGGACCAGCCCCACCAGGCCGCCCAGGCTCATGCCGACGAGCTTGACCTGCGGCGCGCCGGTGCGCTGGCGCACCTCGTCGATGGCGTCGGGGAGCAGGGCCGCGGCCTTCCACACGTCTCCGTAGCCCCACAGGCGGTGCGGGGCGGCGTACACCCGAAAGCCGCGCGCGCGGAACACGGCGCCGTAGAGCTGGGCGCTGGCGCGGGGGGCGCCCAGGCCGCTCAAGATCAGCACGGGGAGGTTGGATTCGTCTGACATGGCGGGCCTCGCAAGGAGCGCGTGGGGGGAGCGCTTCAGGGGGTGGGCCCGAGCGGCACGACGCCCCAGTCCTGGCCGCCACCGGTGGGCGTGAAGCCCGACAGCACAAACGCGCCGTAGCCGGGCGCGGTCGCGACGATCGGCAAGCCGCCGGCGCCGACCGCGTCGCACTGGGCCAGATCCGTCCAGGTGTTGGCGACGGGGTCGAAGAGCTCACCGCAGGACACCGGCGTGGGGGTCTGGTCGATCAGCGGGATGTTGGTGCCCTCGGTCAGGCCGCCGAGCGCGAGCACGCGCCCATCCGGGCGGGTGATCAGGCGGTGCATGGCGCGCGGGTGGTTCATCGCGCGCAGCGGGGTCCACGGCGACGGCGACGTGAGGTCGAGCAGGTAGGCGTCGCTGACCGCGGGCGCCGAGCCGGCCGCGCCTTCGCCCACCGGGCCCTCGCTGCCGCCGGTGAGCATGATCTTGCCGTCGATCATCTGGGTCATGGCGGCCCACATGCGGGTGTTCTGGTCGGCGCCGCCGATCTTGGACTGCTCCAGCGTAGCGCCGTTCGGGCCCAGGATGGCGCAGGTGGCGGTGGGGATGAGCGGCCCGCCGACGACGCTGCTCGCGCCGCCGCAAATCAGGATCCCGGAGTCGCCCAGGTTGACCCAGGCGGCGCCGACCGCGCCCACCGGGATGGACGAGGTGTGCTCGCTGGTCCGGTCGAAGGTCTGGGTGGCCGGGTCGAAGATCTGCCACGAGAAGGACGCGTTGGTCTGCTTGTCGAAGCCTCCGAACACGGCGATCCGGCCGTCCGGGAACGGCTCCGCGCCGCCGAGGAAGCGGCCCGTGCTCTGGGTGGTCCCGGTCCACGTGACGGTGTCGGTCTCGGGGTCCCACAGAAAGGCGCCGACGTCGAGGATGGCGGGGTTGGCCCAAATGGCGCGGCCGCCGACCACCAGCACCTGCGTCTTGCCGTCGACCGCGACCAGGGTGGCGGTGGCGCCGACGCGCTCGATGTTGCTGTCGGCGGCGACCTTCGGCAGGTCGCCGACGCGCTCGAAGGTGAAGGTGTCGTCCGACATGCGCAGGCGCAGCACCGCGCTCGACGCCTTGTGAGTCCCGTCCGTGTCACTGTCGCGCACCACGTCGTCGGTGCCGCCAAAGATCAGCACGTCGCCGTTGTCCAGGCGAACGGCGGCGCCGCCGTACGGGATCAGGGTGCCGTCGAGCGAGCCGAACTGGCCCGGCAACCCGAACGCGCCGACCATCACCGGCAGCTCGGTGGTGCCGGAGTCGATGGTGACGGCGGGGGAGAGTCCCCACGCGCGGACCGCGTCATAGCTGAGCGGATCATCGTTGGCGCCGGCGTCGGTCCACAGCAGGCCGATCGTGGCGTCGTCGAGCGCGCCGATGTCGACCGCCGACCACTGCGCGGAATCCGCAGGGCCGAGCGCGTGCGACTTGGTGTTGCCGCCCTGCGTGACCCGCAAGGTCAGATCGCTGCCCTGGAGCGGGCCGTCGCCGACCTGATCGAGGGGCAGCTTGGGGAGCAGCTGCAGCGAGTACGACTCGCCGACCGTCACCTTGGGCTGACAGGCTGCGAGGAGCGCCGCGACGAAGACCGGGATGCGCAGTTTCATGGCGCGCAGGGTAGGATCTCGCGCGGATCGTGTCAACGTCCGGGTGAGGGTCGCGTGGATTCGGTGGACCTGCTGCGTTCGGACGTGTTTGCGGGCCTGCCGGTGGCGCATGGGTTCACGGCCCGTCGGGGCGGCGTGGACCACGACGGTCGGCGCGAGCTGACGCTGCTCGCGGACGACTCGCTGCCGCCTGAGGTGCTCGCGGCGAACTGGGCGCGGGCGCTGGCGGCGGTGGACCCGTCGCTGTCGGCCACGCGGCTGGCGCTGGTCCGTCAGGTGCACGGCGACGTGGTGCTTCGGGTCACCGATCCCACCGGGCCGCTCGGCGCCGCGGGCGACGCGGACGCGCTGATCACCACGGTGCCTGGGCTGGCCATCGCCGTTCGGGTCGCGGACTGCGTGCCGATCCTGCTGGCGGCGCCGGGCGGCGTGGCGGCAGTGCACGCGGGCTGGCGCGGCGTGGCGGCGGGGATCGCGCCCAAGGCGGCAGCGCTGCTGGCGGAGGCGGCCGGGTGTGCGATCGGGGAGGTTCGCGCGCTGATCGGCCCGCACATCGGCCAGGACGCCTTTGAGGTAGGACCTGAGGTGGTGGTGGTGATCGAGGCGACGGGCCCGTCGCGCGCGACCTTCTCCCGGCCCGGTCGCGACGACCGGCAGCACGTCGACCTGGGTGCCGCCCTGCGTGGGCAGCTTGAGGCGCTGGGCGTGGGCGCGGTCGCGAGCACCGGCGGAGACACCACGACCGACCGCTTCTTCTCGTGGCGCGCGGACGGGCCTCGCACCGGGCGTCAGGCCGGGATCGTCGCTTGGCTCGGCTGATCGGGCTCGCGCTGCTGCTGGTCGCCTGTGGCGCGCCCGCGCCCGAGCCGCCGCCGGTCGACCCGCAACTGCGCTCGCTGGGCGACGCGGTGAGCGCCTGGCAGGTGGGCGCGGACCTGCTCGCCAAGGGAGACGCGACGAGGGCCCGCGACGCGCTCGGCCGCGCGCTGGCGGCCCGACCGGACGACACGCTCCTGGTGCTGTGGATGGCCCGCGCCGAGGCCGCCGGCGGCGATCTGGACGCCGCGCTCGCCCGCGTCGACGCGCTGGTGTCGCGGTCCCCGGACTACCCGCTGGCGCGTTGGTGGCGGGCGACCGCGCGGGCACGCAAGGACGACGCCGCGGGCGCGGCGGAGGACCTGAAGGCGGCGCTGGCGGCGGGCGTGATCACCCCTCGACGCGCCATGCGTGACGCCGATCTGGCGCGGGTGTTGGGGCGGCCAGAGCTGGGCTTCCTGCCGCACGCCGCGCTGGAGGCGACGCTGATCGCGCCCGCTCAGCTCGGGTTCAAGGGGTCCGAGGTGGAGGTCGGCCTGGACGTGGTCGGCGCCGACGATGGCCCGATCGAGGTGATCGGCGCGGCCAGCGGCCCCGTCGAGCTCGTCCGCGCGGTCGAAGACTCCGGGCAGGATGGGGCAGGGGACGGCACCCGGTCCGTCCGCTGGACGCTGCGCGTGCTGGGGAGGGGCGACGCGCTGGTGGGCCCGCTGACGGTGCGCCAGGGGGGGCTGGTCGCGACCACGGCCGCCGCGGGCTGGTCCAACGCCGCGCCCGCAGGCAACCCCAGCGTCATCGCGCCCCCGTTATCGCTGCGATCTCCGTCGTCTGTGCTGGGGGCGCGGGTCGCGCCCGACGCGTGGCGTGACGGTCACGGCGCCTGGGCCGCGGTACCGCCTGGCGCGCGCGTCGAGAGCGATCCGGTTATGCGGCTCTCTTCGGCGTGGTCGCTGCGAGTCGGTGGTGAGCCGGTCGTGGACCTCGTATACGCTGGTACCGGAATCGTGCGCTTTCGCGTACGTGGGGCAGGGGGGCTGGTTTGGGAGGAGGAGCCTCGATGAAGGAGACGTCGTCCTTCGCGGCACATCTCTCAGCCTTCCTCGGGCCGCCCGTGGGGTGTTGGCCGGTGGACCCGAACGGTCACCGCATGCCCTTCCAGATCCGCGCGTTCGCGGGCGGGCCGGTTCGGCGCGTCGTGACCTACGCCACCGCTGGCCTGTGGAAGAAGCCGCTCGCCGGCCAGGAGCCTGGGGTGCGCGTCCGCGAGGAGCTGCTCCTCATGGTGCGCGACACGCCGGACGCCGAGCTGTTGCCGGGCATCCTCCTTCAGGTTGTAGCTGAGGCGTTGGGTGAAAAGCGTGCTTGGATGCCGGGTGACGTGATCGGGCCGCGCGGTCCGTTGCTGCCCGACGCCGAGGCGCAGGCCCTGTACGTGTCGGCGCCGTCCTACCTGCCGGACGCGTTCCACCTGTGGCGCGGCCCGCGCGGTGAGCGGGTCGGCGTGCTGTGGCTGGTCCCGATCACGCGCGCCGAGGCGGCGTTCGTCCACAAGCACGGCAGCGCCGCGTTCGAGGAGGTCCTGGTCGCTGAGCAGCCGGATCTGCTCAACGTCATGCGCACGTCCGTCCCGCTCCCGATGATCGTGCTCAGCTCGCGGGCGGAAGAGTCCGGCGACCACAGCATCGGGACCGAGGCGCCTGCGTCGCTGGCCCACGATCCGGAGCCCACGCCGGCCGCCGAGGCCCCCCGCAACCAGCCGGAGCCCGTGGGTCCGGTCGACGATCTGACCGCCGAGAGCACCTATGATGGCGCCCCGGTGGACGAGTCTGGCGTTCGGCTGGATCTGGCGCTCATGGCGCGCGCGTTGGGCCCGCCCCGGATGATCGGCGGCGCGCCCGGCGGTGAGTCGGTCGACCTCTCGCCGCCGATGATGCTGGACGAAGGCTGGGACGCAGAGGGCCTTGGGGCGCTTCAAGATGCGTCGCCCGAGCCTGAGGCCGCCGACGACAGCGCCGCCGCCGCCGCCAAGAAGGGTCGTAAGCGTAAGTCGGGATCCTGATCGGGTGAGGTCTGGCGAGGTGCGCTGCGCCGCGTCGCGTTACACGCGCGCCTCTCTCGGAGCCCCCACATGGATCGCGCCGCCCGCCTGCATCAGCTTGAGCAACTCTCCCTGCAAGCCGTCACCGGTGGTGGCGCGGACCGCGTCGCCAAGCAGCACGCGTCCGGCAAGCAGACGGCCCGTGAGCGCATCGAGCTGCTGGTGGACGCCGGCTCCTTCGTGGAGCTCGACCGGTTCGTGACCCACAACTCCACCGACTTCGGGATGGAGAAGCAGAAGTTCCTGGGCGACGGCGTCGTCACCGGCCACGCCACGATCGACGGCCGCCTGATCTACCTGTACGCGCAGGACTTCACGGTGTTCGGCGGGTCGCTGTCGGCCGCCCACGCCGGCAAGATCTGCAAGGTCATGGACCGCGCCATGGAGGCCGGCGCCCCGATCATCGGCCTGAACGACTCTGGCGGCGCGCGCATCCAAGAGGGTGTGGCCTCGCTGGGCGGCTACGCGGACATCTTCCTGAAGAACACGCTGGCGTCGGGCGTGATCCCGCAGCTGTCGGCCATCCTGGGCCCGTGCGCGGGCGGCGCGGTCTACAGCCCGGCCATCACCGACTTCATCGCCATGGTCGACGACACCTCCTACATGTTCGTCACCGGTCCAGACGTGGTGAAGACCGTCACCCATGAAGAGGTGACCAAGGAGCAGCTCGGTGGGTCTGACACGCACGCGCGCATCTCCGGCGTGTCGCACTTCCGCGTGCCCAGCGAGGAGGCCATGGCGGCCCTGCTGCGCGAGCTCGTCAGCTACATCCCGTCGAACAACCTGTCTGTGGCACCCCGCCGCCCGACCGAGGACCCGACGGACCGCGCGTGCGACGATCTGGTCGACCTGATCCCGGACAACCCCAACAAGCCCTACGACATGAAGACCGTCATCCACTCGGTGGCGGACGAGGGCCGGTTCCTGGAAGTCCACGCGCAGTACGCGCCCAACATCGTCGTCGGCTTCTGCCGCATCGACGGCCGCAGCGTGGGCGTGGTCGCCAACCAGCCCATCCACCTGGCGGGCTGCCTGGACGTGGACGCGTCGCTCAAGGCCGCACGCTTCGTGCGCTTCTGCGACTGCTTCAACATCCCGATCCTCACCCTGGTGGACGTGCCGGGCTTCCTGCCGGGCACCACGCAGGAGTACGGCGGCATCATCAAGCACGGCGCCAAGCTGCTCTACGCCTACGCCGAGGCCACCGTGCCCAAGGTGACGCTCATCACCCGCAAGGCCTACGGCGGCGCCTACGACGTCATGGCGTCCAAGCACATCCGCGCGGACTTCAACTTTGCGTGGCCCACGGCCGAGATCGCCGTCATGGGCCCGGACGGCGCGGTGAACATCATCTTCCGCAAGGAGATCGTGGAAGCGGCCGACCCGGTGGCCCGCAAGGCGGAGCTGACCGAGGACTACCGCGAGAAGTTCGCGAACCCTTACCGCGCCGCGGCGCTCGGCTTCCTCGACGACGTGTTTTCGCCGGAACAGACGCGCGCACGGCTTGTCCAAGCGTTCGGCGCCCTGCAGAACAAGCGTCAGGAGCTGCCCGCCAAGAAGCACGGGAACATCCCGCTCTGACACGTCGGATTGACAACGGGCATCTGAGGCCTTAATCGGCCGCGACGTGAACCACCCCTGGACCTGGAATTAGTCGATGGTGAAGCTCCGCCTCGCCCGCTTCGGCGGCAAGAAGAACGCCTTCTACCGCATCATTGCTACGGACTCCCGCAACGGCCGCGACAGCCGTTGGCTCGAGCAGCTCGGCACGTACGACCCGAACCAGGCCGTGCACGCCGTTCGTGTCGACCTCGCCCGCGTGGACTACTGGCTGTCGGTTGGCGCCCAGACCACGGGCACCGTCGGCAAGATCGTCGACCGCGCCCGCAAGTCGGCGGTGGCCTGATGCTTGAGCTCGCGTTGCACCTCATCCGCCCCATCGTCCGTCATCCGGACGCCGTGGCGATCAACGTGATCGAAGGCGAAGACGCCACGATCCTCGAGACCGTGGTGCATCCGGACGACCTCGCCCTGTTCCACGACGAGGACGACCGTGTCCTTCGCGCCGTTCGGACCATCCTGTCGGCGGCCGCTGGCCGCAAGCAGGCGACGCTCGAGCTGGTTGAGTCTGAGCCTGCCGAGGCGTGATGGGGGCGCGGTGAAGCCGCCACCCTCCGCCCGTGCGCTGACGTCGCTGCCTGGCAGCGGCCTCTCCGACGACGAAATCGAGCTTGGATACGTCCAGGCCCTTTTCGGCGTGCGCGGAGAGGTCAAGCTGTTCTTGCACAACTCGGACTCGGAACTTCTGGTCCGGGGCCGGGCGGTGCTGTTTGTCGCGCCAGACGGCCGACGGTTCGCGGGCAAGCTCGCGTCCCGGCCGGGGGCGGGCAAGCGCATCCTGGGCAAGATCGACGGCTACGAGGACCCTGAGCACGCAGCCGAGCTGATCGGCTGGCGCTTTGCCATCCCCAAGTCGGACCTGCCGCGCTTGGCCGAAGGCGAGTTCTACGTCTCGCAGATCGAAGGCGCGGACGTGATCATCGCCGGTGAGGTGGTGGGCAAGGTGGTGACCGTGCAGTCCACCTCCGGCCCCGACGTGCTGGTGATCAAGACGGGCGCGGACACCATGTTCGTCCCGTGCACGCCCGACCAGGTGATCAAGGTCGACACCGCCGCGCGTGTGGTGGAGCTGGTGCCGGGCGCGCTCGAGGAGCTGTGATGGCGTCGTTCGACGTCCTCACGCTGCACCCCGACATGCTGCGGGCCACGCTGCTGACCAGCGTCATTGGCCGCGGGGTTGGGCAGGGGCACCTGCACATCGGCGTGCACGACATCCGTGAGTTCGGCCACGGCAAGCACCGCTCCGTGGACGACAGCCCCTATGGGGGCGGCGCGGGCATGGTGATGAAGGTGGACGTGATGGCGGCCGCGCTGGACTCGGTCCGCAGGCCGGACAGCCACGTGATCCTGACGTCGCCGGCGGGGCGCACGTTCACCCAGGCCGACGCCGTTCGGCTGGCCGGTCTGCCGCACGTGGTCATCCTGTGCGGCCACTACGAGGGCGTGGACGCGCGCGTCGAAGGCCTGGTCGACGAGCTGCTCTCGATCGGCGACTTCGTCCTGACGGGCGGCGAGATCGCGGCGGCGGCCATGATCGACGCGGCGGCGCGGCTGGTCCCCGGCGTGCTCGGCAACGACGCCAGCTCGGGCGACGAGACCTTCCACGACGATCTGGTCGAGTACCCGCAGTACACCCGCCCACGCGAGTGGAACGGGGAGTCCGTCCCGAACGTGCTGCTGTCGGGAAACCACGCCCGCGTGGACGTGTGGCGCAAGGCCGTGGCGCGCCGTCGGACCGCCGCCATGCGCCCGGACCTGTGGGTCAAGCACTGCGAACGCCACGGCATGAGCCCAGGCGCGTCTGTCGCCATTGACGACCCCGAGCAGGACGGATAAGCGGCGCCGGTTCACAGGTGGCTCGTCGTCCAACATCGCGGTTTGCGGTGTCGACGGTCCCCTCGCAGCCCTCCGGTGTTTTGATGAACCTCGTCGAGCAGATCGAGTCCGAGACCCTGGCCGAGCGCAAGGCGCGCCGCCCCAACGTTGACGTTCGCCCTGGCGACACCGTCCGCGTCCACGTCCGCATCAAGGAAGGCGACAAGTCGCGCGTCCAGATGTTCGAGGGCACGGTGATCCGCATCCGTAACGGCGGCCCCCGCGCCACGTTCACGGTTCGGAAGATCTCGTCCGGCGTCGGCGTCGAGCGCATCTTCCCGGCCTCCTCGCCCATCGTCGAGAAGATCGAGGTCCTGGCCCGCCACAAGGTGCGTCGCGCCAAGCTGTACTTCCTGCGCGCGCTGCGCGGCAAGGCGGCTCGTCTCAAGCCCATCCGCGAGTTCAAGGCCATCAAGTAGTCTTCGGACTACGTCGTGGACGCGGCGTCTGGGCGTGCAGCCTGGCTCCGTGGGCACGAAGCCGAAGAGCGGGTCGCCGAAGCGCTGTTGCGCTCCGGCGTAGACCTGCTCGCGCGCAATTGGCGTGGCGGTGGCGGCGAGTTGGACCTCGTCGTGCGTCGCGCCGGCAAGGTGCGCTTCGTCGAGGTCAAGGCCCGAACGGACGACACGATCGATCCGCTCGAGTCGATCGGCCCGGCCAAGCGAGGCAAGCTGATCTCGGCGGCGCGGGCCTGGCTGCTCGCGTTTGCGCCGGACGTGGACGAGGTGGCCTTCCTGGTCGCCGTGGTGGACTGTCGGACCGAGCCGTGGTCGATCGCCTGGATCGACGACGCCTTCGACGCGGGGTGAGCACATGACGCTGTACGTGGTGGCCACGCCGATCGGCACCCTGGACGACCTGTCCCCGCGCGCCCGAGCGATCTTGGGCCGGGTGGCAGTGATCGCCGCGGAAGACACGCGCATGACGCGCAAGCTGCTGACCGCCGTGGGGGTGCCCGCGCCGCATCTGGTGGCGCTGCACGCGCACAACGAGTCCGAGGCGGCGGGTGCCTTGGTGGATCGCGCGCTGCGCGAGGAGATCGCGCTGGTGAGCGACGCGGGTACGCCGGGCATCTCTGACCCTGGCCGCGAGCTGGTGGCGATGGCGTTGGCGGCCGGCGTCGAGGTGCGCAGCGTGCCCGGCCCCAGCGCGCTGGCCTCGGCGCTGGCGGCGTCGGGCTTTCCGGCGGCACCGTCCACCTTCATCGGCTTCGCGCCGCTCAAGGGGCGGGACGGGTTCGCTGAGGACGTGCTCGGTCGCGCCGAGACCGTCGTGATCTATGAGGCGCCGACCCGCCTGGCGGACCTAGTCGAGCGCCTCGCCGCGCTGTCGCCCGACCGTGAGGCGGCCATGTGCCGCGAGATCTCCAAGAAGTTCGAGGAGATCCGGCGCGCGCCGCTGTCCGAGCTGTCCGAGCGGCTGGCCAAGCGCGAGCTGCTCGGCGAGTGCGTGCTGGTCGTCGGCCCCGGCGAGCCGTGGAGCCGACCGTCGATCGAGGTCGCAGAGGACGCGTCGCTCGGGGACCTGGCGGCGGCGATCGGCGCACGGCTGGGGATCCCCAAGCGTGAGGCCTATCAACGGCTGCTCGCGTGGAAGAACGAGTAGGGCGCGGGTGAGAGCCGCGCTGAGTGCGGATTGAGCGGTGCCGGCGCGTGTGGCTTCTCCCCGTGGCCGCGGAGGCCCTCCCGTGGGGTCCAACGGCACCGTTCTGCGCTCGGCCGCGACGTCTCGGTCCGCGGGTGAGGTAGAGTGGGCGCAAGAGGACCGACATGCGTGTTTGCCTGTGGCTGAGTCTGGCTTGTGTCGCCTGCGCGGGCCCCGGTGAGGACCCGTCGACCGGCGACGCGCCGTCGACCGAGGTCTACGTGATCCGCACGATCACCATCGGTCGGGTCGAGGACGGCGTGTCGGACGGCTTTGATCTGGACCACGTCTCCACGGCGTTGGGAGATCCCACGGGGTGCGGTCAGACCGACTGGGTCGATCCGAGCGGGCAGACCGGGATCGACAACGCGATGGGCTCGATCATGCCCTTGCTCGACGGGACTGAGGCCGCGGTCGCCGGAACCCTGCTCCAGGGCGCGGTGGACTCGGGCGAGCTGCTGCTCCTTCTGGAGGTCAGCCACGACACGCGCGGGCCTGCGTTCCGCATGCTGCGGGGCAACAGCGAGGCGCTCCTGGGCACGAACGGGCTGCTGCTTCCGTACCAGACCTTCGACTTGGACCCGGAGGTCTCCGGCGGCGACCCGGTGGCGGCCTCGTCGGACGCCGACGGCAACATGGTCGCGACCGACTTCGCGTTCCAGCTCCCGCTGGAGATCTTGCGCGCCCAGCTGTCGTTCGCGTTCAACTCGACGGCGATCCGCGTGGGTCCTGACGAGGGTGGCGTGCGCAGCGGCGTGGTGGGCGGCGGCGCGCCGTGGGAGCCGATCGTGGCCGAGCTGGACACGACGCCCATCGACGACAGCGTGAAGGCGATCCTCAGCACGGTGGTCGCGCAGAAGGCGGATCTCGATCCCGACGAGCAGGGCGTCTGCCGGTCGATGAGCGCCGTGTTCACCTTCGACGCGGTGCCTGCGTTCGTGTACCCGGACGCCGAGGGCGGCTAGCGCGGCGAACGTCGGCGGAGACCGCGAGGCCTCCCTGGCGATCGCCGCCACGCGCAGCTACGGCGCGGTGACCGCGTTGTTGTCGAGCGCGATCATCGACTGCGCGAGGACGCGGCCGTGCAGCGACGCGCCGGTCTCCAAGGTGACCGCGGTCTGCGAGAGGATGACGCCCTCGAAGTGCGACGTGGCGTGCAGCGTCACCTGGCCCGCGACCTGCCAGAAGATGTTCTTCGCCTGCGCACCGCCGCTCAGGACGATGCTCTTGCTCGTGCTGAGGTCCACGTCGTTGGACACCTGGAAGATCCACACGTCATCCTCGCCGCCGGACAAGGTCAGGTCGGACGGGATGGTGACCGTGCTGCCCCACGTGTACAGACCGGGAGGCAGGGTCAGCCCGCCCAGGTTTCCGTCCGACAGGTTCAGCTGATCCGGGGGCATGCGGCCCGCGGCGTCGGTGTAGGCGTTCTGCATGTTCAGGACCGCCGTCGTCAGGTTGGACGGCGTCGGGGGCGCGTAGTCGGCCGCGTAGATCTTGGCCGGCGGCACGACCGCGATCGAGTTCGCGAACACGTTCGAGGCGTCGGCGACCAGATCAAACCCGGTGATGAACGTCGCGGCGGCCGGGCTCAGGCCGACATGGCCGCCGGTGATCGCGGAGCCGGTGACGTTGGAGATCGCGGTCTTCGCCAGCAGCACGTAGGCCCCGGCCGATCCTAGGCTGACGTTGGACCCGAGGTTCAGCGACGCGGGCCCCAGGCCGTCAGGGTTCCGTGGGTTGTTCACGATGGGCGCGACGTCCGTGTCGGCGGCGGCGTCGGTGTCCGCGTCGGTGTCGTCGCCAGTCCCGACCTTGGGGGTGCAGGCGGTTGCGAAGAGGAGGGCGAGGAGGCTGCGGTGCAGCATGGTGGGACTCGGGGGTGCGGGTTCTCCTGACGATATGATTCGCGTTCGGAGATCCACACTCTTCGAGCCGGTCGGGTCTTGCGACCCGCAGATCTGCCCTTGGGGGCATCCCCGGCGCTCGACCTTGGTCACGAGCTCCGGTCGTCCTGGTTTGCGTAGTTGCGGGTGGTGCCGTGCCGTGGGATGCTGGTCTAAACGGCAACAAGCGCCGGTGGGGGGGCTCGATGGGGTGGAGGGTCACGCTGGGATGCTTGTGGCTCGCCGGCTGCACCGCCCCGAACGCGCTGTCGCCTGCCTCGGCTTCGCTTGGCATCGCCTCACGCGCGCAGGGCCTCGGCCTTAGCAGCACGCCATGGACCCAGCTTGGCGCAGCCGCGGGGGCTCGCTTCGGCACGTCCGCCGCGTCGGCAGGGGACGTGAACGCGGACGGCTTTGACGACCTGATCGTGGGCGCGCCGGATCAAGCGCCCGTCGGCGGCGCGTGGCTCTACATGGGCTCGGCCGCGGGGCTTGAGGCCGCCCCGGCGTGGGCCGCGCCAAGTGACGCCGACAACGCCGCGATCGGATCGGCGGTCGCAGGGGCGGGGGACGTGAACGGGGACGGCTACGCGGACGTGATCGTGGCCGATCGGGACTGGGCTTTGGAGGGGCGCGTCGAGGTGTTCTACGGCGGCGTCGACGGTCTGCCCCAGGCGCCGTCCTGGACCGTCCGGCAGGAGGCGAGCCTCGACCCGTATGCGCGCTTTGGCCGCGCCGTAGCCTCCGCCGGGGACGTGAACGGCGATGGCTTCGACGACGTCGTGATCGGCAGCCCGCTGTACACCCACGATCAGCCCGCTACGGGCCGCTTCGATCTGTACTTCGGGTCCGCGAGCGGCCTTTCGGCGACGCCCGACTTCACCAGCACCCGTGAGTCGATCAACGGCGGCTACAACGGCTTCGAAGACTATGGGTCGTTGGTGGCCGGTGTGGGGGACCTCAACGGGGACGGCTTCGGCGACCTGGTGAGCGCGGAGCAGGAACAAGACGCCCAGCTCTACATTTGGCTAGGAGGACCGACCGTTCCGACCTTGCGGGTGAACCAGTTCAACGTGCCCGCAGGGGCCGACATCTGGGCGGCCGACGCCGCCGGTGACGTCAACGGGGACGGCTACGACGACCTCGTCTGGGGCGACCCCTTCTACAGGCCCGGCGCGCAGACGCACACGCTCCCGTACTTGCCAGGGGTCATCGACGCGGGACGCGCCGTGGTCAGCTTCGGCGGTCCCAGCCAGCTCGCGGCCGGGCCCCAGTGGACCGGGGCCGTCGACCAGCTCGTCGGGTGGAGCGTCGGCGGCGCAGGGGACATGAACGGCGACGGGTACGCCGACATCCTCGTCCGGCACAACGACCTGGGGGTTGGCGCAGTCGTCGAGCTGACCCTCGGCGGTCCGACCGCGACCGCGGCCGCAGCGGCGTGGTCGGTCGACCTGCCTGGCGTGGAGTCGGGCGTGGTGGACAGCGCGGGGGACGTCAACGGCGACGGACGGCCGGACGTGCTGGTCTCTGGGCCCAGCGCGGACGACGCGGGCGCCGACGCCGGCGCGGTGTGGGTGTTCGAGGGGAGCGGCGTGTGGACCGCGCCCGCGACCGACACCGATCTGCCCAGCGACACCGATGTGGCCGCCGACACGGACGCGACCGCGGACACCGACGTTCCCCCCGACACGGACGCGCCGTCCGACACCGACACCGGCGCCGTGACCGCCCGCCGCGGCTGCGCGCTCGCGCCTGCGTCGCCGGGCCTTCCGGTCGCGATGGCCGCGGCCGCCTGTCTGTGGATGGTTCGTCGTCGTCGAGGCGCGGCGGACCGCGACTGAGCACCCGACCGTTTGGACGCGATGGACTCGCCGTCCGTCAGACCAGCCAACCTGCCTCCACCACGCTACCTGCCCGCCAGGAGCGCCTATGGACCCGATCGACGTGCGTGAGCCGCGCCTGTGGTGCGAGCGTGGCTGGACCGCGAAGGTGATCCCGAACGACGACGGCGACGGAGGCTGGGCGGTCGAAATGACCCGCGACGGCGACCCGGACCCTGCGCTCGTCGGCCCGTGGGTCATGGGCCGCGACAAGAAGAACCCCAAGCCGCTCAACCCCAACGACTTCGCGACGCTGGTCAAGACCGCGACCGAGGTGCTGATGCGCCACGAGCAGCAGGCCCGCGCGGCCATGCACTCGCGGTTCGTGTACACCCGCGACGACGGGCAGCGGATTTGGGCGGACCTGGACCTGGTCCCCGACGAGGACGATCCCCACGCCATCCTGGCGTGCAGCGACGCACGGAGCGGCGAGCCGCTGCGCGCAGGCCGCGTGGCGGTCGGGTTCAAGATGAACGCGGTGACGGTTGAGGCGTTCCTGGCGGGAGATCGGTCGTAGGCCGGGCGCCCAGCCCCCCGCCGATCAGGGCCCGATCACCACGGTCGCCTGCACGTCCGGGATGCCGGTCGCGGCGACCGGGTGAACCGTGACGGTCCAGGAGTCGCCCGGCTCGGTGAGCGCGTTGGCGACGGTGTCGCCGAACACGGGCACGGGGGCGGGGCCGGACCACACGATCAGCAAGCCCGCCATGCCGCCGATGCCGGGCGGGATGTTCACGACCGAGGCGACGAGATCGTCCAGCGTGGTCGGGTCCGTGGGCGCGACAGCGACGGCGAACGCGTTCAAGTCGGTGTCGAGGACGTCTGTGTCGCTAGGGAGGTCGGTGTCGGCGGCGTCGGTGTCGCCACCACCCAGCGGGTCGGTGTCGGTCGCGCCCGAGTCCAGCGCGTCGGTGTCCCTGCTTTCCGTCTCCGCCGCGTCGGTGTCGCCGCGGTCCGTGTCTGCCGCGTCGTTCGTCGGGTCCTTCCCGGCGGCGCAGCCGGTGGTCGCGAGCAGGATCAGCCAGGGCCAGGCGCGGACAGACATCGGCTCACCTCGTCGCGCGATGGGTAGCGCGGCTCGTGCGAGTGTGGCGACGCCGCACGCGCGGGTCCAGCGCGCGTCGGCCAGCGTGGGTGGTCGAGCGGAGCCTGACTTCAACGCGTGTCGGCGAGGTGGGAGCTGACCCGTGCGACGTGGTGGCTCCTGTTCGTGGCCGCGTGCGCGCCGTCCGCTCTGCCAACCACCGCGGACCGGCCCGGCAGCCCAGGCCTGCCGTTCCCCGGCGCGCTGCTCGCGTCGCGCCCGTCGGTGGCGCTCCAGGATCTGGACACGACGGCGTTTGGGTTGGACGTGGACGGCGACGGGCACCTGGACGTGATCGTCGGCGCCCCAGGAGGCAGGTACGACTTGGGCCGGGTGGAGGTCTACAGCAGAGACGGGGAGCGCATGGCGCCGACCGCAGCGCGGGTCGAGCAGGGGTGTTCGTGAAGCGCGGCGGACCGAATGTGTTCGACGGCGTCTTCGATCAGGAGCTGGTCGGGCCTGCGTTCCGAGGGTTCCGGGTGGACCCAGCTGGGGACGTGAACGGGGACGGGCTCGCGGACGTCGTGTTGAGCGGCTCGAGCGAGGCCTACGAGGACGGGAGGCTGATGCTGCACCTGGGCACGCCATCCGGTCTGTCGGAGGCCGCGGGGGACGTGATCGCGCCTGCGCTGCCCGGTCACGGCGTCGGGAACGTGGCGACAACCCTCGACCTGGACGGGACGGCCACCAGGATCTCGTCGTGCAGGAGTTCCCCACGGACGTGGCGGCGACCGTCACGCGCGTGGTCGACGAAGCGGACGCGGTGAGCCGTGTGCGGTCTTGAGCACGGCCGCAGAACCGGATCGCGGGCGCGCCCGGGCTGCGGTAGGTCTCCGATCACCTGCCGGAGCGCCCACCCCGTGTTCGCCACCCCGTCCACCTTCGTGATCGTCCCTGTGTTCGTCGTCGGCGGTGTGGTCGCCGCGCTGGTGCTGGCGCTGGCCACGCGCGGCGCGCGGGGCACGGTGGTCGCCCTGCTCGACCTGTACCGCCGCGTGAGGCTGGCCTGGCTGGGGCTGTCCGGTCGCACCGAGGCCAGCGAGAGCGAGCGCCGCGTCGTGTCCGGCGCGGCCTGGGCCGAGTGGTGCGACACGCTCAAGGCCGCCGGCGCGACCATGACCGCCAGCGGCTGCCCGACCGACCCGTTCGATCAGGCCGAGGGCTACCGCTACCTGACCCGCCTCGTGCGCGCGTCGCTTGAGAATTACCTGGAGTGCAACGACCCTCACGCGCCGGTGCTGGTGTCGCTGGCCAACGGGATGCGCGACGCGCCGGTGAAGCTGGGCGCCGACAACCCCGACAACCTCTACCTCAACGCCAACCTCGACCCGCGCGAGACCTATCGCCTGGTCGGTCTGCGCGGTTCGGTGAACTACCTGGGCCTGGGCATCCAAGAGGGGACGTACGGCGGGCCCGGCGGCCTGCGCACGGTGGACTACAAGGAGGCCGGATCCGACGAGTTCGACATCGCCGAAGACGGCGCGATGGACTTGGTGCTGAGCGCCGAGCCCCCCGCGAGCGGCGACACGCGCAACTGGCTGCGATTGCCCGGTGGGGACGCCACCCGCGCGATGCTCATCGTGCGCCAGACCTTCCGCGATCGCGCCACCGAGGCGCCCGCGACCCTGCGCATCGAGCGCACGAGCGGCCCGCACCGTCCGTCCGCGCTCACCGCCGCGCAGCTGGAGGACGCGCTGCGCACGTCGGGCATGTTCGTCGCCGGCGCGAGCATGATGTTCGCGCGCTGGGCGAAGGGCTTTCAGCAGCACACCAACCTGCTGCCGCTCTTTGACCAGGCGACGTCGGATGCGGCGGGCGGGGACCCAAAGATCCGCTACTACCACTCGTACTGGAAGCTCGGGCCGGACGAGGCGCTGGTGATCACGGTCACGCCGCCGCCGTGTCAGCACTGGAACTTCCAGCTCAACAACCACTGGATGGAGAGCCTGGACTACCGCTACTTCCAGGTGCACGTGAACATCCAGTCGGCGCATGTGGATCCCGCCGACGGATCGGTGCGGGTGGTGGTGGCGCACCGCGACCCGCGCGACGTGATCCCCGCCGGGCTCGCGTACGACTGGATCGACACCTGCGCGCACAACCAAGGGCAGATGCTGTGGCGCTGGGTGCGCGTGGCGCCCGAGTGGGACACGGCGAGCGGGCGGCTGCCGGAGCCGCGTTGCCGGGTGGTGAAGTTCGCGGAGCTGGGCGCGACGTTGGGCGAGGTGCGCGCCGCGTTGGCTGCGCGCTGAACGACCCGCGGGGAGTCGTCAGGGGCGCCTGGACCATTTCCGTGGCGCTCGACGCCGACCAGGCGCCGTGGCACGGCGTCGCCCCGATCAGCGACCCACGGCTTCGTCCTCTGTCGACGGCGTGGGCACCTCGATCGTCTCTCGCCCGCGCCCGCGGATGATCTCCAAGATCGTCTTCGAACCCTCGTGGCGCACGCTCAGCGTCCCGCCCCCGGGCAGGCGCGTCGGCGGCTCCACTGCAGGCGCGGGATGTGGCGTCAGGAGCCCCATCAAGCGCTCCATCGTCCCGCCCTTCAGCGACGTCACGTAGCCGCTGTCCGACAGGTTCCGCATGGTCAGGCTCAGCGCGCCGATCTCGTCGGCGAGGGCCAGCTGCTCGGCCTGCCGCGAGCTCACCAGGAAGGTCACGGACGGCGCTTGCCGCCCGCGCGCCGCCGCGTCGTCGGTCGACTCGCCCTGCGCGCGCGAGTTCACGCCGAGCACAAACACCGCCTGCAAAATCGTCTCCGTGCGGGGCTCGCGGAGCTTGTCCTCGAACGTGGACAGCACGTCGACGAACGTGCCCGGCTCGAGCAGCCCCGACACCGCGTCGGCGTCGCGCAGGTTGAGCGAGACCGCCACCATGCCACGCGGGATCACCGCGTTCAGGCCGATGCCCGCGCCGCCGTCCGCCAGCCGCTCGGGTCGGATGATCTCGTTGGCCAGGATGCGCTCGCGCGGCACCTGACCGACCACGCCCTCGGTCGAAGCGAACACGCGCGCAGGCGCCAGGTCGCCGGACTGCGCGTCGGCGACGGTCGGCAGGTAGGAGACCGGCACCTTGGCGACGTACACATCGGCCGACGTCAGCGCGACGCCCTGGTAGAGCGTGCGAGACGCGGTCACCACGTCGACGGTCTCTACGGCAGGGGCTGCCTGGCGCGCGGCTCCCGCGGACACCAGCCCCAGCACGCCTCGGCTGGCCACCAGGCCCACCGCGATCGTCGCCACCATGAACCCCGCCGCCGCCCGTTGGCTCGCGGCCCGCTTCGAAGAGACCATGCACCCTCCTGCGCGTCGCGGACGCGGCCATCGCGGGCGACGCGGTGCAGGGTAGGCGGGCGTGATCGCAGGCCGCGCGGAGAAAGCGTCGTTGCGGGAGAGGGTAGGACGGGAGGTGTCGTCCGCGACGGCACGGAGTGGGGACGCGCGGCGTGCGTACGAAATGGGAATTGCGTGGCGACCAGACGGGCGCGGGGACGGCGCGGAGGAGGCCGCAGCGGCTGCGAGAGCGCGCCGACGGCGAGGCGGACGGGGGGAGTGGCGCGCGAGGCGCGCGAGGCCCGCGAGGCCCGCGAGGCCCGCCGACACGCCCGCCGACACGCCCGCCGACACGCCCGCCGACACGCCCGCCGACACGCCCGC
>CAIOSP010000011.1 GCA_903861005.1 uncultured Pseudomonadota bacterium
CCGTCCAGGCCGCGGAGCGTCACGAGCGCGTCGTTCTCCGCCACCCGCAACATGCCTCCGACCGAGTAGAGCTTCTGCAGCCCCAGCAGGCTCGGCAGCGTCGTGTTGTGGTCGACGATCAGGTCGGCGCCCACGCTGCGAAGCTCGTCCAGCCCGACCAGAGAGGACAGCGACGGGTTGCCGGAGATGTCGACCGTCGCGCCCACCGCGCCGAGGCGCGCCACCGGGAACAGCGAGACAAGCGCGGGGTTGTCCCGCACCGTCAGCGTGTTGACCGAGGTCAGCGCCTCCAAGCCCTGAAGTTTTGTGAGGGTGGCGTTCTCGGACACGTCCACGTCGAAGGCCAGAGCGATCCCCTCCAACCCGGTCAGGCTGGTCAGCGCGTCGTTCCGACGGAGAGTCAGGCCGCCGGAGGCGCCCAGCGAGTGAAGGGCCTGCAAGCCAGACAGGCTCGTCAGCCCCAGCTCGTCCTCGATGATCAGGCTGCCGCCTACGGTGGCCAGCGTCTTGAGCCCCTCCAGGTCACGGAGGGTCGGGTTGCCGACCGTCGTCTCGGCCGAACACGTCGACCTGTCGTCCACGCCTCCGAGCGACACGTCGCCGCCGACCCCGGTCAGCGCGTCCAGACCCGGCTTGCGGACGGGCGAACCGGCGCCTCGCGCGTCGGTGCCCGAGAGGTTCTGCAGCGACCTGTTCCGCGTGACCAGGACGTCGCCCCCCACCGCTTGCAAGCTCCCCAAGCCCTCCAGGTTGTAGAGCTGGTCATCGGCCACGATCTGAAGATCGCCGCCCACCGAGAGCAGGTTCTCCAACCCGCGCAGCGTCTTCAGCGACGGGTTGCAGCGCAGCAGCAGATCGCCTGAGATGCGGTTGACGCACGCGAGGCCCGTGAGGTCGGCGACGCCGGTGAGGTCGACGTCGCCCTCCACCGCCAGGTTGAGGTGCGACAAGCAAAGGTCCGAGACGTCGCCCGCGAGCACGTCTCCCACATGCACGCCACAGAAGGTCTCCGCGCCGCCCTCGACGCCATTGCCCGAGCGAGCCACCGAGCCCGCATACCGACCGAGCTGACCGACGAGGCGATCGATGTCCGCGTCGCACAGGACCGGGTTGTCCTCGACGTAGATGTTCCCCGTCACGGACGTCAGGGCCTCAAGGCCGAACAGCGTCGTGAGCGACGTGTTGTGGTGGACGTCCAGGTAGCCCCCCACCGACGTCAGCCCGCCCAGCCCCTCCAGGCTCGTGAGCGCGGGGCAGTCCCCAATGTGCAGCCCGCCGCCCACTTGGACCGAGGCGACGTCCTCGAGCCCTCCCAGGCCCTGGAGGTTCGCGAGGACCGGGTTCCCGTCGATGTGGAGCGTCCCTCCGATCGACTCGACGTGCGCCAGCCCATCGAGGCTGGTCAACGCGAGGTTGTCTTGCACGAAGAGGTCGCCTCCGATCGAGGCCAGCAGCGTCAGATCGGCGATCGAGCGGATCTCGGCACCTTGAATGGTGAGCGACCCGGTGATCCGCGTCACACAGTTCAAGGCCGTGATCTCAGCGTCCGTCGTGACCCGCACGTTCCCGACGATCACCGGGCCGGTCGGGCAGGTCACCGGCCCGGTGTCCGTGTCCTCGACGAGCAGATCGGTGTCGTTGCTGCCCGTGTCGACGACGTCCGTGTCGCCGACGGCGGCGGGTCCCGAACAGGCGACGAGCCACAGCGGCCACACCGAAGCGAGCGCCAAACCACCCAGGTTGCGCATGGCTACTCCCCCGCCACGACGGTCGCCCGTCGCGCACGACGGCGCGCGACGAGGCCGAGGAGCGGCAAGAGCCCGAGCACCGCGAGGTTCCGGCTGTCGGTCCCGGTGGTGCAGCCGCCGCCGGCGACGACATCGCCGCAAGCGTCCCGGCCGCCCGCGCAGCCCTGACCCTGGCCTACGAAGCACACCGCGCAGGTGGGGTCCGCGCAGTCGGCCAGGCCGTCGCAGTTGTTGTCCAGGCCGTCGACGCAGCGGCCGCAGTCGCCGTTGAGGCCGTTGTACGCGAGCACCAGGTCGTTCGGCCCCTCGGGCAGATCGCGGCTCGCGTCGGCGGTGCTGTCGTCACAATCTCCGCCGGTCTGCGTGCGGACGGCCTCGATTCGAGGATCGCCCCAGCAGGTCATCACGGCGCCAGCCGCCGTCTGCGGCGCGAAGCGGCCGAGCTCCAACCACCAAGCGGAGCGCGTCGCGCCCGCCTCGTCGGTGTCGGTCGCGACCTGAACGCCCAGCTGCGCGTCCACGACCGGGGGTGCACCACGCGCCAAGCGCGGCGTGCCGACTCCGACCTCTGAACAGGCCTTCCCGAAGAGCCGGTTGCACTCCTCCTCGACGACGCCTTGGCGAGCTTCGACGATGCGGGCGCTGGGCCACACGGTGCGCACCGACGCCTGCTCGGGCGCCTCCGCGCACGCCGGCTCGAGGCTCCCGCCCTCTCCGTCCGCGAGCATGTCCTCGTCGCGCAGCAGCGACACCTTCACCGTCGAGCAGAGCCCGCCGGTCTGAGCGTCCGGCCCGCACAGCGCGCGCACCAGCGCCCTCGACTCCTTTCCTTCCAGCCAGTCCTGCGGATCCGCGATCCCCGCGCGGGCGGCCAAGCCCACCAAGGCCTCCGTCAGCGGCGCATCACACGCCGCAGCGCGCAGTCGCGGCGCGATCAGGGGGATCAGGCGCGGCCCCTGGGTCAGGGACGGCACGGCCGGCGTCGGCGCCGGGCTCGGGCACACGCCCTCCAGCGCCGTTCCCGCGACCGATCCGCCGCTGCAGTCGACCCAAACCGGGACGAACACGTCCTCGTCGACGAGGCCGTCCGCCGGGCCATACGCGCCGCAGCTGACGCGATCGTCCCCGTCGCGGTCGTCGCCCTCACGCTCGGACGGCGACGCGCCGCACACGTTGACGAACCCGTCGCAGACCTCGACCGCGTCCGAGTTCTCGTAGAAGCAGAGATCGTCGCAGTCCGACAGCTTCGTCTCCTCCGTGAACGCCGAGCAGGTCAACGGCGCCAGGTGGATCTCGGCGTCGCCATCCAAGAAGCTGTCCGTACAGGCCGCGTGACCATCGCCGTCGAAGTCGAGCTCCGCGGCGACGACCGTGCCCGTAAGGGGCATCCCGGACAGCGCCGAAGGCAGCGAGACGGCGAGCGGGATCGACATGTCCTGGACCAGCGAGCAGTTGTTGTCGACGCCGTCGCACGTCTCGGCGCGCCCCGGGCAGCGGTTGGCGCAGCGATCATCGCAGTCGCCGAGCGCGGCGCAAGCGCTGGTGCCGAGCGTCTCACGGTACCCTCCGCTGTACCTGCCGCCGAAGCCGTCGGCGCTCACGCCGTATCGGGTCACCCACAGGCCGGAGTAGCCGTCGCAGCTGAGCTCCAGCTTCTCATCCCAGCAGAGGAACGACGGCGGTCCCGCGTCCTCCGTACACGACGTCAGCCCGACGTCCGCAGCGTGCACGAACGTCTCGGGCGGCGGATTGACGGCCAACAGCGGGAAAGACCCGTCATCGTCGCAGTCCAGCTCAATCGCAGGGATCTCGCCGTTGCAGTCGTTGTCGTGCCCGTCGACGCGCTCCACCACGGCGCGCACCGCCGCCGGATTGCGGCGGAAGGTCGCCGCGCGGTTGGTCTCAGACGCCGAGCGAACGCCGAAGCCGTTCGCGTCGGTCCCGATCCCGACCTTGCAGCCGTCGTCGGCCGCGTCGATCCAGCCGTCGCCGTCGTTGTCCAGGCCATCATGGCAGTCGTCCGGGCGCACATCGGCGTGCGCGTCGTCGCAGTCGGTGGACGGCGCGACGTAGTCCTCGCCCGCGTAGGCCCCGTGCAGAGGCGACACGTCGACGGACTGGTCAAACCAGTCGGTGTCCCCCGCGTCCGTGTCGCTGACGGCGACGTACGGCTCAGCGGGCTGACGGGGATCCGGGCACACGCAGTGCGACACGATCGGGTCGCCTGTGCCGTCGCGATCGCGATCGCGGTACATCACCAAGCAGCCCGCGGTGGACTGGTTCGCGGGGTCAGGGTCGATCGCCTCGGCCTCATCCGCGACGCCGTTGCAGTTCTGATCGACCCCGTCGCACTTCTCGAACACACCCGGGTGGATGAACCAGCCCGCGGCGTGCCCCTCCGCACCCACGATCGGCGCGGGGGCGTCGTCGCAGTCGAGGTTGTTCGACGACGTGCCCGGCATGATCTCGCACGCCGGCGTGTAGAGGCGCGCGTCGTTTGAACCGAACCCATCCCCGTCCGCGTCCAGGTACGCGGCGATCCAGCCGCCGCCCGTCGTGGTGACGGGCACGGTGTGCTCGGTGACCGTCGGCGTCGCCGGGATCGTCGCGGTGTTCACGCTGCCGTCGCAGTCGTCGTCGAGCTGCGGGCGTCCCGGCTCGCACACCTCGCAAGGCGTGGTCGTGCTGCCGCACAGGAGGCCCGAGCCCGGGAAGCGCTTCGCGTCGTTGTCGTAGCAGTCGTCGGCGGCGGGCGCGAAGTGGTCCGTCGCGGACTGGTCGCACGAGGCCGACGTCGTCGCGACCACGGCCTTCACCACCACGTTGCCCCCGACCAAGGCGGCGTGATCGTCGTCACCGTGGCCGTCGTTGTCCAGATCCGTGAAGCAATCCAGGTAGCCATCGCAATTCTGATCGATGGCGTCGCCCGGAACGTCCGGCGTGTCCTTGCCAGGGTTCCGCGCCGGATCCGCGTCATCACAATCCAGCTTGTTCGCGGAGATGTGCGCCACCGAGGGTTCGTCGCACGTCAGCGGCGTCTTGCCGTCTGGCCCGAGCGTGGCGATCGCGTCGGGCACCACGGCGTGGTTCGGGTCGCCGAAGCCGTCGTCGTCCCCGTCGAAGTAGCAGTCGAGCTTGAGGTTGCAGTCCTCGTCGATGACGTCGCCCACGGACTCGGGCGCGCCCGGGAAGATGTACGGGTTCACGTCGTCGCAGTCGTCGGAGGTCGCCGACGCGTACCGCTCTTCGGTGCAGGTGAACGGGATCGGGTTCGCCAACACGCCGTCGGTCAGCGCGATCTGTCGCGTGGTCCCGAAGCCGTCGTTGTCCGCGTCGTCCCAGCAGTCGTCGTTGTAGTCGCAATTCTGGTCGACGCGGTCCGCGACCACCTCCACCGAGGGTGTGTAGCCGGGCCCAACCTGGCTGTTGGGGTGGGACTTCGAGTCGCCGTCGTCGCAGTCGAGGTCTGCGCCGGTCGCGACCTTGGCCGCGTAGGGCGCCCCCACGCAGTGCAGCTTGTCCGCGAGCCCGAGCGTCGTGGCCAGCGTGAACGTCGGGGCCGCGGCGCCATTTGCGTTCGCCGTGACGCCGTAGTTGTCGTCGTCCGCGTCCACATAGCAGGAGTCCGCAAAGTCGCAGTCCTGGTCCTTGTCGTCGCCGATCAGCTCCACCGAGGTCAGGTAGTAGGCGCCAACGTGCGTGTTGGGGTGGATGTACCAGCCCGGTCCGTGACCCGCGCCATCCAGCGGGACCCCGGCGTCGACGCAGTCCTCCACGTTCGGCGCCGCGTTCGTCGCGCGCGCGCAGAAGTCGGGCAACAGCGCGCCGCGAGGGTCGGTCGTTCCGTTGGGCACCACCGCGGGGGTGGTCGCCACGGACACGCCGTAGTTGTCGTTGTCCACGTCCGCGTAGCACAGGTCGCGGCCGTCACAGTCGTGGTCCTTGTCGTCGGCGATCGCCTCGACGGCCGGCGTGAAGCCCGCCGTGGCGCCGGGGCTGACGCCAGCCGAGGTGGTGTTCGGGTGGAAGTACCAGCCGGGGCCGCGCGAGTCGACGTCAAGCGGCGACGCGTCGTCGTTGCAGTCGCCGGGGTAAGGCGCCGCGCCATCGACCTTGACGCAGTCGAGCAGCAGCGGGTTGTTCGCGGAGATCGGCACGCCGTTGATCCGGTGGCCTGCCAGCGTGAAGACCGCCGGGTAGGCCGGGTTGGCCTGAAGCGGCATGTCGGCCGCCACCACCGAGATCGTCACGCCCCAGTTGTCGCCGTCGGCGTCCGCGTAGCAGCTGTCTCCGCCGTCGCAGTCCTGGTCCACCTTGTCGCCGACCGCCTCCACCGCGACCGTCGTGCGGTAGGTCGCGTCGGGGAAGGTGTTGGGGTGGATCGACGCGCTCGTGGGGTCGCCCTGGGTGTCATTGCAGTCGCCCGCGTAATTGGAGTAGCCAGGCTTCGTGTCGCAGCGATCGTTCGCGTAGACGGTCCCGTCCAGCGTCCACCCGGGCGTCACGCCGACCGGGCCGGTGAACCCCACCGTCGCCGACACGCCCAGGCCGTTGGTCCCGCCGTAGTGGTCTCCGTCCGCGTCGACGTAGCAGAGGTCGCCGCCGTTGCAGTTCTGGTCGATGTCGTCGCCCGGGGCCTCCTGCGCGCCAGGGTAGATTTGACCGATCAGGTCGTCGCAGTCGCCGGAGTTGGACGCCGCGGACGGCTGCGCGACGCAGTACAGCGTCAGGAAGATCCCATCGTTCCCGGTGACGTCGACCGGACCGGAGATGGCGCCCACCGCGAGCGAGCCGAAGTTGTCGTTGTCCTGGTCCTCGAAGCACAGGTCTCGCCCGTCACAGTCCTGGTCGAGGTTGTCGCCAGCAACTTCGCTCACCCGCGCCGACGGGTAGCCCGGAACGGCGAGGTTCGTGTTGGGGTGAATGGTGCTGCCGCCGACCGCCAGATCATTGCAGTCCAGCGCGTTGTCCGACGCGTTCGCCGTGTCCTTGCAGTACGGGACCTGCAGCGACCCATCGGTGTTCCAGCCCGCCACGCTCGGCGCCGCAGACGGCACCACGCTCGCGGTGACCGACGCGTTCACGCCGTAGTTGTCGTTGTCCTTGTCCGCGAAGCACAGATCCTTGCCTTCGCAGTCCTGGTCAAGGTTGTCGCCCGCGGTCTCCACCGCCGTCCCGTAGAGCACGGCGCCGTTGCGAACCGTGCCCGCGACCGGGATGCCACCGACCGCATTCGGGTGCATGTGGATGCCGTCGTTGGCGACGAGGTCATTGCAGTCGCCCCCATACTTGGCGACCTTCGCCGTCACGTCCTGGTTCGCGCAGGTGTTTGCGCCCGTCTGCAGGACGAACGCGGCCGTCCCCGTGACGCCGAACCCGTCGCCGTCTGCGTCCAAGAAGCACGTGAGCGAGCCATCGCAGTCCTGGTCGATGGCGTCGCCCGCCAGGTCGAGCACGCGATCACGCGGGTCTTGACGGTAGGTTCCGTCGAAGCTCGTGTTCTGGTGAATCGCGGGATCCGAGTCGGCGCAGTCACCGACGACCGACGACCACTTCCAGCCCTGGTCGGCCGAGTCGCATCGGATCAGCGTTGTCGCCGGCGTGCCGCCCGGGCGGGCCGGGGTGCCGCTCGCGACCGCCGGATCGCCCCATCCGTCCTCGTCCAAGTCCTTGTAGCACGCGTCGGCGTAGTCGCAGCTCTGGTCCACGCCGTCGCCGACCAGCTCGGTGGCGCCCGGGTAGACGAGGGGCGCGGCGTCGTCGCAGTCGTCGCCCCGGGACGAGACGTGCCCCGCCGAGCCCTGGTTGGCGCAGGTCTTCCCGCCCGACGCGAGGACGGTGCCGGTCGTGCCGGTCTTCCCGAAGCCGTCGCCGTCCGCGTCGCCGAAGCAGATGAGCGAGCCATCGCAGTCCTGGTCGATGGCGTCCCCCGCCACATCGACGGCGGCATCAGCCGGGGTTTGACGGTAGGTCCCGTCGAAGTTCTCGTTCCTGTGAATCGCGGGATCCGAATCAGAGCAATCACCGCCGACCGACGACCACTTCCAGTCCGGGGAAGCTGAATCGCAGGTGATCAAAGCCGTCGGAGAGCCGCCCGCGCGCGGCGGCGTGCCCTGGTTCGCGGCCGTCGGGTCGCCCCAGCCGTCCTCGTCCGCGTCCGCGTAGCACTTGTCGGCGTAGTCGCAGTTCTGGTCCAGGCCGTCGCCCACGATCTCGGCCGCGCTCGGGTTGATCAAGGGCGCTGCGTCGTTGCAGTCCAAGGCATTGGCCGACGTCCCTGTCCCAGGGGCGCCGCACGCGGCAGGCACGGCGAGCGACTTGGTCTGCGTCGCGCTGCCGAAGCCGTCGCCGTCCGCGTCAAGCGCGCAGAGGATGAAGCGGTTGCAGTCCTCGTCGACCGTGTTGCCTGCGATCTCCACGCTCGGGTTGTTGCCGCTCGAGCCCGTCTGGGTGCGCGGCGGGTTGGGGTGGATGATCGCTTCGCCATCGTTGCAGTCGGAGGGGTTCGCGGTGCCTCCGCCATCTGCCGGCGCGTTCGGGGCAAGGTTCGGCAAGGCGAGGCAATTGCCGAGCATCGGGGCGCGAGGATCGCCGCCGCCGCCCGACACGGCCAGGGACGGGGGCGACGCCGGGTAGTTGTCGTCATCCGCGTCCGCAAGGCAGGCGTCCTTGCCGTCGCAGTTCTGGTCGATGCCGTCGTTGACGTACGCCAGCTGGTCCTCGGCCACCGCCGGGCTCACTTGAATGCTGGCATCATCGCAGTCGTACTCGCTCACCGAAAGGAGAGTCGAGGGCACCACACGCGCCCCAACCGGGTGGGTGGCATCCGGGTCCATTTTGAGGTGGAGGGGGTGCGTGTCACCCCTATCCCGCACCAGCCCCGTCGCAGAGGTGGAGGGAGGGGTAAACAAAGTACCTATTTCAGCATAGTTGAAGGCGTTGGTCCCGAAGAAGACACAGCACATGCTCGACGCGTACCCGTCGTCGTCGCCATCGTAGTAGAGCGACGCAGTCTTGTCCGGGGACAGGGCCTGCAGGTCCGGGTAATTCAACGAAGCGGGCAGCACGTTGTTCAGCTCGCGAACGCAGGTCGCGTCGGTGGTGTCGACGGCGTCTACCCACAACGCCAAACCGTAGGTTACGGCCAGTCTTTCAAGGTAAGGCTTGGGATAACATTCGTAGCCGGTCCCGCTTACTGCACAGGTTCCATTGCCCAAAGGGTCAGAGTTGGAGGTGAAATAATGGAGGAGGGAAGTCTCGCAGGTGTAATCAAATAGGCCAACACCCACCGAAGCCCTATGACAAAAATCTACTGCACCATCATTGTATCTTTGACGCAGAAAGGGCGCATTAATGATGTAATAGCCGCTCGGACTTCCAGTCAGCGATCCATTACCGGTCCACCCGCCATCGTAGAGATCGTCACACGCCGTCCTCGCCGCCGCGTTGTCCGCCGAGTGCGTCGCCGTGAGGGCGGCGAGCGATGGCGAGGCCTCTGGCGCCTGCGGCTGCCCCGGCCCGCACCCGACCGCCAGAAGAAGAGCCCCCACCGCGACCACATGTCCGAGTCGAAATAGCACGCACGACCTCACGATTGGCCGAGATGCGGCAGCGCCATTCATACACCTCACCGGTCGCCGCGGTCAAGGTCGTGTGGACCCGTACTCGGCCTCCCCACGGCGGGTCCCCGCGGCCACGCCTTCGTGTTCGGAGATGTCCCATGACGGGCGTTCGCCGGGGGTCTCCGCTTGTTCGACAGACGCCAGGGGTTCGGTGGTCGAGGGCTTGTCGCACCCACCGCGGCTCCATGACGATCGCCCGGCTCGGACCGATCCAGGGCCGGGTGACGGGCGCGCGCCTTGCCCGCTCGTCCTCCTCGGAACGGGTCGCCCCGCGTCCGCCACGCGCGTCGGCGGGCCGCTCGATCCGCTCGTCACGAAGGCCACCGCGAGCGCCCGACGCCGCCGGGGCCGTTCGCCAAGCGCCGCGACCTGCGCGCCCGCGACCCCGGCGCGGCGCCGGTGCACGCCAAGCCGGTCGGGCGTCGATCGGCGTCGCAGGTGCTCCCGTTGGCGATGTCGAGCGCGCCCTGTCCCCCCCCGGGTGACTCGGCCCGAATCGACGCCGAACACCGCCGCAACCGAAGCTCCACGCTCTCACACTTGCGGTTCATCGCGCATTTATCGCAACCCGATCACGGCGGCCACAGACGCCGGCGTCGTGGTAAGGGGCCGCCCTGATTGATCTCCGACGCGACTTGATGTAAGCAAAGTGCTGGAGCTTTTATGAAAACCAGAAAAGAGTGGACCGAGGCGAAGGCGAGAGCGCAGCTGCTGATGCCGAAGAAGGGCAAGCCGGACATCGGGCCCAACCTGGACAAGTTCCACAAGTTGAAGGGGAAGCCACCCGCCACCATTCTGGCCGCCGTCGAGAAGGGCCTTGATCTCTACGAGAGCGTGCCGGAGAACAAGAAGAACCCGAAGGCGACGGAGCTGATCAAGTCGATGCGGCTGGACCTCAAGATCGCGCAGGAAGCCCACGACGTGGACAACAGCCCGGAGGCCATGCTGAAGAAGACGGGAGAGTTGGGGGCACAACTGATCAAGAAGATCAAGCCGGCGATGATTGTGAAGGACCAGGCGCTCCGTGACCTCTTCCTGGAATATGTAGATAGTCCCAAGGAGGACGCCGGGGACGTGGTCCGCGCCGCCATCTTGGTTGCCGCAGGTAAAGTAAAGGATGCCGCCCTGCGGTATGGTCCTGATGACGCTTGGAACGCGGGGCCGTCTGGTCAAAAGATCTTGGCACACTTTCAGAATGTGTCTACGCGCCTGTCGAAGTCGGCCTACGAATCGCAGCTCGGGTTCGTCCGGAGCGGCCAAATGCAGATGGTTTGGGGTACGACCTACCAATCTCTTCTCGGCCGATTCATGCTAAACAAGGAGTTCCAGCGGCGCTACGCCGAGCAGGTCCTCGGAAAGTCCAAGATCAAGAAGCTCTTGGGCCTGTGAGGCTCGGCTCGCCGACGCGCGGACCGGCCATCGGTCGCCTGGGCGAGCGGCGTCGCGCGCGCACTGGCTCCACGTCGGCCGCCGGGCGCGCGGCGCGGCCCGAACGTCGATGACGAACCGACGCGACCCGCGCGGCGGACCCAGCCACCGACGCAGGCCACGCCAAGGCTGGCCACAAGGAGGGCGCCGCGGGCGGGTCGCGCCCGACGCGACCTTAAGACCGGGCGGCCTACACGTCCCAGTCTGCGTCGGCGGCCGCGGGCTCCGCGTCCGAATCCTCCGAGGCGTCGTCGTCGGAGTCGCTCGAGTCGTCGGAGCCGCTCGAGTCGTCGGTGTCGACGCCAAGGCCCTTGTTGAGTCGACGCGCGCACTCGGTCGTGAGCGCCTCGGCCTCGGCGCGGTCGACGAACGTTCCAAGCATCTGCTGGTTTTCGTCCGCGTCCGTCTTCATGACGACGGAGAACATCAGCTTGGCGTTCGGCTGCTGCGGCCGGTCCACGCGAATGGTCAGGTACTTCACGATCTCAGGATCCACGCAAAACCCATGCGGCAAAACAACGAGCATGTCTAAACTCCTCGGCAGTGTCCACGCGCGTTATCACGACGCGTCGGCGTCAGGGAGCTCAAGCGAATGGACGGCTACTTCATTGCGATCGTGGTGAACAACGCCCCGTCGAAGGAGGACCAGAAGGAACGCCCTGGCGTGTGGGTGCAGGTGCGCCCGGTGTGGGGGCCCAACCTCCAGAACCTGATCTGGGCGCGCGTCCTCCAGCCGATCGCGTCGCTCAACGCCGGCGTGGTCTGTTCGCCCGAGGTCGACGACGAGGTGGTCGTGCTCGGCGGCACATCGGACGGCATGGAGCCGATCGTGATCGGCGGCGTCTACACTGAGACGCGCAAGCCCCCGACGCTGCAGGGCAAGAAGGACGAGGTGCTCCCCTCCGTGCGCGGCTTCGTGACGCCCGGCGGCCTGGACATCACCGTCGACGACACCAAGGACAAGGAGGTCATCCTGGTGCGCGTGCGCGGCGACGCCGAGGGCACCACCACCAAGGATCTGGTCTCGCTGCAGTTCGCCAAGAAGGACGCGGAGCTCACCGTGGTCGCCGGCAAGGCCACCATGACCGTGATGAAGGGCGCGCTCGCGATCGAGGTCAAGGAGGGCGACGTCACCATCAAGACCGGCAAGGGCAACGTGACCCTGGACGTCAAGGGGGACGCGTCCGTGAAGGCCGGCGGCAACGTCACCGTGAAGGGCAAGGAGATCAACATCAAGTGCCAGTCCGCGGTCAACATCGGATGAGCGACGACGAGCTCGGCCACCTGGTGCGGGCGCTCCGCGCGGACGCAGACTGGTTCCCCCGAACGACGGATCTGCGCCAGCCCACCCAGCTTGCACACACCGACTCGGTCCTGTTCGGGCGCCGCGGCCTGTACCGTCCCAACGTGGCCATCCACACCTTCCAGCGGTTGGGACCGGCCCGCCACGCGATCGCGCAGCGCACCGTCGCCGGCGTGATCGAGATCCACGCGCCGTTCGCCCCCAAGACCGACAAGCCGTCGGCCGACGCCAAGTCCGGGGTTCGTCGGACGCCGGGGCTGCCGCCCAGACCGTGACCGAACGGTCACGACACCGGCGCTGCGCGGCGCACCCTGCGCCATTCGGCGCTGCTTCACGCCCTTCTGGCCCCATTCACGGATCCACGACAGGCGTGATCTGGGTCCGTTGAAGTCGGCGTCCGGTGACAAATAGAAGGCGAAAGCCAAATAAAGGGGAAGCCCTTACTTGCAAGCGCCTTGCAACTGGGCAAGACAGCAACGGCCGAAGTCGCGCCGCTCGGGTTGGCGACGCGCTCATCATGAACTCAGCAGGGAGTCTGCATGCCCTCGTACCGCACGCCAGGCGTATTCATTGAGGAGATCAGCTCCGGCCCCCGGCCGGTTGCTCCCTCCTCCACCACCGACACCGGCTTCGTGGCGATGATCACGCTGCCCAAGTCGGTGGTCCCCGGTCGGGGTCGCGCGGAGGGCATGTTCCTCCCGGGTCCCGACGCGTCCCCCATCCTCGCGTGGAACCGCGCGCTCGCCTTCCGCTCGCTCGCCGACGCGGCGGTGGACGCGGCTCCGACGATCGACGCCGCGGCGACCGACGCCGACGGCAAGGCCAAGAAGCCCGCCGCCCCCAAGGCCCCCACGGCCGGTGGCGACAACCGCTTCAACCAGATCGTGCACGAGTTCCTGAACGGCGCCTGGACCGTCTCCAGCCCCGTCAAGGACCCTGAGGCCATCACGCTCCGCTCGGACGCCGGCAACATCCTGCGCGTCCCCGCCAACCGCACCCTCCTGTCGGTCAAGACCGCGCCGGACGGCTCCAAGGCCTGGGACCTGGCCTGGGGCGCCGACGAGCAGAAGGTCGTCGAGCTGATCAGCGGCCGCGCGCTCGCGCAGGACATCCCCCACAAGGGTGACCTGCCGTCCGTCGACGCCGCCGGCAAGCCCGCGTCGATCGACCCGGAGGCCATCCACGATCGCATGCACAGCACCGCGCCCGCGATCACGAACATGACCGGCTTTGAGCAGTGGCGTCGCCAGTTCGGCGGCACCCTGTTCCAGCAGATCCTGCTCGACGCGAACAAGAAGCTCTCCACCTCGCAGGCCGAGATGATCTGGGCCACGCTGCCCGGCACCGCCCGCGACGCGTGGGACCGCTGGCTCCGCAGCCACCCGGGCTTCCGCCGCCTTGAGATCGCGCTGATCGGCTTCTTCTCGAACGGTGGCTCCACCGCGTACCTCGCGTGCGGCGTGCAGACCGCCGGCGCGGGCGGCCCCGCCAAGCGCGCCTTCCTCGAGAAGGCCTTCGACGGCGCCAGCGCCGTCGCCATGGTCGTCGCCCCTGGCCTGGACTTCTCCTGGCAGCAGGCGATCCTCGAGTACGCGGGCCCCAAGGGCCGCGGCGACATCTTCGCCGTGCTCGAGACCCCTCGCTTCCTCGCCACCGAGGCGCCCCGCGACGTGGAAGTCGACGACTTCCGCTGGAGCAAGGGCCACGGCCCGTATGAGATGGCGAAGCTCGAGTTCCTCTCCGAGCCGTCCACCGGCGAGATGCGCTTCCTCGGCTACTCGGCCGACGAAGTCCTCGACCGCTGCACCCCGCGCGATGACTCCGGCTTCGGCGGCACCTACGGCCCCTGGCTGATCGTGGAGAACCCGCTCTCCACCGGCGCGCATGATCGCTACGTCGTGGCGCCCCCCGGCGGCCACGTCGTCGGCCTGATCGCCGGCACCGACCTCCGCGCGGGCGGCGGCGTGCACAAGGCCCCGGCCAACGAGCAGATGCTCGGCGTCTCGGAGCTGGTCACGAACATCTCGGACCGCGAGCAGGGCCCGCTCAACATGAAGGGCATCAACATCATCCGCCACCGCCCGGGCGGCGGCATCCGCATCTGGGGCGCCCGCACGGTCGCCGCGGATCCGCTGTGGACGTACATCAACGTCCGCCGCCTGTTCCTCTTCGTCGAGCGCTCGGTTCGGGACGCGGTCCAGTGGGGCGTGTTCCTCCCGAACAACGACAAGACCCGCATGACGCTCCGCGAGACCATCTCCAGCTTCCTCATCCGCCTCTACAACGAGGGGATGCTGGACGGTGGCAGCTGGCAGGAGTCCTTCACGGTCAAGTGCGACGCTGAGAACAACCCCGATGTCGACGTTCGCTCGGGCCTGCTCACGTGCGACGTGTCCATCCGTCCGGTCTTCCCGGCGGAGTTCATTCGCATCCGGTTCCAGCAGTCCGCCATGCGCGTCGAGTGATCCCCACCCTTCAACTTTTGCTCCAGGAGGTAATCCATGGCCATCTCGTATGACCTCGCCACTGACAACTACATCGGCTCATACAACTTCCAGGTCGCCATCGACGGGATCACCGACATCAACTCCGAGTTCGTCACGGTCTCCGGCGTCAAGTCGAACACCGAAGAGCTCGAGTTCATGCACGGCAACGATCCGTACGTCCGCAAGTCCGCGGGCCGCCTCTCCTACGAGCCGGTCACCATGGAGCGCGTGTACAAGGGCGTCGATGACTTCTACCGCTGGCGCCTCCAGGTCGAGGCCGGCAACATCGAGCGCAAGGACGTCACCATCCGCATGATGAACGCGGGCTTCCAGGTCATCCGACAGATGACGCTGGCCGGCGCGTGGCCCGTCAAGTGGGAGATGCCGGACATGGACGCCACCTCGTCGCGCCCGGCCATGGAGCGCATCACGCTCTCCGTCGACCGTGTTCGCGAGTCCGCGCCCTAGTCTTGCGTTAGCTGACGCCACTGGAGGTACGGCATGACCGGACCGAAGCCGACATCCTACCGCGAGAAGGTCGTCCTTCCCGTGGGATGGGAAGAACCCGATGGAACACTCTACCGGGAGGCTGAAGTTCGTGCCGTCACCGGCGGGGACGAGCTCTGGATCGGGATGTCGCAGCAGTACGCTCGGCATCCCAATGATCTCGTCTACAAGACGCTGCTGCTCTCGCGTACGGTGACCAAGCTCGGTCCTCGTACGTCCATCACGCCAGCGGAGATCAGCAGCCTCCATGCGCTCGACGTTCGGGCCCTGGAGTACGCCGTCTACAAGCTGACGTACGGCGAAGAGAATCTCCCTCCGGAGGACCCGGCTTCCCCGGGGGGGTGACACTGGCCTATCCCGTCGAGATGATCCGTTCGGAAGTCGCGTTTATCGCGTACCACTTCCACTGGAGTCTCGCGGAGCTGCTCGAACTTCCGCACCGGGAACGAGTCGCGTGGGTAGGCCAGGTCAGTGACATCAACAAGCGGATCCTCAACGAGAAGTGAGTCGCCGCGGTGCTGCCAAGGACGTCGACGTTGAAGCGGACCACGAGGGCATGGACCGTTCGGGTGGGTGTCGACGCGACGACGCCGGACCCTGTCGTGTTTCCGACGGTGGTCGTCGTCGGAGTCGCGCCTGCACGCTCGCCCCGACTCGTCGACGCCTACCCGGCCTACCGGGTCGGATCGCTGAGCGGGCGGGAGCGCGAGGAGACGGTCGATCACGTCCGCCTCTCCCCGGGCGTCGACCCGTCCGCGCTGCCCGGCCTGGAGTCGCTCTACCCGTCGCTGGTGCGCGACACGGTGCGCATCCTGCTGGCGGCCGGCTGTCCGACGATCGACGTGGTGCTCGCGCGCGCCCCCAATTTGACGCCGTGGGACGTGAGCGCGCCGGAGGCGGTCGCGCTGCTCCGGCCGGTGGTCGAGGCGCTGACCGCGGTGCCGGTGCTGTTCCCGGACGCCGCCGGCCCCGCGCGCGTGGGCATGGTCGAGGCGCCGCTCGACGAGCGCCTCGGCAACCTGGTGGAGACCGTCCGCCTGTGGGCGCCCACGCTGCGCCGCGCCTACCAAGTGGGCGTGGTCGAGCTGCCCCAAGCGCCCGACGAGCTCAGCGCCGACGCCCTGGAGGCGATGTCGCGCACCGACGTGGTGGCCTGCGTGTGGGAGGGCGAAGGGACGACGCTGCGTTCGCATGGCTGGCGCAACCCGGCCGCGGTCGTCGGTGGCCTGATCGCCACGACCTCCTCGCCCGCGGCGAGCCTGATCGGCCGCACCGTCAAGCTACCCCCGGGCCGTGACCCAGGCGTCGGCGGTCGCGCGCTCGAGCTAGGCATGGAGCCGCTGCGCCGCACGGTGCCGACCTCGATCGAGCACGGCGTCGCCAAGGTGCGGCTGGCTCGCACGGGCGACTCCGCGGAGCTGCTGACCGAGCACGCGCTGCGCGGCCTGCCCGGCACATGGCCGGCGCCGCTGATGCACGCGGTCAAGCTGATCCACGATCGGCTGATCTTCGCGTCCAACCTGTTCGTGTTCCGCGAAGCGAACGGCGCGCAGGCGTTCCTGCTCCAGAGCGCGCTCCGCATGGCGCTGCGCGAGTTCGAGGACGCGGGCATCCTCAGCGGCCCCACCGACGACGAGCCCGCGCAGATCCAAGTTGGCTTCCAGGGCGGCCCCAACATGCCGAGCCTGATCGCGAACGTGTCCGCATACGTCCGCCCGTGGGTGCACAAGCTGGAGCTCCAGCTGGCCGTGCGCCCCGGTGACTCCGTCCGGTCGGAGATGTCCGCATGAGTGACGTGTTCGCCATGCCGATCAACTTCGCGCCTGGCGCGGAGACCCTCGAGACCCTCGTCCACTCCACCGACTCGTTCCACGTGATCATCGGCCTGGACCCGATCGGGGCGTTCACCGAGGTGACCGGCCTGCAGGTCGACAACCCGGTGTTCACGTACGAGGAGATGGGCCGGAACCGCTCGCCCGTGCAGCTTCCCTGGGATGGCGCACGCAAGGGCGGCGAGGTCACGCTCAGCTGGGGCACCATCATCCGCAGCCGCTTCTGGAATTGGTTCCAGGCGCAGACGCCGTTCTTCATGGAGCGGCAGCCGGTCTTCATCCTGCACCTGTCGCGCCGCAACATCCCCCTGCGCGTGTTCGTGCTGTGGGACGCGTGGCCCAAGAGCTGGCATTACTCGGACCTGGGCACCAACCAGGTCACGGTCGAGAAGGTCACGCTGGTCTACGACCGCATGTTCATGCTGGACACGGCGCTGCTCGCGCTGATGCCGGAGCTGACCAACTCGATCTCGACGAACGACGTCCTTGACGAGGTCGACAACGAGTACCAGGTGCCGCCCAAGTCGCCCGAGTACACGGGCACCCCGATCGCCACGGCCGATTGGGTCTCGGTGAACCACCCCGGGCGCGTCAGCAAGCCCGCGCCGTGGCGGCCGCTGGATGTCAAGAAGGATACGGAGAAGGCCAAGAAGAAGGAGACCAAGGCGCCCCCCCCGTACGTCCCGCTGGACGAGGAGTACAGCGGCTTGGCCGGCACCTGGGAGACCGAGGCGGTGCCCGAGGAGTACATGTCCACCGCGGGGATCTGGCCTGGGCTGGACGGCAAGAAGGTCTACGGCGCGGCCAAGAGCGCGGTGGCGGCCGCCGCCGCCGGCGGTGCGGACGGTGGTGGCGACTCGGAGAGTGGCGCAGGCGCCAGTGGCGGCGGCGCCTCGGGCGGCAGCGGCGACGCCGCGTCCGGCGACGGCAAGGCCGTGGAAGAGGAGGACGGCTGATGGCGTTCGACCCCTCATCGCTCAAGCGCCTGATCGGCATGACCGAGAAGGCCACGCTCAAGTCCCTCGACGCGAACGCGGACTCGTTCGAGCTGCAGTTCAACCCTGAGAAGGGCTCGCTACACCTGACGCGCAGCATCAACTGGTCCTTCACACAGGGCCTGGACGCCCAGAGCGCGGGAGGAGACGCGAAGTTCAAAGGCAGCGAGGCGGACGAGCTCTCGTTCGATACCCTGCTCGACGACACCACCGGCGGCGCGGCGGCGTACGCGGCGGCTGCGGGCAAGTCGGCCTTGGCCCTCACGCTCACCCTGGCGGTCGATCAGTCGACGACGCTCGTGACCAACAAGCGCCTGCTCGCGCTCAGCGGCATGGACCTCGGCGTCGGCGCCGCCGACGCCGTCGCCGAGGCGCTCCTCCGCACGCTGAGCCGCTCGTCGGTCCACAAGCAGATCAAGAAGCTGTACTTCCTGACGACGAACGACGCCGAAACGGGCGCGACAAAACGTCCGAGCGTCGTGCAGTTCAAGTGGGGGGACTTCGACTTCGTCGGCGTGATCAGCCGAATCAACGTGACGTACCTGGTGGTCACCGAGGGCGGGTACCCGAAGCGCGCGAAGGTCGGGATCACGCTGCGCGGACGCAGCTTCGTGGGCGGCATGGGCGCCGATGAATTCCTCCAACCCCCCGACTGGTCACGACCGTTGAGCTTGCCATGACCTTCGCCATCGCCGTGAAGCTGGGCAGCCTCAACCTGCGCGACGGCGACGACTCGATCACCCTCGAGCGCGTGGAGTACGTCGAGTCGATCGACGACCTCGACGCGCTCACCGCGGAGTTCTCGGTCTCGTCGGACGACCTCGGCGCGCTGTGGCCCAAGATCCAGCCGAGCGTGGTCTACACGGTCCAATTCTCGAACCTCAAGACCGGCAGCCCCAAGGGCGCGGCGATCAAGGGGACCGTGGTCGACGTGCAGTTCGAGCGCCAGGGCGCCAACCGCTGCCTGGTCACCGTGATCGGGCTCGAAGACCTGTGCAAGCTGCGCGGGAGCGCGGCCGAGGTCGCCTGGGAGGACGCGCCGGACAAGATCGTGAAGGCGATCGCGCAGGCGGGCGGGCTTACGGCCGACGCGGACGCGTCCAACGTCGTGAAGTACCGGGTGGAGCGCGGCGGCATGGACGACGCGCGCTTCCTCAAGGTGCTCGCCAGCAAGTTCCACTACCGGGTCGGCATGGTGAACGGGAAGCTCGCGTTCAAGCGGCGCAGCGTCGTCGACGCCACGGTCGACGTGCGCGCCGCGGACATGGACGACGGCGCGCGCATCGGCGCCTCAGTCGACGGCCTGGCCACCAAGGTCACGGTGTGGGGTCGCGACCCCAAGCAGAACGGCTGGTTCTCCGAGATGGTGACGAGCGTGCCCCGCGGGATCAGCGGCACGGACATGGGCACGGCGCTCGCCAAGAAGGTCTACAAGAGCGCCGAGGTCGAGCTCCGCGACGCGGGGTGCCCCACGCCCGGCGCCGCCCAAGAGCGTGCCACCGCCGAGTTCCGGCAGCGCGCCGAGCGCTTCGTGCGCGGCCAGATCGACGTGAAGGGCAACCCCGACATCCGCACGGGGACCGACATCAACCTGCTCGACAGCGTCTGGCCGTTCAAGGGCAAGTACCGCGTGCGGCAGGTGCGCCACATCGAAGACATGAGCGGGTACCGAACCTCGGTCGACATCTACTCCGACAGCCTCCCCAGGAGGACCTGACCCATGGCGCACACCCGCGTCGACCTCGCCCTCTCCCTCGTGCGCTCTGAGCCGTCCAAGCTCGAGGCGCTCGTGGACCGCGTGCGCATCCTGCTCGAGACCAAGCCCGGCGCGTTGCCGTACGACAAGCGCCTGGGCTGCGATCTCGACGCGCTCTCCCACGGCGCCGTCACGGCGTCGCGGCTGGCGGAGACGCAGGGACGCATCGACGGCGTGCTCGCGCGCGGCCTGCCCGACGGCGTGCACGGCGGCACCGAGGTGCGCGTGATCGACGTCGTCGCCGGCACCGCCGCCGGCGGCCCCGTCCCCTTCGCCGAGCGTGCCCTCGCCTCAAACGGCGCACGCGCCACCCTCGCGGTGCGCGTTCAGCTCAACACCGAGTCCGGTCCTGTCACCCTCGACGCCAACCTGGCTCGGTAGGTCTCCATGCGTGTCACCCCACCCGATGCCCTCAAGATCGATCGAGACGAGCTGCTGCGCGATGTGCGCGAGCGGCTTGAGGTGCGCGCGCCTGCGCTCGCCGCCTCCCTCGACGCGGCGCACCCCGCGTGGATCCTGCTCCAGGAGTCCGCGTGGATGGTGGAGCGGCTCACTGAGAAGCTCGACGCGTGGCCTTGGGCCGTGCTCCAGCAGTTCGCCCACCTGCTCGGCGCGAGTGTGCGCCCCGCGGTGCCGTCGCTCGGCATCATCACCATGGAGCCCGCGGAGGATGGCATCCTCGACGTGAGCGCCAACCCGGCGCGTTGGCGCTTCTTCGCCAGCCAGAACGAAGACCGCGGCCTCGTCGAATTCGCGCTCGCCGAGAACGGCGCGCCGCTCTGCGTGGCGCGCGTCGCAGGCCTGGCGCGCCTGCGCGACAGCGAGCTGTGGACGGCCGACGACGGCGCGACCCGCTCAGAGGCGACGCCCGACGCCACCGCGTGGTTCGGGTCCGAGCAGCGCGCGTCCGTGTTCGCGGGCGAGGTGTTCCGCTTCCAGATCCGCGCCGCCGACGCCGTGCGCGTGGAGACCGAGATCAACGAGGCGATCGCGCGCATGCTCGAGACGCGCGATCCGGGCTGGTTGCGCTTTGAGGTCACGTGCCCCGACGAGCACACCGTGCGCGTGGAGGCCACGATCGACGTGACGCTCCCCAACTCCACCGCCGACGCCGCCGATCAGGCCGACGTCATCGCCGCCTGGCGCCCGCTGGACGACAGCAACTGGACGCCCAGCGTCCGCATCAGCGACCACCCGGTCCTGCCGTGGAAGCTCCGGGGCGCGCGCCCCATGCGCACGGACGACGGCATGATGCTGGTGCCCGGCGTACCTCGCAACATGCTGCGCAACGAGATCCTCGTGCGAGACGCGCGCCCCGCGCCGCCCGAGATCCCCGACGCGCTGTGGAACACGCTCGCGCACATGGACAAGCGCCTCGCCGCGCTCAAGCCCACCGTGTCGCGTGGTGTCCGCGCCGCGAACGCAGATCCGGCCTGGGTCGACGACGCCTTGCGCGGCCGCGCCTGGGCGGCGGTGGAGCGCTCCCCAGACCGCAGCTACGCCTACGTCACGCTCGACGCCACCGAGGCGGATCGACGTCTTCGGTTCGCGTGGGTGGTGGAGCCAGGCGCGCTCCCGCGCGCGGAGGCGTTCGGCCGCTACGAGGCCGCCGGGATCCTCCCTGGCGGGCTGGACGTGACCCCCGCGTGGGACCTCACGTTGCCCAACCCGTCGGCGGGCGGCCTGTCCGCCGTCGTGGCGTTCGACGTGGTGGTGCCCGGCGGCGCGAGCGGCGTGCTGCTCGCGATCGACGGCCCGGCCAAGGCCGTGCTGCTGAACACAGCCCTCGTGATCAACGCGCCGGTCGTGCGCGACGGCCGCGGTGCCGTGGTGTCGCGCGCGGTGCCCGAGCCTGTCAGCATGCTGTTCGAGGACATCGTCACGCCCGCCACGCTCGAGCAGCTGGCGACGAGCGGCCTCCCCGCCTCCGCGGCGCGCGCGCTGCGCATGCTCCCGTGCTCCGTGCTGATGGTCGACGGCACCACGCCGCTCGTCAACTTCGACGGCGTCGACGTGGACGCGGTGCAGGGCATCGTGACGCTCAACGCGCCGGACGCGGTCGGTCGAACCCATACGCTGCGCCGCGGCCAGCAGGTCGAGCTGCGCTGGTACCGTCGCACACAGGCCGCGCTTGGCAACGTCGGCGCGGACCAGATCAACTTCGCCGAGCAGGCGATGACCACCCGTCCGCGCGTCGCGCGCGTGACCAACCCCCTGCCTACTTTCTGGGGCCAGGATCGCGAGCGTGAGGAGGACGCGGTGCTGCGCGTGTTCGGCCCGCAGACCGGCGTCCCCGTCACACCCGCCGACTGGGAGCGGCTCGTCCGCGTCGAGCTTGGCGCGCGCGGTGAGGACTGGACCGTGCGGGTGTGGGGCTACGCCGAGCGCACCCTGCTCTCACACGATCTCTGGCCGCCGCACGACATGGGCGTCGAAGACCCCGAGCGCGCGCGCCTCTCCAAGGCGCTGCAGACCGCGGGCGCCGACACGCTGCTCGTCGTCGTGGGCCCGGAGTCCGGCGTGCTCTCGGACGTGGATCTCGCTCACGCCAAGCGGCTCATCCGCGCGCTCGTCGCGCGTTGGGGCGCGCGCACCGGCGCCGTCCGCGACGCCGAGGTCACGCGCTACTGGCCGCTCACGCTCGAAGGCGAGCATGACGGTGTCACGCCGTCGTTCTCGCCGCGCGAGTCGCACGGCACGCTGGTCGATCCGCTGGGCCGCCGCGGGCCGGTGCCGCGCGTGGCGCTGCTGCTGAACGCCGCGATCACCAAGGTCCACGCATGACCGGACCGCACCTCCGCACCGCGCCCATCGAGTGGGCATGGCGCGCCGCGTCAGGCAGCCTGCACGGTCTGCGCTGGGTCGATCTGATGGTGGAGCCCGAGCGTCCTGAGTTCTCGCGCTCCGAGGACGGTGACGCCTTCCGCGGTCCGGCGCTCGACGCGTTCCTGCCGCCGCCCATGGTCGAGGCCGCCGCGGACGCGTCCGATCGCGGCGAGCCGACGGCGCTCGACGGCCTGGCGCTGCTGCTGGCCCGCGCGTCGTGGATGGTCGAGACCCGCTCGCTGCTTTGGACCAGCGGCACGCCGATGCCTGAGATCCTCACGCGGCTGGTGGAGTCTTACGGCATCGACGTCGAAGCCCATCGGAATGACCCTTCGCTCCTGGTGAACCTGCGCGCGCAGCTGCCGACCTGGTACCCGTACCGAGGCGACGCGCACCGCGCGATGAAGCTCCTCGAGAGCGCGCTGGACGAGGACCTGGGCGTCACCATCGAGCCCGACAGCTCGGACGGCGAGGCGTTCGCCTGCCATGACGCGTCGTGGTGGGCCACGCGCGGCGCGGCCGCGGGCACCCTGGTGATCGAGGGCGGCTTGACCCGCTTCGCGCCCGGCACCGAGCCCGCCTGCCCCGTCGAAGACGTTCGCCTGGCGCCCCACGCCGACCTGTCCGGCCCGTCGCGCGTGATGTTCCGCCTGCTGCCGGCCTGGACCACTCCCCGCCTCCTTCCCCAGCGTGATGCATGACCGAGATCTCCCGTTCGATCTTCCGCCCGCAAGAGGGAGCCGTGCTCGACCTCGCGAGCCTCGCGATCGTCGCTGAGCAAGCCTCCGAGGCACACTCGGCGTGGCTCAGCGCACGCTGGCCCGGCGCCACTGGCCTCATCCTGGACGGCTTCGAGGTGGACGGCGACGTGGCCCCCGTCGGGCCGCCCGGCACCGTCCGCCCGGACGGTATGGTCGGGCACGCCACCGTGCGCCCTGGCCGCGCTCTGATCGCCACGCGCGGCGGCGCCTTCCACGTCGTCACGCTCGACGCGCCGATCGCCGTGCCCTGGCCCGACGTCACCGGCCCGCAGGTTCGGGGCACGCTGGTGCTCTACGCCACGCAGACGGCGGAGTCCGGCCCTGGCGGGATCAGCGTCGCGCGCGAGCGGCTCACGGTCCAGCTCGGCTTCCTCAAGCCGGACGCGCCCGAGTCCTCGCACCTGCTCCCGCTCGCTCGCGCGATCGGCAACAGCCAGGACTGGACGACGGATCTGGCGCGCATCCTACAGCCCGAGCACCCGGCGATCCGCCAGCTGCTCAAGCGCTTCGAGCGCCTGGAAGAGACGGTGTGGAACGCGGAGCCGGAAGGCGCCGTGTGGGACCGTCAGGTGTTTGGCCGCAGCTGGGTCCGCTACCAGACGGTGGCCTCCGCGGCGATCCAGGCGGCGGTTGTCCAGCTCTCCACGCACTCGCTGACGACGCTGGAGCGCGCGCGCCTTGTCGCCACGCTGCGGCAACAGCTGGAGCGCTCCGTCGAGCGCGCCGCCACCGAGCTGCTCCAGATGATCGCCCCCTCTGAGGCCACCGGTCCGTACCGCATGGTCGCGGGCATGTCGGCTTGACCGATCTGCGCAACGTACTCGGCTTGCGCCGGCTCCGCGAGACCATCGCGGAGCAGGCCCTGCCCGTCGTGGCTTCGGCCGCGGCGTGGTGGTACGCGCGCCAACTGTTGATGCCCCCCTCGGTGACGCGCCCGCTCGCGCCGCTCGAGCTGCTGCTGGTCTTGGGCTGTGTGGCGGCGACCATGGCGTGGCTGACCGCGCGTCAGCTCACCGTGCTCAACATCCGGCGACCGCGCGTGCACGTGCTTTGGGGCTTGGGTTCCGCGACGGTGGCGATCGGCATCCTCTCTTGGTCCGTGACCCGCGGCTTTGCGTCGTCGTGCACCCAGCTCGGCGGCAAGGTCGAGACGGTCCAGGCCGTGATCGTGCAAGGCGCCAGCTTTGACGGCGGCCTGATCTGCAGGGTCAACCCGGTGCCGGACAACGTGTACCTGCCTGGCACGCTGCTGCGCGCGGCGTGGGACGGCACGGTGCCGCCGCTCTACGTGCTGGTGCTCGCGGCCATCGCGGCGCTGTCGGCGCTTGGCCTCCGCGAAGCGCGGGTCGCGCCCTCCCGCCTGGGCATCGCCATGGCGGAGGAGCTCTGGATGGCCCCCGCCGCGGGCTCCAAAGCCGTGTTCGGTGGCAAGTCGGACGGCGTCGTGCAGGCCTGCGGCAACCCCACCCTGTGGGGCGAACCCTGCGGCCAGCTCTACTCGGCCGAGCACACGTTCGAGCCGGGCGACTGGTGCATCCGCTGCGCGCAGGTCTTCCGTCGCTCCGAGCGCACGATCACGTTCTCCGTCGTCAGCCTGTTCAGCGCGGACATCGACGTGCTCAACGGCCTGGAGCGCATGGACGCCACCGCGTGGTCCGCCGATGAGGCGCAGCCGCCCGACGCGCGCCTGTCGGGCCAGGAGCGGTGGGTCCGGCTGGGGCAGATTGAGGTGCCGGAGGTGGTCACGGTCTCGACGCTGCTGCAGCTGGTGATCGAGAGGCTCGACGCGTGGGGCAAGGGGGCGCCGCCTGATCAGGCTCCGGCGTTCGCGCTCGCCAAGAAGCGCGCCAGCCGCCTGTCGTCGTGGATCTGGATCGGCCACGAAGAGAACGCGCTCACCTACGCGCGGCCGACGTCGCGCGCGCTGCTCGCGGTGGGCCCGACGCGCCTGAAGGACCTGCCGATCGAGGGCGGCGAGCGCCTGGCGCTGCAGCTCGACATCGGCCTGCTGCCGCTGGAGCTGCGCACGGCGTTCCGCCAGACCTTCTTGGACCCGACGCGCCCGCCGCTGGTGCAGAACCAGAAGCAGGACGTGTGGGTGCCTGTCGCGCCGCCGCAGGGCGTGCCGGAGGGCCTGTGGGTGCCGCGCGTCGAAGGCGATGCGCTCCGCGCCTGGCTGGCGCTCGATCGCCTGCGCGCGGAGGACGCCCGTGGGGTGGTCAGCCCGCGCCCTTACATGTTCCCCGAGCTGCCGTTCGCCGACGCCCCGGTGGAGGAGGGTCGCCTGGACCTTGTCCGCATGCCGCTGCGTGACGGCAAGCCCGTGTTCGAGCGCGCACCCGGCAGGTCCATCGCCGAGTGGGAGTGGATGGAGGAGCCGCACCTCGAGCTGCTCCGGCAGCAGGCGCTCGTCCTGGTGGTCACATGATCCGCCTCCTCGGACCGGTCCCGTTCGACACCGCCGCCGCAGGCCGCGCGGCGCGTTCGCTGCTCAGCCGCCTGGCCACCGCGCCCGCGGAGATCCCCGTCGGCCAGGGCTCCCTGCCCGGCCTGTACCTGGTGATGGACGACTCGGGCGCGCTGCGCGGCTTCTGGGTCACGCTCGGCGCGTCCTGGCTGGACGAGGGCACGGTCGGCGGCGTCACCCCGCCGTTCGCCAAGGCCCTGCTCGACGCGGCCACCGAGGAGCTGTGGTGGGCGCGCTTCCAGGTGGCGCCCATGGTCTTGGGCGCATGGCGCCCGCTGATCATCGTCGAGTGGCCGGCGAGCTTGGCCGACCGATCCTCCCTGGCGCCCCCGGGCGTGCCCGCCGAGGTCGACCCTGCGGCCGACCCGACGCGCCGCGGCCCGTCGCGCTGGCTGGTCCCAGACGGCCTTGAAGAGTCGGTCGCGTCCGAGATCCAGCAGGCGACGAGCGCGCGCTGGGCTCATCTGCCGCCCGCTCGGTCCCTGCTGTGCATCGTGCGTGGATCGCTGCGCTGGACGCGCGCGGTGCACGAGGGGCGCTTCGAGCTGGTGTACCTCGCCGAGCCGGAGGCCGAGGGCCTAGGGATCGGCTCGATGCCCGCGTCCTGGACGCGCGACGGCCTCCCCCCCGACGAGTGGATCGAGATCGCGTCCGGACAGGCGACGCGCCCCGAGGGCGAGCACCAGCTCGGCCACCCGCTCCAGCTGCCGGGCGGTCGCATCGGCTTCCCGATGTCCGGCTGGCTCAGCCGTGAGCTCGACATCCACCCGTCGCGCCCGATCGACGCCGCGGTCGGACAGCTCGTGTCGCGCGACACGCGCAGCCAAGTCCTCGCCCAGGCCACGCTGGCGGCCGCGGTGACGGCGTGGGTGCTGATGGGCACGCTCGCGTTCTCCGGCGGCCTGCGCTGGCTGTCGCAGCCCACCGTGCAGGGCGCCGCCCCCGCGCTGGAGCCCGCCGCGCAGCCCGCGTTCTCAGTCTGCTCCGCCGACCACGGACGCTTTGTCGACCAGCTCTCTTGCCAGGTCGAGTACATCGCCGCCGGGGGCGAGCCCGGGAAGGCCAGCTGCGCCGACGCCCGCCACGAGACCGACCTGCAGGCGTCCTGGTGTGGCCTGCGCGATCGCACGCTCGACGGCACCAACGCGCCGTCCGGCTACCCGTGGGCGGACGCCGCGGCGGCGCAGGCCTGCTTCGAGGTGCTCGACAAGCCTTGGGAGTACGCGCTCGGCGGCATCGGCGACACCGTCGCCAACCCCGGCAAGCTGCTGGAGGACCCCAAGCTGCGCGTGAACTCGCTGGTCGAGCTGGTCGCGAGCCTGGACGCCGGCTGCAACGCCTACCGCGAGCGCATGGAGAAGCTGGTCGACGGCGCGATCCTGGCGGCCCACGTGGGCGGCGAGGACGGCGAGGCCAAGGCGCTGCAGGACCAGGCCTTCGCGGTGGCGACGCAGGGCCAGTCGCCCACGTCCAGGCTGTGCATGGAGGCCGGCCGCAGCCAGCCGATCGAGGCCTCGACCGAGCTGTTCGGCCTGTGCGGCGCCGACTCCGCCGAGGACAGCTGGCGCGAGGTCGTGCCCTGGCGCGCGCTCGGCGGCGAGCCCCCCCACGACGTGCCGTCGGTCATCGACCGCTACGTCGCGGCGCGCTTCGCCGCGTCGCCGCCGCGTGAGGGTCGCTGGGCCTGTCACTCTCTGCTCGCCGCCAGCCTGGGCGGCGGCGTGAGCCCGGGCGTGTGGGATCAGGTCGTGCCCGCGCCGGAGAGCTACCGCAGCGGCGGCTCGCGCAACCAGCTCGGGCTGGACTCGTGGGTCTTGGCGTCGCGCACAGACAACCCGCCCAGCGACGTCTGCTGGAACGAGGTGGCCCGCATGTTGGCCGCCTACACCCCCGCCCACCCGCTGCTGTCCGAGCCCAAGCCGGACGGCTGGCCTTCGGCCGAGCAGCAGGTCTGCGGTCAGGTCTGCACCGACTACTTCCACCTCGCCAAGCCCTCGTCCGCTTCGGGCGGCGCGCTCGCGTCCACGGCCACCGCGTGGGCCACGCCGGGCTCCGACCTCGCCGCGTGTGTGGACCGCTCTGCCCCGGGCCTTGGCCGCGCGGGCGGGATCGACGACCGCTTCGACAAGCTCGCCATCCCTTGGAACCGCGCCCGCGACGGGTCTTGGGTGGTGCCCGAGTACGCCGACGTCTGCGCGTTCAACCTGCTCGCGCAGGGCCTGGTGCCCGACGTGCTCCCCGCCGATCTGCCCGCCACCAGCTGGGCCGGACAGTCCGTCCCCGGCAGCAAGATCGCGGGTGGCGTCACCGGCGCCGCCGCCCAGTCCGCCGCCGCGCTCGTCGAATACGGCCGCAACCGCAGCTCCGCGACCTGCGGGCGCGTCGCCGTGCAGTGCTTCGTCCGTAAGATGCTCGACGTGACCGGCGATCCCTCCCTCGGCCCGCAGCTCTGGCCCGAAACCTGGAAGCGCCGCGTGGACGACCTGAGCCGCGCGTCCTCCGACGATCTGGCCGACGAGCCATGGTGCCGCGTGATCCGTCCGTTCCTGCCGGTCGACGGCCGACTGCCCGAGGGTGAGCTCGACTACCCTTGCGTGGTCGGCGTCACCGAGGCCCGCGAGCGCGTCGCCCGCGCGGTCAACCGCTTCGCCGCCGGCGTCACCGAGGGCGCCAAGCCATGATCGCCATGCTCCGCCGCCTCGCCATCTCGCCGAAGAGCAACCTCGATCTGCTGGCCGCATGGGTCGTCACGGTCGCCGTCCACACGGTGGTGCCGGACGAGGTCATCCTCGCGCGGCTCGACTTGGTGCCTTGGTTCACGCTGTGCATGACGCTCGTCGCCGTCCTGCGCGCCCAGCCGCTCGGCGACCCGCACCACCCCTCGCTGTCGGTGCGTCGCGCGTCGTGGTCGGGCCTGTTCGGTCGGGTCGGCTACGCGCTCGCCCCCATCGCCACGCTGCTCGTGTACGACGCGGCCGCCGGTCGCGCGGATCCCTGGGGCACCGACCTGCTGACGCCCATCGCGGCGGCGGCGTGCTTGGTGGTGGCGGTGCTGCTGACCATCGGCAACGCGCAGGGGTTGACCTCGTGGAACCCGCCGGGGCCCAACACCTTCGTCGTGTGGACGCTGCGAGGCCTGCTCTTCCTCGGGGTGGTCGTGGTCCTCGGGCACTACAACACCGCGCCGGTCACGCGCGGGCCTGGCGCGACGGCCGCCGCGCTGCTCGGCGCGCAGTTCCTGGCGCTCGGCCTGCTGCCCGACCGCATTCAGTCCTACCGGCAGCGCCGCGCCGCCGGTCGCCGCGACGGCAAGATGCACAACCCGCCCGCCTTCCGCTTTCTGCTCGCGGCGTTTGGCCCTAGCCTTGGGCTGGGGCTGCTGATCGTCGTGCACGACGCGCTGGGCATGACGATCAGCTTCACGCAGTCGACGGTGGTGTCGCTGCACGTGTTCGCGTGGGCCGCGGTCATCTGGCCGCCGCGCGTGCCGGTGGCCGTCAGCTGCATCCTGCACGAGGTCGTCCCGTCCGGCGGCGGCGACCCCGCGGTGAGCGGCACCAAGGCGTCGTTCGACCTGCCGGCGAAGGGCGCGCTGCGCCTGGACCCGCTCGCGATCAAGCGCGTCAGCATCCTGCACCACTGGGTCGTCCCCGTGCAGGACCCGCGCATCGAGGACTTCGACGATCCGGTGCGCCTGCTGTGGTCGCGCCCGTCGCTGCCGCTGCCCTACCACGTGCTCGGCGAGGCCACGTTCGAGCCGGACGACGCCACGCAGCTGCCGCAGTGGGACACCATCACCATCCGCCTCGACGAGCAGCGTGACGTGGGCCGCCTGTCGGACGGCAACGTGCAGACCCGTCGCCTGGCCGTGCTGCGCCCCTTCCCCACCCGCGGCCGCGGCGGCGCGCGCACCGTGCGCACCTACCGCTGGGACAAGCGCGTGGCGCCCGGCGCGCTTCAGGTGGTCGACGCCACCACCCAGAGCATCGAGCTGCGCAACGGCGACCTGCTCGTCCTGTCGACCGAGGGCGTCGCCCGCGCGTACGAGCTGGAGATCGCCGCGCCGATCTTCGCGTCCGATGAGCTCGCCCATCGCCGCGGCCCCCACCTCGAAGACTACGTGGGGGTCTCGTGATCTCGCTGCTGTTCTGGATCACCGCCGCCACCGCAGGCGACTGGCGTCTCGTCGCCGCCTACGACGCGTCCGCCGTGGCCACCGTCGCGCCGGAGGAGCCGCGCTTCGTGTGGCGCCCGGTCGACGAGATGTCGACGTCGTGCGGGCCGGCCAAGAGCCCAGACGGCCTGGGCATGTTCGAGGCCGAGACGGTCGCGAACGGGCTGGCGCCGACGCTCGCGCTGGTGCTGGAGCGCACGGTCCACCAGGGCGAGTCTGCGTCGCTCTCTAGCGACGACGTGCGCGTGTCGATCGGCGGCATGTCGACCGACGGTCAGGAGCGGCGCGTGCTGCTCCACCCGATGGTCGAGCCGCGTCACCTGGCGATCGAGATCAAGGCGCCGTCCGGCACCGAGCGCTTCGGCCAGCTCGTGCGCACGCAGCTCGAGGTCGAGACCTGCCTGGAGCACAAGGTCGGCCGGGGCTGGACCGGCCAGGACGCCGTGCGCCTTCGCCAGGCCTTCATGCTGACGCCGCCGCGCACGATGCTCGCCAGCCGCAAGTACTTCGGCGGCGAGCGCGACCCGGTCCCCGCGCTGCTCGGCCCGCCCGACGCGTGTGTCATCGGCGCCGCGGACACCACCCGCGCCACCATCGGCCGCGGCGAGGGCAGCCTGACCCTCGTCCCGACGGACGTGTGGGGCGCTGCCCTTCGCGCGTGCGACGTCACGGCGCTGACCGGCGCCGTCATCCCCTCGACCGAACGCCTCCTCCCGCTCGCGCTGACTGGCGCCGGCGCCGCTGAGACGCGCACGGCGCGCTGGGAGCACCTGGAGGTGTTGATGGGCAGCGACGTCGCGGAGCCCACCGAAGCCCAGGTCCACGTGACCCTGCGCTACGCCGACAGCTGCCTGTTCGACGGCCCCCTGTTCCGCCCCGGCCAGAAAGCGGCGCTGGAAGATCTGCTCGCCAAGGTCCCGCATCGCTACCCGGTGCTGCACTCCGACCTCGCCGATCTCGTCGTCCTGATGGTCCCCAACTGGCAGCTCGTGGAGGCGCTTCGTCAGATCCAGGCGCCGGACCCGGACGCCGAGTCCGACCTGCCGCCCGCGGGCGTCGCCGACGCGGTCGGCTTCCTGCTCGCCAACCCCGAGCACCTCTTCGTGCAGGTTCGCCCCACGTCGCACCCGTCGGACGGGTCGTGCCCCGCGCCCGACGCCGCCGCGGAGGACGCGCACGTCGAGCAGGCCGAGGTCTGGTCCAACCTGGCGGGCGTGATGCGTTCGCGCACGCTGGGCCAGCCGTGGGGCTACACGGTCGGGCTGCTCGCCGGTCGCTCGTCGATCGTGCTCCCTCGCGCGCAAGCACCGACCTGGACGCAGACGCTCGCCGCCCAACGCGGCACCGAGCAAGCCGCGCTGTTGATCTGCCTGTGCGTCGTGTTCGGCGTCCTGGGGATCGGCCTGCGCCGCGTCCCGGACCTGTGGGCCCGTATCCCCGTCGAGCGGGCGTTCTACTGGCCAGGCGTCGCCAAGTTCGTGCCGCCCGAGGCCGAAGTCGGCGCCCCGCCAGAGGCGGAGGGATGAGCCCAACTCCGCCGTCCGGCAAGATCGACCCCCGCACGATCGAGCGCCTCGCCAAGGCGCTCGCCGACGCGCTGGAGGCCCGCATCGCCGCCCTCCGCAAGCACGAAAAACTCCGCAAGGACGCCTAGTTGCCTGTTCGCAAGCCACTGCTGACCAAGCCGCGGGTGATGCTCGCGACGCTGCAGAACCGCCAGGGCGGCTTGCGTGTGTCGTGGACAGGCTCGCTGACGGGTGCGCGGTGGAGCTCGTTGCTGGCCATGGCAGCCAAGCGGTCACCGCTCGCATCGATGGCGCCCCGACAGACCGACCAGGAGCCGGGTCAGCTGACGCACCGCGGCGGCATCACCACGATGCGGGACGAGTCGGCGTCCGTCCAGTCGCAGACGCTGATCCCGGCCGAGCCCACGGCCGCCGGCGTGGCGATGACCGGCTTTGTGAGCATGCCCAAGGGGGCGTCGGCGCCAAGCGCCCCGACCCAGCCCAAGCTCCCTGAGTCCATCCCCATCGTCGTCGTTGTCCCCCGGCCGCCGCCCCAGGAGACGCCGGACCCGCCGCCCCTGCCGCCGCGTCCGCGTCTCCACGCGAAGTCCCCGCCCCCGCCGCTGACGCGTCCGCGCCGGCAGGCCGACCCCCACGTGTCCCCGCCGCCGCACGGCGCGAGGGAGACGACCACGCCGCCTGGCCCGTCCGCCACCACGCTGCGCCCCGGGCCGACGACCACGCAGTCCGACGCTCCGCCCGTGGGACCACGCCCGGTGCCGCCGCCCAAGCGCTTCGGGCCGTTCCGACGCCCGGTGCGCGCGCTGCTGTCCACCGCGCCGCTCCCGCTCACCGGCCTGGGCTCGTCGCCGCAGCAGCCCTCCACGCTCGCGCCGCCGATGCCGCCTGCGCCGTTGGGCGTCGGCCCCAAGCCGCCGCGCCCCCCTCGCCCCCGGCGCCCCCGCGACGTGCGCGGCCCGGTCGACGCGCCCCCGCTCCCGCAGACGCCGGAAGGCTCCTCTTCGTCGCCGCTGCCGGTGACCCGCGAGCGCGCGAGCGCGCCGCCGACGCCGCCGAGGCTCCCGCCGCGCATCACCGAGCCGCCGCTACCCAAGGCGCCGCGGCGCCTGGGTCCCACCGCGCTCGGGCTGGCGTCCACCCAGGTCGGCGCAGATCGGGCGCTTGGCCTCGTCCGCCGGCACAGCGCCTCGCTGCTGGTGCGCTCGCGTCGCGATCCGAACCGCGGTCCGTCGCCCCTCCCGCCCACGCCGCTGACGTCGCCGCAGGGTCTGGTCACGCCTCAGCCTCGCGATCGCACGGAGTCGACGCCGCCGCAGGGGCTCGTGTTGTCGCCGACCGATCTGGTTCGGTCGCCCACCCCGACGCCCTCGGCTGAAGGCTTCGGGTCTCGGCTGCGCGCGGCGACGCTGCCGCTCAGTCTAGCGCCCATCCTCAGCCGTGGTGCGAGCCCCACCCAGTTCCGCTTCTCGCCCGAGCTGACCACGGTCGTGCCGACGATCGACCCCGTGACGCATTCGCCGTCCCCGCAGCCGCTGCCCACGCGCGCGCCTACGCTGATGGAGCGCGTGCGCGCCATGGTGGGCGGCATCGTGAGCGGCCAGCCGCCCCCTCCCACGATCAAGACCGCGTCCGAGCAGCTGAAGGAGGCGCACGCGCTCTCCGACCGGCTCGACGAGGTGGTGAAGCGTCTGCCCAAGACGGTGGTCGGGCAGGACCCGACGACCGCGCCCACCGAGGATCGGACGCCCGGCCGCACCACCGGCGCCGAGGCCCTTGCGCAGGCGCACGAGCTCTCGGACCGGCTCGACAAGGTCACCGACTCCGTCCACGGCTCCAAGCCGGCGCGGATCGGGCTCAAGCGCATGGCGCGCGGCAGCCTCCTGACACCGTCCGCGCTGGTGCTGGGATCGGTCAGCCCGCCCAAGACCATGCGGAGCATGGACCGTCAGGTGATCGTGCCGGAGCAGGTCGGCGACTCGCCGTCGAGCACGCCGCAGGCGCCGCCCGAGACCAGCGCCGTCCGGCCCGCCCCCCGCCCGACAGCGCCGTGGCGATCAGACTCGCCGACCGACTACACCTCGAGATTCTCACCGCTGGAGCCGTACGCCAAGCAGGCCTTCAAGCTCGCCAAGCGGGCCACCGCCGCGTGGTGGCCCACGTGGAGCCGCGTCCCCAAGCGTCCTCAAGCGATCGACGTGCTCACCGGGCGCTTCGCCCGCGCGCTCTACATCGCCGACCTCCGCGCGGAGTTCTCACTGAGCAGCCGGCAGAGGAGCCAGCTCTATGAGTTTGAGGAAGACGAGGCCGCCGATCTGCACGAATTCGGTAGCAACCTCCTGCTCGACAGGGCCCTGGACCGTCCCTTCAAGGGCGAGATGCCCGAGGAGCCGAAGCCCAAGCAGGGAGGATTGCGCGGCGCCGTGGGGAGCCGTTCGACCGCACTGCGCACGTCCGGCATGGGCACGCCGCGCCTCATGCGCGACACCGAAACGCGGCACACGGTCATCCCGGACGTCCCCGCGTCCAAGCTCGACTCGGGCGGAAAGCCCGACGGCAAAGTCGGTGAGTCCGACAGCGAGAGGCCGAGCGCGGTTCGTTACGGGAGTTCGGCCCACGCGCGGTACGATGGACGTGCCACGGTGCTGGCCGATTGGCGCAACAACCGAATCGACAACAAGGACTTCAAGAACGACCACGAGCTGGCGCGGAAGGCGCTGGAAGACCTGAACTACGAGGAAAAGGTCAAGGGCAACCGACCGGAGACGCCCGAACGCAAGCTGCGAAAGAAGCTCGAAGGAATCCTCGAGTCGGAGGACAACGCCAAGACCCTCGACGCAGAGATCGACGCACAGACCGACCTGCGCCCCGCGGAGCGCGTCCGGTGGCACCGCGCGTCCAAGCTCGGCGAGCGGTCTCACAAGGCCTGGTGGCCCACCTGGATCACGCGCGACGTCGTGGTCACGTGGAAGAAGCGTGTCGTCGACGGGGAAGAGCGTGAGGTCAGGGAAAGCCGCCTGCAGGCCGCCCCCAAGCGGCCCAGCGTGCGATCGATGTCCGCACGCTACGTGCGCGCGCTGGAGATCGTCGAGATCCGCGCCAAGCCGAAGCGCACGGCGGACGATCAGCGACGGCTCATGGACCTCACCGACGAGGAGGACGCGGAGCGCGCCAAGATGGGCAGCTGGCTGCACCTCGACCTGCTGCTCAAGCGCCACAGCGCGCGAGACGGGGCGTCTATCCGAACGTCGGTCGTGCAGGAGTCCGACGATCCCGACGCGCCGTCCGTCATCTATGACGACGTCGAGCAGATCGTGCTCTCCTCGCGCAAGCGCTCGTCCGACGGGACCGCGCCGCCGCGCCCGACCGCCCAGCAGATCCCGCCGGTGCCCACACCCCCGCCGGTCCCCGTCGAACAAGGCGGGCTCGAGCCGGACGCGCAGTCCAAGCTCGAGCTCAGCCCCAAGACGTCCACCGCGCCGCCGCAGCCCGCGTCGTCGCCGCCGACGGTGGACCAGCTCCTCTCCGCCATGGATGAAAACACGCTCGCCCGCCTTGTCCAGCGCGTGCTGGACGACAAGCAGGAAGGGAGCGCGGTGCTCGCCAGGGCGATTGACCTGCTCGAGCGTCGTGCGCGCTTCGGCGCGCTACGGGAAGTCCGATGACGCCCTTCTGTTTCCTGCTCAATACTACCATCGCCGCCCTCGCCGCGGACCCGACGCCGGCGCCGACCTCGGTCGCTCCGCCCGTTCGCGTGGTCGGCTTCATGCAGCGTGAAGGGGGCGGGTGCGACAACCGCACCGCCGCGCGCCTCGGCCTGTGCATCGACGTCGTGGACTTCCTGCCGCTGAAGGAGGCCTCCGACGGTGGTCCGCTCGACGTGGTGACCGACGCGGCGCTGCACAACCTCGGCCCTCTCTACGCGCACATCTGGGAGGACGTGGCGATCCGCTGGGGCGCGCCCGACATGATGCAGACGATCCGCGCCGACGGCTACGTCGCCCTGCCGGAGACGTCCGCGGTCTGGAGCCGCATCGTGTCCGGCGGAGACGCGTGGTCCATGCCGCGCCCCGAGCTCTACCTGGGCGACGGCGCCTGGCAGTCGGTGGACCCGCGCCCGGACGCGCCTCGCAACCCGAGCACCCTCTTCGCCGCGGTCCGTGTGGCCTCGCCGTCCGGGCAGGTCACGCCAGCGCCCACGTCGGTGCTCGACGGCCGCTTCGCGACCCGCCTCGGCCACGGCGGCCGCCTGCACGACTTCGACCTCATGGACGCCGACCCGACCACCTCCGGTCCGTTCTTCGAGCAGATGTTCCCGTACAGCTACTCGTCGAGCCAGCAGAGCAAGGACGACGAGGTCTACGGCCCGCGCGATCGGATCCCGTTGATCGCGTTCCGCTTCCCTTCCGGCGGGCTGCCCACCGGCGACGCGTATGATCAGGCCTTCCAGACGTTGGAGGTCGCGCCCGATCTGGACGCCGCCGCGCGCCTGGCATCCGCGCACTTCGACGAGTTCACGCACACGGTGTTCGTCCAGACCGCGCAGTTCGCGTTCGAGGACGTCACCACCAACCAGATGCGCGTGCTCGCCGCGCTCACCGCGATCGCCACGCCGCCCAACGCGCTCGACGTCGACTCCGGCTTCTCACGCGACCTGGTCGCCGCGGCCCGCTACGAGACGGACACCCCGGAGGAGGTCTCCGCCCGCCTGGACGCCATGCCGACGCTCGGCCCGGCCAAGGATCTGGCGCTGCGCAAGGAGCAGATCCCGCGCGTCGTGCTCGACCACTGGGTGCCGTGGCTCGCCGAGCGCATCCACAACCGGCCCGAGTTCGTCTCTGAGCTCCAGGCGCAGATCAACGCCGAGCTGGGCGCCATGCTGCGCTTCGGCGCCGAGCCGATCCCCGACATCACCACCACCGAGCGCGTGAAGTGGGTCGCGGCGAACTTCCTGCCGGGTGAAGACCGCGACGAGCTGGACGCGCGTGTCCTCCGCACCGCGCTTGAGCTGCTCTACCGTCGCACCGACGACGACCTCCGCGCCCGCGTCGAGGTCTGGATGCTCCAGGACCAGGTGCGCTACGCGATCGCCGCCACGTTCGACGACAGCCAGCGCGCCGCCCCCAAGGAGGTCGCCAAGGCCGCCACCGACCAGTGGCAGAAGGTGCTTGGCATGCACGGCTACGCGACCAAGCCGCGTCCGCAGGGCCTGGGCGCGGTCGATGCGCTGTCGGTGTGCACCACGCGCGACGGCGTCGCCGCGCTCGACGAGCCCACCTTCGGCGCGATCAACGTGGAGCAGCTGGTCGAGGCGCCTGATCGCCTCGCCGGTCAGGCCGTGCTGCAGGCCGTCGCGACGCAGCTCCCCTTTGTGTTCGTCGACGACCCGTCCCGCGCGCCCACGGTGACGCGCGTGATCGGCCTGGGCAACGGCGACGCGCTGTACCGCGTGAAGTGGCGCCTGTGGACGGGCTGGCACCTGCTGTGGTCCGTCGCCGACGGCCCCGATCACACGCAGCGCCTGGTGCTCCGCACCGCCGCGATCTGCGACGACACCGTGCTCGCCGCCACCAACCTGGTGCCCACCGTCGTACGCGCCGCGCTGCTCGCGGGCAACCTGCGCCCCACGACGCCCGAGCTCCCCAGTGACGTCGACCCGCGCAAGCTCACCTCGCCCGTGCAGGACGCCGACGGCCTGGCCGACCAGCTCGGGTCGACGCAGGAGCGCGCAGCCGCCGCCCAGAAGAAGGCGGACGAGGCGCGCGCCACGCTGGAGAAGCCGCCGCTCGAGGACCTCGGCGCCAAGGCGCCTGCGTTCGGTCCGGACACCTTCGAGATCCCCACGGAGCCCATGTCGCCCGCGGCGACCTGGCTCCAGGGCCTCGTCCGCGAGCGCCTCCGCGCGCTCGGCGAAGGGGGAAAGCTCGCCGTGTTCGTGTTCGACAGCACCCGGCCCGGCGCGCGACGCTCGCTCCCGGACCTGCTCCCGCGCACGCCCTACACCCGCGAGCAGGCGCTCGCCGAGCACGGCACCGAGGACGGTCGAACCGTCCAGACCGCCGCGTGGATGTGGTACTTCGGCACCAAGCGGCCCGAGCCCGTGCAGCTCTCGCCGGCGTACCGCGCCTCCGAGTCCGTCACGTCGGCCGACCGCATCCCCCGCTGGGAGCGCCGTCACGCGCTCGACTGGAGCTTCGGCCTCGGCGCGGGCGCGTTCCCGTTCCAGCGTATCCAGTGGATCTGCGCGCCTGACGCCGCGGCGAACCCAAACTTCGCGGGCGACTGCGCGGGCGCGCTGCGGACCGCCGGCGCCACCGTCGACCTGCAGGGTCTGGCGACCTGGTGGGCGCTGGACCAGCCGCGTGTAGGCCTGGACGTGGGCCTGGAGGCGCGCCTCGACGTGCGGCCCCCCGGCATCGTCACCTACCTCGGCACCCCAAACGAGCCGACCTCCAGCCCCGCGACCATCCCCAACCTCGCATGGGCGCTGCGCTTCCAGGCGGGGGCGCTCGTCGGGTTCCGCTTGGCGCCGCTCCCCACCCCCACGCACACCCTGTCGGAGAACGGCAAGGTGTGGGGCCCGACCAACCCGGCGGGCCGTTCGCTGCTTGGCCGCTTCCAGTGGGGCGTGCGCGCAGGACTGCTGTTTGGCCCAGGCTTCAACGGCACCGAGGGCGCGGCGGTGTCCGAGCTTTGGCTGGCTTGGAGCGCGCGTCGCGCCCGCGGCCCGTCCGCCACGTTCACGCCGTACCACCCACTCGTCACCGTGGGGCCGTATGTCCGCGCGGCCTACGGGTTCCCGCTGGCCACCGCGAATGACCGGCAGCTCGTGCTTGACCACAGCTGGACGGCCTACGTGGGCCTGCGCACCAACCTGCGCCTCAAGAAGCCGGTCAAGCTCCCGGAGGCCAAGAAGTGAACACCAGCACGCTCCCTCAAGTCAGCCGCACCATCGACCTCGTGCGCACCGGCCTCCACAGGTTCATGGGAGACACCCTGCGCGCGGGCGGCGTCGACCTGCCGGTCGTGGGCGCGCTCACCCCGGGCGCGTCGCCCTCGCTCGTGCTCCTGCCCTACCAGATGGTGCTGGAGTCCACGCCCACCAACTCCGCGGCGCCGATCATGCCCGTGACGCAGGAGAACCTGAAGGACGCACTGCCGGCGGCGTGGCGTCGCGCAGGCCTGCTCATCACGCGCATCCTGGTCGACACGTTCCCGGCGCGCCCCACCAAGGGTCCGGGCGTCGGTCCGGTCGATCCGACGCCGCTGCTCAGCGCGCTCCCCAAGCCCATCGCGGACTGGTACAACAAGGCAGGTCCCGACTGGGTCTTCGATCGCGACGGCGCCCGCGCCCGCCTGCCGATGATCGAGTGGCAGAACGCCTTCTCGCTGGCCGTCCGTTTTGTGTCGATCGTCCCCTCGAGCGCAAAGCCGATGGCCGATCTGGACGGCTTGCAGCTTCGCGCGCTCGCGCTCGTCGCGGCCGGCGTTCGCTTGGGTCGACACTTCCAGGTGGAGGAGCCGCCGTTCGCGACCAAGGGTCCGCTGCTCGACCTCATGACCGCGTTCACCAAGCTGGATCACGCGGACGCCGCGGAGCTCGCCGAGGCGGTCGCTGCGATCTCGCGCCCGCGCGATCTCACGGTCGGCCTGGCGCCGCACCATGATCTGTCGGACCAGGATCTGGCGCTCATGATGCGCGCGATGGACCTGCCGATGCAGCCCGCGATCGTCTTCTCGATGCGCGTCGCGCTGGGCGCCGGGCCAGAGCTCAACTACGGCGCGCTGCCCCACATCGGATCCGTCGAGGGGGCTGGGCGATGAAGCAGGTCCTAGAGTGTATCGAGCCGCATCGGCGGCCCTCGCGTCGCACGATCGCCATCGACACGACGACCTTCGTCGGCCTGTACGCGCTCGCCAGCACGCCTGCCGGCCCCGAGGCGCTGCGTCGCACGGCGCTACGTCCGCGCGGCGAGGACGCCCCCACCGGCGCCATGCTGATCGCCTGGCTCACCGCAGACTCCTCGGGCCTGGTCGCGTCTGAGGTCGCGCCGCGCGTGGTGTTTGAGCTGGAGCGCGCCACCACGCGCCGCCAGGTGATGTCTGGCATGCGCCTGCCGGTGACCGGCCTGTATGAGTTCACGCTGCCCGACGGCACGCGCGGCTCGATCGGCCTGGGCCTGCAGCGGCGCCTGGATCGCGGCGGCTCGATCAGCGTGGCAGGCTCCGGCACGCGCCGCAGCCGCGCGGTCGGGTCGTCCGACGACGGCTGGTGGGTGCTGACCGAGGCCCCCGACCTGTTGTCGATGGGCGCGACGCTCGCGTACAACGCGTTCCTCGACTTCTTCAAGCGGCTGGGGATCAACCAGGAGGTCATGACCTTCCTGGTGGGCGTGCTGCTGTCGTCCGCGACGCTCGGCTACGTCGCCTACGCGCAGTACTCAGCGGCCAACGCCGCCGACGCGCGCGCGTCTGAGGCTGAGGCGTCGCTGGCGCTCGCGGAGTCCGCGCAGGGCGCGTCGCTCGCGACTGAGATGAGCTGCCTCGACGATCGGCAGTCGCTCGTCGCAGAGCTGGGCCGCAAGAACGAGGCGAAGGCGCTCCAGGCGGAGGAGGCGGTCGCGCTGCCGCAGGCGCGACAGAACGCGCTTCAGCTCGGCGGCGTGCGCATGTCGACCCCCGCGGTGCGCAAGCTCGACGCCATGCTGGAGCCCACGCTCATCGCGAGCGTGCAGGCGCAGATGGCCACCGTGTCGCCTGACGCCGATCCGGCCCCCTGCCTCGCGCAGGACGCAGCGCTCGGCTCCGACCTCCCTCGCTACCTGCTGCTCTGGCAGAGCGATCCCAAGCTCACCTGCCCGATGGGCTACACGGCCGAAGAGGGTGGCGTGCGGCGTTTGGGTCGGTGGGGCCTCTCGGACCGCTTGGCGCGCGAGTACGGAAGCTCGGGCCACAGCGGCACCGGCACCACGCCCGAGGCGATCGAAGGCCTGGTCTCCGATCCGCGCCTCGAAGATCGGTGGTCCTCGTTCACGCTGGTCGCCGCCTACCGGGACATCCTGGAGGCGCTGCTCCGCACCAAGCGCACCGACCGACCGCCCACGCTGCCGGCGCAGTCGCAGCTCTGGGCCTTGGCGCTGCTCGACGCGTTCAACCGCGTCCCCTCGCCCGCCGACGGTGTGCTGGACGTGCCCGCGAGCACCTGCGTCGACCGTGCGCTGGTGGAGATCGCCGGGGGCGCGCAGCCGGCCGCCCCGGGCACACCGCTCATGCCCGACCTCACCGCCGTCGCGGTGGGCGCGGTCACGGTCGCGCTGACGCCCACGCCGGGCTGCGCGTGGCCGAGCGACGCGCTCGTCTCTGGCACCAAAGCCGCGCTGCAGTCCGCCGCGCGTCTGGCCGTACTCGACAAGAAGAAGCCCGCGGGCGACAGCGCGCCGTGAGGGAGACCGCATGAGCAACGAACCCGAGCTGACCCTCGCTGATCTGGGCATGGACGCGCTGTCGAGCCGCGCGCTCGCCACCCTGCCGCTGGTGCAGGTGGCCTGGGCGGACGGGACCATCCAGGCCAAGGAGCGCGAGCGCGTCCTGCGCGCCGCCGACGAGGCCCTCGGCTTGGGTGAAGAGGGCGCGCGGCTGCTCCAGGACTGGCTGCTCCACCGCCCGTCCGACGCGTACTTCGCCGCCGGTCGCCGCTTGCTGCGCTCGTTCGCCGTCACGCCGCGCTCGGGCTTCGACGAGCCACTGCTGCGCAAGGTGCTGGCGCTGGCCGAGGAGGCCGCCAAAGCCGCGCGCGGCTGGCTGAGCTGGTTCGGGATCGGCGCCGCTGAGCGCCGAGTGATCGAGTCGCTGCGCGCCGAGCTCACCGCGCAGAGCGGGCAGATCGCTGTGCAGCCCAAGGCGAGCTCCGCGCACAGCGCCACCATGATGGCGGGCGACGACGACGACGACCGCGCCATGGTGGGCGTGTTGATCGTCGGCGAAGGCGACGCGCGCCGCAAGCTGGCCATCCCGGCCGACGGACTCATCCTGGGCTCCGGCCCCAAGGCAAACATCGTCCTCAACGCCCGTGACGTGGCGCCCGAGCACGCGCGCGTCTTCGAGCGCCGTCGCCGCTTCTATGTGCTCGACCTCGGCAGCAAGACCGGCACCTTCGTGCGCGGCGAGCGCGTTGGCGAGCGACGCGTCCTCGGCGGTGAGACGATCACCGTCGGCGGCACCACCGTGGTCTTCAAGATGGGCCGCCGCGAGCCCACGAACGCCTGAGCGCGGCCGTCAGTCCTCGCGGACCTGCACCCAGTCGGTCTCGGCGAAGGCCTTGAACCACTCGCCGAGCTGCGGCGCGACGTCGGGCCACTCCGCGACCACCGCCTCCAGCGCGCTGCCCAGGTCCTCGCCCGCGTCGATGCGCGACAGCAGCGTCCACTGCGGCAGCGGGAGCTCCATGTGCCGCACGCGGATGCCGCGCCGGAACACCAGCAGCGGACGATCGATCGACTCCAGCGCAGGGGCGTCCTTCTTCTGAAGCGCCGCCGAGCGGATCAGGTGCACGTTGCTGCGCAGGCGGAGCAGACGCGCGTGCGGCGACAGGCGCAGCGACGGCATCTCCATGAGCTGCGCGACGCTCAGCGGCTTGCCCCACGCCGCCTCAAAGGACGCCGCCACCGCCAGGTCGAGCTTGGTCATGTCGACCTGCTCGTCGGACATGCGCTCGGCCACAGCCCAGTCCTGGAAGCGCGCCGCGATGCGGTTGAGCGTCCAGGTGTTGGGCGGGTTGGCGTCCAGGTAGCGCCAGAGCACGTCCTCAGCCTCGTCGCCCAGCATCCAGCTCAGTCCCGGCAGCTCTTCCGCGAGCGCGTCGTACATCCGGAGCCGGTACTGGTTGTGGTAGACCGCGATCTGCTCGTCGGGCGTGACGGTAGGGCCGCCCGCGAACCACGACGCGTCCAGCGGCTCCGCGCCGCGGATCATCGCCGCCATCTTCTCCTGCCAATCAGACGGGAGCATTCAGCGCCTCATCGCGGTGACGCCGCGCGAGGTCGGCCTCTTCGGCCAGGCGCGCGAGCGACGGGATCTGATCGTCCCACTCGATGAGCGTCGACACGGGGCCGATCCGACGGATCGCCTCGCGGTACAGCGCCCACACCTCGTCGCAGACCGGGTGGTCGTGGGTGTCGAGGCGGTACTTCTCGTAGATGCTGTGCCCGGCGAGGTGGATCTGCACCACCCGATCCATCGGGATGGAGTCAAGCCACTTCACAGGGTCGAAGCCCAGGTTGCAGGACGACACGAACACGTTGTTCACGTCGAGCAGCATCCCGCAGTCCGCGCGCTCCACGACCTCCGACAGGAAGTCCTGCTCGCGGATGATGCTGTCCTTGTAGGCCAGGTAGGCCGACACGTTCTCCACCGCGAACAGGCGACCGAACCGATCCTGGATCGACTTGATCCGGTCGACGATGTGGTCGCGCATCTGAGGCGTGTAGGGGATCGGGACCAGATCATGCAGGCGGTGCACGCGGGTGCCCGTCCAGCAGAGGTGGTCGCTGAACCACGGCGCGTTCACCCGCTCCACGAACTTGTGGAGACGCGCGACGTGATCGGGGTCCTCTTCGCTACCCAGTGACAGCGACACGCCGTGAGGCGCCACCGGGTAGGCGTCGATGAGGCGCTCCAGGTGGTGGATGGGAGACCCACCCTCCACCATGAAGTTCTCGGACAAGAGCTCGAACCAGTCGATCGCTGGCCGCTCCTCCACCACTTGGGTGTAGTGCGGCACGCGGTACCCGACCCCGACACCGAGGTCAGGAACTGCGAAGCGCGAAACGGTTCGAGCCATGTTCCTCATCCGCCGCGACTACGCCGCAGTCTTGCAGCCGCCCTTCGCCTTGCAGGGGTTCTTGCCCTTGCAATCGTTCTGGCCGTCGACCTTACAGCCGCCCTGGCCCTTGCACTCGTTCTGGCCCTTGCAGCCGTGGGTCGCGGGAGCCACGGGCTGAGAGCCCTCGGCCACCGGCGCCGCAGCCGCATCACCAGCCGGAGCGGCCGCAGCCGCCGCGGGGTCCGCAGGCGCCGCAGGGACGACTTCGGCCGCAGGAGCGGGCTCGACAGGAGCGGGAGCGGGCTCGCCGCCGCCGCAAGCGACGGTACCGGCAAAGAGACCAGCGAGAGCGGTATTCAACAGAGCGGAACGGTTCATTAGTACTCCAATTGTTGCCGACGCCACCTGTCGGCGCCGCGAGTCTACACCGTTGCCGCCCTTTGCTCCACAAGTTGTGCGCAACCCTCGCACTTTCCCGCGGACACGCTGCGCTGGTGCCCTCAGCCGAGGTAGGCTCTCAGAACCCGCCCAGACGCCCTCCGGAGACCGGATGCCGCTCCCCATCCCCCGCCACATCATCCCCATGGACCTGCCCGAGGTGTCGCTCGCGGCCCGCCTCGCCGCAGGCTCCTCGCCCGGGGAGGACGCGCTCGTTCGCTTCACGGACGCCGTGGGCAGGCGCCTGGGCGTCCCCCACGTGGTGCCGATCGCGTCCGGCCGACGGGCGCTGGCGCTGGCGCTCCACGCGCTGCAGCTCAAGCCGGGCGCCCGCGTCGGCGTCCCCACCTACTGCTTCCCGGCGCTGGTTCGGGTGTTCGAGGCCTACGGCTACCAGCCCGTGTTCGTCCCGATCGCCGCCGACACGCTGGCGATCGATCCCGACGGCCTCCGACGGGTGGTGGCCTCCCTCGACGCGGTCATGGGCATCGAGCCGTTCGGCCAGATCTGTGGCGTGCCCGACTGCGAGCCGATCTGCGACGAGGCTGGCGTGCCGCTGATCGAGGACGCGTCCCAATCCACCGGCGCCATTCGGGACGGCCGCCCGGCGGGGTCGTGGGGCCGCGTCGGCGTGTTCAGCATGGTCGACGGCAAGAACCTCCAGGCGTTCGGCGGCGGTCTGCTCACCACCCACGACGCCGACCTCGCCGACCGCGCGCGCGCGCGGCTCGGCCCCACCGAGGGCAGCGTCGCCGCCGACTTCCGCGGCGGCCTGGCACGCGCCGCGATGTCCTCGCGCGTACCGTTCGCCGCCGGCCCGTGGCCCGCGCTGCGCGCCCGCGCCTCGCTGGACCCGGACGGCTTCGACACCATGTTCGACGAGCCCGACGCGCCGTTTGACGCCGCCGACCCGCTGCGCGCCATGTCGCCCGCGCGCGCGGCGTTTGCGCTGCTGAATCTGCAGCGGCTGGACGAGCGCAACCTGCGTCGCCGCGAGGTCGCGCGCGTGCTGTTCGCCGGACTCGATGGCGTGGACGGTCTGTCGCTCCAGCGCCCGGGCGCCGGCACGCACACCTACAACGCCTTCCCTGTGCGCGTGCGCGACGGCGCGACCTTCGCCCGCCGCCTCATGCGCTTCGGCGTGGACGTGCGCCGCGACTACATGGCGTGGTTCACGCCCGACCGCGCCTTCGACGAGGACGTCGTCTACCTGCCCAGCCACCCCGGCATGGACGAGGCCGACGCGCGTCGCGTGGTGGCGGCGGTGCGCAGCGTGCTCGGCGCCCACGCGTGGGTGGACGCCACGTGAGGGTCCTGCTGATCGAGGCGCGCCACGGCGCGGAGCCGGCGCTGCCGCTGGCGCTCGCGCAGATCGGCGCGGTGCTGCGCGCGCAGGGTCATGACCTCGTGGGCGTGGATCTCGCGTTCGACTCGCTGGGTGACGTGCTCGCCGCGGACGCGGAGCGCGCGGTGATCTTCGCGCTCCCGCCTGAGCTCGCCGGCCTGCGTGACGTGGTCGAGGCGCTGCGCGCGCGCGGCGCGAGCACCGCGCTCGTGGGCCTGGCCGCGTCATTCGACCCGGTGCGCGCGCGGACGCTGTCGGGCGTCGACGTGGCCGTCGCGGGAGATCCGGAGCTGGCGATCACCGCATGGATCCGCGGCGACGATCCGGCGACCATCCCGGGCGTGTACGGCGAGACCACGCCGCGCACCGCCCGCGCGCCGCGTGTGCCGCTCGCCACGCTGCCGCTCCTCGACCGCGCGGTGTTCCCGCTCGCCCGCTACGCCCACGCGATGCGCTCCACCGCATCGCCGGTCACCGCGACCTTCACCAGCCGCGGCTGCGTGCGGACCTGCGGACACTGCCCCATGCCCGCGCGCCACCTTGAAGGGTTCGACGCGCGGCCCGCGGCGCAAGTCGCGGACGAGGTCGGTCGGCTGGTGCGCGACCACGGGGTGCGCTGCCTGCACGTCGAGGACGACGCGTTCGTCACCGGGCGTACGCACGCGCTGGAGGTGTCCCGCGCGCTGCGGCCCTTCGCCGGTCAGCTCGGCTGGGAGCTGGTCAACGGCGTGCGCCCCGGCGACGTCGACCTCGACCTGATCGACGCGATGGCGGAGGGCGGCTGCGTACGCATCGTGTTCGGCTTCGAGCACCTGAGCCCCACGCGCGGCGCCTCGTTCGAGGGCGTGATCCACGATCCCGAGCACGCGCGCAAGCTGGTGTCGCACGCCAAGAAGCGCGGGCTGCGGGTCGGCGGCTACTTCATCGTCGGCCTGCCTGGCGTGGCGACGCCCTCCGACCTCCGCGCGACGTGGCGTGCGCTCCGCCTGGGCTTGGACGACGCCAACTTCACGCCCTACGTCGCGCTGCCGGAGTCGCCGTTCACGCGCGGCGGCGCGGTGGACGCCGGTCGCTTCGCGCACCTGCACTCGGTGGTCGCCACGGCGTCCTTCCTGGCGCGGCCGACGGTCGCCGCCACCTTCGCCCGCGACATCGCGCGCGATCGACACGTGCTCGGCGCGCTCGTCGCCAAGGCGTTCGAGCTCGGCGCGGTCGGCGGGCCCTACCCCTTGCGTCCCCAGCCGTAGACGGGCCAGAGCCAGCCGCCGATCAGCGCCAGCACGCCCACGCCCAGCGTGATGACGTGGTGCAGCGCCGCGCCCCAGGCGTTGGGCGGCGATGACCCCGGCGACCAGGTCATGCCGACGTGGTGCAGCCCGACGTTCGCCAGCGGCACCGGCAGATAGGACAGCAGGTCGATCGATCCCGCCGCGCGCGCGACCACCGCCGCCTCGGGCTGTCCGCCCACCGCCACGATCGCCAGCGCCACCGAGCCCGTCACCAAGACCAGCTGCGCGACCGTCACCAGCACGAGCGTGACCGCGCGCCCCACGCCGATCGGCACGATGTGCGGGAGCTCACGACCGGCGACGGTCAGCGTCGGCGTGCCGAATGCGCCCAGCAGCGTCACCGTGGCCAGGCCCAAGGCCGCGAGCGCGATCCCCACCGGCCCCGCGCCCACGAGCACCGCCGCCAGCGCCACCGAGGCGGTCGTCGACGCGCGGTACAGCAGCTGCACCAGGATGTCCGGGACCGACCGGCCCGTCAGCCGCGACAACAGCACGACCTCCAGCAGATCCCCCGCCGTGGAGAACAGGGCGTTCGTGCCGTGGCCCACGATGACGGGACGCGCGAGCGCGCGCCACGGCACATCCTGGATCAGCACCGCCGTGCGCATCACCTGGATCCCCAGCGCCACCATCAGCAAGATCCCGGCGAGCGTCGCGAGGCCGACCGACACCTCAGGCCGCGGCTCCGCCACGGGCCCCATCGTGCGCCACCAGACGAACGCGACCGCAGCGCCCGCGCCCAGGCCCACGACCATGCGCCAGACGCTTCCACGCACCTGGGCGCGGGCCGCGTCCGAGGCGTCCGCCCACGCGGCGTCGGCGCCGGGCTTGGTCACGCGGACCGCATGTGCGCAGCGACCACCACGATCACTCCATCGCGACGCGGATCGCGCCCGAGTAGATCCAGGGGTAGCTCTTGATCAGGTTGGTGGGCACGCTGCCGAGGAACTCGGTCAGGTGGTTGGGTACCATGTCGACGCGCACGCGGTACACGCCGCGCTCGACCGGCCACTCGCCGCAGCCCTGCTGAAACTCCTGACCGTCCTTGTAGACGATCACCGAGATGTCCGGTTTGCCCTCGCCGCGCGGCGAGCCAGAGGCCAGCGTCGGGCAGGTCACGACGAGCTTGCCGGTGGCCACGGAGTCGCCGCCCATCTCCACCACGCCCGCGTCCGTCTCCAAGTGGAAGTCGAACCCACGCGGCGTGCCCAGGATCTCGAACGCGATGAACGCGCGCCGCGACGCGACCGCCTCGTCGACGTCCGCGAGCGAGTCGCTCTTGGCGAGCAGCACGGTGGTGAACCAGCGCAGCCCGCGGCGGTACGAGTCCACGCGCTCGCCGTCCGACAAGATCGCCGGGAGCACGTTCTGGTGGGTGTCGGCGCCCGCGGTCGCCATCATCGGCCCGCGCTGCAGCAAGGCGTCCCACTTGGCGACGCTCACGTCCTGCTGGACGTGCACCGCCAGGAACAGCAGGTCCGGCTGGGCGTCGCTGCTCGACGAAGTGAACGGCCCCAGGTCCGCCAGGAAGCCGAGCGGGTCCAGCCCGAGGAAGTCCCCACGGATGTTCGGCGCGAACATGGCGTGCACGTTGAACGCCTCGACGGCGTGCAGGCCGGCGTCCTGCAGCTCCGCCAGGTGCTGGGGGTCCTTGCTCTCCGTGTGGGCGATCATCACCGTGCCGCCCGCTTCGATCATCGCAGCGACCGCCGAGGCGTCCGACGCGTTCATGATCGTGTGGCGCTCCTCCTGCGTGGGCGCGACGATCTGGTGGCGCATGCCCACCGGCATCAGCTCGTCCTCAAAGCCCTGCCGCCACAAGACCACGTGGCCATCGTCGCAGGTGATCTTGTTGGCCAGGATGTCGTCGCCCTCGCCCCGGATGAGCTCGTCGCCGGGGTGCACGTGGAACAGCGCCTCCCAGGGCTGCTGGTCGCCGTAGTCCGGGTGGTCCGTCACAAACGCCACGTCGTACCGGTCGGTGCAGAGCGCCCGGCGCAGGTCCGCCTCACAGGTGGTGTCCATCACGCCGTTGACCCAGCCGGCGCCGTCGCAGGCGTCGTGGCTGTAGGGCGAGTGCAGGTGGAACACCGCGCGCCGGGCCACAAACCCACGAGGGGCGTCAAAGGCCTGGGCGGCCTCCGGCATCCGGGGGTTCCACACCCCCACCACGTCGGTGTCCACCACGCCGACGTCCGTGTCATCGGGGCCGGGGGCCGTGTGGCAGGCGAGCAGCATCCAAGGCAGGTACAAACAGGCGCGTGGCTTCATGGTCCCTCCCAACCGGCGGATCCTACTCCACTCGGCCGGGATGTGCCTTGCGGTCTGCGGACGCGCGGCTAAAGTGGCGGTCTTGGAGGAACCTTGGTTCGATTCATCCTCGTGGGTCTGGTCGCCACCGCGTGCGCGACGCCGTTTGGTCAGAAGGTCACCGTCCTGCTGACGGACGAGACGGTCGACTGTGTCACCGCCAACGGCGACACCAAGGCCTACGCCACGCTGGAGCTGGACCAACCTGAGGACTTCTACCAATCCGAGGTGGTGAGCCAGGTCGACGGCACCGCCTACCTGCTCCCCGCCACCCGTGACGGCACCACCGTCACCTACGAGTGCCCCGCCGACTTCAGCTCGCTGATCGTCCGCCACGCCACGGTGCTCCAGGCCAAGCGCCCCACCACGGGCGGCTCCCCCTCCAGCGCCGCCGCGCCCTGACCTGCGGAGGCTGCATGCGGCGTCTGGCTCTCGCGCTCGTGGCTTGCTCGGCCTGCGTCGGCCGCCCGCCCGCCAGCGCGGACCTGGGCCCGGACACCGACCACACGGACCCGGCCCCCGACACGGACATCGCGGTCGACGTCGGCAGCACGTACAACTACGCGATCGTCCACCTCCGCATCCTGCCTAGCGACCAAGGCCTGGACCTCGACGGCGACGGCGTGGGCGACAACGTCCTCGGCTCCTCCGCGCAGCCGCTGAACGCGATCATGGCCGACGCGCTGCTGCACGGCGGTCGCGCGATCACGCTCCAGCTCGCGGGCGCCTCCAACCTCCTCGACGACGAGGTCTCGGTTGGCCTTTTCACCGGGACGCCGGTGTCCGCGGACGGCGGCCCGAACGGCGAGCCGGTGGTCGACCCAGGCATCGCGGTCGACGCCGAAGGGCGCGCCCTGCTGTCCTCGCGCGCCACGCTCTCCGCAGGCACCTACCGGACGGCGCTCGCCAATCAGGCGCTCTCGATCGGCTCGATCACCTTCCAGATCGGGGGCGGGCTGCAAGTCGTGTCGCAGGTGACCGAAGACGCACAGGCTGGCACGCTCGGCCTCGCCGCCAATGCCACAGCACTCGCCGAGCTGCTGCGCGCGGCCGACCAGGGCTCGATCGCCGACGCGCTCGAGGCGCACGCCGACGTCGACACGAACGCAGATGGCTCGCGCGACGCCGTCTCGGTCGCGCTCGAGTTCTCCGCGGTGCGCGTGGCGCTGGGCGACGCCCCGTAGCGTCGCCTGCGTCTACCGGAAGCGCAGGCCGATGCCCGTGCGGAACAGACCACCCGACAGGTTGATCGGGCCGCCCGCGTCGCCGAGCCGCATGTTGGCCGCCGCCTGGTACCCACCCTCGAAGAAGATGGCGCCGGTGACCTTCCAGCCCTTGGCCAGGTCCGGCAGCATGATCTCAGCACCCAGACCGAACAGGCCCACGGGCGCCGCACCCACCGACGTCAACTGGTTGAGGTTGTCGGGGCGCGTGTTGTCGTCGTCGACGGAGAGCGAGCCGATCGCGACACCCAGCTGCGCGTGCACGTACGGGTAGAAGATGTTTCGGACCTCGTAGTCGCCCTTGAGGCCGACTGAGAGCGTCTCGATGTCGAGCGCGGACGTGTAGCCGGGGAGCTCCGTGTTGCCGCCCGACGCTGGGTCGTAGAGGTAGCCGTTCGTGTGCGCAGCCTGGAACGACCGCGTCCAGCCGCCGTCGAGCACCAGCCCGAAGTGACGGCGATCCTGAAAGATCGTGCCGCCTCCGCGCAGGCCGACCGCGTTGGCCACCCACGTGCCGGTCGCCATGTCGACGCCTTCGTCTCCGTGGAAGTCGGCGACGTACTCAAAGGAGACCTCGTTGCGGGCAGCGAACGCGTCGAGGGGTACCGCGAGCGCGAGCGCGAACAGGAAGGTGCGCATGATCAGTTCTCCTCTTGCGTGAGCAGCGGACGGTCGAGCATCCCGAGCTGTCCAAAGCCGTTCACCTCGACCAGGTTGTCGGCGTCATCGAGGAAGGTCACCAGCCCCAGCGCGTCCTGGTGCGTGATGTAGAAGGTGCCGTCCGGCATCGTGCCGATCGCCGCCGGGGGAGAGGGCAGATCGACCGCCTTGACCTGCAGCGACGGCCAGCTGAGCGAGTAGAGCGTGTCGACGCCGTCCTGTAGGATCAGCGCGCGCGACCCGTCCGCGTCCGCCGCGAAGGTCAGGCCGACGCCCACCCCGTCCAGGCCGAACGGCTTGACGTCCGTGTCCACCTTCCCGTCCACCTGCCGCAGGTCGGCGACCTCAAGCCGTCCCACCCCCGCGGTCGCGGTGAGCGCGATGGCGGCGGTGCCGTCGGGTGCCAGCTCCACCTTGGTCGGCGGCTGGGTGAACCGGTAGCGGTCCACCGCGAAGGTGGTGGTGTCGATCCGGTAGCCGTCGAGCGCGCCCGACCGCGAGTACGCGAACACGAACCCGGGCCCCTGGATCAGGTGGTCGGTCGCCGAGTCGACGTCGAGCGTCTCCACGTCGAAGCGCACGTGGTCGAGCACGTCGATGCGGGAGGACGCCTTGTAGCTGATGTAGGTGCGGTCGGAGACCGGGTCGACGAGCAGCGCGGAGGGGTGCCCCGCTAGCGCCACGATGTTGATGCTCGGGCTCTCCAGGTCGAGCACGTACAGGTCGCCGCTGCCCTCGATGGTGATCAGCGCGTAGTGGTTGTCCGGCGTGAGCGCGACGTCGATCGGCGTGACCGTCTGGCCTGCGTCCAGCGTCAGCGGGTAGGTCGCGCGTGGCACCGCCACCTGGCTGGTGAGGTCCACGTTGGCGACCTCGCTGCGCGACAGCACGAGCATGCCGATCGCCTTGCCTTCCGCGTCGTTGCGGAAGATCACGCGGTCGGCCGCGAAGCCGACGCTCACCTCGTACGAGGTCTTCGTCTCCTCGTCGATCACCAGCACCGAGGTCAGGTTGACCAGGCCGCCGCCCGCGGTGGGGCGGTTCGCGTCGATCGGCGCGACCGCGAAGTGGCCGTCGGCGCTGAACGTGAACGCGCCGTACCAGGCGCCCACATCAAAGCGCGCCACCGACCCGCTCGCGTCGATCAGATCCGCGCGGCCAACCTGGGTGAGCCGGTCCGAGGGGCAGTCGTCCACGTACTTGGACGGCGTCGCGCCCGCGTCACAGACGAACTCGGTGGAGCGCGTCAGCACCGCGCTGCCCGCGCCCGCCTCGATCGAGTCGATCTCGGCGTCGTCCAGGTGCACGCGGACGGTGTCCTGTCCGGGGGTCAGCAGCGCGACGTCCCCAGCCCGGGTCAGCCGGACGAAGAGCCCGCCGTCCGTCGGCAGCGCCGACTGCGGATCCCACAGCCCCTCCTCCTCGGTGTACTGACTCGGGTCGATGTCGTAGCGACCACAGCCGGTGGTCAGGAGCGCGAGCATCAGCAGCGTGCGGTGGTTCATGGTCACTCCTCGATCGCGCCGTTGAGTTCGAAGCCGGTGATGGTCTCCAGCGACGCGTCATCCGGGTCGTAGAAGCTCATGCGCCCGAGCGGATGCACCTGGCTCACCCAGGCGGGCGGCTGGTCTCCGTCGTTCACGTCCAGGTCAGGCAGCACGCCGACGAACACGGCGTTGGAGCGCAGCGCGACCTCGTCGTAGATCAGCGTGTCGTAGTGCAGCACCTCCATGAACGGCTTGTCGACCATGGTGACGTAGCCGCGCTTGCCGTCCGAGCTGTTGGCGAACCCCAGGATGGGCGCCGACAGCGAGATGGTGTTGGTGCGGAAGTCCGACAGGTCGATCAAGCTGACCGCCGCCTTCTTCTGGTACGGCAGCGGCGTGGAGCCGTCCGGGTTGTCGGTGCTGGTGTGGACGACCATCAGCGACCCACCGTCCGGCGTGCGGGCGATCGACGCCGCCGGCTTGATCAGCGGGTGCAGCGCGATCTGGTCGCCCGACAGCGTCCACAGCGCGTAGCGGTCGGCGGGGGTGGCGTTGGTGAACAGCACCGCCAGGTCATCGGTGCCGACGATCACCGAGCCAAACGGCGTGTCGTCGGGGAAGGGCACCACGCGCGGGTCCGCGAACGGATCGGCGACCGAGAAGACGGACACCTCCAGCGCCGCGCGCGACACCACGACCGCGCCCAGTCCATCGGGCGTCAGGTCCAGGTCGGTCGGGTTCTGCCCCACCGGGACAGCCTCCACCTCGCGGGTGCGCAGGTCGACCACGGTGAGCGCGTCAGTCGCGGCCTGGCGGACAAACGCGTAGTGGCCTGCCGGGTCGATCTCGACCTCCTCGGCGCTCGGCGCGTTGAGCGGGTCGGCGATCGGGATGAAGGTGGTGTCCGGCGACGCGCCCGTCAGGTCGACGCTGGCGATCGACGCGTCGGAGAACACGATCGCGCGGCTGCCGTCGCGGGTGAAGCGCACGCCCTTGGGGTTGAAGCCCACGACGATCGCCGTGTGGCTCAGGCCCACGATGCTCACCACGCTCACCTCGTTGTACGAGGCGGCCCCGCCGGTGCCCGCGTCCACGTCCACGCCCTTGGCGTCGTGCCAGAGCAGCGCGTACTTGCCGTCGGGCGACAGCGACATGGTGTTGAGGTTGTCGCGCACGTCCACCGTGTCGACGCTCATCTCCTTGGTGACCGGGTCGGTGTGGATGACGCTCACTGAGTCGCCGCCGGCGTTGTAGACGACCGCGCTCAGGTTGTCGGGGGTGGTGACCACCGCGTTCGGCACGTGGCCCACGCGCACCGTCTTCACCTCTTGGGTGAGCACGTTGATCCGGGTGACCGTGTCGCGGTCGGGGTTGGCGACGAACACGTACACGTCCGTCTGCGCGGGGCGCAGCGACAGCCGGTCGGTCTCGTCCTCAGACGGCAGGCCGGTGTCTGCGGCGCCACCGCCGCCACCGCCGCCGTTGCCGTCGGTCGACGTGCCCGTGTCGCGCGGTTGGCTGCCGTCCCCCATCGCATAGTCCTGACTGCACCCCGCCAACGTCAGCAAGAACACGAGAGATGGACACCGCATGGGACCTCCGCGACGAGGAGGCGATTCGCACAGACCGTGCCAGCGTGGCCCGGACTGACTCTTCTCCCCCAACGGGCCCCAGCCTACACCGCGGCCGTCACAAACCGCGACATTCTTGTCACGGCCGGGGGGCGCTCATGGCCCCCTCAGCCGCGATCAGGTCGCTGCGGACGCGCTCGTCTTGTGTCCGCCCTCTTCCGGCGTCAGCGGCGCCGTGGGGCCGACGGGTCGGTCGGTCGTCTGGGCTCGCTTCCACAGCCCGTAGCCGCTGACCACCAGGAACACGACCGACCACATCTGGCCGGGCGTAAGCCCATAGTAGCGAGGGTCCATGCCCGCGGGGTGGATCAGGTCGGTCAGGTAGCGGACGTCGGTGGTCGTGGGCCGCAGGTAGTCCATGAAGAAGCGGACCGGCGCGTACAGCACGCCCAGCAGCGTCACGTAGAAGCCCGGGCGGCGCGGCCAGCGGTCCAGCACCACGAACAGGAAGAACACCGACAGCGACCAGAGGGCCTCGTAGAAGCCCATGTCGTGGGCCGACACCACGCCGGAGTAGCCGGTGAGGTTGAGCTGGTTGTGGAGGTCGGTGATGGGCGCGCCGATCTGGGCGCACGGGCCCCAGCGGAAGTCCTGGTGGCCTGACTCCATCATCCAGTTCGGGAAGACCAGCGTGTGGCCCTCGACGGGGCGGCAGTACTTGGCGAGCCAAAAGTCGCTCGGCGTCCCAGGGTGGTCGTGGGCGACGGTGCAGCCCATGCGGCCCAAGAACCAGCCCAGGCCCAGGCCGATCGCCAGGCTGTCCATGTACGGCCAGATCGGCAGCTTCTCCTTTCGGAAGAACCAGAACGAGAGCGGCACGCAGACCACGAACCCGCCAAAGCTCGACAGGCCCTGCCAGACCTTGAGGAACTCGATGGGGTTCGCGAAGTACTCGGCCGGCTTGTACATCAGGCCGTAGCCGACGTGCCCGCCGATGAAGGTGCCGACCACCAGCCACGACAGCAGGCGGTTGATCACTTCAGGATCAAGCCCGGTCTTGCGCGCGCGCTCCATGGCGACGTTGCCGCCGAAGATGAAGCCCAGCGCCACCAGCAGGCCGAACCCGTGGATGGGCAGCGTGCCGAAGCCGGGGATGGGGATCTCGAAGACCGGCACGGGATAAAAGGGAATCAGCGGATGCACAGCCGCCTCCTGAACCGCAGGCCCGCTATCCGACGCGGGGCGCGTGTGCCGCGTGACATGGCCCCGAAGCCCGATCGGAGCTAGGAACGCGCGTAACCCGGGCCTGGGGCACCGCGGTGGCGACGGTCGACTTCACAGAGCGCACTATCGAACTGAATGTCGCCTACTTCGGCCCCTCGCAGGCCGGCAGCGGGACGAACGTTCGTCACCTGCACCGCATCCAGCCGGGGCGGGAGAAGGCCGAGCTGCGCAGCTCAGGCGGCAAGGACGGCAAGGAGCGCGTGTGGTGGTTCGCCTACACGCTGCCTGACGCCCCCCGCGTGCCCGGCTTCGAGATCAAGGTGCGCGTGTGTTCGGTGCCGGGCGGGCCCGACGTCGCCGCCGGGCGCGAGGACATGTTCACCGGGATGGACGGCGTGGTGTTTGTCGCCGACGCCCGCGCCAGCCGCACTGAGGACAACCTCGCCGCCCTGCTGGATCTGGAGCAGTCGCTCGTCCGCCACGGCATCGACCTCGCCGCGCTGCCGGTCGTGTTCCAGGTCAACCAGACGGACGCGCAGAACGCCCGCACGCCCGAGCGCGTGGTCGAGGACCTCAACCCGTGGGGCTTCCCTGTGTTCGAGGCCATGGCGCGCCAAGGCAAGGGCGTGGTCGACACCCACGAGGCCATCCTGGCGGCCGTGATCACCCGCGTGCGGGACAACCTCTCCGCGCACCGCATGGTCATGCCCATCGCCGAGCTGTCCCGCGCCAACCGCGAGGACGCCGAGAGCGCGGTCATGCGCCACATCGCGCAGCTCCCGCCCTCGTCGCGCTCCAACTCCACCGGCATGGCGCTCCCGGCGTCGGTCGAGATCCTGATGCGCCCGCCTGAGCTCCGCGGCGCCGTCCCGGTCCAGCACGTCCGCACCGAGGTCCGCGGCGAGCGCCTGCGCGTCGACACGGTCTTCCGGCGCAACGACGGCACGTACCGCAAGCTGGCCCTGCTGATCGAGCCGGGCAGCGAGGAGCCGCCAACCGCGCGCGTCGTCCCGGTCGAGGCGCCGCCGCCGCCGCCACAGCAGCGCCGCGCGTTCGCGCCTGACTCTCCCGGTGAGATGCCTCGTATGGCGTATGGCCTCTCGGGCCTCGTCGCCGGCCTGCTGACCGGCGTCATGGTCGGCTACATCCTCTACGGCTGACCCATGACCGAACGCACGTCGCTGACTGGAGCCCGCTGGACCGTCGCTCCGGTCGACGAGGCGCACGTGGCCGCGATGCGCGCGCTGGGTCCGCTGCGCGAGGTGACGCTGCGCTGCATGGCGCTGCGTGGCTTTGACCCCAACGGCGGCTGGCTCACGCCGGACGTCTCGCAGCTGCTCGACCCGCACACCATGCTCGGCATGGACCAGGCGATCGCGCGGCTGCGGCAGGCCATCCGCGATCAGCAGCGCATCCGTGTGGTCACCGACTACGACGTCGACGGCACCACGTCGTCGCTCATCCTGCAGGCCGCGCTCGCGCGCCTCGCGCCGGACCTGAAGGTCGACTACCACATCCCCGACCGCTTCACCGAGGGCTACGGCTTCTCGGTGGCGGCGGCGCAGAAGGCGGCGGACGACGGCGTGGGACTCATCGTCACCGCCGACATCGGCGTGCGCGATCACGCGTCGGTCTCCGCGGCCCGCGCGCGCGGCGTCGACGTGCTCGTGTGCGATCACCACCTGCCCGCGGGTGAGTCCGTCCCGGCCGAGGCGATCGTCCTTTGCCCTCCGCAGCAGGGCGACCCGTACGGCAACCGCAGCCTGGCGGCGTGCGGCGTCAGCCTCAAGCTCGCGGAGGCGCTGCTGCGCGATGACCCTCGCCGCGACGTGTTCCGCGAGGGGCTGCTCAAGCTCGCGGCGATCGGCACCGTGGCCGATCTGGTGTCGATCGGCACCCTGGAGAACCGCGCGATCGTCGCGCTGGGCCTGGCTGCGCTCAACCACGGTCGACACGGCCCGGGGCTCAGCGCGCTCCTCAAGGTGGCCGACTGCAAGCCCGGAGAGATCGACGAGGTCAAGCTCGGCTGGCAGATCGGGCCGCGCATCAACGCCGCCGGTCGCATCGCGCGCGCCACCCACGTCGTCGAGCTGCTGAACTGCCGCGACCCCGATCGCGCGACGGTGCTCGCGGCCGAGCTCGACGCGCTCAACCGCGAGCGCCGCGACATTCAGGGCTCTCTGATCGACACGGTGATGTCCACGCTGCGCGAGCCCTACGACTCGTTCGTCGTCGTCGCCGGCCCCGAGGCTGAGGGCTGGCACCGCGGCATCGTCGGCATCGTCGCCGCGCGCGTCAAGGAGACCGTCAACCGCCCCACGGCGGTGGTGTCCATCCAGGGCGAATTTGCGGTGGGCAGCGTGCGCAGCGTGCCGAGCGTCCACGCGGTCCGCGCGCTCGACAGCGTCGCCGACCTGCTGCTGAAGTACGGCGGCCACCCGATGGCGGCCGGCTTCACCGTGCGCGCCGCGGATCTGGACTCGCTGCGCGAGCGCCTGTCTCGCTATGTGGACGAGCACGCGGGTGAGTCCGCCATGACCGCCGAGCATGTCGCGGACGCGGTGGTGCGCGTCGACGAATTGGACGCGGGCCTGCTCGCCGAGCTGCGACGCCTGGCACCCTTCGGCAGCGGCAACACCGAGCCCAAGCTGCTGGTGCGCAACGTCATGCTCTCGGATCTGCGCACGCTCGGTAAGGAGCAGCAGCACCTCAAGTGCACGCTGCGCCGCGGCCCCGCCCCGCTGGAGCTGGTGTGGTGGAACGCCGCGCCGCACGCCGCCGCGCTGCGCGAGGGCCCGGTCGATCTGCTCGCCAACCTGCGCGAGAACGTGTGGAACGGCAACCGCTCGCTCCAGCTCCAGGTGATCGACGCGCGTCGCGCGACCCACCCCTGAGCGGCGCTACTGGGCGGGCGGCGGCTCGACCGGCGGAGGCTCGGTCGCGCTGTCCTTGAGCTTGTCCGCCATGCGCTTGCCGTAGTCGGCCATGCTCATGACCTCGTAGCCGGCAGGGGCCGCGGGCGAGAACACGTCCGGCACCTCGGTGAGCAGCGTCCAGGACTTGAAGCGCAGATCGAGCGAGAGCTCCACGCTGGGCACCTCAATGTCGATGCGCGACGGCAGCAGGTAGGTGTCGACCGGCATGAACGGATCGTAGGACGCCTCCACCGTGCGCTTGCCGTGCGCGTCGTCGACCGACACGTGGATCGGCGTGCCGGTGGCCGGGTCGATCAGCGCGGTGAGCACGGTGCCCGCGGGCCCGTCGAACACGAACTGCACGCCCTCCGGGAGGATGTCCTTGCTGCGCACGTGCGCGGCTTCCACCGGGAGCAGGCCGAGCAGCAGCGACACGACGTCGTCGAGCGACACGGCGTCACCGGTGGCGCCGCCGAGCAGGGTCGCGGCGTTGTCGGCGGTGATGTACTGGCGATCGTGCGTGTTGAGGAACACCACGCGCGTGCCGTCGCTCGAGAGCGTGACCACCGGCGAGCCGGTGGGGCCCAGGATGGCGATGTGCGCGCGGCCGGGGCGATCGACCACGAGGCCCCCGCCGAGCGGGGGTGCTGCGATGCCGAGCGGCTTGCTGCGCATCTTGATGCTGAAGCGCGCCTGCGTCGGATCCGGCACGGGGCGCGAGCGGACCATCTGCACCAGCGCGTCCTGCTCGAGCGGGGGCGCGGTGACGACCGGCTTCTTGACGCACGCACCTGCGACGAGCGCAACCGTCATCGCGAGCGCGCGGAACCGGGACGTCAGGAGCATTCTACCTCCGCTGCAATTCGAGCTGATCCCTCGCCTCGACGAGGCGCGACCGTTGCAATCCTGGCGGTGTAACCTCCAACGCCTGATCGAGGCATTGTCGTGCCTCGTCAAAGGGTTCGCAGGGTCCAAGCGCCACACAAGCGTCACCCCAAGCCGCGGTCCAGGAGCCTCCGAGGGTCGCTGGATCCTGCGTCGCCATCCACGCCGACGGCGTGTCACCCTGGCATCCGCCCCGCGTGTAGCTGGTCGCCCACGCGCGCAGGGTGTCGGGCGTCGCCGTCCAGGACATCGCCGCCGACCAGTCCGCCGTGGCCTCCGACCACCGACCGACCGCCGCCTCCGCGGACGCCCGCGAGGCCCGCAGCCTGCCGGAGATCGGGGCCACGCTCCACGCCGTCACGATCGCGCCCACGCCCGCGCCCTCCGCACTCTTCAGCGCACGCACCCATGCGTCCTCGTCGCCAGCGCGCGCCGCCCCGATCCACGCCGCGCGTGCGTCGTCCGACCGACCTTGCGCCGCGCGCAGCTCGGCCACCGCGCTCAGCACGAGCGCGTCGCCTGGACGCCGCGACGCCGCGCGCTCCAGGCTCTGCGTCGCGCCTGGCACGTCGTCGAGCTCCAGCCGCAGCCGCCCCACCGCCAGGTCCGCCCACACGCTGTCGTCCAGGCGCGACAGCCACGCCAGCTCCCGCGAGGCCTCGTCTGCGTCGCCGCGCTGAGCGGCCAGCAACGCCCGCGCGTAGGCGCTGCGCGCCGCGTCGTCCGTCACCGCCGCATCGGGCAGCGAGGACGGCGCGATCACGTGCGGTGCGCACCCGAGGAGGCCGAGCATCAGGACCGCACGCACACACACAGAGCGCGCGCGGATCGCCATGCCCTGGCCCCAGACGGGCCTACTCCTCCGGGACGGTCCGGTTGGAGATGTCCGCGCCACGGATGATGCGGATGGTCGTCGTGTTGCTCGCAGGCGCGTTGACCTCGGTGGTCTGCTCGCTGCGGCCCGACGTCACGCGAATGAACTTGGGCTCTTCCGGTACTTCCAGCGCGTGCGGGCGGATCCGGTCGATCAGCGTGCCGAGCGTGGCGCCGGACAGCGGCGTGTAGACGACGTCCTGCACGTTGCGGAGCGTGAGGCTGATGTCGCCCATCTCGTCCGCGAAGGCGATGTCCTCCGCCTGCTTGGGCGTGACGAGGAAGGTGACCGACGGCGCCTGGCGGCCGCGGGTGGCGGAGTCCTCGGCGCTCTCGTTCTGGGCGCGCGAGTTGACGCCGAGCACGAACACGGCCTGCAGGATGGTCTCCGTGCGGGGCTCGCCGAAGTCGTCTTCCATGGTGACGAGCACGTCGACGTAGTTGCCGGGCTCCAGGAAGCCGGACACGGCGTTCGAGTCCTTGAGGTTGACCGACAGCGCGCGCATGCCGCGCGGGATGACCGCGTTCAGGCCGATGCCGGCGTTGCCGTCGGCGAGGCGCTCGGGGCGGATGAACTCGTTCGCGAGGATGCGCTCGCGCGGCACCTGACCGACGACGCGCTCGCGGCTGGCGAACACCTCGGCCTTGTGGGCGTCGCCGGACTTCGCGTCCTTGATCATCGGCAGGTACTCAGGCGGCACGTTCACGACGAACAGGTCGTCGCTGGTGATGCCGACGCCCTGGTACAGCGTGCGCGACGCCGCCACGACCGTGACCGTCTCGACGGGCTTGTTCTCAGACCGCGCGATCTTGCCGTACCCGCTCATCAGCGAGAAGATGCCGTAGATGGCGATGATCGCCACGACGACGGCGCCGGCGAAGAAGCCGATCGCGATCTTGCTGTTGTTGCCGCTGTTCGCAGTAGCCACGTCCGACCTCCGACGCGCCAGTCCGGACAAGCCAGACGGGTCGCCCCGGCATGGTATCCCAATTCCTCGCATGGAGGAAAGGGAAACCCCTGCGCTGAGGGTCCGGTCGCCCGGTCCACCGCCCGCTTCCAGGCCTTCCGGCCCCCTGTTGCTGGCCCCTGAAGCACCGTGCGAGCGGCGCAGGACCGGCGCTTCGTGTAGGAGGGCGGCGTGTCGAACCCCACCCAAGCGCCCCACAGACCGCACTGCTACCGCTGCGACAAGCCCGCGGCGATGTGCCTGTGCGCCCGGATCCCGACGCTGCGCAACCGCACCGGCTTGCAGATCCTCCAGCACTCCGGCGAGCGTCGACACCCCCTGGGCACAGCGCGCCTGCTCAAGCTCGGCCTGCAGAATGTCAGCCTTCACGTGCTGTTCTCGAACCACGCGGACGGCACGTGCCCCCCGGTCGACCTGCCGACGGGCAGCGGCCTGCTCTACCCGTCGCCCGACGCGCGCGATCTGGCCGAGCTCTCGCCCGACGAGGCCCCCGCGCACCTGGTGGTGATCGATGGCACCTGGGACCAGGCGCACCGGGTGTACCGGGACAACGCCTGGATCCGCGCGCTCCCCCACTACCGGCTGCACCCCGACGCCCCCAGCAACTACCGGATCCGGCGCGAGCCTCGCTTCGAGTGCCTCTCGACCCTAGAGGCGGTCGCGATCGCCATCCGCATCCTGGAGCCCGAGCTGGACGGCGTGGACGCCCTCGTCGGGGCGTTTGAAGGCATGATCGACGACCAGATCCGGGCGGCCGCCGTCTCCGCGCGCCAAGGGCGCGGGATCGTGGTGACGCCGCCTCCCAGGCCCGCACCCCGCCCGGCGTTTCGTCCAGACGAGCGGGTGATCGTCGCCTACGTAGAGCCGGTCGCCGAGGCGCCCAACAGCCACGCCCTGCGCGACCTGCTGCATCTGACCGCAGTCTCGCTCGACACCGGAGAGGTGTTCGACGCCCTGATCCGCCACGACACGCCGCCCGACGCCTACCACCAGGGCCGCCTCCGCCTGGATCCGGCCGCCTTGGACACCGCGGTGTCGCTCGAAGACGCGCTGGAGGCGTTCGCGCGCTTCTGCGGCCCCGCGCCCGCGCTCGCGTCTTGGCACCTGTGCACCCACCGACTGCTGGAGACGCTGGACCCGGTGGGCGCGCGCCATGTGCTGCTCAAGGGCGAGTGGGCCAACCGCACCCGCACCCGGGTGCCCGCCCTCTTCGACGTGGTCCGCGGCCTTGGTCTGACCCCCGACCGGCTCCCGGTCCGAGGCCGCGCCGGCGTCATGCTCGCCATGGCGCTGGCCATCACGCGGCACCTGCGCGGCGACACCCCCGCGTCGGCCGACGCCCCGTGATCGCGCGCGCGTCCGCCGACGAGGTGCTCGACCTGCGATGGCGGGTGCTGCACCCCGGCCGCGCCCGACGCGACGCGCACATGGCGAGCGATCACGCGCCCAGCACCCGCCACTGGGCGCTCCGGCGCGACGGCGTCGTGGTCGCGGTGGTCAGCGTGCTCGATCTCCGCGGGCTCGCGCTGCGCGGGATGGCGGTCGACCCGACGCTGCAGCGCCAGGGATTGGGCGCCCACCTGCTCGACCACGTGCAGCGCGACGTCGACGCGGCGATGTGGTGCAACGCGCGCGGCTCAGCCGTCGCGTTCTACACAGCCTGCGGGTGGACCGCCGTCGGCCCAGTCTTCGAGATCGACGGCGAGGGACCGCACCAGCGCATGGTGTGGTCGCCGAGCGCCGCGTCCTAGAACGGCATCCAGCGCAGATCGAGCGCGCGGTCGAGGAACCACATCGCGCCGAACACCGCGATCGTGGCGCTGACGCCGCGCACCACAGTGCGAAGCAGCTCGGTCCGGCTCCGCAGCAGCGCGAGCGCCGCGACACACGGCGCGATCACCACGAGCTGCCCCAACTCCACGCCGACGTTGAAGCCCACCAGCGCCGGCAGCACGCCGCCCGTCGGCATGCCCAGGTCACGCAGCGCCGAGCCAAAACCCAAGCCGTGGATCAGCCCGAACCCGAGCGCCAGCCAGGCGCGGTGGGGTGGATCCTCTCGGCGCACGTTCTCGACCGCGACCCACACGATGGTCAGGGCGATCGCCGGCTCCGCCAAGCGCGGCGACACGCGCAGCACGTCGAGCGCGGCGAGCGCCAGCGACACGCTGTGTCCCGCCGTGAACGCGGTGATGGTCCGCAGTAGATCCCGCGCCCGCCGGGACGCCAGCGTGAGCGACAGCACGAACAGGAGGTGATCCACACCACCCAAGATGTGCGCGAGACCTTCGCCCACGAAGACGCCGAGCCAAGCCAGCGCTCCCTGGGTGGAGTCTGCGCTCGGTGCGTCCACAGGCGGAGTCGACGCGGCCTCAGTCGGCGCCGACGAGACCGCCACCGGCGTCGCGGCCGTCGTCAGATCGAGCACCCGATGCGGCGCGGAGAACGCGTGCTGCACGTAGCCTGCGGGCGAGCGGAAGCGACCGAGGACCGTGTGCCCGCCGACGTCCTCCATGAACAGGTCGACCGTCCAGGTGAGCGCCTTGGGCGGGGTGGGGCAGCGATACCGCACCTTCATGAACAAGCGCGTGTCCGCCGCCAGCCGGTAGTCGCGCGGCGTCGCAGGCACGCATGGCCCGTCTGCGGCGACCACGCGCACGTGCGCAGACAGGTAGGCCTCGACCGCGGGCAAGGCCGCCGTCGCCTCCTTAGGGTCCAAGTGGCGGTCGTGATCCGTGTCCACCACGGGGACCACGTCCACCAGCGTCGGCGGGTGCAGGTCGTAGGACACGTCGATCGTGTCGCCGTCGATCTCCGCGTAGAGCGCGCTGTAGCCGATGGGGTGCGCGAGCGCGTCCCCACCCCAGAGCGCCCACAGCAGCACCATCAGGGGCAAGTCGGCAGCCGCGTGTCGCTGTCGAGGAACTTGCAGGCCGCGGTACGCGAGCGGGCGTAGGCCTCCAGGACCTCCCAGGTCTCCTTGGCGAACTCCGGCGCGGTGATCGTGACGCCCGCGGGCAGGTAGTTGGCGGGCACGCTCGCCGCATACTTCTGCAGCGCGATGCGGTAGGTGGCGGACGGGTCGATGGTCGACGGCAGGACCACCGCCCACTCGTTCGAGTCGAGCTCGGTCAAACGCGCGAGGTCCGCGCCGGAGATGCTCGCCGTGTAGGTCGCCGTCCAGCCAGGCGTGCCCGGGGGCTGGCGCTCGATGAGGAACGCTTCGAACAGCTTCTGCTGGGTCAGCGCGCCGGCCTTGATGCCCGCGAACGCGGCGGACTGCTTCATGATCGCGGCGTCGACGCCCAGGTCTTCGATCGCGCCCAGCGCGGCGAGGTTGGACGCGCCCAGCTTGGTGACGCCCTGCTCGATCTGACCGATCTCGGTGAACGCATCGGGCCCGTAGTGGTTGAGGATCGCCTCGACCTCGGCCTCGGTGCTCACGTCGGCGGGCAGGTCGGTGGTGGTGAGGCGGAGCTGGTAGGTGTGGTCGGCGATCTTGCGCGACGTGAGGTCCACGTCCAGATCGAGGCGCGCGACGTACTGCGCGTAGGATCCCGCCTGCGCGATCAGCGTGCCGCCCACGTCCTCCAAGTCGAAGATCGGCGTGTGCGAGTGACCGCCCAGGATGACGTCCAGGCCGTCCGTCTGATCGGCGACCAGCTCGTCGTCGCCGACGCCCAGGTGGCTGACCGCGACCAGCAAGTCCACGTCCGCGCGGTGCTCGGCGATCAGGCGACGGTGCACCTCGATGAAGTCCAGGTCCGTCGGGAACTCGGGGTAGTAGTCGCCCTCGTACTGCGTGTTCTCGGCGGTCCAGGGCGCGGACACGGCGCCGATGAAGCCGATCTTCACGCAGCCCACCTGCAGCTCAGCGTACTCGACCGCGCCGAAGCCCTGCGCGTCGTTGCCGATGTACTCGATGTTGCTCGCGAGCACGATCGCGGAGGGGTCCGTCGCGTAGCGCAGCAGCTCGTCCTGGCTCCACGACAGATCGTGGTTGCCGATCACGCGCACGTCGAACTTCATCGCCTTGGAGATCTCAGCGGTGGCCGCGTACTGCGACAGCGGCTCGATCACGGAGCCCTTCTCGTAGTCGTCGCCGCCGTTGGTGAACAGCGTGAAGGGCTGCTCCGCCTTCACCTGCTCGAAGAAGCCACGGATGCGCGACACGTTCGCCGCGCCCGCGTCGTCGATGTTGTAGTGCCCGTGCATGTCGTTCATGTGCACGAACGACACCGTCTGGTGCGTTGCGGTCGGGTCACACGCCGGCCAGCGGGGGGCGGCGGCGACATCCGTGTCGACGGTGTCCGCGGGGTCGGTCGAGGGCGAGCACGCGGCGGCGCATAGCGCGACGCAGAGGGCGACGCCGTGAGAGAGCGCGCGACGGGGAGCCTGGACGGAGTCGAGCATGGGGACCTCGGGCCGCCGTTTTACTTGCCCACGCACGCGGCACGAACGCCTCCTCCCGATCGGCACCTAGGTCTCACCGAACCGTCGCCGAGTGTGCCTGTCTCGTGTCGACCACGCGACCTAGTAGGAGCCCTCCGCAGCAGCCCCGACGTGGGCTCGACGCCCGACCGGGCGCCACGCGGAGAGGCCCCCATGCGCCGCACTGTCCTGTCCCTCTCGCTGCTCGCCGCCTGCGCGGGCCAGACCCCTCCGGCGGAGGACACGCAGGACGCGGTGTGCGTCCCGAACCCGCCGGACGACATGCTCCGTCACCCGGGCCGCCAGGACGACGGCTCGTTCCTCACCCTAGACGGTCGCCTCGCCACGTCCGCCGGCCCGGACGTGGACGTGCCCGGCTTCCCCGATCGCGTCGTGACGCACCCGACGTTGCCTGTCGCCTACGTGTCCAGCGACGGCACGGACGACCGCCTGCTGCTGGTGATCGACACGAACACGCTGGAGATCCTTCAGACGGTCGACCGCGGCCAGGGCCTGCACGGACTCGCCCTCACCCACGACGGCACGCGCCTGTACTCGGCCGGCGGCGCCGGGCTCGACGTGCTCGTCTACGACATCGACTCAAGCGGCCAGCTCACCCTCGCGACCACGGTGCCGGTGGAGGGCTACGCGTCCGGCCTCGCGCTGTCTGAGGACGACGCCCACCTCTACGTGGCGGATTTCCTGGAGAAGCGCGTCGTCGATGTGGAGACCGCGGGCCTCACCGTGGCGCGTAAGCTCGACCTCACCGCGCAGCCTTGGGACATGACGCTCGTCCCGTCGCACCACGCGCTCATGATCGCCGACCTCTTCACGCCCATCATCACGGTGATCGACACACAGAGCTGGTCCGTCAGCGACGAGATCGACGTGCCGCTCTCCACGGCGTCCATCACTGCCTCGCCCGACGGCAGCCGCGTGTGGGTGGCCTCTGCCCGCCAGGACCGGGTCACCGCGCTCGACGGCGCCACGCACGACGTGTTGGCCCAGGGTGAGGTGGCGCTCGAGGACTGGGTCGGCGACGAAGGCCAGCTCACCGACAGCAACGTCAACAGCGTGACGATCGACGCCGCGCGCGGCCGCCTGTACGCCACCCGCGGCGCGGACAACGCCATCGCCGTGCTCGACCTGGACACGCTCGCGTTCTTGGGCGCCATCCCCGCGCCCGCCTACCCCACCTGGAGCGCCCTCACGTCCGACGGCGCCAAGCTGGTGGTCGCCGGCGGACACGGCGGCGGCACGGGCCCCACCGTGAACCAGGAGGCCTACGACGTGAACCGCGGCAGCGTGTCGGCCATCCCGCTCGACGGCATGGACCTGGAGGCGCAGACGCAGGTCGTCGCCGACGCGTTCCGCCGCCCGATCGACCTGTTCGACTTCACCTGCGAGTCCGAGTTCCCTGTGCCGGTGCACGCGGGCGAGCCCACGTCCATCCAGCACGTCGTCGTCATCGTCAAAGAGAACAAGACGTTCGACTGCTACTTCGGGGACCTCGGTGGCGACGCCGACGCCGAACCCGAGAACGTGCGCTGGGGCAAGGACGTCACGCCCAACCTGCACGCGCTCGCTACACGCTACGGCATCTCGGACAACTTCTACGACCAGGTCGACGACTCCGACGAGGGCCACCTGTTCCTCACGCAGGGCCACCTGACGGACCTCGACGCGCGCCTGAACATCGAGCAGTCCTTCACGGACGCGTTGACGACGTACCCGATCGGCGACTCG
>CAIOSP010000012.1 GCA_903861005.1 uncultured Pseudomonadota bacterium
CGACATGATCGCCGATCCTCTCGCCAAGGAGGTCAGCGATGCGAAGTTACAGGACGGCGAAGGAGCGTGAGGCGATCCTGACGGTTTTCCGAGCGAGCGGACTCAGCGCTCGCCGGTTCGCCCGTGAGCACGACGTGTCCGGGGCGACGTTGTGGCGCTGGCTCAACCCGAACGTGCGGCGGAAACGGCTCGCGCAGGCTGCGCAGAAGGCGCCAGCGATGCTCGAGGTCGTCCGGTCCGCGCCGTCTTCGTCGTCGACCGTCGACCTCGTGCTGCCGGGCGACGTTCGACTGTCCTTGTCGGCGTTGCCATCGCCAGCATGGGGCACCGCGCTCGCAGCTGAACTCCGCCGGTGCTGAGTTCATCGTCTGCGACGCGGATCTATCTGGCTGCCGCCCCCCTGCCTAGCATCGCCGAAGTGTGCCAGAGGTCGTGGTCAGGAGCGAGGCGGGGGCCGCTGATCGCTTGCGATGCACCGACGCGTGGGCGGCGTGGTGGGACATTCTACGCGGCGGATGCCCCGCCCATCATTGACTTGAGGGCGGCGGCGCTTTACCGACGACCTCATCCTCCCCGGGGTGATGATGCACGGCGTGCTTGAGCATACAAGCGGAGGCGCTGTTTTGCTGCGGCTTAAGGTCGCATGCGGCCTGCGGGGGATCTGGACGAGACGTCCAAGCGCGTTCGACGTGACCGCTGGAGGCGCCGGGCGAGTCGTGACGCCGAGGGGGGGCTAAATTGACGCCGATTGACCTTCTTCATGAGGAACTGCGTCAACGCTTCTTACAGCTCGCCGGCAGCAGAAAGGGGCCCATCTACGCGATCGAACACGGCACCACGAGGGCTAGGCTCCTCCACGCGTTGGAGGGCGCCTCGCGCATGCAGGTGCAGGAGGGGTGGCTTGTCGCGGTCGCTTGGGCGGCAGAGATTGGGTTCGATCACGTCCAGAATCAAGAGTTCGGATTTTGGAACAACTTCCGCATAGCTGGGCTTAAGTGGTTCACCGAGGTCGAGTTACCAGGCAAACTGCAGCTTTGGTTCAGCGATTTTTCGGCGCAATATCGCGGCGCTGTGCCGCCCGACGGCCCGTTGAAGGCGCGGAACCCAAACGTGGTTTGGCCGCTCGTGCACGGAGTCATCCCACAGAGCGTCCGAAATCGTCTAGCCGAGGTCGTCAATATCCACGGGGACGCGCTCGTGCGCGGCTTGCGTGGGGGGGAGTCCCTCGCCGGGATGCTTATGGGCTTGGGCGACGCTCAAAACCCTGTCTTCAGTCAGTTCGTGCAGACTGAAGCGCTGGCGGAGGTGGCGGAGGCGCTGCTGCTTGGCGAACCGCTCGGTGAGGTGGATTGGATCTCCAAGGAGGTGCTTGATCGGCTTGAGGAGGCGATGAGTCAACCGCTCTTGGCGCTACGGACGCGTGCGCCGGTAGCCCAAACAGGGGGCGCAATAAGGGTTGAGCTAGAGCCGCGGTACATGAACAGAGGCTGGGACGTCCGGGTCCGCCTCAGCGACGACTCACTCCACCAAACCTTCTCGCTCGGCGCCCTCCGCAGCCTGGAGATCAAACTCGGCGGAGCGACATTAGGCACGCTCGATAGGGTCCTCTGTTACGGCGCGCTCCTGCGCCAGGCCATGCAGGCGATCGGGGCTGGCGTTGATGTCATCGCGTTCAGCGTGAACCGAAGGTCGGTGGACCCATCACTAGACGACCTCGTTCGCCGAATCGAGGTCACGACCTTGCCTCTGCGGCGGCGGCTGTGGTTGATCGAGGATCTCCCGAACGCTGCCCCCCGAGCTGAGGAGGCTGCCGAGGTGCCGCAGGGCGCCAAGGCGTTGATGTGGTCGCCGCTGACGGCGCCGGAGGCTGATTGGAGCCCTACAGGCGCGTTGAACCTCTGGTCCACCGACCATGCTCCGACCGCGCTTGGAGCACCGACGTCGGGTAGGCGCCCGGCGCGCTTTTGGGTCTTGGGGATCAGCGCGGCGATTGCGGGTCGGGGCGCGTTGACGACCTTCTCTGACACGGCGACTTACTTGGGGGTGGAGCAGCCTCCGCACCGTCCAGCGCGATTGCGCGTGTGGCGGACCGATGGAGCGCGCGAGGAGGGAGAGATTCTACTCCCGGAGGTCGGCGACGTCGCGATGGTTGACCTCGGCCTGCTTGCCGAGGGCTCGTATTGGGTGCAATTGGAGGGCATCGATAGGCGGCCGGTCGCAGCCAAGGCGCTGCTCCAGTGTGTTCCTAGGCCGCGCTTGGCGCCCACCGCGGTCTTCGTGGACGCTGAGGTTGGCGTTGCTCGCACTGTAGGGGACCTGTTCACGCAGGGGCTGCCGCGAGTTTCGGTCCTCGTGGGGCTCCCGGTGCACCTTACGCTGCGGTTGGAGTGCGCGCGCCCCGCGCGAGGGGTGGTCGCCCCCCAGCCCGTTGAAGTCGGCCTTTGTACGACCGGGCGCTCCCTTTACAGATCAGACCGGGCGCCCCCTTTACACGAACCATCGCTTTCGAGGCGTAGACCGACGGCCTGGCTCCGCGGTCCGGGATTCTGATCGCACGAGCTGGCTCCGCTCGC
>CAIOSP010000013.1 GCA_903861005.1 uncultured Pseudomonadota bacterium
CAGGTCGGGGGTGAGCTTGCGCGTCACGGCATCGCCTTCGAGCGACGCCCGCCAGGGCCCGGCCTCAGAGACCTTGACGACGAGGCCATCTTCGCCGCCAACGCGCACGCGGTCGACGAGATGCGACGGGCGTCCGGATTCGTCTCGATCGACATCGCCCGCCTGCACGAGGACACGCCCGCGACGCGCGAGCTTCGCGGGCGGTTCCTTGAGGAGCACGTCCACGAGGACGACGAGGTCCGTTGGATCCTCGACGGCGCAGGCGTGTTCTGGCTGCGGATGGATGGCCGGGTGTTCGCGCTGTGCTGCGAGGCCGGCGACGTGGTCAGCATCCCCGCCGGAACGCCGCACGCGTTCGACGCCGTGACGCTCCCCATGACCGCGATGCGCTTCTTTCGGGTGCCCGGAGGGTGGACCGCTCGGCCCACCGGACGGGCGCTCGCGCAGGTGTTCCCCATCCCCGAGGAGGTCCGATGACGGGCCAGGTCATGTTGACTGACATCGAGGGCACGACGGCGCCCAAGCGCTTCGTCCTTGAGGTGCTGTTCCCCTACGCGCGCGAGCGTCTGCGCGAGTGGGTGCTCGCGCACGCCCGCGAGCCCGACGTCGCAGGGTGGATCTACGAGGTGAGCGCGCTGTCTGGCGCGAGCCCTTGGGACATCGAGGCGTGTATCCACGCCCTGCTCGACTGGATGGACGCCGACCTGAAGCTGGCCCCCCTCAAGGCGATCCAGGGCCGCATCTGGTCGGAGGGCTACGAGTCCGGCGAGATCACCTCGGTGCTGTACGCCGACGTGCCCGCCGCGTTTGAGGCGTGGCGAGGTTGGGACGCCCGCGTGGCCGTGTTTTCGTCTGGGTCGGTGCAGGCGCAGCGCCTCCTCTTCCGGCACTCGGACGCGGGCGACCTGGAGCCCGGGATCTGCGCGTGGTTCGACACCCGAGTCGGCGCGAAGCGCGACCCGGCGTCGTACGAGGCGATCGCGCTCAAACTCGGCGTGCAGCCTGCGGCTGTGATGTTCCTGTCGGACACGATCGAGGAGCTCGACGCGGCCGCCGCCGCCGGGATGCGGACGGTGCATGTCGCGCGAGATGAGGAGGGCCTGACGTCGGACCGGACGATCCACCCGCGCGTGTCCACGCTGCTGGACGTCGAGCCGGGCGCGCGGCTGCTCTGACGGCGTCGCCGCGACGGCCACCTCCCGGGCGACGCGCCGCGCTCAGTCGTTCGCGGCGCCGGGAGTCGGCGAGCCGTCGTGGTCCCAGCCATCGTCGGCCTGTCGCGCGAGCGACTCGTCGACCTGCTGCGGGCCGTACGGGCCCATGCCATCGGCGCTCCACATCACCGCGTCCACGAACACGCCGCCCGGCGCGCGCAGGGTGACCACCTCGGCGCTGGACGACAGCTTGAACGGGAGGTGGAGCGGCCCGTCCGCCGCGCCGTCGTCCGCGGACAGCACGACGAACGAAGCGCCCGGCACCACGAGGCCGTCGAGCGGCGCCTCGGTCCCCGAGTCCGACAGCGTCCACCCGGTGAGATCGACCGCGTCGAGGCCCACCACCGACAGCTCGACCCAGTCCGGGAACTCGCCCGTCTCGGGGTCCTCGTAGCTGCGGTCGTTGGTGGACACGACCTCGTTGAGGCGCAGGAGCGCGCTGGGATCATCCGTGTCCTCAACGGCGGCGACCTCATCCGTGTCGCCCGCCAGGTCTTCCACCCCGCTGTCCACCGTAAACGGCACCAACGCGCCGCTGCAGCCCGTGAGGCCCAACAAGAACAAGAACCGCATCACTCCTCCGACGTGGCGTCTGCGACGCCGACCAAGTGAACGCGCGCGCGCAGATCCACGCGCACGCCAAGCTGAAGCCACAGGCTGTGGGTGAGCGCGCCGCTCGTGGAGCCCGCGATCGGGCGCGCGCCGGGCGCGAGGGACGCGCCTTCGTAGCCAACGAGGATCGACAGGGGCGCGACGCGGCGGGCCATGCCGCGCCAGGGGAGCGTCGGTCCGCCGCCGATCTGCCAGGTGGTGGCGAGCGTGTCGGACGTGTCCGCGCCCAGCCAGCCCACGTCGACGCGGGTCCATGCGGTGATCGGGAGCGCGTCCCCGGTGCGCGCCCACACGCTGACGCGGGTCGGCACCCGGAGCGGGTCGCCGTCGAGCCCCCAGCCATGCAGCAGCGCCACGCCGCCCGCGGCCTTGTCCGACACCACGTCGACCCGACCGCCGACGCGGTGGTCTCGGGCGCGCTCCACGCCCTTCGAGCCGTCGCGGCCATACACCGCGAGCTCCAACAGCTCCGCCCGCCCCAAGCCCGCGAGCGGGTGTACGATCAGGAGCCCCGCCAGATCCTTCCCGTTGTTGCGCTCCCGGAGATCGGCGCCCTCGCCCGACGTGACCGAGAGCGAAGCCGAGGCCCAGCCCTTGGGCGCGGTCCAGGACAGCCACGCGCCCAGATCCGAGCGCACCGTCAGTCCGCTTGCCTCGCCGACCTCAGGCGCGACGCTCCGCAGGCCCCAGCGAGGCTCGGCGGACATCGTCCAGAGGTCATCGATCACGCCGCCCGCGACGGCGAGCCCCGCCCGCGTCCAGTCGGCGCGGACCTCCAACGTCTCCGCCTTGGGGACGATCGCCTCGCCGTCGATGCCCAGGTAGCCCGCTGGCGGACCAGAGCGGACCGCGGTGAAGGCCGCGCGGGCGCGCACCGGCCCCACGCTGGCGTCCACGCCAAACCGCGCCCGCGACAGCGCCATGCGCGCCCAGATCCCCTCGCGCGGGAAGCTCAACGAGCCCCGACCAGCGAGGTCGGCGTCGAACCGCAGGCAGCCCTCAGTGACGCGCGGGGACGGCGCACCCAGGTTCGCCGCGCGCACGTCGGGCACCTCGAAGCGGCAGGTCGCGACGGTCGTGGGCGCTGCAGCCGCCAGCGCGAGCCAAGCGAGGATCACCACGCGCCCTCCCCCGCGAACACGTCGTCCGCGCCAAGGAGCGGCCCGTCCGCGTCCAGAGCGGTCGCGAGCAGCGCGCGATCCGAGACCACCTGCGCCGAGTCCAGCTCCGCGGCGCGCGTCACCTCGCCCGCGAATGCGTCGACGCGACCGGCCAGCGCGCGCGGGATCACGTCAGGCCCATCCAGCGGCCCGAGCCCGGGCGCGCGACGGTGCGCCGCGCCGAGCCGTGATCCGAGGCATCGCCCCAGGTCCGCCGCGTCCACGGCCGCGACGTCCCCCTCGGCGATCGCGGAGGCCACGTCGGCGTGGTCCAGCCCCTGAAAGCCGTCTCCGAACGCCTGCACCTTGAAGGTCTGCCCGTCGTCGGACAGCGCGGCGAGCCAAGGGTCCAGGTCCGCGCGAGGCCACAGGAGGGCGGACGCGGCCTGCACGCGCGAGGTCGGGTCCGCGAACTCGCCGTCGGTGGGTCGGATGACGCCGGGGAGCTGAGGGGGATCCACCACCTCGCGCACCTGCACCAGCTCGTCGTCCGCCAAGCCGTCTTGGCCCTGGTCGACCAGCCAGAGGTAGCGAACGGCGGGCAGGCTCGCGACGCCGCGACCGAAGCGGCGGACGGCGTCCAGCAGTCGCAGATTCGGTGGTGCGGTGTCTGTGGCCGCGAGCTGGTCGAAGAGGTGCGACACCTGCCCGCGCTCGTCGTCCGTGAGGTCGAGCATCCCCTTGCCCACCTCGTCCATCGGCTCGCGCACCAACACGCCCTCGGCGGTGGTGTCCTTGGTGAGCGTGTGGTCGCTCGCGAGGTCTTCGCGTACCGACGCGGCGAGCGAGGTCACCAGCGCCCCGCAGCGGTCGAGCTCGACCTCGGCGCCGCCGGACACCGCGTCCGCGTAGGCACGGGCGTAGGCGTCCACCGCCTCCGTCGCGCACGACGCGCACGGCGCGACGTCGACCATCAGCGCGAGGCCCATCGCGCCGCGGCGCACGTCGACGCTCCACGTCCCATAGGACGCGGCGTCGAGATCGTTGACCTCAAAGGCTAGCCCGGTCGCCGGATCGGCGGACGCGCTCAGGAAGGTGCCAAAGTTCTCCGGGTGCGGATCGCCGACGACCAAGCGCACCGTCGGCACATCCAGCAGGTCGAACCGCGGACGGTCCGCCGCGGGACGCGCGAGATCCCTCGCCCACATGCCCAGGCTCCCGCGCATGAAGTCGTACGGATCGGCCGCCATCACAGCCCACTTGGTCGCGACGAGCGATGGGTCCCGATCCAGCCAGACCTTGTCGTCGGACAGCAGCTGGCTCACGACCCACGCCTCGCGCCCCGCGTCCGGGTTCGACCCGGCGCAGCCCATCGCGATCGCAGAGACGACGATCCAGCGCATGTTTCCTCGTTGGCCG